>JAFMIR010000010.1 GCA_017853885.1 Prosthecobacter sp.
AGCCAAGTATTCGCTGATGACTTGCCGTGGCCGACGGGCCTGATTTGGGCTGATGGGAGTTTGTTTGTAGGTGCTACTCCGGACATCTGGCGCTTTGAGGATAAGGACGCTGACGGCAAGGCTGATGTGCGTGAGAAGGTCTTCACTGGATTTGGAACCGGGTTGAAAATCCTCAACGTGCAGGGCCTCATGAACAGCTTTCAGTGGGGGCAGGACAACAAGGTCCACATCCTTGCTGGTGGCGGCAATCGCGGTGTCATCAGTAGCCCGAAGCGACCCGATTTGAAAGGCGTCGAGCTAGGTGGAAAGGACTTCTGGTTTGATCCGCGCACACTCGAGTTCGGTCTAGAAGGAGGCGGCGCGCAATACGGCATGAGCTTTGACAACTACGGCCGCAAGTTCGGTTGCTCGAACAGCGACCACCTTCAATACTGGGTTTACGACGACAAGTACGCGAATCGTAATCCCTACTACCAGATGCCGCCCGCACGTCAGAGTATCGCCGTCGATGGTGGTGCCGCAGAAGTCTTTCGCCTTAGCCCAGACGAGCCTTGGCGCATCATCCGTACGCGTTGGCGCATCGCTGGAGTCGTGAAAGGCGCGGTCGAAGGCGGCGGACGCGTCAGCGGCTACTTCACCGGTGCCACCGGCACAACGATCTACCGTGGCGATGCCTACGGCTCCGAATTCGTGAACAACAGCTTTTCCGGCGACGCCGGCGGCCAGCTCGTGCATCGCAAAATCATCAAGCCCAGCGCCGACGGCATCTCCTTGATCGGCGAACGTCCCGCTGACGAACACGGCTTTGAATTTGCCGCCTCCAAAGACACATGGGTGCGCGTTGTGAACTTCGCCAATGCCCCGGACGGTTGTTTGCATATCTGTGACATGTATCGCGAGGTCATCGAGCATCCGTGGAGCATCCCGGACGAGATCAAAAAGCACATCGATTTAAACAAGGGTAATGATCGTGGTCGCATTTATCGAATCGTGCCGGAAGGCTGGCAAAGGACAAAGGACGAAGAGCGAAGAGGAAACATCGCAGGAGCGAGTACGAAAAAGCTCGTGATGCTTCTCAGCCATCCCAATGGCTGGCATCGCGATACTGCACAGCGTCTGTTGTTTGAGCGTCAGGACAAAGCAGCCGTGCCGATGCTAGAGAAGACATTGAGTGAAGACAACACGCTCGCGAAGCTCCATGCGATGAACGCATTAGAGTCGCTTGGTGCTTTAACAGCCGCACATGTCGTCAGAGCGGCGAAGGACAACGACGCGCAGGTTCGTGAAGCGGCGCTTCGGCGAGTTTCAAAGTTGGATGAAGCAACGCTCGCTTCATTGGCGGCCGACACCTCTCCGAGGGTTCGTTTTCAAGCGGCGCTAGCGGCCCCGAAGACTCCTTCGCGAGATGGCTGGCTCGCTAAAATGGCGCGACAAGGCTTGAACGGAAAATGGATGGAAGCGGCTGTGCTGGGAAATGCAGGCATTGGCCTGTTTGAGCAGCTTCATGGCGATTTGAACAAGCTGGAGCCTTCATTTGCTGAATCAATCCTCACATTGGCTGCTGCTGAAGGCAAAGATCCGGCTGCTTTGATCTCTTTGGTGACAACCGAACCTGTCAACGCGAGCTGGGTGAAGGCTCTTGGCGAGGGTTTGAGACGGGCTGGCTCCAGTCTTACCAAAGCGGATTCAGGGGCTAGGCTAGCCTCGATTGTGGCGAAGGCGGCCGGCACGGCGGCAAATGCCAAGGCAGGTCAAACCAGCCGAGTTGAGGCCATTGAACTCCTCGGAGTGAGTTTGACCCCAGAAGCTCAATCGGCTCTCATCACATGTTTGGGAGAAAAACAGTCCCCAGCAATCCAAACAGCCGCGATTCGGGTTTTGGCCCCCAATGGTTCGGAAACGGTTACGGTGGCTTTGATCGGGAATTGGACGCATTATGGTCCGAAGGTCCAAGGTGTGGCTTTGGAGGCGCTTTTGGCTCTTGATGACCGGGCCGTGGCTTTGCTCGAGTCCAAGGTGGCGAAGCCTGAAGCTTTTTCGGCGGCGCAGGTGCAGGCGCTGATCCAGCACAAGTCCCTGAAGGTGGCCGCAGCGGCTAGAATGGCACTGGCATCGGTCATTCCGCCTTCACGCGAAGAAATGGCGGCGAAGTTCAAACCGGCGGTGGTAGCCAAGGGGCAAGCGCAGAAAGGTCAGCTCCACTACATGTCACGCTGTATGGCCTGTCATAAAGCGGGTGCGAATGGTTTCGCCGTGGGGCCGGACCTCATTACGGTGAAGACCAAAGGCCGCGAGGCATTGTTGGAGGCCATTTTAATGCCACATAAAGAAGTGGCTTCGCAGTTCATCGCTTACACGGTTAACGCGAAGGACGGACAGACCTTCGCAGGTGTGATCAGTCATGATACGGCCAGCAGCATGACGCTCAAGCTCCCTGGCGGAGTGGAAAAGACGCTTCAGCGGTCAGAGATCAAAGGCAGCAGTTCTAGCGGGCAGAGCTTGATGCCTGAGGGGCTCGAAACCGGCATGACCGTAGAGGACATGGCAGATCTTCTGAGCTTTATTGAGGGACTGTAAACCGGAGCATTTCTGGGCTTGCGCAAAGGGGGTGGCGTGCCATTTTCGGCGCCCTTTCTCCCCACCCAGCATGGCCCTTATCGTGCAGAAATACGGCGGCACTTCCGTCGGTAACCCAGAACGTATCCGCAACTGCGCCCGACGCATTTTGGAGACGCAACGCGCCGGCAATCAGGTTGTTGCCGTCGTTTCCGCCATGTCAGGCGTGACCGATGGACTCATCAAGCTGGCAAAGGAAGTCTCCCCAGAGCGTGAACCGATCGAACGTGAAATGGACGTGCTCCTCGCCACGGGCGAGCAGACCACGATCGCTCTCACCGCTATGGCCATCAATGCCCTCGGCGGCAAAGCTGTATCTCTTACCGGGGCTCAAGCCGGGATTTCTACCGACCGTGTTCACACGAAGGCCCGCATTGTGAACATCACGCCCGACGCGGTAAAGAAAATGCTAGATGAAGGCAATATCGTCATGCTTGCCGGTTTCCAAGGCGAGACCGCGAGCGGCGAAATCACCACGCTCGGCCGTGGTGGAAGCGATTTGACTGCCATCGCCATGGCCGCTGCGATCAAGGCCGATCTTTGCCAGATCTACACGGATGTAGACGGCGTGTACACCTGCGATCCGCGTGTCGTGAAGACCGCGAAAAAGATCGAGGAGATCAGCTACGAGGAGATGCTCGAAATGGCCTCCTCTGGCTCTAAGGTGATGCAGAGCCGCAGCGTCGAGTTCGCGAACAAATTTGGTGTGCGCTTTGAAGTGCGCAACAGCATGAACAACAACCCAGGAACTATCGTGAAAGAAGAAACCCCCGGCATGGAGTCCGTCGTCGTCCGCGGCGTGTCCCTCGAGCGCAATCAGGCTAAGGTCACCATCGATGATGTCGCCGACCGCCCTGGCATCAGCGCAGCGATTTTTGGTGCGATCTCCCAGGCAAACATCACCATCGACATGATCGTGCAAAACGTGAGCCACGATGGCATCACGGATATCTCTTTCACGCTCGGCGCCGCCGAACTGCCCAAGGCCGAGGCCGCGCTCAAGGCCGTGCTTCCCAGTCTCGGTGATAAGACCACGCTGCGTACGCAAAGCGGCATCGCCAAGGTTAGCGTCGTGGGCATCGGCATGCGCAGCCACAGCGGCGTTGCCGCGAAGATGTTCAAAGCCCTCGCCGACGCGAAGATCAACATCCAGATGATCTCCACCAGTGAGATCAAGACTGCCGTCATCGTTGAGGAGAGCGAAGTGGAAAACGCCGCCCGCGTCGTCCACACGGCCTTTGGTTTGGACGCTTGATCGGTTGCGAATGTGCCCTTTTCAGCAAAACCCGTGGCTCACGAACCGCGGGTTTTTGTTTTCACGCGGAGCAGGAACATGTCCGCGGTGATGTAGAGCGTAGAGCGGTCCTCGCCGCCCCAGGCGCAGTTCGCGGTGGCTTGGCCGGTTAGGATGGTGCCGAGGTGCTTGCCGTTCTTGTCGAGGATGAGCACGCCGCCAGGTCCGGTGGTCCAGATATTGCCCTGTGCATCGACCTTCATGCCATCGCAGCCGCCTTTGCGCTGCGGTGACTTGAGCGATTGCGCATTGAAGACAACGCGCGAAGCGGCTCCGGGCGTGGCGAGATCGTAGGCAATCACTCGCGTATCCTGCGGATCGGAGACAGCAACGTAGAGCGTCTTTTCATCTGGGCTCAAAGCGATGCCATTCGGGAAACGAACCGTTTTATCGAGCAACGAGACCTTGCCGGAGGTATGGACGGAGAAGATGCCGTGGAAGTCGAGCTCGGCCTGATTGGTGCCTTTTTTGAGGCCATAGGGCGGATCGGTGAAGTAAACAATACCGCTCTTCGTGATGACGAGGTCGTTCGGGCTGTTGAAACGCTTTGCTTCAAAACGATCGGCGAGCGAGGTGAAGCTACCGTCCTTCTCCAGACGTGCCACGCGGCGTTCGCCATGCTGGCAGAGCACCAAGCGGCCTTGCGCATCGACTGAGAGGCCGTTCGAGCCTTGGCCTTCTTTGCCGTTGAGGCTGCCGCTGGGCTTCAAAACAACCGAAGCGGCCTTTTCGCCCTCTTTCCAGCCAAATACGGTGTTTTCCGGCACATCGGAGAAAACGATGCCACCATCCTTCCATACGGGGCCTTCGCTCCAATTGAAGCCGGAGGCGAGCACTTCGATCTTCGCATCCGGTGCCAGCAAGGCATCGAGAGCCGGGTCAAGTCGTTCGATGGAGCCTTGGAACTTAGGCGCAGGCTCGGCGGCAAAAGCCGTGATGGCTGCAAGACTGAGGAAAACAGCGGATTTCATGCGGAAGGACTGGTGGAGCTTACTTCAGCTCTTGAATACGGATGTTGCGCCACATCACTTCCTTACCCACGGCCTCAGTCTTCTTCCCGATGCCATGCACTTGAAGAGCGATGACACCTTCCGGCGTCATGTCGTCCGTGAAATCAGCAGCGGGTACGCCATTGATGTAGGTTTTGATGCTTATACCGCGGCACTCGATGCGTGCTTTGTTCCATTCGCCCTGCCTGAAGGCTTTACGGGCAGCCTCGTTGTTCTTCAGGTCAAAGAGCCAGCCACGACGGCCTTCATCATACACACCACCCGTATAGGCGCGGGGGCTGGGGTCGATCTCAAATTGGTAGCCGTGAACGCGGTCAGCAGGAATTTTTTTCTTTTTGCCAGCGATCTCCACCTCCGTCTCCTGTGAGTAGTAATTGCTGCGGAACTGGATGCCAGAATTCATCGAAGGATCGACCTTGAACTCGACTTCGAGGATGAAGTTCGAGTATTTCTTAGGCGTGCAAAGAAAGGAGTTGCCAGTGTTCGGCACAGTCTTGCCAACAACAGCGCCATCGTGCACGCGATACTCAGCGGTGCCGCTGTGCTGCTCCCATCCGGTGAGCGTTTTACCATCGAACAGGGAGGTCCACGTTTCTTCCGCGAAGGCGGAGGTGGTCAAAAAAGCGGTGAGCAGGAAGGCAGTGCGTTTCATGGTTGGATGAGGATGGGAAAAGATCAGGCGGCTTGAGCGGCGGGCGTCTTCACATGGTCGAGGAGTTTGGTGATGATGTCATCCACTTTGACCTGTGCAGCCTCGCCTTCGAAATTCAGGATGATGCGGTGACGCAACGCAACGTGAGCGATGGCACGCACATCGTCAGTGGAAGCGGCGGTGCTACCCTGAACGGCGGCCCAGACACGTGCACCGCGGATGAGGCTTTGCAAGCCGCGAGGACTGCTTCCGTAGCTGACGTAGCGCTTGACCTCTGGCAGGGCGTCTGGCTGTTCGGGATGCGTGCTTAAGATCAAACGTGAGGCATAGTGCGCCACCGGATCGGCCACGGGCATCTGTGCCAGTTCATGCTGCATCGCGATGAGTTGAGCCCCATCCGCCATGGTGGCTAGCTTGGGCTCGGTAAAGCCGGTGGTGCGGCGGGAGATCTCCACGAGGGAATCGAGGTCAGGGAAGGGGACTTTGATCTTGAACATGAAGCGGTCCAGTTGCGCCTCCGGTAGTGGGTAGGTGCCTTCCATCTCCATCGGGTTCTGTGTGGCGAGCACAAAGAAAGGTTCTGGAAGTGGATGGCGCTCCCCACCAGTGGTCACACAACGCTCCTGCATGACCTCGAGCAGCGCCGCCTGGGTCTTGGGCGTGGCACGATTGATTTCATCGACGAGGAGGAGGTTCTTGAACACCGGGCCTTTTTCGTAGCGCAAAACGCGGCTGCCGCGCTCATCCTCACCCACGATGTGCGTGCCAAGGATGTCCGCGGGCATGAGGTCCGGCGTGCACTGCACGCGGCCGGGTTCCAGTCCGATGACTTGGGAAAGCGTGCGTACAAGGAAAGTTTTGCCAAGGCCAGGCACGCCTTCAAGCAGGACATGACCGCCGGAGAAGATGGCCACGAGCACATCGGTAAGCATTTCATCGTAGCCGACGATGGCTCTCTGCATTTCAGCCTTGAGCTGGGTAAAGAGGGTGCGAAACTGGTTCATGCGTTGCAGGTTGGAAAGTTAGTCCATTGATGGACTAGCGGCAGGGCAATGTCGAATGGGGAAACAACCAAGCATAACGGATGCTATGGGAAGAAGGTTGCTTTTGGGCGTTTGCAGCGCATTTCACGGACCGCATGCCGCCACCTAAACGCCAAGAACTCACCACGCATCTCGGATCGCCCGCGGTAGAGGACTATTTGGAGCAAATTCATAATCTCATTGCACAAAAAGGATATGCACGCGTGGTCGATATAGCTGGCAATTTGAAGATCTCCCAAGCGAGTGTGACGAGCATGATCCAGCGGATGGATGCGGACGGATTGGTGGTTTACGAGCGTTACCGAGGTGTGGTGCTCACGGAGGCTGGACAGAAGGTGGGTGAGGAAATCGCTCGTCGTCATGAGGTGCTAACTCGGTTGCTCGCGGGTTTTGGTTTGGATGCCGCGACAGTGCACCAGGACGTAGAAGGCATGGAACATCACATCAGCCGTCAGACGCTTGAGGTTCTGACACTCCTGATGGAGGAGTTGGAGGGCAATCCGAAACTGCTGGCGAAGCTCAAGGGACGCTTGGCTGGCTTAAACGGAGCGTGAGATCGTCTCAGGCCTGCATAGCATTTCGGCTGGCGCGGCCTCGATTTTGTCCCGAAAGCGTTGTGGGATCTCAATCGCCTTCATCTTTCCCGTGGTAGGCTCACGACGCACACAGGCAGCTGTGATGCGACCTTCTGCAGCCAGTTCTCCATCCGCCTTCCAGAAGCGGATCAGGTACCGGATAACCTTGCCGCGCACTTCCTCGACCAAGAGTTCACATTCGAACTCCTCTTCGAAACGTAGTGGCGAAAAGTAATCACATGAGGCATGCACACGTGGCCAACCTACTC
This sequence comes from Prosthecobacter sp., assembly GCA_017853885.1. Lineage (GTDB taxonomy): Bacteria > Verrucomicrobiota > Verrucomicrobiia > Verrucomicrobiales > Verrucomicrobiaceae > Prosthecobacter. Next base: position 7,460 of record JAFMIR010000010.1, read on the forward strand.
GTTCGTCCGACTGCGTGGGTGGATCGACGATGGAAAAGCCGATGCTGCGGAAGAAAGCATGTTCCACACGCTCCATGTATCGGAAGAAATTCGAGAAATGCACAATGCCCGCCATGTCGGTGTCGGAGAATTGGACGCGTTCGGTGCAGGTGAAACGTTGGGCCATGGCAGGAAAGAGGTGGCTTCAGAAACACACCGCGAGGGATTGTGATGTGCAACTGCATTTCCAATCCATTTTGGGTGGAATCCCAACAAAAAAGCGCCGCTTGTTTCCAAGCGGCGCTTTCGTGAGGTGTCTTTTCAGTGCAATCAGGCCGTTGGAACGGTAGAGATGGTCTTGAGAACGCGAGAGGCGATCTGATAAGGATTGCCTTGGGAGTTCGGGCGACGGTCTTCGAGATAGCCTTTCCAACCGTTGTTTTTAAAGCTGTGAGGCACGCGGATGGAAGCACCACGGTCGGCAATGCCCCAGGAGAACTTGTCAATGCTCTGGGTCTCATGCAGACCTGTCAGGCGCATGTGATTGTCCGGCCCATAGACGGCAATGTGTTCTTCGCGGTACTTATCAAAAGCAGCCATTAGGGCGAGGAAGTATTTTTCACCGCCCACATCACGCATATGCTTGGTGGAGAAGTTGCAATGCATGCCGGAACCATTCCAATCCGTGGCACCGAGGGGTTTGCAGTGATATTCGACATCCACCGCATACTTTTCACACAAGCGATTCAAGATGTAACGGGCCACCCAAACTTGGTCAGCGCAGGTTTTGGAACCCTTACCGAAGATCTGGAATTCCCATTGTCCTTTTGCTACCTCTGCGTTGATGCCCTCATGGTTAATGCCTGCTGCCAAGCAGATGTCGAGATGCTCTTCGACAATCTGACGAGCGATGTCACCAACATTTTTGTAGCCGACACCTGTGTAATAAGGGCCTTGAGGTGCAGGATAACCGTTTTCGGGGAAGCCAAGTGGGCGTCCATCTTGATAAAGAAAGTATTCCTGTTCAAAGCCAAACCATGCGTCCGGATCATCCAAGATAGTGGCGCGGTCATTGGAGGCATGCGGGGTGCCATCGGCGTTATAAACTTCGCACATGACAAGCGCTCCATTGGTGCGTGTGCAGTCGGGATAAACCGCCACTGGCTTCAGCACGCAATCGGAGGAGCCGCCGGGGGCCTGTTGGGTGGATGAACCGTCAAAGCCCCAGTTGGGCAGTTGCTCAAGCTTTGGAAAGCTGTCGAAATCCTTGAGCTGGGTCTTGCTGCGGAGATTGCGGACGGGCTGATAACCGTCGAGCCAGATGTATTCGAGTTTGTATTTAGCCATGGTTGAGTTTGGAGTGATGAATGCTTCGCTGCAGGGTTGAAATAACCTTTCCAGCTACGGCAACGATTTAACTGAGCATCTGGCGTGCCAGATGCGAGATGAATTTTACAGGACTTGTTTCGAAAATTCACAAGGGAAGGCGATATGCGGGCTGAAAATGCCCAAAATCCCCCCTTCATCCGTGCGATTTCTTGCCTCTACATTCTCCCCGACCTTGTCTAACCTCCTTACAAGCCATGAAATCTGCCTTTCTGCAGTTTGCGAAGATAGGAAATCCCTCCGAAGTGCTCCAACTGGAGGAGAGGCACATAGCTCCGCCCACGGGCCATGAGGTTCTTGTGCGTATGCGCTACGCACCAGTGAACCCAGCTGACCTGAATTTCATGGAGGGTACCTATGGAAGGATCGCCACGCCACCATGTATCCCCGGTCACGAAGGCTTTGGCGAGGTTGAGGCGCTGGGGCCGGATGTGCATTCTTTGCAAAAAGGTGATGTCGTTATTTCACTGTTAGGCACCGGATGCTGGACACAGCATCTGATCGCGCCAGAGCATGCATTAGCAAAAGTACCTCAGCGCATTGATCCGGTGCAGGCGAGTATGCTGCGAGTGAATCCGGTGACCGCGTGGATCATGCTGAACGAGTTTGCGGACCTCGAACCCGGCTCGTGGGTGGTGCAAAATGCCGCGAATTCCGGTGTAGGCCGTGCTTTGATCCAAACCGCTCGTCGGCTGGGTTTTCGGACGCTGAACTTCGTGCGTCGCGAGGAACTTTTTGCCGAGTTGAAGGGTCTCGGAGCCGACGAGGTGCTCCTGGATGCGGACGATGGATTGGCGCAAGCCAAGGTTATCCTCGGCAAGCAACCTGTTCGTCTGGCCGCTAACGCCGTAGGTGGTGACAGCGCCATCCGCCTGATGGATCTCCTCTCCAGTGAAGGGGTGATGGTGACCTATGGTGCGATGAGCCGACGCAGTCTAAAGGTACCCAACAAATTTCTCATCTTCAAAAATCTCAATCTTCGCGGACTGTGGGTGACGAAGTGGTTTGAAAAGGCTACGCGTGAGCAGCTATATGGAGTGTTGGAGCCACTCACCGAGATGATTCTCGCCAACGAACTCGTGACTGCCGTTGACGAGATTGTGCCTTTTCAAAGGTATGAACGTGCCATCACACGGGCGCAGGAAAGTGGCCGCAGCGGGAAGGTGATTCTCGATTTCGCCTGACCACAGCTGGCTCAGTAAATCATGGCATTATCTGGCGCAGTGGTTTCTTCGACTTTGGATACTTCAATCAGTGGAACGGTCTGGTCGCCCTCTTTTTTGTAACTGACTTTACCAGTGACTTTCACCCAGGTCATGTCTTTGAAGCCGGGAGCTTTCTTGCCAAAGTCGATCGGCACCGAGAAAGGGCGTGCATCGGCAGCACAGCACTGCACAAGCATGCGGAAGATGCGCATGCGGTGGCCGTCAGCATTGTTGACCTTCTCCGGTAGCACTTGGGCGGTCGTCTCGATCATCTGACCGGTGAGTACTCTTTGCACTTCGAGGTCGCCGCCGGTGTAGTAGATCTCTGGTACTTCGAGCAGGAAGTGACCTTCTTTATTTTGCGGGACCTGTGCCTTCAAGTCTTCCAAGCTGAAAGTGCCATAGCTTTTCGCTTCCTGTGGCGGTTTGGGGGCGTTAGCCGCATTCGGAGGCTCACCGGGCTTTGATGGAGGTGGCGGAGCACCGGGAATGGGCGGTGCTTTCTTGTCCGTTCCCGGCGCGGCGGCCACTGTGGCCGGCGGAAGATCCATCGGCGTCACTTTGGGCTCTGCACGCATTGGTGTGGTGGGTGCAGTGGACTTGTTTTTGAGTGAGAACTGATCGGCACGCGAGGTGTCGGCATAGTTGGGATTGTAGAGACCTTTGTTCACCACTGCATTCGGGCTGTAACGGTCCGGTGTGAGAGTGGCGGCTAGGGTAATTGGCACGATCAGGATGAAGAGCGCCACGAGACGCCCGCCCCAGCCGCTTTCCTCCAAAATGCCATGGGCATGACCATGCGCACCATGATCATGTGAATGTGGGTGACCGCTACAGTCATGATCGTGTCTAGCCTCATCACTATGGGCATGCCCGCATTTCGAATGATCGTGAGCATGGTGGTGATGATCGTGGTCACAGCAGCCTGCTTTATGCACATGTTCATGCTTTTGTGCGTCATCGTGATGGGAGTGATCATGCCCTTCGCAGCCGATGTCCTCGGCATTCATGGTGAGCAGATTAAAGAATGCGAGCACGCCAAGGCCAATTCCAGCGGCGAGCACCATGGGTCGGAAAATGCCATCCGGCGGCAGGTAGGCGTTGATGCGCTGGGTGATGTGGAAGAAAAGCATCACACCACCCCAGAGCAGGAGCGTGGCGACGCTAAGGAGGTGGATGAGGGTGCGGTTGCCTGACATGGGCGTGGGAGGGGTAGGAGTTATCTGACGGCGAACTTCGAAATGAGATCAATCCACGGAACGGCAAGAAGGCCAATGAGCACAAAGAGTCCAATCAGGAAGCTAAGCACCACCTTTCGCTTGAAAACGCTGGAGTACATGAACAACAGCTTGATATCCATCATCGGGCCGAAGACGAGGAAGGCGAGCTTGGCGGCCATGCTGAAGGAGGCCATCGGCGCGGCGATGAAAGCATCCGATGTAGAGCAGAGGCTCAGAACCATGGCAAGGCCCATGATGGATGGCAGAGCCAGTAACTCACTTTTTGCGATGGTGTCGAGGATGGCCTGATCGACTCGGGTGTTGAATACGGAGGTGATTACTACACCAATGGCAAAATACATGCCGGTGTCCAAGAAGTCCCGCATGGCGGTGCGCATGGCATGAACCAGTTTGCCGTTGAAGGAGGCTTTAGGAGTGGAGTTGCTGTTTTCAGCGGCCTCAATACGAGCGGATTCTATCTCAGCGGTGATTCGCTCGCGGAGGATCTGAGAGGGTTTGAGGCGGATGAAAACCAAGCCGACAACGACAGCCACTACGTAACCAAGAGAAAGCCTTGCTAGGGTCATTGTCGCATTGCCGGGCGTGTCCCACGACCAGTTTTGGAACTCCTTGAACGCCGTGAGCGTGCTGAGTGCCACGATTGGGTTCACGATTGGGGCTGAGAGCATGTAGGTCACCGCGCAAGAAACTGGCAGCCCCTTTTGCACTAAACGGCGGATCACTGGCACGATGGCGCATTCGCAAACCGGAAAAACAAGGCCGAGTAAGCCGGCCAAGAACGTCGAGATGACGCGGCTCTTTGGCAGCACACGTTCCAACAACCGTGCTGGTAGGAAGGCATCGATCACCCCCGAAAGCAGCGTGCCTAGCAGGATGTAAGGTGCGCCCTCGAAAACGATGCTCAGGAAGGCGACGTAAATGTCACCCGTGGGGCTGGGGGCGGGTAGTGCGGCGAAGGTCATGTAACGTGACTTCTAAACGACGCCCGAGTGCCGCTTCAAGCGGGAAACCTGTTTTGATTTGGGGCTTGGTCTCAGGCGAGGGTTTCGCAAAGTATGCCCTCGAAGTCCTCGGCCATTCGAGACGAGCTGAAACGTGTGCGGACGTTGGCAATGCCGGTTTTGATGAGCTGATCACAGCGTCCACCATCAAGGAGGAGGCCTTCAAGAGCATCTGCGAGGGATCCTACATCATCGGGTTCGCAGAGGATGCCACCTCCGGTGGCCTCGATTAGCTCGGGGAAAGCTCCGTGCCGTGGCTCTACAACGGGCACGCCGCTGGCAATCGCCTCGATGACATAGAGGCCGAAGGCCTCGCCATAGGTCGCCGGCACACTGAAGACCGTCAAGTCACGGAAGAAGTGCACCTTGTCTTTGAAGTCGAGGTTTGGCCGCCATTCGACACGTGAATCGCAACCGGCTGCCTTGAGCTTAGTCTTCTGTTCGATGATGTATTTCTCATCCGTCGATGTGGCTGCGCCACCGATCAAAAGCTTCAGGCGGGGCACGCTACCGCGTTTGACAAGTGCGATGTAGGCATCGATCAACGTGGTGAGCCCCTTACCTTGGATCATACGCGCGAAGTAGCCGATGGTCGGCCAGTTCGGATCGGGAGAAGCTGTTGTGAAGCTGGTGGCATCGATGCCGTTGAAGAGGATCTTGATTTGGCACTCGGCGACATCGAGCCGTTGACGCATGTGGTTGGCGTAAAACTCGCTCGGGGCGATGAAGCGTCGCACACTACGGGCATTTCGCTTCATGGCTTCCCAGCATTGCTCGCGATACGGGTCCGGTAGGGTATCGAGGAAGCTATCTTCACCTTGCAGCGAACAGACGACGGGGATGCCGAGTTCTTTTTCGATGGCGGGCGCGAGTCCTGTCAGCAGACTGTTTGATAGGGAAACAACGTCGAATTTCCCTTCATTCCGAATCCAAGTGAGCAATTTTTTCCATTCACCCCATTGGCGTCCTTCAGCGCCCAAAAGAGACCCTAAAGTCATTTCCCCCAGTTTTTTTGCACGGGTCATGCCCATACGCTTTGCAGCTTGGCGTAGGTGATCCGGTTTATTGAGCCATGTGTGGACGAACTTAGGCAGCTTGTGAAACCAGGTGAACTTCTGCTGCAGGTACAACGAAATGCCTCCGATTTGCACGGGTAGCTCCTGCGCTCCGAATTCGCGGTCTGTCACCAGTGGCAGGTAGAGCGGTGCCATCAGCGCATCATGTTTGCGCACCCGGAGGGCCTTGATCAAGGCGTGATCGCGCAGACAAGATCCGCAGTGGAAGGTGCCGGTGCCGGGAGTGAGGTGGAGGATGCGCATGGGGATTTAGCTTATAAGATTGGGCCCCGCCGCACGCAAGTCTGCCGCGAAGCTTCAATGCTCCGCATGAATCGACAGTCGGAGGGTGCCAAAGATTTTCTTCATCTTGAGTGAATCGTCTGGGCGCAGAAGTAAACTCGAGTCAATCATTGATTCCGGGCTTGTGATCGTCGTTTTGAGAGGGATCGTATTAGCAATGACAAACTTTGATCAGGTACTAGGGATTTACATCGCAGTGCTGATTATTGGCGGCTTCGTTGAATCCGCGAGGTTAGGGGGTAAGGCTCCGCTGGTGGTAAACGGTCTTTGGGCGGTTCCTCTTGTATTGGCTGCTTGGGGAACCTTTGGGGTGTCTGAATCTCGAGCTGTGGCGCGTTTTGTTAGCGGTTGTTGTTTGGCTTTTTTCGCCTGCCGATGGTGGGTAAGCAGGAGCTTTATATCGAGTGGACTGATGGCGCTGGTTTTGCTAGTAATATGTGGGCTTCTCGCAGGTTTTGCCCACGAATAAGGTTCTGAGCGCTTCTTGGAAGATTCGTCCCCGTGCTCGATGGCTCTTTTCCATTCCCAGCTTGGCACACCTCATGTTTGGCTTAATGCATCATACCCGGTGTCCGATGGGTCTTCCCTGCACTTGAGGCATCATTTGTGATCAGCTGATGCCGATTTGCTTGGCACTGGGCGTGGATCCGAACTTCAAGTGTCTGCCAAGCCGCGGGCCATGACGACCTTCCCGGTGCGGACCGTTTCGACGATGTCAAACTTGCTCAGGAGACGAACGGCAGCATCAAGCTTATCGGTGTTTCCTGTGATCATGGCCATCAGGCTGTCATCTTGCAGGTCGACAGTCTTGCCGGCGTAGTGTTCGATGATCTGTAGAATCTCAGTGCGGTCGGCGGCGCCGGCAGCAATTTTGATGAGGACAAGCTCCTTGGCGACAGCATCGCGATCGGTGTGCTCGATGCAGCTGATGACGTCAATGAGCTTATTGACCTGCATGATGATCTGGTGCAAGCCTTCAGGATGACCGCTAATGCCGATGGTCATCCGGCTGAAGCGCGGATCACGGGTCTGAGAGACGACGAGAGATTCAATGTTGAAGCCGCGGCGGCTGAAAACGGCGCAGATGCGGCCGAGGACACCTGGTTGATTATTCACCATGACACTGAGCGTGTGGATGTTGATGATATCCGCTTGCGGAGCAGGCTTTTTGTCGGTGGTGGCTGTGATTTTGTCGCTCATGGTCGTCGTGTCAGGTTAGTTTTTGGATTTTGAAACAAGGGCTTTTAGGCGCGCGCGCGCGATTTGGAGGTATTTCGAGTCTTTTTCGATGCCAAGCCACTGGCGGCCGTTTTGCTGCGCTGCGAGCGCAGTGGTTCCTGACCCGAGGAAAGGGTCGATCACCATATCTCCAGTCTCGGTGCAGCAAAGAATGAGCTTTTCGATCAGTTGAATGGGTTTTTGCGAGGGGTGGCCGCACTTTTCGCTAGAGGTGCCTTTGAGGCTGGGGACGCGAAGAATGTTGGTGGCGTATTTGCCTTTTTTGAGATGGGCTTTTCTTGCCTCCATATCTTTGTAGCGAGGGTCTTTGAGATACCTCGTGATGGTGGCTTCGTTGTAAGGGATGCGGATGGCGTCTTTGATGAATTTGGCCTTTTCGCCTTTTCTCAAGACGAGGATCATTTCGTATTGCGGCGTGAAGCTGTCCCGGCGCTCATCATATCCGACCGCACGATCCCAGATAATGAGATCATGAAACGGATGCTGCAGGCTAAGACGGGACATGAGGTGGAGGAAGGTGTGTTCGCGCTTGCCTAGCTGTCCGAAGATGAAGCAGAGGCCGTCGTCACGAAGGACGCGCATGGATTCGCGCAGCCACGCTTCGGACCAAGCGAGGTAGTCGGCGGACGTTTTCCATTGGGTATCCCAAGCTTCATTTTCCAGAACATTGAAGTAAGGTGGATCGGCGATGATGGATTGTGCGCAGGCTGCAGGAATCTTTTTCAACTCGGCGAGGGCATCGCCGTGGATGATGCGGTTGGTTTTCATCGGGCCGTTCCACGATGCAGACAAGAGCCTTGGCGCCCTCTTGGATCAGGTTGAGCCGGTGGGTTTTTCCATTTTGTGCTTTGGCGCTTCGAGGATCATATCCTCCAGAGCAGCTCCGGCTGGGATCATGGGGAAGACATTCTCGGCTTTGATACACTCAGCCTCAATGATGCACGGGCCGTCATTGTAATCGAGGGCTTGCTGAAGGATGCGTTCAACATCAGCAGGACGGCGGATGTGCCAGCCTTTGATGCCGTACGCTTCGCCGAGCTTCACAAAGTCGGGGTTACCAATGAGGTCGACACCGCTCTCTCGATTCTCAAAGAAGAGTTCTTGCCACTGCCGGACCATCCCAAGGTAACTGTTATTGAGGACAAGGATTTTGATGGGCAGCTTGTGAATCGCAGCGGTGGCGAGTTCAAAGAAGGTCATCTGGAAACCGCCATCGCCAACGACGCATGCGACGAGTTTGTCTGGGCAGGCGAGCTGAGCACCGATGGCTGCAGGGAAGCCGAAACCCATCGTGCCTGCCCCACCGGAGCTGAGCCAATGATAACTCTCGTCGTTTTTATAGAATTGCGCCGCCCACATCTGGTGCTGACCGACATCAGTGGTGATGATGGCCTTGCCTTTGGTGAGATGGTAAAACTCGTCAATGACCTGCTGCATTCGCAGGCCTCCCTGCTTTTTGTAAGTGAGCGGGTATTTCTTCTTGTAGCCATCGAGGTGGGCGAGCCAATCTTTGGTGGGGAGCTTCTCAATATGGGGAAGGAGATCGCGCAGCGCGGCTTTGGCATCGCCTTGAATTGCGACGTCCACCTTGATCATCTTGTTGAACTCTGCAGCATCGATGTCGACGTGGATGATCTTCGCATTACGTCCAAACATGTGGGGCTTGCCAATGATGCGGTCATCAAAGCGGGAGCCAACGTTGAAAATGAGGTCTGCCTCAACCATCGCCTTGTTGGCGTAAGCAGTGCCGTGCATGCCCAGCATACCGAGCGATAGCGGGTGGGTTTCAGGGAAGACACCCTTGCCGAGCAGCGTGGTGGTGACTGGGCAACCCAGGGTCTCGGCGAGGGTCATCAGTTCTTTGTCAGCTCGGGCGATCATCGCACCCTGACCGGCGAGGATGACCGGGCGCTTTGACGTGGCGAGCAAGCGGGCAGCTTCCTTGATGCTGGCCTGATCGATTTTGAAGTTTTCCTCGGGGTGGTAGCCTGGCAGGTCCATCGGCTCATCGAACGTGCCAGTGAAGGCTCCTTGGCTGATGTCTTTGGGAATGTCGATCAGCACCGGTCCGGGACGGCCGGTGGTGGCGATGTGATAGGCCTCACGAGCGATGCGTGGCAGAGCATTCGTCTGTTTGACCAAAAAATTGTGCTTCACCACCGGAGAGGTGATATTGAAAATATCGGCTTCTTGGAAGGCGTCCTTTCCAAGCATCCACGTGACCTGTTGACCGCAGAGGACAATCATTGGGACACTGTCCATCTGAGCGGTCATAATACCGGTGACGGTGTTGCCAGCCCCAGGGCCGGAGGTGACGAGCACAACGGCAGGCTTCCCAGTTGCGCGGGCGTAGCCGTCAGCCATGTGCACGGCACCCTGTTCGTGACGAACAAGGACAAATTTCATGTCCGTCTTCACCGTCTGCAGGGCGTCAAAGATTGGAATGGCCGCGCCGCCAGAGTAGCCGAACACATATTCAATGCCGAGATCGGCGAGGGTTTTGATGAGGGCTTGAGCGCCGTCCATTTTGGGTGAGTTCATGAGCTGGGGGTGAAAATCGTTGTTTAGGAGGGTAAAATGCTGTTGTGATTGAAATTCACAAGCCAAACTTTCATGATTTTGAGCCAAATGAAGCTTCCAAGGCTGATAATTTACTCGAAAATGAGCTTTTTGGACCGAATCAAGGGGCTTACCGCTTGTTTTGGTGCAAAAAGTTGCACTTGGAGTAGTTCTGCATGCAAGCTAACTTCTTAATAAGACTCAAGTTATTCTTGGGACTCGGAGAGCTTGGCGGCCTCACGCTTCAAGATGCGTCCTACGCGATGCTTGGCGAGGTAAACTTGCGCTGCATTGACACCAAGCTCCTTTTTGACTCGCTCGGGACTCCAGCCTTTAAGCACATAACAAGAGAAAATCTGAAATTGGCGGGGCGAGACGAGGGCCTTCACACGACGAAGGGCGATGTCCATGATTTTGTCCTGCCATTCTCTTTCCCATAGCTTTTCGAGTGCGACGCCGTTGGGATCCGCGCAACGATCGATCGGGGCGGTGCGCCGGTCCTCGGTTTCTTCGCCCGCATATAGATTGGCCTCGCGGTCCTGCTGCTTTTTGCGGCGGCGGAACTGGTCAAGAATCCTCCAGCGAGCTTGGTTCAACAAAAAGGATTTGAAGGAACCCAAGCTGGTATCGAACTTTTTCTTTTGGAGGTTTTTGGCGACGCCAATGAAAGTCTCTTGAACCACATCGCCTGCTTCGTCATCGCTCAGTCCTGCCTTGCGTGCGACATGGAAGACGAAATTGGAATAGGTGCGGTAAAATTCATCCCAAGAGGCCCAGTCATCCCAGTTGTCGAGCTTTTCGATGAGTGTTTTTCGTGTGGGCGGAGAGCCGCTCTCCCTCAATTGTTTGAGGATCTGCTCTTCGTTGGGGATTTTGGGATCTTCGTCAGCCATGAGTGGCCGGGCAGCGGCGGTGTGCGATGGTAGATCGGGAATGGCGGGTGGCAATCTGCCCCTTCGGGCATTTCAGGTTTATTCCTGACGGTTAAATAACCCCTGAAACCACTTCTTCCTCGGTGCCGGAGTTGGCTGGGAGGGTGTAGGAGCGGCGGTGGCCGGAGTAGGAGCTTTGGGTGTAGGATGGATGTTCTGCGGGAACTTTTGCGAAGCATCCGAACCGACTCCACTGCGCAGGTCTTCCCGAATCGAAGCCTGACGTATCGCAGTCTCATCTGTGACCACATGAGGCTGGATGAAAATGACCAGTTCTTTGCGTTCGGTGTTGTCAGTGTCATTTCGGAAGAGCTTTCCTAGACCTGGTATTCGGCCTAGGAACGGCAGACCTGTGGTTTGTTTGGTTTTAGTTTCGGAAATGAGGCCACCCAGAACAATGGTATTGCGATCAGGGACGTTTACCGATGTGACAAGCTGTTCTGTTCCAATGACAGGGACCAGATTTGGCGCAATGGTTCGCTCATTCACGATGGTATCGTTGATCTGCGAAATGGTGAGGTTCACTTCGCCATCGGGATTGATCAGCGGGACGACTTCCAGCTTAAGCACCACATCGAGGTAATCGGTGGTGGATTGCACGGTGCCATTGTTGTTCACATTGTTTCCGAGCACCGACGTGGTCGTTTGAGGGTAGGGTACTTTTTGGCCGGAGGTGATGGTGGCCTTGCGGTTGTTCAAGGCGAAGACACTGGGACGGGAAAGAACTTTAAAATTACGCCGCGTCTCCAACGCAGTGACAAAGACCTCCAGACTGTCGCCTATCGCTCCGTAGAGGCCGAGTCCCGTAGCTGGCCCAAACGCATTGGTGATGGAATTGTTGCGGAGATCTGCCACGGCGCGTCCTGCGGCGGTGCTGGCAAGAGCATCCGTGCGGGAGGTAACGCTGCTCACAGATAAATTGGTGCCTGCATCGCCTGCTTTGGAGAGTCCTGACAGGTAGTCGATGCCAGTGCTAAGCCCATCCGTAAGAGTCAGCTGGCCGATGACCGTGGCCAGATAGACCTGCGAGGGCTTTTGATCGAGGCGATCGAGTAAAAGGGTGGCTTTATCAATGCTTTCCTTCGGCCCGATGACGATGATGGCGTTGGACATCGGGTCGGCGATAACACGGGTTTTGCCCACGAGCACAGAAACGGGCGCGTTGTCCACCGTGGGACCGGTGATCACATCCGCCCGTGAACCAGTGGAAGTGGTGGTGGATGAAGCGGTGTCAGATGCGGTTGCCGCCGAGCTAGTGCTGCCGACCTGACCGCCGCGGGTATTCTGAGTATTTCGTCCGCCGAGGAGCTGGCTGTTATTGCTGGCGAGCGCCTGTTGGCGTTGCTGCTGGATGGTGCCGCCCCCGGGCAGTTGGACGGTGCCAGCCGACGGGTCTTGAAGCAGATCGGTGAGAGCACTGAGAACATCGAGAGCTGCCGCGTACTTCAATTTACGCTCATACGGCGTTTCCACCTGAACTGGCTTGTCGAACTCCGCAATCAAGCTGGCGACGTAGGTGTAATCAGCGGGCGAGGCGACCACGAGGATTTGGTTGAGGCGCGTGTCCGCGACCACTTGGGCACTCGGTTGTGGCGTTTGCGCATTGGCCTGCTGCTGCGCCCCGTTGATGGTTAGGGTCGGTGTGGGACGATTGCTTGAGTTATTGGTGTCACCGCCACGATCCCCTCCACGGCCGTCGCTCATGGCGGTGCCACGAATCGTGTTCACGCCCTTGGATTCTTTTTCTTGTGCTTGAGCCGTGAGCGTTGCTTGGATGATTTGGGCGATGGTGGCCGCATCGCCAAATTTCACGGGAATGAACTTGGTAACAAGTGAAGAGCCCGTGTCCGCAAGATCGATGCTTTCACGAATGGAGATGAGTTGTTTCACCACGGTCGCGCTTTCCGTGATGAGCAATCCAGGTGGTGTAGTAACCGCAGTGATGCGGCCATAGGCCCCAAGGCCGACATGGCCGCTGAACATGGTCGCCGCGTCCTCAGGCGGCAGATTGTCCAGCTTCATGAAGTAAGTGATGATCGACTCACTGTCGGGGATGTCCTTTGCGTTCGTGTAGAACCGCACGCCGTGGGAGAATTGGACCGCGTTGGCGCTCTGGTTGCGTGCAGGGAGAATTTTGGCGCTGGTGCCACCACGCTCCGAGATGATGGCATAGCCATTGGCCAGCAATGAGGCTTCGATGAGCTTGACCGCCTCTGGTTTTGGCACAGGCTTGGGAGTGACCAGACTGATGGTGGCGCCTTCAAAAATATTGGTATCCTTGATCAGAGTAAAACCGGTGAGCTTTTCATAGATGGCGAGGATGTCGGAGACGGGATTGTTGACGAATTGCATCATCACGGTGTCATCCGTGATCTGGAAAGACTCGCCATCGCTGGTTGTCGCATCGCCCCCCAGGCCACCGAAACCGCCGCGTTTTCCAAATCCACCTCGTCCAAAGCCAGGTGCCGCCGGGCCAAAACCTGCACCCGCGGGAGGTGGAATGGGCACAGCACTGTTGGGCGGAGGGGCACTTGTGTCTGCAGGTGGCACTGTTGGTGCCGTCGGCGCTGCTGCAGGCTGCAAGGGAGCTGCAGGGGCTATCGAAGGACCTTTGGAAGCGTCTTGAGCGAAAAGTAGGCCTGAACGAAATAAAAGAATAAGAGGAAGGAGAGACGAGCGGAACATGTGAAATGTGAAGAGGCTGGGATGAGGCAGGAACGCGGGAACCAAGATAAGCTGTCGTCCTTTTGCATCGAGTCGAACAGGCTGTTAGAAGATCAAGAAACTTGACCCGCCTGGCTTGGGGGCTCGGCTCCCATCTAGTACGGGCACACAAAGACGAGCTCTAGAAGTAGATCCGCGGTAGTTCATCGCTTTTTGTCCTCCTTCTCGATCTTGTCGAACATGCTGCGGACGGCGTTGCGGCGGTCTTCTTCAGAGGCATTGCGGAATTTTTCATTGCCAAACATCTCGCGCATGCCGTTGCGGAACTTTTCCTTGGCGGCTTCCGATAGAGCCTCGTATTTTTTGCGATCCTCATCGCTCGGGCCGCGCCCGCCGCGGTTGAGTCGATCGCCGCCTCCCGGCGGCGGGGGGGCACGATCTCCGCTTTCGCGATCTTTTTTAGCTTTCTTCATCGCATCTGGCGTGAGGGCTGCCGCGTCGTAGCGGATGCTTACCGGTTCGCCGCTAATGCTTACCTTCGCTGAGGCACGTTTAATGTCCGCGGCCTGCGTGGCCTCGACAAGTGTCCAGCCTTTGAGGTTTGGCTGATCAGTGACCACAAGAGATTCCTTCTTTTCTTTGTCAAAGAGCGTCACTACCGGTTTTCCATCGATATAAGCCACACCGGTGAGGACAAGTGAGTCAGACACATTGACGATGCGAGTGAAGGGCGAGTTTTGAACGACCCACCCAAGCAGTTTCATGTCAAACGGCTGCGGCAGATCGGGATCCATGGGGCCGAGCGGTGCCCTCGTGCTGCCGGCGGTGGCTGAGCCCTGGGGCATCGCAAGCGCAGCCTCTTCATCGGCGGTCGGGAATAGGTCCGAGGTGCCAACCAATGGGAGTTCTTCTGCGCGGATGACCGTTTGCTGTGCCATGGACAGGCTTGAGCATGCGAACAGCAAAGCAAAAAAGGGCAGTGAGAGGCGCGACAACATGAAAGAGGGTGGGCTGAAACGCAGCAAAAACCCACCTTGTTCGTTTTTGTTGTGCAAGATTCAGGGATTGGGCTGAGGAAACGTCTTCTGGGAAGCTCAGGACGGTTTTCCGCGGATCAGCGGCCCCAAAGATGCAGCCACTGGTTCAACCAGCCACTCAGGGAGGCAATGGCCGCAGCCACGACCAGCCATTCGATCGCCAGCCTCAAGCGGCGGCCATTGACTTGCTGCCGCTGGGCCAGTGAGAGCTTCTTGCCACGTTGAGGCATTCTAGGAGATTCCAATGGAGGTAGTTCATGCAGCGTGGCAAGGCGCTGTTGTTTTTGCAGACGGGGAGCATCCGCAATCAGGCATTCGAGCCGGTGAATCTCACGCCCTAGTTCGTTGGCACGACGCTGCAGCTTCCGAGGAGTCGCGGAAACCTGTGAATCAGCGGTTTTACCGAGTTCTTGCGCCGTGCGGGGACGACGTGAGCGCACTTTGCGGTTACCGTTGGAAAAAAGGGCCATGAGCAGGGATGGTGAAGTTTGAGAAAAAGGGATTAGAACATCATTTTGACCAACAGCAGTCCTACCAGCATCGCGCCGATGAGAGGAAGTGTGAAGGCAAAGCCGCGGCGCATCCATATCATCATCTCCCTCGTAGGGCTGGAAAGCGTCATCGTTTGATCGGAGATGGATTCTTCCGAAGAGCCCATCTGACGGTTCATGACGGAGGTCACCGGTACCACCTCCACTGAGCGTAGGCTCTCCAGACGGCGAGTGCCTTTGGAGTAGTCCGCTTCAGCATCTTGGATGGCGGCGAGTGCTTGGTCGAGTTCCTCATCGACTTGGCTGCGGTGCCATTTTTCGGGCTGTAGACTTTTGAGAATATCCAGATGACGACGGAAGTCGTCTTGGGTGAGGCTAAGTTCCTCCACACGCTTTTGAGTATCGTAGAGCTCACGTTCCACATGGCTCACGGAACGCCCCAGTTTTTCCAAAAGATCCCGCTTGCCAGCGACGAAGCGTTCTTGCTTCACACGGAGTGTTTCGAGTTGGTGCTTCTGCCGCTCGATTTCCTCCTGCTGCATGCGGAGCTGAAGCAACTGCTCCTGAGCGGCTTTTACCTTGTGATCGACGTCATCGAGCGAGGCTGACTCCATGAACTCCGGCGCGTCATCAAAATGAAGCAGATCGTCTGTGGCGTGGCCAGAGACGGCGGAAGCGTAGGTGGGAGACTTGCGAATCGTCATGGTGAGGATTTAACCTATTTGCTACCCTAAATATTATATATATCTTAAATAATTCAACCTTCCTGTCCAGTTTTTTTGCAAAAATACCGAACAAGGCTCTATCAAGCCCAAGGCGGAACTAAAATTCAGTGGCTGATTGCCTCCCGGCAGTATTTTTGGGTCGGAGTTCATTTATTATCCGGGGCCTCCCTAAGCTGATTTGATTCGGAGTAATCTAACCTTCGAAAGCAGGGGGGGATCTGGAAAATGTTGAATCGCAGGCCTGTTCTCAATTCGCAGGCGTGGTTCAGCAACATTTACCAAGGCATGCCGGCATGAAATACGCGGATGTGCTTTCATTTGCTCTGCGCATGCAAAACCACATGCATTCGAAAAGCTTGAACCACAAAAAAACCTTTGCGAAACCCTCGCGTCTTCGTTGTGCTTCTTCCCTCATTCAATGAGCGCAGCCTCATCTAAAAAAATCGAATCACAACAGTGTAGCTTCACGGAAGCCCGCGGGCCAGTGCTGCGGCTTTTGACTATCGGCATGGCTTTGTTAATTCTAGTCCTGCTGCTCTTTGGGCGTGCACAAGAGCGTCTAATCAACCCCAACAAGGCCACACGGCAACAATTGATGGCCATCCCTGAGCTTGGTCCTGAGATCGCTGACCGCATCCTGAAGCTGCGGCCATTCACCGATGCATCCGACCTAGCTAGGCGCGTCAACGGCATCAGCAATGGCAAGTTGGAGCAGATTATGAAAGTTTTCGATTTGGATGATGATGGCGCTGGGGACTGCTGTGTGCCTTGATCCGGTGATATTTCCCGATTGGTGGACGCTTTTGGCTGCGTTAAGTGGGACCGCATGAAACGTACGTTTGCCCTACTCGCCCTTTTTTCCCTTCACGCTGTTGCCAAGACTGACTGGAGTCGATTTCGTGGTCCGAACGGAACCGGCGTGGCGGACACCACGGGCCTGCCAAGCATCGTGGATGAGGGCACCACATTGTGGAAGACTTCGTTGGGCAAAGGTTGGTCCTCCCCCGTGCTTTTTGGTGACAAAGTCTTCGTCACTGCCGAGACGGCCGCAAACAAGCGAGCGGTCATCGCGCTTTCGGCGGCCGATGGCAAGGAAGTCTGGCGCTACGAGTCCGAATTCGTCCCGCACAACATCCACAAGACCTACAACACCTTCGCTAGCAGCACCCCCTTCGTTGATGCCGAGCGTGTTTACATCAACTGGAGCAGCGGCACGGACATCCAGGCCCTCGCCTTGGATCACACCGGCAAGCTCCTGTGGCACAACAACCATGTCGCCGACTACATCCACGAGCACGGCACCGGTATCTCTCCCATTGTTGAGGAAGGCATCATGATCGTGCGCAGCGAGTTTGACTGGCAGCGAGATGGCAAAGTCTACACCGAGGATCCCGCGCAGCAGAAGTGGACTTCCTGCATTGTCGGCCTCGACGCCAAGTCAGGTAAGCAGGTTTGGAAGCTCGACATCCCGAACTGTCTCAACACCTTCTCCACTCCCGTGGTGCATGTGTTGAACAACGGGAAAAAGGAAATCATCTGCGCCGACACCGGCAGTGGTGTGATGGGCATTGACCTGCTCACCGGGAAGCTGAACTGGCAGCACAATCCCGGTTACAAGCAGCGCAGCCTCGGCTCCGGCGTGCTCAGCAATGACTTCTACTTCTGCACCTTCGGCACTGGAGGTGGTGTGAAGGAAGTGGCTGCGCTTGATTTGCAGAGCGGCAAGCCGCAGCCGGTGAATTTCGAAATCCCGAAAGGTTTGCCCTACGTGCCCTCTCCGCTTGTCATCGGCGAATATATGTACCTTTTGGGTGATGGCGGCATCCTCCGCTGCGTCGAGCAAAAGACCGGTAAGGTCATCTATGAGGAGCGTCTCGAAGGCAGCAAAGGCAGCGCGAAGTTCTTCAGCAGCCCCGTCGCGGGCGATGGAAAGATTTTCTGTGCCAGCCAGCAGGGCGATCTCATTGTCGTCAAAGCTGGGCCGAAGTTCGAAAAGCTAGCTGTTAGCCCTCTGGATGGTGCTGTGAACTCCGTCCCAGCCATTGGCGACAAGCGTCTCTACATCCGCACCGCGAACTCCCTTTATTGTCTCGGTGCCAAAAATCCGCCGGTGCCATGAGGAGTCCCGGGGCTTAAGCTGCCGGGTAGATGGATGACACATCCGCCCTCTGACTGAGGGCGGTGTCGAGTCCAAAACTCAGGGTGCACCTGTTATGGCTGGATACCATGCGCTGATCCAGAGCTGTTTTGGGGTTCGTCGTCAGTCATCAAAGCGCAAAAACGCCCTAATTCTCTAGTTGTGCCGTTCGAATCAATCCATGCTCAGCTCATGATAGGGCGTGCAGCATATCTGCTTCATCCGATCACCTCAGGCCATTCGGTGTGGAAGAACTGGCCTTCGGGTTTGTCCACGCGCTCGTAGGTATGGGCACCAAAGAAGTCGCGCTGGGCTTGGAGGAGATTGGCGGGGAGGCGTTCGGCGCGGTAGCTGTCGTAGTAGCCGAGGGAGGCGCTGAAGGCGGGGGCAGGGATGCCGTTGAGGGTGGCGATGCTCACCACTTCGCGCCAGCTTTGCTGGGTCTTGCTGAGCACGTCTTTGAAGAACGGGTCGAGCATGAGATTCGCGAGCTGCGGGTTGGTACGGTAGGCGTCGGTGATGCGGTTGAGGAAGCGGGCGCGGATGATGCAACCGCCGCGCCAGATGGCGGCGATGCGGCCGAGGTCAAGGCCCCAGTTCTTCTTCTCGCCCATGGTTTTGATCAAATCGAGACCCTGGGCGTAGCTGATAATCTTGGAGGCGTAGAGGGCGTCGTGAACCTTCTTCACCAGTTCCTTCTTGTCGGTGGTGATGTTGACCTTCGGGCCGGTGAGCTGGGTGCTGGCGGCGACGCGCTGCTTCTTCTGGCTAGAGAGGATGCGGGCCTCGACGGCGGCGTTGATGGTGCTGATGACGACGGCGTTTTCGGCGGCGTTGAGGAGTGTCCATTGGCCGGTGCCTTTCTGGCCGGCTTTATCGACGATAAGTTCGACGACGGGCTTGCCGGTTTCGGGGTCTTTTTGTTCCAAAGCCTTGCCGGAGATCTGGATGAGGTAGCTGAGGAGATCGCCTTCGTTCCACTCGTTGAAGATGGCGGCCATCTCGTCGGTGGTGAAGCCGGCGTGCTTGAAGATGTTGTAGGCTTCGCAGATGAGCTGCATGTCGCCGTATTCGATGCCGTTGTGGATCATCTTCACGTAGTGGCCGGCACCGCCGGGGCCGATGTGGATGACGCAGGGCTCGCCATCGACCTTGGCGGCGATGGATTCAAAGATGGGCTTCATGACTTCCCAAGTGGAAGCAGGGCCGCCGGGCATGATGGAGGGGCCTTTGCGGGCGCCTTCTTCACCACCAGAAACGCCAGCGCCGATGAAGCGGAGGCCTTTTTCAGCCATGTAGGCGTCGCGACGCTCGGTGGTCTGGTAAAAACTGTTGCCGCCGTCGATGACGATGTCGCCTTTTTCCAAAAGCGGGATGAGCTGCTCGATCACGGCGTCCACAGCGTCGCGGTCGCTGTCCTTTACGGCAGTGGATTTCACCATGATGTGGATTTTGCGCGGGAGAGCGAGGGATTGGACGAATTCCTCAAGGGTCTTGGTGCCGATGAGAGCCTTGCCAGGGTGCTTGGCGACGAATTCGTCGGTGACGCTGGTGGTGCGGTTATAGACGCTGACTTGGAAGCCGCGGCTTTCGACGTTGAGAACGAGGTTTTGGCCCATCACGGCGAGGCCGATGAGTCCGAAGTCACTTTTTTTGCTCATAGTTTTGGGGCGCGGTCCATACCTGCCCGCCCGGCCTGCGCAAAGAGGATTTTGTTCGGATAAAGAACGAGGAAGGGGCATAGGGTCGGGAATAGACTGAAGTCATCCGTTGCCAAATCCGAAGGGCTGCATGAAGGATGCCTACGAATGGCTGATCATGTGCCGCAACCCACTTTTGAACGTCTTTGGACGGGAACTGCTGTTTCGGCGGGGGTGGCGCATGCGGTGGTTCATGTGCTGAAAGACCACTTCGATGAGCCTGACCAGGATGCCATCGCGCCAGAGGCTGCAGACCATGAGATGAGGCGGCTGCACGCGGCACTGGATGTGACCCGCCAAGAGATTGAAGCGTTGAAGCGTGAGATGGGCGCGGAGGAGGGCAGTGCGGAGAGCGAGATCTTTGAGACGCACCTGCTGATCCTGCAGGATGGCTCCATCCTGCGGCAGGTGGAGAAAACCGTGCGTGAGCAATTGGTGTGCGTGGACCATGCCTACTACCGGCTCATGACAAAGCACATGGAGAAGCTTCGTGGCCTCCAAGATGCCTATTTGCGGGAACGTTTTCTGGACATCAAGGACGTCACTCAGCGTGTGATGAGACACCTTCGGGGTGAATTGCTCGAAACACCCATGTTTGACGAGCCGGTGATCATTGTGGCGCATGACCTAACGCCCTCGGATACGGTCCAACTCGACCGCTCGAAGGTGCTGGGCTTTGCCTTGGAAACCGGCAGTGCGGTATCCCATGCGGCGATCATCGCCAAATCGCTGGCGATTCCGGCGGTGGTGAAACTGCAAGGCATCTGCGAGACGCTGCACAGCGGAGACGCGGTGTTTCTGGATGGTGAGGAAGGTCATCTCATCCTCAACCCGACGGCCGAGACCTTGGCACGCTACCGCAGCCGCGAGGAGCAGGCGGAAAAGCGTGAGGATGTCTTCCAGTTGGATCGGCATGGCGAGGCTGTGACACTTTGTGGACGCGTGATTTGTGTGGGGGCGAACGCTGAATTCGTTGAGGAGGCGGAAATCGTCAAAGACAGTGGTGCTGAGGAGGTGGGACTTTTTCGGACGGAAATGCTACATCTCGAAAACCCCGACTCATCGGAGGATGAATTGGCTGCGGCCTACAGCACCGTCGTGAAATCGCTCGCTCCCAAGCGCGTGGTGTTTCGCACGTTAGACCTCGGCGGAGACAAGGTGGACGAGCGTCTGGCCGCCGAGCCTGAGCCCAACCCCTTCCTTGGATGGCGAGGCATTCGTCTCTCGTTGGGGCGGCCGGATATGTTTCGAATGCAGCTTCGAGCGCTCCTGCGGGCCGCGATCCATGGCCGTGTCGGCATCATGTTCCCCATGGTTTCCGGATTGCAGGAAGTGCTGGATGCCAAAACGCTACTAGCCGAGTGCGCGGCTGAGTTGGAGAGGGATGGTCAGAATGTTCCGGACGAGATCGAAGTGGGCGCGATGATTGAGATCCCAAGCGCAGCCCTTTCAGCGGATCAAATCGCCACTGAGGTGGATTTTTTCAGTCTCGGAACCAATGACCTGATCCAATACACGCTTGCGGTTGATCGCCTCAACGACCGGGTGGCCAACCTCTATCAGCCAACGCACCCGGCGGTGCTGCGGTTGATTGAATGTTCCGTTCAAGCTTCACGACGGGCCGGCATACGGATCGGCATTTGCGGTGAAATGGCATCCAGTTTGGAGCTCACGCCCCTCATGATCGGGCTCGGATTGAATGAGCTCAGCGTCGCCGCTGCTCAAGTCGCAAGGGTGAAACATGCCATCCGCAA
The DNA here is from genome assembly GCA_017853885.1 of Prosthecobacter sp. Classification (GTDB taxonomy): domain Bacteria; phylum Verrucomicrobiota; class Verrucomicrobiia; order Verrucomicrobiales; family Verrucomicrobiaceae; genus Prosthecobacter. The sequence goes on from JAFMIR010000010.1 coordinate 28,868, forward strand.
GCTTAGTGTGCCCGAATGCCAAGCATTGGCCCACCAGGCCCTCAAATGCAACCACTCGGCGGAGATTCTTGAAATGACAAGGTCTCATGCCATGCGCTGCTACCCCGAATTGTTCGAGTAATTTGCTTCCGATTGGGTGCGGTGCTTAGAGCACGCTGGGAAGATTTCCCGGCTGCTGTTCAGCCTCATGGTCGGTGTCATTCGCTCGCCAGCTAGGGGCCAAATAGCAGCGTCGCTTTTTCTTTGCTATTGAGTCAACCGCGCTTGCCGGTCATTTTCGACATTCTCTTTAAGAACAGGTCTAGTTCTTAGAGCTTGGGCATTCTGTAAAACCCCTTGCTCGTAACTTGATCGAGATTGGCGGGCGTAATGATGAATGGGGGAATGGGGTATTCCTCTTTGGGCTTGTAGGCGGCATCCTTCCGTAGCTTCAGCACGATCTCGAGTGCAGCATCCACTAAGGGAGGTCTGCCTACCGTGGCGTCTATTTCGCCACTGCGGAGAAGGTGCATGCCTTCGTTCCGGCCCGGAAGGGCGTTCACTCCGGCAATCAGCAGGTTTTCCCGAATGTTGTAGGTGTTGGCACCTTTGACTACGCCTTGCGCAATCGTATCACTATGGGCAAAAACGATATCGAACTGCTTCTGGATGCGAACAGCGTCCGCCAAGCGCTGGAATGCCTTCTCGGCAGACCCTTCCGTCGGTGCATCATGCACGATCAGCACTCCGGGTGCTGCTTTGAGTGCCTCGCCAAAGCCCGCTGCGACCTCGCTACACCATCGGGAATCATCTGAACCGCGAAGCTGCACCACACGCCCGGCAGGGGCGTCGCGGCCCTCCTCAGCAGCTTTGCGCCTGAGTGCCTCCACCGCCAACGACCCAGCAGCCTTCCCAATCTCAATGGGATCGCAATAAACTCGGGTAGTGCAGCCCTGCAGATGCTTGTCCAAGCTGATCACTGGAATGCTTGCCGAGAGGGCTTCTGCGATGAGGCTGGAGAATTCGGCGTTTTCCACCGGATCTATGATGATGGCGGCCGCTTGGCGTTGGATGGCTTCCCGAAGCTGCCGTGCTTGGGTCTCAGCTTTTCCCGATGCGTCGAAAGAAGTAAAACGGTTGCCAGATTGGCGGCCAACTAGAATCGTGAGCATGTTTTTTTGGAAGAGCTGATAGGCACTGCTGGTATGGGCTTGAAGAAAGACTACCTCGGCACGGTGGTCGTTTTTGTTGAGACCCAGCGTTGCCGCCAATTCAGGCGGAGGCTGAAAGGTCATCGACTCTGGGTCCACTTGCCGGAGCTTCTCATGGTGCCGGGCCAAAAGATCCTTTGCGTCTTCATCTGGCGGCTCGCACGAGACGATCAGGGCGGTGGCAAGCAGAAGGCTTGTATAGCGGAGATGCATGACAGGAGGGAGGGACAGCGGCAGTTCGGAAAGAGACTCGTTTTGCCATGAAACGCCGGCACGCACAAGAGTCCAGCGCGCTGAGCGCAACCCACTGAGTCTGAACTTGCGCAATGAGGGATCGGCTCCAGTATCCGCGCCTCTTTCCCCACACCCATGAGTAAACCGAAGAAAACCGCTGTCGTCACAGGAGCCGCTGGCTTTCTCGGCTCACACCTCACAGACCGGTTGCTGGCGGAAGGTTTTCGCGTGATCGGTATGGATAACCTGATCACTGGCAACGTGCGGAACATCGAGCATTTGGCTGGGAATCCGGATTACGACTTCATCAAGCACGACGTGACGAAGTTCCTCTTTCTCCCTGGAAAAGTGGATCGGATCTTTCACTTCGCCTCGCCAGCCTCCCCCATCGACTACCTGCAAATCCCCATTCAGACATTGAAAGTAAGCTCCTTGGGCACACACAATGTGTTGGGCCTCGCGAAAGAGAAAGGGGCGTCCTTTGTGCTAGCCTCCACCAGCGAGTGCTACGGTGACCCGCTCGAGCATCCACAAAAGGAGACTTATTGGGGAAATGTGAACCCGATCGGCCCGCGTGGCTGCTACGACGAAGCCAAGCGTTTCGCCGAGGCGATGACAATGGCTTACCATCGGGCCCACGCTGTGGACACAAAAATTGTCCGCATCTTCAACACCTATGGTCCCCGCATGCGTTTGGAAGATGGGCGCGTTGTGCCAGCCTTCATTGGTCAGGCGCTGGCAGGCCGCCCACTAAGTGTTTTTGGCGATGGCAGTCAGACTCGCAGTTTTTGCTATGTGTCGGACCTCATCGAAGGAATTTTTCGACTGTCCCAGAGTCATTATCACGAACCGGTCAACATCGGAAACCCGGATGAGATGACCATCTTGCAGTTTGCAGAGGCCATTGTGCGCCTCACAGGTTCCCGGCAGCCGATCGAGTTCAAGCCGCTGCCCGAAGATGATCCCAAAGTGCGCCAACCCGACATTTCGCTGGCCAAACAGCTTCTCGGTTGGGAGCCAAAAGTCTTTTTTAACGAGGGAATCGAAAAAACGATCGCTTATTTTCGCGATTTTCTGCGAATGAAACCTTGATGTCGCTGCTGCTTTGTTGATAAAACCCCAATATTCCGAAACGAATCTCCAACCTCCCATGAAGCATTCCCTCCTTCTCGTTTTCAGCCTTATTGGCTTGGTCGATTCTGCTTATTCTCAAGCTGCTGCGCCCTCTGGAGAAGCGCCCAAGGTGAAAGTGGACATGAAACGAGTGGTTCCTGGCGAGCAAGGCACCCCGGATTTCGCGGCCGGTAATGTGAACATGAAAAGATGGCGTCCGAAAAAATGGTTTGAGTTGGATGCCGAGTTTGAGATCAAGGTCCCGCAGGATGCGGGTGGCCGAAACGGCAGCTACAGCGGCCTTCAGGCGAATGTTTATCTGGTTTTCAACGCCCAGACCAAAGATGGAAAATATGAGGCAGCGAAGGCCACTCTCACACTGACTTCGGTTCCTGCTTCTGAGAGTTGCCATTTGCTTGCCTACGTTTCACCGTCCGATCTTCGCGCCATTCTTCAGCGTGACACCTTCACCTCCACCACGGACATCCGCGGCTGGGGCATTGAGTTTGTCGCCGATGGTCAGCGTCTGGCGGGCGACGGCAATCCCAAGCCAACCACCGGCAATGTTTGGTGGGAGAAAACCGACAACCTGTCGATTCGCGAAGGCGTGATCAAAGCGAAATCGGAAACCCCCTTTGCCATCTTGTTTGGCGACTACGATATCGAGGCCAAGACTCGCTGATTTCTTGTTGCACGATTCAGACCTGAAACAAGCGAACGAATTCCTCCAGCATGGCCGACAATAAAAGCATTTCTGTAATCAACCTCGGGTCTCAGCGGGTGAGCGGTGCGGTGTTTGGAAGGACGCCGGGTGGCGACTTGATTCTCAAGCGTTTCGACGCCGTGGAACTTGACGGTGACCCGAGTCTCGATGTCAGCCGCCTGCCGCAACTCAAAGTGGCCGTTGATGAATTGGTGGGGCGCTTAAAGATCAAAGGCCAAGCCGTATGGTACAGTGTTGCTGGCCACACGGTTTTCACACGTTTCGTCAAGCTTCCTCCTGTCCAAGGTGACAAGATGGATCAGATTGTTGAGTTTGAGGCCAAGCAAAATGTGCCTTTCCCCATCGATGAAGTCACTTGGGACTATGAGCAGGTCAGTGATCCATCCAGCCTCGAACAAGAGGTGATTCTGGTGGCGATGAAATCGGACTCGCTCAATGAGATTCACGAGCAGGTGTCAGCGGCGGGGCTGAAGGGATTGGGGGTGGATCTCGCGCCTGCGGCCCTCTACAATTCTTTTCGTTACAACTATCCGGACGCGGACGAACCGGCGCTCGTGATCGACTTGGGTGCCAGATCCACCAATCTGGTTTTCATCGAGAACGGGCGTTTCTTCACTCGAAACCTGCTGGTGGGTGGAGCCTCGGTCACCAATGCCATCGCCAAAGAATTTGGCATATCTTTCACAGAGGCTGAACAGCAGAAGCTCAGCCAAGGCTTTGTTGCCTTAGGGGGAGCGGTCGAAGATCATCCCGATGAGGCTGTCAACGCCATGTCCAAAGTGATGCGCAATGCCATGACCCGACTGCATGGTGAAGTCATGCGCACCATCAATTATTACAGAAGCAACCATGGTGGAGCTGCTCCCAAGCGAGTTTTTCTGGCTGGTGGCGGCGCGTCCACGGCCTTCATCAGCGAGTTCTTTGCTGAGAAGCTGAAACTGCCCATCGAGAACTTCAATGGCCTTCGTGGGGTGCAATTCGACCGTGGTGTGAATGAAGAGCAAGCTGCGGCAGCCGCTGCGACCCTGGGCGAGCTCGCAGGACTTGCCCTGCGTGGATTTGGCGGTTGCCCGGTGCAGTTGGAGCTTGTCCCTGATGCCATCGCCACGGCGCGGGATGCCGCCCGTCGTTCACCCGCTCTCATCATGGCGGGTCTGTGCCTCTTCGCGGCGCTCGGAGCCTCCATCTTCTGGTGTGAAAGCGCCAAGGCCACGATTGAAAATCGTCATGCTCAACTTCGAGCCGAAGGGGAAAGTTTGCTCGCGATGGGTCGTTCCATCCAGGCGTTGGAGGCAAAGCAGGAATCGTTTCGGACTCGCGCGCAGCAGTTGCAGCAGGTGGTTCAGGAGAGGTCATGGTGGGTCAGACTTCTCAATGACCTCAATCATGCGTTCTCGAATGACCTGATCTGGTTGACGGTCATTGAACCTTTGAAAGATGGCAAGCCCCTGACCCAGCCCTTGTGGGGTGGTGAAAAGGAGGCCGGCTCCGCCAGTGATAAGACAGCTGCGGCCAATCCCAGTTATGAATTGCGGATCCAAGGCCTCTATCGCATGAACAACGAAGGCGATCAGCAGGTCGTTACCGATTATGCCGCCAAGCTTGCCAAACTCGACTGGTTTACAGCCGCAGACTTTGAAACCAAAAAGGATTCTTACATCATCAAGCTCGATACTGGCGCTGGGGATGATGCTCGTTTCGCTTATCAGTTCGAGCTGAAATTTCCCCTCAAAAACCCTCCTCAATTCAAATAAGGCCTCATGGACTGGATTCGTGAAAACAAAATGATCTCCACCCTTGCGGGCGTGATGGCAGCAGGCGTCCTCGTCTTGGGCTACCTGTTGTTTGAAGCCTGGGGAGGTTATTCGACAGCGATGGATGAATACTCGGCTCTGGGTCAGCAGATTGCCCAGATCAAAGGCTTGGCCTTGGCTCCCACCGAGCAAAACCTGAAGGCAAAACAGGCTCTGGTCGATGAGTATGGGGCCAATGTCAGCAAGTTGGGCGGCGCGCTTCTGATCCTCCAACCCTCTTCGGTGCCCACCAAACAGGCTGAATTCCAAACGAAGCTCAAGGACCGTGTGGTTCAGCTGAAAAACTTGGCGCAGAAACAGAAGGTTTCCTTGCCGCCGGACTTCGCTTTGGGCTTCAGCGAGTATCTGGGCACGCTCCCCACGTCGGACAGGGTGGCCACGGAGCTTTCTGGCTACTTGGATGGAGTGGAGGCCATTGTGAAACTTGCCGTCTACAGCAACGTCAAGTCTATCGATCTCTTGGAAAGAGCCTCTTTAGCAGATGAGAAGCAAGCGGCCCCTCGCCAGCCTCAGGCATCCGCTGGTCGTCCGGCTGTTGCTCCTCCGGGAATTCGGCCCGCAGTCACCTCTGTCAGTCTCATTGAAAAAAGAAATGTCTCGATCGTGATGACTCTCGATCAAGCAGCTCTTCAACTCATCCTGAGTCGACTGGCGAATCCTGATGACATGAAAGTCCGTCCTGAAGTGGATCAGTCTTACTTCACCAGTCTACGGGTGCTGCGTGTGGAAAACCAAACCAAGGAGGGACCGATTCGTCGTGATTCTTCGGGCGCGCTGAGCGCCGATGCTGCCGCAACACCTCCGCCCGCTCCTCCTGCCCCAACTGAAAATCAGCCGGCAGCGGACAATGCGAACAAAGCCCTGCTTCCCCCGCCGCCTGCGCCCGCCGACTCCGTCCCTGTGATCGGTCAGGAGTTGCTGAAGGTGCAAATGGAAATCGATCTCGTGAAATTCTCGGATGCCATCAAGGTCCCCGCAGCTCCATGATCCTTCCCAGCACTTCCCAGCTTTGAAAAGAACCCATTAATCGAAGACGAACGAGCACCACCATGCAGAAGAGTTCCGGCAACTACGAAAAAGTCATCCTTGTGTTCGCGGCAATCGCCGCGATCGGGACGGCAGGGTATTTGGTGTATCTGACCCAAGGATTCAGTGACTTGTTGGTGCTTCCTGATGTGGTGTTGAGGAACAACATGAATCCCCCGGACAATCAAGGCGCTGTGGCCGCCATCCAAACCATCAGCAAAAAGTACAACTGGACTCCTCCGGTTATTGAAAAAAAAGCTGTTCCGCTCAACAAGTCGGTTCTGTTGGTGATGAAGGGCAGTGAGATTTTTGACCTTCAGGTGGCGGAACCGGCGTTTCGCCCTCCCATGACGAACGTTTTCTTGGTGGGGGACAAGGAAAAAAACCCGCCGGAAGACTCCTTGCCAAACCTGTATTCGCCCAATGTGGGAGAACTCGATGCGGATGATGATGGATTTTCCAATTTGGAGGAGTTCGAGGCCAAAACCAATCCGCGTGATCCTCAGTCCATGCCACCCTTGACCCATAAATTGGTCCTCAAGCAACGCATCAGCAATGACTATGTCCTCAAGCTTCAGGGTGGGGAAGACTCTGGAACCTTTCAGATTCGCCGTCTTGCGCCTGAGCCTGCCAAAAGCGTCTTCATCAACCTGAACACCGAATTCGGATTCGATAAAGGGGTGAACCGCTTCGTAGCTTTGTCTTTTGAGAAGAAGAAGGTGGTGCATCCCAAGCTTGGGGAAATCGATGCCTACTTCTTGAAGTTGCGCGACAACGCCACCCAGTCCGAGTTTGTGCTAGAGCAGGGCATCGATAAGAATTTGGCGGAATATGAAGCCCAGTTTGAGTTCCGCTGGAAGCAGGTGGACACCGTTCCGAACGTCAAAAAGGATAAGACCTTCCAATTGCCGCGAGTGGGCACCACCTACCAAGTGTTGGATATTCTGGAAAACAAGGCGGTCATCTGTCCCGTTGGGGCCGATGGAAAACCCCTGAAAGACCAGAAACTGGAAATTCTTCAAAAATAGCCTCTCTAAATCTTTCACTTTACGGAAAAAAAACTCGCCAAGCTCCCCTCAAATCTGTTAGTAAACTCCCTTCCACCGAAAACATGCCCCTGAGTTCCCTTATGATCCATCGTTCCCGATTGGCCCTGCCTCTCTCCTGTGTGCTGCTGACGTCTGCGTTACCCCAAAGGGGCTTGAGTCAAACCGTTTCGGGCTTGGCTGACCGCGAAATCTCGCGCCGATATGCCAAAATTGAGGATGCCAAAACAGCCATTGCTCGTGGTGATAACTTGTTCCGTGAAGCCAAGTACGAGGAGGCCTTGTCTTCGTACCAAGGTGCCGTGCAAACGATCCCGGTCGCCCCTTATACCGCCGAGTGGACTCAGTATGCAGAACTCAAATATGCTGACTGTGCGGTGGTTGTGGCCAAAGAACGTGCCAAGGAAGGAAAGTATGAAGAGGCCCGCCTGCTTTTGACGGAGGCCCTTGCGAAGTTCCCAGAACACAAGGCTGCCAAGATCTTGGTAGCCCAGCTCGATGATCCGGATCGCTGGCCGCAGGCGCTGACTTCTGCCCACGTGGAGAACGTCAAAAAGGTGGAGAAGGGTCTCATCTTGGCCAACAGCTCGGTGGAGCTTGGAAACTATGACCAAGCCATCAGTCAATACCAAGATGTACTTCGCGTCGATCCTTACAACAGCGCCGCGCGTCGTGGCATGGAGAATGCGGAGCGTCAGCGTGGCCGCTATCTCGATTCCGCCTATGACCAGCAGCGTGCCCGCATGCTGAATCAGGTGACGGAGATGTGGGAGGATAAGGTGCCGCTGAAGGTGACGCCAATGGGTGTTCCTACGGTCAATACCCGCAGCGCTGGTGCCTACCTCACCCAGAAGATGGATGCCATTATTTTGCCGACGGTAGCCTTTGAGAATGCCACCATTCAGGAGGCCATCGAATACTTGCGTCTCAAGTCTAAGGACTTGGATACGGAGGAGGCAGATCCGACCAAAAAGGGGGTGAACATCCTGATCCGCCAGGGAGAAGCGCCTGCAGGAGCCACCGTGAGCTTAGATTTGAAAAATGTGCCCATGTCTGAGGCGCTTCGCTACGTCTGCGATCTGGCTCAGATGAAATACAAAGTGGAAGCCTATTCCGTGGTGGTGGTTCCCCTCTCGGAAAGCAGCACGGAAATGTTCACCCGCACCTATCGTGTGCCGCCGGACTTCCTTTCGGCAGGCGGTGGCGGTGGTGCAGCCGCTCCAGCCGCTGCTCCGGCGGCAGATCCCTTCGCTGCTCCGGCAGCGGGCAATGGAGGCTCGGCCCTCGCCGCTCGCGCGACGGCCAAGGATGTGCTGACGGGTGCTGGCATCACCTTCCCCGAAGGTGCCTCGGCATCCTTCACAGCCGCGACTTCGACGCTCGTGGTTCGCAACACCCAGCCCAACTTGGACTTGGTGGAAACCTACGTGGAGGAACTCAACAAGAACGGTCCGAAGCAGGTGGTTATCACCTCCAAATTTGTTGAAGTAAGTCAGAAGAACACCGAGGAGCTTGGTTTCGATTGGTTGCTTGGTGGTGTTATTTCTCCTGGTAATGGTGGCATTGGAGTCGGTGGTGGTTCCCCAGGATCTGGAACTGCTTACAATCCGAATAATTATCCTTTTGGTGGTAACGCTGTAGTTCCAGCAATTACAAATGGTCCAGGGGGGGCGCAGTTGTTCCCGGAGCAAACTTTGGCTTCTGCTGTTGGAGGTACTATTCCCCTTGGTGCTACAGGCTACGGATACGGTGGTGGTCCAGTGACCTCCGGTAACCGTTCTGGTTCTTTGGCAATTACAGACAATAGTATCGATACGCTTCTCTCTACAGGTAGCACAACCTCGACACGCACTGTAGCTCCAGGCATTATGTCGGTGGCTGGTGTTTTTACAGACCCGCAATTTCAAGCTGTCATGCGCGGACTTAGCCAGAAGAAGGGTGTCGATCTGATGAGTGCCCCAAGTGTCACCACCAAGGGCGGCACACGTGCCACGATGTCGGTAGTCCGTGAATTCATTTACCCAACGGAATTTGATCCTCCCCAATTGCCCCAAGGCAATCAAGGTGGTGGTGGTTTGCTTGGTGGTGGTGGTACCAGCATGATTGCCACTCCGACAACTCCTACTGCCTTTGAAACTCGCAATACGGGTGTGACTCTTGAGGCAGAGCCGACTGTTGGTCCTGATGGCAATACAATTGAACTCAATCTGTCCCCTGAGGTGGTTGAATTCGATGGATTTATCAACTACGGTTCGCCAATTCTCTCTCCTTCAAGTTCTGCCTTCCAGCAGGTTACAACTACAGTTGCAGGTGTTACCAATACATCTTTCATTCCTCTGGCGCAGCCCGAACGCCTGATTACCCCCAACATTATCAATCAGCCGATTTTCTCGGTTCGAAAGGTTACCACTGGGGTAACTGTTTGGGATGGTCAGACGGTGGCGCTTGGTGGCTTGATTCGTGAGGATGTGCAGGATGTGGAAGATAAGCTCCCCATCTTGGGGGATCTGCCTTTCGTGGGCCGCTTGTTCCGCAATGAGGCTGAGCAGCACTTCAAGCGTAACCTCATGATTTTCGTGACGGCCCACCTGATTGACCCTTCGGGTCAGCGCGTGAAGTCCGCCACTCCTGAGGCCGCCGCTGCCGCACCCACGGGAGTGGGCACCCTGCTGCCGCCGGTGGGTGGCAATTGATGGGCAAGTTTGATTTGCTTTTCTACCAACAGGTTCCTCGCTAAGAGGAACCTGTTTTTTTATGCCATGTGTCATCTTGTCCGGGGCGGTCGCTGCCGGCAAAACCTCTGTGATGCGTTTGTTGAAGCCAAGCTTGGGCGAGGCAGCGCTCGGATTTTCCGCGGATGAGTGCGTCAAACAAGCCTATGAGGTCTCCGCTGTGCGAAAAAGGCTCGTGGACGCCTTTGGGGAACAGATGGAGCCGGGACTTCGACAGGCGCTGGCGGATGACGAAACGGGGGAGGCTTTGAAGGCATGGATTCGCGAGCATGTGCTGCCTTCCCCAGAGCGGAGGACCCGGCTGGAAGCCATCCTCCACCCCTACGTGCGCCAAGAGCTCGAAGCGCTCCGCCAGCAAAGGGAAGGGAATCTTTTGGTTGCGGAAGTGCCGCTGCACTATGAGACTGGAGGCCTAATCTCAGCGGACTTGGTCATCGTGGTGGCTGCCAGCCGGTCGGTGCAAGTCAGGCGTATGATGGAAAGCCGGGGTTTGGATGAGGCGACAACACAAGCCTTTCTAAACGCCCAGTGGCCCATCGAAGCCAAGGTGGAAAAAGCAGATGGGGTCATTTGGAATGATGGTGACCCTTCAGCTTTGGAATGCCAGACGCTGCTTCTTGCCAATCTACTCCAACACGAATGAACGATACCCTAGAAACCACCTCACCTGCGGCGCTGGATGCCGTGGTTGAAACGGACGCCGCTGCTGAGCGGCCAGCTGACTCTGCACCTGTCGTGGCTGAAACGGCTACCACTGTGCCCGCTGACTCATCCGTGCCAGCTCCAACCAAGGTCGAGGAAGGGGCGCAGCCCCCGTTCCCCTTGGAGGTATCCATCAATGAATTGCAGGCCTCCACCCTAGCGGAGATCCAAGCGCTCGCGGAGACAGTTGGCTTCCGTTTGAATGCTGCGCGCACCAAGCATCAGCTGATCTATGATCTATGTGCCTTCATGGCCGAGCATCGCACGAAACTGAAGGTGGAGGGTGTTTTGGAGCTGGGTTCGGAGAACTTCGGCCTGATCCGCTATCCCAAGTACAGTTTTGCGCCGCTGCCGGAAGATGTCTTTGTGCCGTTGTTCCTCGTGAGAAAGTTCAACCTGCGGGCCAGTCAGCTCATTGCGGGATATGCCAAGGCTCCGAAGGATAGGGACAAATACCTCGCCATCGATCGCATCACGGAAGTCGAAGGCACGCCGATTGAGGAATGGCAGCCGCCGACCGATTTTGACAAGCTCACGGCGACCTTCCCGAACAAGCGCATCATTTTGGAGATGCCGAAGCCTTGCCCACCAAGCGTGCGGATCATGGATTTGGTGGCACCACTAGGGAAAGGACAGCGTGGTTTGATTTGTGCGCCGCCGCGCAGCGGCAAAACCATCCTGCTCAAGGACATCGCCCGATCGATCGTGGCGAATCACAAGGAAGTCTCGCTGATCGTGCTGCTGCTCGATGAACGTCCAGAGGAGGTCACAGACTTCGAAGAGACTGTTCAGGGAGTGGAGATCTTCAGTTCGACCTTTGACGAGAGTCCCAAGCGGCACACTCAGGTGGCGGAGGTAGTGCGGGAGCGTGCCTGCCGGCTTGTGGAACTCAAAAAGGATGTGGTGATCCTGCTGGACAGCATCACGCGCTTGGCACGCGGCTACAACATGCTGCAAAGCGGCAAGGGAGCACTCATGTCCGGCGGTGTTGGAAAAAATGCTTTGCTGAAGCCCAAGAAGTTCTTTGGCTCCGCCCGCAATGTCGAGGAGGGAGGCAGCCTGACAATCATCGCTACGGCCTTGATCGAAACCGAGAGCCGCATGGACGATGTGATCTTTGAGGAATTCAAGGGAACCGGCAATATGGAGGCGACATTGGACCGCGAGATCTCAGAGCGTCGCATTTTCCCGGCTTTGCATGTGTTGAAGTCAGGCACGAGGAAAGACGATTTGCTTTATCACCCGGAGGAGTTTCGTCGGATCGCGCAAATTCGCCGCCAACTGGCCCAGGTGCCGGCAGTGGACGCGCTTGAACTTCTGCTGCGCAACATCGCGCGCACCAGCAACAACGCTGAGATTCTTCTTGGCGGCCTGAAATGATGATCGGCATGGATTCGGGCAATCATCAGCGCGTGATGCGGGAAATCTCTGAAGCCGAAGCTGCTGCGCCGAAGGACTGGGTATTCATCGACACGCCGGCGCAATTGTCGGACTGGGTGGCGGAGATGCGGGAGGGGTTGGCCAACAGCCCTGATAAACGCTGCTGCCTCGACACGGAGGCGGACAGTCTGCATCACTACCACGAAAAACTCTGCCTTTTGCAGGTCAACTGCGCGGGATCCTATGCGCTGGTCGATCCACTGGCGGTGCCAGATGTGGACGAACTTCTCGCCTTGCTGGACGCCAATGAGCTTTGGTTTCATGGAGCGGATTACGACCTCACGCTGCTTCGTCGCACTTATGGCTGGAGCCCTCGAGTGATTCGTGACACACAAATCGCGGCCCGTTTGCTGGGGGCGCGGCAGTTTGGGCTCGCGGCGCTGGTGAAGAGCCACTTTGATCGAGACCTATGCAAAGCCTCGCAGAAGGCGGATTGGAGCCGCAGGCCTCTGCCGCCCAACATGCTGTCATATGCAGTGGATGATGTGCGTTACCTTTTGCCGCTGGCAGATCGTTTGGTAGCCGGCTTGCGTGAAAAGGGCAGGGAAGACTGGTTTCACCAGAGCTGCCGTTCGCTGCAGGATGATGTGGCGGCGCGTGACGAGGCACCACGCGAGGATCCATGGCGAGTGAATGGTTGTGGGAGGCTCCACCCGAAAGGCCTCGCACTGCTCGAAGGCATGTGGGTTTGGCGGGAAGGCATCGCCCAAGAGCGAGACCTGCCGTGTTTCAAGATCATGTCGAACAAGCAGATGGTCGCTTACGCGGAGCAGTTTGAGGCAGGAAACACCGCGCTCATGCCGCCGAATGGCTGGAGACCGCGTTGGAAGCAGCAATTTCAGGAAATTGTGGCCAGCGTGCTGGCTTCGCCGCCGTCGGCTTGGCCGCAGCGCCCCAAAAAGTCCAAAGGACGCCTCAGCGAAGCTCAGCGGGATGCGATCGACTGGCTTTGCAATGAGCGGGATGGGATCGCGAAGGGTCTCGATATCGAACCCTCGTTGCTCGGGTCACGCTCGACGGTCGAGGATCTCGTCGTGCAGCGGGATCCGATCGCGCATTTGATGCCATGGCAGCATGAACTGCTTTTCGATGCGCTCAATCAAGCGCTCACCAAAGCGTGAAGCTCACGCGGCCCGCCCGCCGCACTTTAGTGCTGACAAGCATGAGCAGGCAGATGACACCATAAGTTAAGTTTGAAAGGCCGACCCAAATGGGCAGTAGGGAATGGGGTACAAGGGGAGATGGGGCGGGCGCTAGGCCGGGAAAGATGCGGCTGATGAAATAGAAGCCGGCAGCGGTGATGAGAGCGAACATGGCCGCCATGAGCCATTGGCACCAGCGCAGCCCATTCATAAACCCCATCATGGCCATGAGTGTAAACAGATACCAGCCGAGTGCTGCGCCAAACCAGCCAAACAACTCATGAAACAACAGCAGGGCGATGACGGCGAATCCGGTGGTCATGTGAACCCATAGGATCTTGCGAGTAAAAGCAACTTCCTCGAGACATAACTTTCCACGATGGCGCTGTACATCAAGCATCGGTCGTCTTCCAATCAGGGTTGCGGGGTGAGGTTGTCCTTCACTAGGACAGAAGCTCCGGAAGCAAATCGAAGCCACGGTTTTGGCTTAGCCAACTTCCGCCCACAGTCCATGCAAAGGTTGTTGGTAACGATGAGGTTTTTGACTTCGCCATCACACCAGGCGGCCTCGGTTGAGAGGCCTGAAAAGGTGTTTCCATTGATGGTTAGTCCATTCACGCCGTTTTCGACCCAGATACCTGTGCCTTCGTCGGTTCCCATGGGGGTCTTTGCTTGGGCGGGTCGTTTGTCTTGGCCCATGCCGATGTAGGTATTGCAGAAGGTGTTTCCAGTGATCGTATTGCGTTCTGAGGCGGCGGCCACCCGCACAGAAAAGCGGTGGGCGATGGTAAAGGTGTTCGCACTAATGGTGCAGCCGCAGGCATCCCGCAGGTCGATGCCACCCTCGAGGTGGTGGGCGATCACATTGGCGCTTAGCGTGATGCCGTAACAATCTCGGTCGAGGATTAGCGCGGTGCCGTTGCACTCTTCAATCATGTTTCCACTGACCACGGATCCATAAGTATTCTCGATGATGATGCCGTGGCGTAGGTGATCGTCGATGTTGTTACCGTTCATGCATAGATTAAAGGAATTCACACAGCTGAGGGCATCCTGATTTTCCTCAAAGTGGTTCGCGTTCACCACGATGTCGTGGCAGTCGAAGATTTCGATGCCGCGCTTGCGATTGTAGGTCAGGATGCAGTCGGCGATTCGTGGATCCTCGAAACAACTTTTCAGGTTCACGCCATGCCCTCCATGGTGGTCGATGGACAGGCCTTCGAGGTAGATCTCTTGGACGCACTCTGCGAAAATGCCGTCACCGCTTTTTTCTGTGCCGCTGATGCGCAGATCGGCCATCTGAACGCGCCAAAGGCGGCTTTGGGAGTCTTTGTCGAGGTTCTTTGGGCGGAGGATGAAGGCGGGAGCGCCATTTTCGTTCAGGTTTCGGATGTGCGTGGCAGCTCCAGCACCCATGATGCGGGTGTCTCCCGTTGTGACCTGCAAAGGCTCGGTGATTTCGTAGAGACCCGGTGGGAGGGTCAGCAGTCCACCAGCCTCGGGAAGGGCATCAAGGGCAGCCTGCAGGTCGGGGAATTTCGATGCGTCCACCGTGCTCGGTGCTGAAACAGCGGCCAAACAGGGGGCGACAAGGGCGGCGAAGAGCAAAAACGGCTTCATGGTGGCTGATACGCACTTCCTACGGGGCTTTTGGCTGGGTTTGTCCTCAGTGGATATGTCATGTGAACAAAACCTGGGGTTTGCGGGGCGGCGTTTCCCACTGGTGCTACACTGGGCTGACCTAGACTCTGGAATGACAGCACCATCCATGGGGCGGAAGAGGCACCATGAGTCCTGAGAAGGGGAGGGAGAGCTTATTTTTTGGCCGCTCTGGGTCGAGCGCTGTGGAACGCCGATGCGGGCATTCCTTTGGATTCGTCAGAAAGCTAGCTACTCCTAAATGAATGATGCCGGATGCCCCGTAAAATGGAGGTTTCGGGCTCATGGCATGTTTGAAACTCATGCATTCAAGATGGGCGATTTCATCCTGCAGTTGTGACGAGAGAGTCACGTAAAATGAGCTGTTCCTTGCTGTCTTTTCAAGCGTTCCACGGCGGGTTGATTCGTTTTCGGAAGTGAAGCGCATGTGGGCAAGGATTCGAATGAAGGTGTCGACAAGCCGAACAGAGTCTGTCGCGCCTGATTGTGAACAACCTGTTAAAAAGTCATCGGATCGAAGGAGAAAATTGGGAAAAAGGGTTTGGAACAGTTGATGTGTGCCAGCCAGAGGGCAGTCGCACCCTTTTTCAGTAGGTTAGGGGATTTTGCTTGCCATTAGGGTGGATTTTTGGCACGAAACTTTCAGTCCTAACATCATGGAAACGCCCCCAATGCCGCTGCAACTTTTTACCCTGCGGGAAGGCTCTGTCTCCGGCACGGCCAACCAAACGCTTGTGGATGCCTTTGCGGCCGATTTCCAAGGCTTGAAGCACTTTGGAACCAAATTGGGGGATGTTCTCGGAGTCGGGGCTCCTTGGACTGGTGCCCTCCAAGAAGAGGATTTCACCCTCAGCTTCGTGCATTTCAATGCTGGAACTGGAGCGCTGGATGCGGGTGCCGGGGCCATGATCGGTGAGAAACGCTCCTTGTTGGACATGCTGAATCGAATCAGCGAACGCGAATTCTGATCCTAAGCGATGGCCACTACGATCATACCTTCCCTTCGTTCTGCTTTGGAGCGCCTCAAGCACGCTGGCGCGGTCAACGGCTTGCTGCTTGGCTGGCGTCGGCAGATCCTCATTCATTTACTGCCCTACGAAGACTTTCGGGCGGAGCGTGCGCTGCACATGCTGCTCGATGCGGTGGGCCACTTTGCCAGTGGCGGAGATCGTGAGGTGAAGTCATTGTGGTTCGGTTATCAGGGCGTCTTTGCCTTGGCCTTGTTTCGTGGGGAAACAACCCTCCTCATTTTGCATACAAAGGCTGCGGAGGTGGATTTTCTCCGCAGTGCCGCCTCTACTTTCCTCGATGATACGCAACTGCTCGTTGAAGCGGTGCTGAATCCGCAGGAGGTGGTGCAGGAGACCGGGCCGCCGCTCGTCTAATCTGCGGCATATGCCATTAAACGCATCACAGGCTGAAAGGATGACGCGCTGGCCGGCGAATGAAGAGGCTCGTTTGAGTCAAGCAACGTGACCCGCCTTCATCGACTCATTTTTTTAGATTCAATAGATTCAACCATGCTCACCAATACCTCCCAGCCTCGACGCCAGTTCCTCCAAACCACCGCCATCCTGACCGCTGCTGGAACGCTGCGGGCCCAGCAGAAAGTGGACTCCAATGAAACACTGCGTATCGGCCTTGTCGGTTGCGGCGGGCGTGGCACCGGCGCTGCCGCGCAGGCACTTCGGGCGGATTACAACGCCAAGCTCGTCGCCATGGCGGATGCCTTCGACACACAGATCGAAAACAGCATCAAGAACCTCTCGACGCAGTTCCCCGACCGTGTCGATGTGAAGCCAGATAAGAAGTTCACCGGTCTCGATGCTTACCAGAAACTGATCGACAGCGGAGTCGATGTGGTGCTGCTCGCGACGCCACCGGGATTTCGTCCGCTGCATCTCACTGCGGCTGTCGAAGCTGGGAAGCACATCTTCTGTGAAAAACCGATGGCCGTCGATGCCGCAGGTTATCGCGTGGCACAGGCCGCAGTTGAGAAGGCGAAACAGAAGAAGCTCAATCTCGTGGCAGGTTTCTGC
This sequence comes from Prosthecobacter sp., assembly GCA_017853885.1. GTDB lineage: Bacteria > Verrucomicrobiota > Verrucomicrobiia > Verrucomicrobiales > Verrucomicrobiaceae > Prosthecobacter. The sequence continues at coordinate 45,729 of JAFMIR010000010.1, forward strand.
TGGCGCTACGCCACCAGTCGCATGGAGGCTTACAAGCGCCTCCATGATGGCCAGATCGGTGACGTCACCAGCATTCTCGCCACCTATTACGCGGGTCCAGTCAAGCCCATGCCGCCTGCCAGCGGTCGCCCGGCAGGCATGGGCGATGTCGAATGGCAGGTGCGGAACTGGTACAACTTCTCATGGCTTAGCGGGGATTCGCTGGTCGAGCAGGCCGTGCACAGTCTCGACAAGATTTGCTGGGCCATGAAGGATAAGCCGCCAGTCTCTGTGATCGCCACGGGTGGTCGTCAGATCCCCAATGAAGGCGGAAACATCTTCGATCATTTCCATGCGGCCTTTGAGTGGGAAGGCGGCATCCTTTGCCACATCACCAACCGACAGATCGTCGGTTGTCACAATGAAGTAATCGATGTCGTCAGCGGCACGAAGGGACGCTTGGTAATCGGCAGGGGCTCAGCTCCCTTCATTGATGGAGAGCAGCGCTGGCGCTGGCGTGGGGACGAGAAGAACATGTACGACCTCGAGCATGAGGCGCTCTTCAATGCGATCCGCAAAGGTGATGTCATCAATGATGGAGACCGCATGATGAGCAGCACTCTTATTGCCATCATGGGGCGTGAGGCTGCCTACACCGGACAGAAAATCCAATGGGCAGCCGATGCACCGCCAACAGCTGCACCTGAGGAGCGTAAGTCGAGAAAGGAAAAGGCTGGCAAGGACACTGCAGCGTCCGCGAAAGCCTCCTCGGTGATGGCCATCTTGTCCTCCCAGCAGGACCTCGCCCCTGACAATCTACAGTTCGGTGATGCATTCGATGCGGGCCCCATCCCACGTCCTGGTGTGACGAAGTTCGTTTGATCGTCCGACCCGACTTACCGGGGATTTTTGTTTTGCGGCCTGCCGCCTTTCCCATTATGCCCGGAAATTCATGAAACCTTCTTGGTCCATTCGCCTCGTTCGGGCGATGTTTTTCGCGTTGTCCGTCTTTGTCGGCATCGCCGTTGCCCTTGGCATGGAGGAGCCTGCTTGGGTTGGGGCGCTGTTTGGGTTGGCTTACATGGGACTGCTGCTCGGGCTGGACGTGGTTTTCGCACGGTTTACACTGCGTGACTTTTCTCATGCTACCGTAGGCCTAGCCATCGGACTATTCTGTGCCTGGTTGGTCACTCGCATTGGCATCTTTCAACTCGCTTACTTTCAAAGTCAGCCCAACGCGGACATGATGCGCACGATCATTGAGCTGTGCATCCATGGCTCACTGGCTTTCCTCGGCATCAGTTTTGCCTTACGAAGTGATCGGGATCATTTCGCGTTCCTGATTCCTTTTGTGCGCTTTCGTCTCGAAGGCTCTGAAGGCGAGCCCGTGGTGCTGGATCAAAGTGTGGCTAGTGACAGTCGTGTGCTGCGGCTGCTTGCTACCGGTTTTCTGAGTGGTACCGTCGTTGTGCCACGATTTGTGCTCGATGAGCTTCAGCGTCTGGCGGATTCGGATGACCTCATCCATTCCCAAAAGGGAAAGCGCGGCCTCGAGCTGATCGAAAAGCTTCGGGGGTTGCCTGATGCCCGTGTTTCGGTGCATGAAAACGCGGGCGGAGCTGAGCTTCCGATCGATGTCCGGCTGGTTTCCCTAGCACGTGAAGTCAACGCTCGCTTGCTCACAAACGACGAGGCTCTCGCCAAGGTTGCTCGCCTGCGTGGAATCACGGTGTTGAGTTTTCCGGAACTGATTGCGGCGCTCTCGGTAGAGCTTGGCTTGGGCGATGAACTCACACTTGCCCTAACGAAGTCCGGCAAGGAAAAACATCAGGCTGTGGGCTACTTGGAAAATGGCACGATGATCGTTGTGAACCAAGCCGCCGCCCTGCTCGGACAAACCGTGGATGTGGTGGTCTGTGGTGCATATACCACCTCAGCAGGTCGTTTGATCTTTGCCGAACTCAAGCCGAAGTCTTGAAGACTTGCCAATGCTGGAACAGCAGGCTTAAGCCTTTGAAAGATGGCTGCGACTCACCGCGACTCCTTAGCCCGTTTTCACCCGCCAACCTGATCCATGAAACTGAAACACATATTGCTTCTCACACTCGTCACGGCCTCGCTCGGCCTCGCCGCGGAAAACAACATGCCACCGAAAGGCTTTACCGCTCTTTTCAACGGCAAAGACCTCTCCGGCTGGTATGGCTGGGGCACCCAAGATCCCACTGATCTGGGAAAAATGACGCCCGAGCAGCAGGCAGAATATAAAAAGAAGTCGGTCGAAGGCGGACTGAAGGATGCGAAGGGCAACGACAAAGGTGACCACATCTACGCCCACTGGAAGGTCGAAAATGGGGAGCTTGTGAATGATGGCAAAGGTCTCTATTTGACCACGGACAAGGACTACGGCGACTTTGAGCTGTGGGTTGATTATAAAATGCTGCCGCTAGGTGACAGCGGCATCTACCTGCGCGGCATTCCGCAGGTGCAGATCTGGGACTTTACCGAGAAAGATGAGAAAGCGGTTTCTCTCGGTAAACCCTATGGCTCCGGAGGTCTCTGGAACAATAAGAACCTCGAGGGCAAGAACCCGCTCAAGCTCATGGACAAGCCCATCGGCGAGTGGAATCGCTTTTACATTAAGATGATTGGTGAGCGTGTTACTGTGAAGCTGAACGGCGAGGTTGTAGTGAACAATGCCCCTCTGGAAAACTATTTTGCCAACGCCAAAGCAGGCTACAAGGCCTATGTGAAGGCAGATCCGAAAGCGGCCAAAACCGCGGAGAAAAAGCCAAACGGCTGGATCCCCGATCCCGCCTTTGCCAAGGGGCCCATCCAACTGCAGACCCACTGCAGTGAGATCCGCTGGCGCAATGTCTTCGTTCGCGAGATCCCCGCTGAGGAGGTTAACAAGGCCCTAGCCTCACGCGATTCTGAAGGTTTCGTCGAACACATCAATGGCAAAGACCTCAGCAACTGGCAGGGCGCTGTGGAGAGTTACGAAGTCAAAGACGGTGCCATCACCTGCAAGCCAGGCAAGGGCGGTGACCTGCTGACCAAGGATGAATTCGAAAACGGTATCATTCGTGTCGAGTTCAAGCTACCCAAAGCCGGCAATAACGGTATCGCTCTGCGCACGCCTCTCGGTGGGCATTCTGCATCCGATGGCCTCGAACTCCAAGTGATCGACAGTGATGGTTACAACGAGAAGATGGCTGCAGCTGGCAAGAAAGGCCTCGAACCTTATCAATATCATGGTTCCATCTACCACTGCGTGGGAGCCAAGCACGGCTACCTGCGACCTGCTGGCGAATGGAACTTCCAGGAAATCGAGGTGCAGGGTCAGCGCATCAAGGTGACCTTGAACGGCACTAAGATCCTCGACGCCGATATCGCCACTTTTGACCGTAGCCAGATCAAAAATCCACCCAAGGGCCTCGACCGCACCAAGGGTCACATCGGATTCGCTGGCCACAGTGATCCCGTCGTTTTCCGCAGCTTCAAAGTAAAGAAGAGGTGAGTGTAAGGTTTAGATCTCCGATTTTCACGAAGGGCCGGACTTGTTCCGGCCCTTTGAATTTCCGCTGATCAGAAAAAGCTGGAGCGGGTGATGGGAATCGAACCCACGTATCAAGCTTGGGAAGCTCGTGTTCTACCATTGAACTACACCCGCAAAGGATGGATCTCACTCAAGAGTGGGCGTGAGTGATGATTTGTCAATGTATGGCCGCGAATTGACGCAGGGCATGGCTTGAATGTTGGTGGATGGAGGCGCATGCTCAGTCTTTTGTCATGCCACTCCTCGATGATCTGCTCGCTGATGAATCACGCCGCCAACAAGAGTTTCCCGTGGTCCGGGAGCATGTGTTCCTAGCTCATGCGGGGGTGACAATCCTGCCGCGGCGAGTCACAAAGATTATGCAGGAGCACCTCGAGGCGAGTTGCCTGCGTATGCAGGAGTATCCCGAGGCATGGAAGGCCGTGACAGAAACTCGGGGCATTGCAGCGCGGCTCATCGCTGCCCGGTCCTCCGAAATCTCCCTGATCGGTCCCACCTCCGTGGGGCTCAGTCTTGTGGCAAGTGGGCTTCCATGGAGGGCAGGGGACGAGATCGTCATCAACCCGGATGATTATCCGGCGAATGTGTATCCATGGCGGGATCTGGAGCGTCACGGGGTGGTGATTCGTGAATTGCGACCCGAGAGACTCGGTGAGATCACGCCCCAGCTCGTCGAGGAGGCTCTTACGCCGCGCACAAGGCTGGTTGCTCTAGCCTCGTGCCATTACTTGAGTGGATATCGCATCGATGTCGATGCCATCGGCCGATTGGTGCGAGGCCGTGGTATTTGGTTTTGTCTTGATGCGATTCAAACCGTCGGTGCTTTCGACACAAGAGTGGATCATGTCGATTTTCTCTCCGCTGATTCACACAAGTGGATGCTGGGCCCCATGACAGCAGGTCTTTTTTATGTGCGTGACGAATGGCAGGAAATCCTGAGGCCCGGCCTCTTGGGCTCTTGGAATGTGCGCAGCCCAAACTTCATCGCCCAGTCTGGCATCGAGTTTGAACGTGGAGGGAGGCGCTATGAGCCGGGTGCTTTGAATATCAATGGCATCCTCGGCATGCGTGCGGGCATCGAACTGATCGAGGAGATGGGCATCAACGCGATCAGTCATCAATTGCTTCAGCTCAAAAAGCGGCTGCATGAGCGGCTCGCTCCGCTGGGGTTTGAGTTTCTCGGGCCTTCGCCTGACAGCCCGTCAGCTTCTGGAATCACAACGGTCTGGCACCCGCAGTTGAAATTGGAAACCATTCAGCAAGGTCTCGCCACGCAACAGATTTCCGTCTCGCTTCGGCACACGCGGGACGGCCGTTCCCACATTCGCTTCAGTCCACACTTTTATAATACGCTCGTCGAAATGGATCGTGTGGCAGATGTCATAGAGACCCTTGTGGCCGATCAGTGAGGTGGAGCTGCCGTTGTGTTAGGGTCATTGGCTGTTCCGGCTGAGAGATCAGGAAGCTTTTTGGATCGTAGGGCGTCTAGCACTTGATTCACGGCTTCCTCGAGCGTGATAGCAGAATTGTCGATAATGGTGGCACCATCGGGGATCACGAGCGGGCTGGATTGACGGGCCTTGTCCATGCGATCGCGTTCAGCAAGATTATCGGTTTGGCCTTGGGCACGGCGGCGGGTGGCGCGGACCTCCTCGGAGGCGTCGATGTAGATTTTGTAAGGGCTGTCGGGGAAGACGACGCTGCCGATGTCACGCCCTTCCATGACGAGGGAGCCGAGGCGGATCAGGGCGCGCTGATCCGCGACGAGGCGTGCCCGCACCTCTGGAATGCGGGCAATGAGCGAAACCGCAGCATTGACGGCATCACTGTTGAGTTGATCGGCCGCCAAATCATGACCATCGAGGCGGACGTGGGTCTGCCCATCAAGAATGGGGCATTCAAAGACGATGGAAGGCAAATCGGCGATGACTGCCGCGGCATCGTCTGGGTCCATGCCACGGTGCAGAACAGCCCAAGTGAAGGCGCGATACATGTTGCCAGTGCCCACAAAGATGTAACCAAGCCTTTTGGCAACGAGTCGCGCGATGCTGCTTTTGCCTGAGGCCGCTGGGCCGTCGATGGTGATGACTACAGACATGCCGAATGGATGAAGGTTAATGCGGCGTGGTGCTGGAAGGCGGCGGACTGGTTTGCACTCCAGCAACACCCTGTAGGAACAGGTCGAGGTGGTGCTCGAAGCCTGGGTAGCTGGTGGCAATGCACTCACTGCCCTCAATCGTTGTAGTGCCTTCAGCGAACAGGCCCGCGATGGCGAAGGCCATAGCGATGCGGTGATCACCAAAGCAGGGAAGCGTGGCTCCATGCAGTTTGGCGCCTCCTTCGATTTCCATGCCATCGGGACGTTCGGTGACGTTAACGCCCATGAGGCGCAGGTTGTGGGCAACGGCGGCGATGCGGTCGGTCTCCTTCACTCGGAGCTCCTCAGCATCGCGAATGAGCGTTTTGCCACGGGCGAGAGCTCCAGCGACGGCAAGAATGGGTAGTTCATCGATCACATTGGGGATTTCGGTCCCACCGATAACGGTGGCGCTCAGCTCGCCGCCTTTGACGAGGATGTTTCCACGTGGTTCTCCCTCCGATTGCAGCTCGGAGCGAGTCACCTGCGCACCCATTCTCAGTAGGACATCGAGGATGCCGGTGCGGGTCGGATTGAGCCCCACATTCTTGATCACGATCTGTGAGCCTGGTGACGCGGCAACGGCAACGAGCCAGAAAGCGGCGCTGGAAATGTCTCCTGGCACCACAATGTCACGAGCCTGCGGCTCTTGCGGTCCATCAACGCTCACGGCATCTTTTTCACGTTGCCATCGGATGCCGAAGTGACTGAAGAGCCGCTCGGTGTGGTTCCGTGTCGCGACCGGTTCGATAACCGTGGTTTTTCCCTGCGCGAAGAGGCCGGCGAGCAGCACTGCGCTCTTTACCTGAGCACTGGCGACGGGTAATTTGTAGTGCAGGGGTAGCAAATGACCGCCGGTGACCTTCAGCGGCGCACAGATTTTTTCGCCTTGGCCTTCGATTCGGGCTCCCATTTGGCCAAGTGGATCTGCGACGCGCTTCATGGGGCGCTTAGACAGCGAAGGATCGCCGAAGAGCTCAGTGGTAAAGCTTTGTCCGGCAAGAATGCCGCAAAGAAGGCGGGTGGTGGTGCCGGAGTTGCCGCAATCAATCGGATGTGCCGGAGCTTGAAGCTTCGCACCCTTGCCAGTAATGGCGAGCTTTACCAGTCCAATGCCCTCGACCTCCTCGAGGGGCTGCACTTCGGCACCGAGTGCCTGCATGGCCTTCACGGTGCATAGGCAGTCCTCACTGGGCAGAAAGCCGTCGATGACGGTTGTTCCTTTGGCGAGGCCAGCAAACATCGCGGAGCGATGGGAGATGCTTTTGTCCCCCGGGACAGTGATTTCGGCTGGGATGCTCTTGAGTTTTCGGGATTTGAGGGTGGCCATGCGAAAAGAATCCGCCGTTTTGGATGTAAGGCGGTAGGCTTCATGGCCCATGCCTGTGAGTATTTCAACCGGCTTGCAGACTCATGTTTCCGCCAAACAGTGTCGGGTGTCCACGTTCTCATGAAAGCCCTCTGTCTTCTTACCGCCTCGCTTTGGATGCTGATTTCTGCTGCCTCGGGGCAGATCGTGAGCCGATTCGGGACCAAGGGGTATGTCGAACATACGCCCGGCGACTTGCCTTTGGTTCTGTGCTCGCCCCACGGTGGGAGGCTGAAGCCGAGTGACATTCCGAATCGCCTTTACGGTGTGACGACCGAGGATGCCAATACGCAGGAGCTCACAAGGGCGGTGGCGGAGGAAATTGCTGCGCTGGGTGGCCATCGCCCCCATGTGATCCTGAGCCATTTGCACCGTAGCAAGCTCGATCCCAATCGCGAAGTCCATGAAGCGGCTCAGGGTAATGCCGATGCCACCAAAAGTTGGGAGGAATATCATCATTTCATCGAACAGGCTTGCGATGCGGAGGTGAAGAGACATGGCATGGTCTTCCTGATTGACATGCATGGGCAAAACCATCCCGGACAGCGGGTGGAGTTGGGTTACCTGCACAAATCAGAAGATCTTTCCCAGCCTCTGGAAAGGCTCAATGCGCCGGATTTTGTGGCAAAAAGTAGCTTGGCGCACCTGATGCGTCGCTCGAACTTGCCCTATTCGGACCTTCTTCGGGGGAGATGCAGTTTTGGAGCCCTGCTGGAGGCGCGCGGCTATCACTCCACACCGAGCCCGCGATTGCCTGTGCCGGATCAGCCTTACTTCAGCGGTGGCTACACGGTCGCTAGGCATTGCAAGCCTCCCACAACAGGTTTTCAGCTCGAGGCGAACCGTGTTCGCTTGCGCGACACAGACACCCACCGAAGAAGATTTGCTCAAACGCTTGCAGGCGCACTCGAGGAATATCTCCGAGTCCATCTGGGCATTAAGCTGAAGTGATTCAATGCTCTTGATGTGGCAGCAGATGGGCTCAGCGGCCAAGTGGCAGAAGATGAATGGGGTGCGACATGTCATGCCATTATGAATCTTGCGGTCGCCGAAGATATCGGATGTGGCGTGTCTCGGGGATCTGACAGAACCGGTTAGCATCTAAGCGGAACCTTCCGTTGGCTGAGTCATTTTTATCTTTTATCTTTTGGCTCATCATCTTTTATTGCGTGGCCCGTGTTCCGATTCCTCCGTCGCCTGATCCTTCTTTTGATCGCCAGTTTTGTGCTGGCGGTGGGATTGTATTCGAATTCAGAGTCCTTCAGTCGGCGGTGGCGTGGCTTTGTGACGGGTGAGCTAGCCAAACATGGTGTCTTTCTCGACTTCGAACGGCTCACCATCAGCCCATTTGGAGGTCTCATTGCCAAGGAGGTGCGGCTTTTCAATGACTTTACCCGAGTCAACGAAATCGCGCGGGTGGACCGGCTTAATGTGTCACTGGATCTCGCCCTTCTGATGGAGGGGGAGGTAAGCGTGGAGTCTTTGGAATTGAGCCACGCGGGCATTGCGCTCCCGGTCGATCCCCAGATGCCCGAGCAGACGGTGATCGAGCTGAAGGATTTCAATGCGAAGGCAGTGCTCAATGGCAACCAACTGGAAATTCGGCAAGCGGAAGGAGTTCTCTCGGGCATTCGGCTGGACATCCGAGGCGTGCTCACCTTGCCAAAGCCGGACGATCAACCGGAAAAGTCGCGCCAGAGTGCCTTGAAACGCCTAAGCCTCATGCGTGACCATCGCGTGCAGATTCAAAACGGGCTGGATTGGCTGGCGCGCTTTCAGTCTCCAGAGAAGCCGCTGATCAGCCTTGAGGTCAGTGGTGATCTGAATAAACCGCAGGAACTCAAGGCAGGCCTTTCCTTTCGCGCTTCGAACTTGCGCTTCGAGGACTACACTTGGACGGAGTGGATCGCCGACGCCGAGTATGACGGTGGCCTGATTGACCTGAAGCGACTGCATTTGAGTGACCATCTCGGCAGCATTGAAGCCACAGCCACTTGGCGTCTAGGGGCAGAAAGTGCTCGTTTCCGACTGAGCTCAAGCGCAGATATTCCGGCGCTTGCCCGAACATTTTTCGATGTCGACGGCCTGCGGGAGGCGGTTTTTTATGAGCCACCTCAGCTCGCATTGGAAGGTTTTTGGCATCCGGGGATAAACAAGGGCAAAGCCAAGCAGGATCAGGTCTTCCCGGCGGAAGTCACCGGCAGGCTAGACTGCAAGCGCTTCGGCAGTCGCGGGGCGATTTTTGAGGGCTTGAGCGCGAGCATTGGTGTGAATCAGGATGGCTTTTATGTGCGTGATGCCATTTTGAAGCACAAGACCGGTCAGGTTCTGATGCAGCTGATGCAGCACCGCACCCAAGGCGTGAAGTATGATGCCATTCTACGCATGGACCCAAACGTGCTGCTGCCGTTTGTCCTACGCGAGAAGACGCGTGATGTGATCCGGCGCTTCCAGTTTGATGAAAAGTCTCATATCGACGTGCGTGTCTCAGGCGAAGGACCGTCGTTTGTGCTCCAAGATGGAGTGAACTCCGGACATGGCCTGCTGCGGCGGTTTCGCTACAACGGTGTCTATTTGGATGAAATGGAAGCGGATCTCGCTTTTCAAGGGTTCTTCCAAAATTTCCGCAACGTGCGAATCAAGCATCCTGCGGGACCCGCGGTGGCAGAGGACATCTTCCTCAACGATGAGGAGAAATGGGTGAGGGTGACCCATGTGCAGGCTGCCACGGACACAGCTGACCTCCTCCGCTGTTTTGCCTCAAAAACCGCCGCACACATCGCCAAGTATCAACTTACCCATGGCACGGAAGTGAAGGTAAATGGAACCATCGGCATTCGTGATCCGAAGTTCAACGACTATACGGTGAACTTCCGCAATCCCACTGGCAGAGGAAATTATGAGCTGTTCGGCGAGGATCACACCATCGATGCGCCCGATGGTGAGTTGACGATCAAGAACAGCGTTCTCAGCTTTGATGTGAAGGGCCGCTTGAACGATCGCCCTCTTCGAGCAGTGGGACAAACCGATCTCAAACCTGAGGTAAAGGACTACCGGGTGGACGTTACAGCCGGGCTTTTTCCTTATGAGGTCTTTGGCAAACGTCTTCCTTTTACCGGAGTGACTGCAGCGGTCTTGGGGCGGGGCAATCAGGTGGATTTTGACATCAAGGCAGCGGTCCTCGGTGGCGGCATCACATTGAAGGGAAAGCTCGATGAATCACGCGAGCCGAACCCTTATGCCGGCGAGCTCAGGTTGGATGCCTTGAGTTTTCGCCAATTCGCCCAAAACTACTCAAAACAGGACGATACAAGCGAGGGCGATCTCAGCGGACATCTCCAATTTACCGGTCGAATGAACGATTGGAAGGCATTGAACGGAAGCGGTGTCATCATCATCGTGAACGGAAATCTCATGTCCGTTCCCATTTTGGGTCCGCTCACGCCCCTGCTCGGAGCGGTGTTGCCCAAGCCCATCGCGGGCTACAACATCGCCAAGGAGGCCTCCTGCAATTTCACGGTTGCCGATGGTTTTTTGAACACGAAGGATCTTGTTGCCCTCACGACCAGTTTCCGCATCACTTCAAGAGGGAGGGTCGACATTATCCGGGATGAGATCGATTTTGATGCGGAGGTGCGGGTGCGGGGGCTGCTGGCCATTCCGACTTTTTTGCTGAGTGAGCTGCTCGCCTACAGAGGGACTGGCACCGTTGCAGATACCAAATGGTCTCCCAAATTGCTTGGTGGTGGCAGCCGTGATGTCGCGCCACCCCGACAACCGCCAAAGCGCCGCTCGCTTTTTGGAGATTGACCGTCAGTAAAGCTCCACTGGTGACCTCTTACCATCTTCAACGCTGAGCACTCTGGCTTTTTCCTCGCCCAAGGTGTCGATGCGCAACTGCCAGATATCCCGGTTGATGGAAGCAAAGCGGTCGAGGTCGAACGTGTCAGGAGATACAAGACGCTTTTTGGTCTTCTCGATTCGCATAAGTGCATCGTGGATGACCGGTGCCTCAACGCCTTCGAGATGCTGGCGGGCGAGTTCGACCATTTCGATGCGATGGCAGATCATCACGATATCATTTCCAGCACGCACTGCTTCTTGAATCGCCTGCTCGAAGGTTACCTCATTTAAAATCGCTCCCATATCGAGGTCGTCAGTCATGGCGAGGCCATCAAAAGCATACTGATGACGCAGCAGCTTTGTGACGATGTTGTAAGAGAGGCTCGCGGGCCAGCGGCCGCGGTCGGGGTCATAGGCCGTGTAGTTGCTGTGGCAGGTCATGACGCTGTCGAGCTCTGGTAGCAGAGCGGAGTAAGGCAGCAGTTCGCTTTTCTCCATGTCCTCACGGCTTTTGGTGATGACGGGGAGAAACTCATGCGGATCGCATTGGGCAGGGCCGTAGCCAGGGAAGTGCTTGCCGCAGCTCAAGATTCCTTCTTTGCGCATCGCGCGGTTGAAGAGCCCGGCATTCGTGATGACTTGCTGCGGATCTTTACCGTAAGTGCGGCCTTTCAAAGAGTTATCTGCAGCATCGTCGTAGCTGATGTCGAGCACGGGGCAGAGATCGAGATTGAAACCAAACAGCCGAAGAATCTGACCGGTCAGCTTACCATGGCGCTTGATGAGCTCAGGGTCTCCCTTGTCACGCAAGGATTGAGCATTAGGCGGCTCCTCACCGATTAAACGCAGTCGAGAAACGCGACCGCCTTCTTGGTCAATGGTGATGAATGGCTCGATGTCCGACAGATTGCGAAGATCGTCAATGAGTTTGCGGAGCTGCGCCGGACTCTGGATGTTGCGGCCGAACAAGATGAAACCACCAGGCTGAAGTTTTCTGAGGCGAGCGGCAGTTTCGGGGTCCAGTTCTGTGCCAGGAACGCCCATGAGGAGGAGTTGGCCGAGGAGTTTGGAGGAGGACATAAAGAGGTAAATGGAAGCTTAGAGCGAATTTAAGAGTCTATTTGGCTCAATTTGAAAGACTGTTCAAAAGAATAGTTGGTATTAGAAGGCCTGTTTTTCTCCCTGAAATGGTGTCAAGGCTCGTTTTGCTAAAAGTTTGAGGAGAAAAAGTGTTTTCAACCTATCAAATATGAGACTCAAGGCTTCTTTTTGGAAAAGAAGGCCGTGATGGTTGACGGCGATGGCAAAAGTTTTTAATCTAGTCCTGTTCATGAGGGTAACTTCAGGACCACAGATGCAGCTCTCCTCAGCTCCGCATTTCGTGCCAACGGTCCTCAATAGTTGTTGGTTGCTGGATCGCCATGGAACCCTCCGGTGAAAACACCGGAGGGTTCTTTGTTTAAGCAGTCCAAGCCCATGAAGTCCAAACCCAAGCTCGTTGTGCATGACTCTGTGAACAGATTGTGAGTGGGTTGTTTAAGACTCGTTCAACTCTCGCCAAGTTGCTTGGCCCACTCGATGGCACGCAGCATGCCAGTGGCTTTGTTAATCGTCTCGCGGTATTCATACGCAGGGTCGGAATCAGCGACTACGCCAGCGCCTGCTTGAACGTAGGCTTTGCCATCCTTTACCACGCAGGTTCGCAGTGCGATGCACGAGTCGAGATTGCCATCAAATCCGAAATAGCCGACCGCACCAGCATAGGCACAGCGTTTGCTCTTTTCGCACTCGTTGATGATTTCCATCGCGCGGACCTTTGGTGAGCCGCTCACGGTTCCAGCGGGGAAGGTGGCCCGCATCACATCGTAGGCAGATTTGTCCGAGCGTAGGCGGCCATCTACGTTTGAAACGATATGCATGACGTGCGAGTAGCGCTCAATGACCATCAGGTCACTGACGTGAACGCTGCCATATTCCGCCACGCGGCCAACATCATTGCGTGCAAGATCGACCAGCATGATGTGCTCGGCTCGCTCCTTCGGGTCGTGCAACAGATCCTGGGCTAGCGCATCGTCCTCGCCTTGCGTTTTGCCCCTCCATCTTGTGCCGGCGATGGGGCGGATGTCGATACGGCCATCCATGCACTTTACATGGACCTCCGGCGAGCTGCCGACGAGTGCGAAACCCTGCGGGAAGTCCAGACAGAACATATAGGGGCTGGGATTCACATGCCGCAGCGCACGAAAGAGGTCGATCGTGCTACCGCTGTAAGCCGTTTCGAAGCGCTGTGAGGGCACGCCTTGGAAAATGTCCCCTGCGGCAATGTATTCCTTCATCTTGCGCACCATGTCTTCGTATTCCTCGCGGGTGGTGTTGCCGCTCGGCGCGGGCAGTTGTTCATGGCTTAGCGGTGCAAAGGCCTGTAATGGTTTTGAGGCGAGCGGACGTTCCAGTTTGTTCATCATGTCCCCAATCTGCGTCTTGGCCCACTCGTAAGCCTTTTTGAGGTCCGTGTGCTCATCGGTATGAACGTTCGCGATAATCGAGAGGCGTCGTGTGCGGTGATCAAAGACCAGCACCGTGTCAGTAATCATGAAAACCATGTCCGGCAGGCCGAGTTCGTCCTTCGGCGGCGGCGGCAGTGTTGGCTCAAAAAAGCGCACCATGTCGTAAGCCAAGTAACCGACTGCGCCTCCGTGAAAAACCGGCAGGGCCGGCGAATCATGAGGACGGAAGGGTTTCATCAGAACTTCGAGTTCTGACAACGGATCGACTTGGGTTGTGAAATGGCGCTTTTGGCCTCTTTCTTCTATTTCGATATCCTTACCTCGTGCCGTAAAAATGATGCGAGGAGAGCTGCCGAGCAGAGAGTAGCGTCCCGAATGCTGTGTGAGCTCGGCAGACTCTAGCAGGAAGGCGCAGCGGCCGTCGTGTATTTTTTGGAAGGCTGAGAGCGGCGTCTCATAATCGGCGGTGAGTTCCGCCACGACAGGCACGAGACTTCCCTTTTCCGCGAGTGACTGGAAGGTGGAAAAATCGGGCTGAAGGTGAAGCTGGGGCATGAACGGGCGGATTCTGGATGCGAAAGACGGCGCTGGCAATGCCGGAAGCCGTGGACTCAGACCATGTGCTTGCCGAGCATGTAGTCGAGATTCCGCTCGACGATTTCTCCCATGCTCTGGCAGGAGTCAAAAAGGTGTGTTTGGTGGTAGTCACTGAGTTCGGCACGGAGTTGCACCACCTTTTCGAAGGGTTCCACGGCATTCTTTTTCATGCAACGCAACAGAGCGGAAAGTCGCTGGTGCTCGGATAGGTAGCGGCGAGAGATCAGGCTGCGTTCCTCTTCCTGGTACTGTTTCATGGTGGGAAAGTTCAAGCAGGTGGAGCAGAGCTGCACGATGGGATTGTTCTCCTTGAAAAACTGGGGCAGATACAGGCTCTTTCTACCCTCGTAGCTCTGCTGGTCGAAGTCGATCGCACGAACACGATACTGAACTTCCTCAAAGTCCGGCGTCATGTCGATCACATAGTTGTAGCTGCGCATGTCGCCCAGCAGGCGAATGAAGCATCGCTCGCTGAATTTCACGAATTCCTTAGCGATGCGAACGCGGTTCAAATCCGGGCGGTGCAGGTAGTCGCGCATGAAAACATCCCCTGGGAGACCTGCGATATGCTCCTCCACCAGCGTGCCGCCGCGGTGCATCAGGTAATTGATTCGGTTTGGCGAAAGCAAATGCTCCAATTCCAAGCCATACACGCGGGACGCGTCAGCCGTCTTGACGTAAAAATGGTCGTAGTTGTCATTGTATTGGTTCACCACACGGACGCGAAAGGGCCGTGAGTTGCCGAATTCACAGTAGTCCACCCGTTCCACAAACAAATGAGGCACCGCGTGGTAATCACCAGTGCGCAGGAGCGAGTAGATGCTGGTGAGCTTTGGATAGATTTCCTGCTGCACCTCGCGTGGGTAGAGCACACTGCTCCAGTATGTTGCGTTGCCTTCCTTGTCGTAAAGCGGATAACTCTCAGAGAAGTTACGCAGGTCGTTGTAGGTTGTCGGCAGCGCGTCACAGCGACCAAACTGGTCGAGGTACTCGATCAACTCGTCGGTGACAGGGATGAAGTTCTTCCGGCGGGTGATTTCGGTCATGAGCGATGATGTCGCAGCAGGTCCAGTGCCCTTTGGCGACCTTTTTGCTATTCGATGAGGTAGAGAATGCGTCCACAGGAGTCGCAGTGCGTAAGACCTGTCGCCTGCTTCAGCGATTGAATGGTGCTACTCACCACTTTCACATGACAGCCGTTGCAGGTGCCATTTTCCACAGCCGCCACCGCATCTGCCTTCTTGTTGAAAATGCGTGCGTAGAGCTCCAGCGTATCAGGGTCGACCGGTTCTGCCAGTTTTTGGCGCTCGGCCTGCAAATCGTTTACGCGGGCCTGAATGCCCGCCGCACGTTCGTCGAGCGCTTTCAGCTCCGTATCCACGCGGGCCTGCGTTTCCGCCAGCTTGGCTTGGGCTTGTTTTAGCGTTGCCTTGGAAGCTTCGAGTGCCTCCATCTGCTCGAGCTCGTTGTCCTCAAGTGTTCTCACATCATTCTGATAACGCTGGATCTCATGTCCGAGTGCTGCGAATTCGTCATTCTTCCGCGTCTCAAATTGCTGGTCTTGAAGGCGCTTGATCGTGCCGTTCCGTGTCTGAATATCCAACTCGATGCCTTTGATTTTCACCTCGATCTCCTTCATCGTCTGAGTGGCTTTTTCGACCAATGCCTGGTCGCCTGCAAGTTGCGTTTTGGCTCGCGTTTGCTGCAGCGGGATGTCTTTGAGTTCTTTTTGGAACTTCAGGATGCGTTGATCGCGTTCCTGGACCTGGAGGAGTTGGGTGAGCACTTCAAGCATGTGAGGTCATCTTGGCGGGGTAGGGCAGAACTTCCAAGCTCAAAGTTCAGGCTGTGTGCCTGCGTTTGGCTTTTAGCGCTTTCTCCACCTCACCAAGTGGCAGCGTATTGATCACATCTTCTCGCCGCAGCCAACCTTTGCGGGCGGCACGGATGCCGAAGATCACGTCCTTCAGCCCCTGTGTGCTGTGTGCGTCTGGATTGATGCTGCATTTCACGCCCTTCTCCCGGGCCAGCTTCCACCAGCGCCAGTCCATGTCGAGCCGCCAGCCACTGGCATTCAGCTCGATGATGGTGCCTGTGGCGGCTGCGGCATCGAGAATAGCCGACACATTGACGGCATAGGAAGGACGTTGAAGCAGCAAACGGCCCGTGAGATGCCCGATCATCGTGATGTAAGGATTTTCGATCGCTTTGATGATACGCTTTGTCATCTCGGCCTCCGGCAGGTTGAAGACGTTGTGCACGCTCGCGACCGCATAATCGAGCTGTGCGAGAATTTCGTCCGGAAAGTCCAGCGAGCCATCTTTGAGGATGTCCACCTCACTGCCGGTGAAGATGCGAAAGCCTTCAAACTCCGCGTTCAGCTCACGTATCTCCGCAATCTGGGCCTGTAGACGTTTTTCATCGAGTCCGTTTGCCTGGAACGAGGCCTTGCTGTGATCGGCGATGCCAAAATACTGCATACCGAGGTCATGCGCGGCCTCCGCCATCTCGCGCAGCGTGGCACGGCCGTCGCTGTAGGTGCTGTGATTATGAAAAACGCCGCGTAGGTTCTCTAATTCGATCAGTCGTGGCAGTTTACCGTGCTCCGCGGCTTCGATTTCGCCGGTGTTCTCGCGTAGTTCGGGCTCAATGTAGTCCAGACCGAGCGTGCGATAGATGTCACGCTCGTCCTCGATCTCCGGCACACTCACGCCATCCTTCGTTGATGTGAAGCCGTATTCATTGAGCGAGAGGCCGTAATCGAGCGCCCGTCCGCGGATGGCCACATTGTGCTCCTTGCTGCCGGTGAAGTAAGCCAACGCAAAGGGAAACTCCGCGCTCGAAACCGCCCGCAAGTCGCATTGCAGTCCTTCCTTTACATGAACGCTAGCTTTCGTCGGGCCTTTGGCGATCACGTCGATGACTTGAGGAAGCTGAACAAAAGTCTCGATGACCTTATCCGGCTGTTTGGTGGCTACGAGGAAGTCCAAATCATGCACCGTTTCCTTTCCGCGGCGGAAACTGCCGCAAATCTCTACCCGTGAGGCATTCTGGTGCTCGCGTAGGGCTTCGAGAATCGCCTGCACGATGGGATAGACCTGGTCGAGGCGGAACTCCGAGGCGTGTTGCTCGTGGAAGGCGATGTTTTCGAGGATCTTCTTCACCGTTTTGTCGCCAAAGCCAGAAATCGCCGCCGCTGTGCCGTCCTCACATACGCGCTTGAGATCGGCGAGGCTGCTCACGCCGAGCTGCGAGTGCAAAGCGGTCACTTTCTTCGGCCCGAGGCCTTGGATGTCGAAGAGCTCGAACAGCGTGTCCGGGAATTCTGCCTTCAGCTTCTCATAAAACTCGAGTCGGCCTGTCGTCGCCATCTCGTGCAGCTTGTCCCGCAGCGCCTCGCCGAGGCCTTTGATGCCTGCGAGCTGATTTTCCGCCGCCAGTTTCATGATGTCGCCGCTGAAGCTCTCCACAATTTCCGCTCCGGTGCGGTAGGCACGCGTCTTGAAGGGATTTTCATTCTTCAATTCGAGCAGCGTGGCAATGCGTTCAAAGATAGCGGAGGCGTCTTGGCGGGTCATTAGATAGTTAGTCAAGGCTCCGCTGTCAGGATGGTCAAGGAAGGATCAAGGTTTGACGCGCAAAGTGGTGTCCAGAGAACGTTAATGCAGACTGTTTTTTCACCATGAGCCTTCGCGTCACTTCTTGTCTCTTCGCCCTCTTAACCTCGCTCTTTGCGGAGAACTTCCCAGCCATCTACGACACCGAAAAAGGCGCGCCCATGTCCGCCGAGGAGGCCGCGGCCACCATGGAGCTGCCGTCAGGCTTTAAGTGCCTCGTCTTTGCTGCGGAGCCGGATGTGCGCCAGCCCATCGCGATGGCGTGGGATGCGAAGGGCCGCCTGTGGGTCGCGGAAAACTACACCTACGCCGAAAATCCCATCCGCTGGGACACGAAGTTGCGCGACCGCGTTATCATCCTCGAAGACAAGGACGGCGATGGCAAACACGACGGCCGCAAGGTCTTCTGGGAAGGCGGCAGCTACCTCACCAGCGTGGAAAACGGCTACGGCGGCGTGTGGGTGCTGCACAACGGCACGCTCAGCTTCATCGCGGATCAAAACGGCGACGACACACCCGATGGCGAGCCCGAGGTGCTGCTCGATGGCTTCAACGTGAAGACCATCGGCCACAACATCGTCAACGGCCTGCGCTGGGGCCCTGATGGATGGCTTTATGGCCGCCACGGCATCACCGACACCTCCGCCGTCGGCGCACCCGGCACGCCGCTGGAAAAGCGCACCAAGATCAACTGCGGCATCTGGCGCTACCATCCCACGCGGAAGGTCTTTGAAGTCGTCTGCCACGGCGGCACGAACTCCTGGGGCCACGATTGGAATGCTGACGGCGAGCTCTTCTGGATCAACACCGTCATCGGCCACCTCTGGCACGGCATTCCCGGCGCCTACTACCGCCGCATGTTCGGCACGCACCTCAATCCGCACGTCTATGAAGTCATCGAGCAAACCGCCGACCACTTTCACTGGGATGCCGGTGCGGAAACCTGGAGCGACATCCGCAAGCTCGGCGTCACCGGCAAGACCGACTCGCTCGGCGGCGGCCACGCCCACGTCGGCATGCTCATCTATCAAGGCGGCCTCTGGCCAGAGAAATACCACGGCGCCGCCCTCACCTGCAACCTGCACGGCAACCGCATCAACATGGACACCCTCCACCGCGAAGGCTGCGGCTACGTCGGCAAGCACGCGCCTGACTTCATGAAGGCCAAAGACAAATGGTTCCGCGGCATCGACTTGATCACCGGCCCCGACGGCAACGTCTTCGTCGCCGACTGGAGCGACAGCGGCGAATGCCATGACAACGACGGCGTGCATCGCAGTAGCGGGCGGATTTACAAGATCGTGTATGGCGAGCCGAAGAAGGCGGAGAAATCGTTGGCTAACATTTGGTGGGCCAGAATGGAAAACCAGAAGCAGTTTGAAGCTGGCGAGTGGCCCAAACCGCGTCGTCTTCTTGGGTTGCAGGATGCCAACAACGAAAATGGATTGGTTCGACTCAAAACAGCTTCCGATCTGCAGAGGCATGACTTGGTGAATCGCTTCCCCATTGCCACGGCACTCGCAAAACACGAAGATGACGGCAACGACCGCCAGCAGCCGCTCATGATCTGGTATGGCATCGAGCCAGCGGTGGCGGCGGATCCGATGAAGGGCGTGGAGCTCATCCGCGAGGCAAAAATCCCCACCGTGCGCCGCCTCGTCGCCCGCCGCATCGCCGAGATGATCGAGGAAAAGCCCGAGGCCGTCGATGCGCTCGTCGCTCTCATGACCGAACGCGCCGACGTGCGCGGTGATGTCCTCGCCGGCATGGCCGCAGGCTTGGATGGCTTTAGCAGCGCGAAGAAGCCAGCCGGATGGAGTGATGGAGTGGTGGAGAAATGGATTTCTGAATCCCCAACACCCCCAAACTCCAATACTCCAGTCCTCCAGTCCTCCATCACTCCATCACTCCGTGCTCTGTCCGCCCTCTTCGGCAGCGGACGCGCCATCGAAGACCTCATCGTCCTCGTCAAAAACGCGGAGGGCGATGCCAACGCGCGCTTGAACGCCTTCAAGAGCCTCACCCGCACGACGAAGCCCGAATTGCTCGCGGTCATCCGCACGCTCATCAACGACAAGGTGCTCGGCACCGTCGCTCGCAGTGCGTTGGCGGCTTACGACGATCCGAGCATCCCGAAGCAACTCACCGGCTCGTGGCCGGAACGCAGTCAGGAGCAGCAGGCGGCTACCGTGGCCACGCTGACCTCCCGCGCGTCCTACGCGAAGGTTTTGCTCGAAGCCGTGAAGTCCGGGAAAGTGCCCGTCGCGGCCATTTCGCCTTTCCAAGCCCGCCAGATCCGCAATCTTGGCGATGAAGCCTTAACCAAACTTCTCACCGAAACCTGGGGCGAGATCCGCGACACGCCGGAGGCCAAAAAAGCCGAGTTCGCCAAGTGGGAAGCCACGTTGAAGCCCTCAGCCCTCGCCAAGGCCGACAAATCGAAAGGCCGCCTGATGTTCACCGCCGCCTGCGGAGCCTGCCACAAGATGTACGGCCAGGGCGGAGCCATCGGTCCCGAACTCACCGGCAGCGACCGCCGCAACCTCAAATACCTCCTCGAAAACATCCTCGACCCCAGCGCTGTTGTGCCCGCCGACTTCCGCGTGAGCATCTTTCATCTCAAAGACGGCCGCACCCTCAGCGGCGTCGTCCCCGAGCAAACTGAGCGCACCCTCACCATTCAAACACCCGCCGAGCGCCTCACGCTCGAACGCACCCAAATCGTCAAACAAGAGCAGATGGCCCAAAGTTTGATGCCCGAAGGTCTCCTTGCCGCCCTCGGCGAAGAAAACGCCCTCAATCTCATCGCCTACCTCATGGGCGAAGGGCAAGTCGAGATGCCGAAGTGATGCATCACGAGTTTTCTGTGAAACACGTTAGGGGCCGTTTAGGGCTGGGTATATTGAATCCTACTGCACACTTCACTCATAAGGCATCCACCAGGCCTTGAGCCATTCGGTCGTGGTGCGTTTGAAGCCGCGTTTCATCAGGCGCTGCTCCATGTCCAGTAAGTGGGCGGCTCCGTAGAAGATGGCAATTCGCTTTTTACCGATGGCAATCTGTTTATCGAGCACCTCGAAGGCCACGCGATTGCGCTCGCCGACGATGACGGTGCCTTCGCCTTCCTCGACGCCGCTCATGAGCTTCTCCACCTGATCAAACTGCGAGGCCATCCCACGTTTCAGCTCCAGCGAGCCGTTCTTGCTCATCATGATGCGGAAGAGCGTGGCGAGTGCGGCGGCATCGGAGTCAGCGGCAGTGTCTCCATCCTCCTTCGCGGTGGCGGCCTGTTGAGCCTGCCAGAGCTTCAGATAGAGCTTGAGAAAGCTTTCACGCTTTTTCTCCCGTGTATCGTGGAACTGGGAGGATGACATGTCCGCATGCACAAAGTTTGGCGCGGCATAGTCGATGCCCTCGAGCTGGCCGTGAAGCTTCAGCGTGTCACGCATGAAAGTTTGCATCGTTCCCACCCATTGCAGGCTGTTGCTCCCGCCGCCGGGCTTCATCTGCTCCTTCTTTCGCTCATGCATCGGTGGCCCGACCAGCTCGTAAAGCACGGCATCATAGTCTCGAAAGAGGGTGTTGAGAGCATCGTAGTAACTTTTGTCGGCGATGTGAATGGCACCCACGAGATCGACGACGATTTTTTGAGGTGACTCGAAATGCACCACGGCAGTCTCCAGGCTGTCGCCCTCATTGCCTTCGATAAAGCGTACGTGCTTGGCGGGTGTCTTCGATGGCTCTGCAGATCCAATTGGCCCGGAAAGCAAGCAACAGCATAAGGCAAGAACGTAACGCTTCATCGAAATGGGTGGTTTATTTAAAGAGCCGGTCAAAAAAGGCCTTCATCTCCTCCCATGAAGCCTTGTCAGCGGCTTCGTTGTAGGCGGCTCCTTTGCTGTTGTCATTGCCAGCAGCTTTTTGGGTGAAGGCATGCACCGCGCCAGGATACTGCACCAGTTTGTAATCCACGCCCGCGTCCTTCATTTCTTGCTCAAAGGCCGCGAGATCCTTGGCCGGCACAAACGGATCATCAGCCCCATGGAGAGCAAGCACCTTACCTTTGATGTTTTTTCCATCTGTCGGGGTAGGGGAGTCGAGTCCGCCGTGGAAGCTGACCACGCCCTTTATGACCGCGCCGCTGCGAGCGAGCTCAAGAACGCCAGTCCCACCAAAACAGTAACCTATGGCGACGACTTGAGCCGTATCGGCCTGTGAGGTCTTGCGGAGCTGATCGAGTCCTGCAAGAAGTCGTTCGCGGTAAAGTTTGCGGTCGGTTTTGTATTTCCCGGCCTCTTTGCCAGCCTCTGGTGGCTGTGGGCGAATACCTTTTCCATAGATGTCAGCCACAAAGACATTATAGCCGAGTTCAGCAAGCATCCTTGCCCGCATTTTCTCGTTGTCGCTCACTCCAGTCCACTGATGAATGATAAGAACGGATGGCAACTTGCCGGATCTCGAACTGTCCACCACATGCAAGCCCTCGCAGGTGATGCCGCCGGTGGTGTATTCGATCGGAGTAGTCACCACGGCTGCACGAAGAGCCACGTTCAAGACAAAAAACAAGCATGGAAGAAACCGGGACAAGAGGGTCGCATTCATCTAAAGGGACGCTAGGCATGCCAAGGAGGGCTGACAAGCATCCAAACAAGCTTTTGAGACGCACTTTTGTCCATAGGACGAGGAAAGGGGTGGATTTCCGCTTTCGTTTTGTTCATCCCCTCTAAAATCCGCCACCTCATCGAAAACCATCCACCATGACTCCCGAAGAAGCCAAAGCCCAGCTCGACAACCAGGTCCGTGAAATCATCAACTGGCACTTCTCGCCGGAAACCGGCTGCCAGTTCTGGCTGGAGTGGGCAAAAAAGAACTTCGACCCACGTGGTGTGGTCAACAGCTATGAGGATATCATCTCGAAGTTCGACCACTTTCAAGATGAATGGTTGCGTGACCTGCAGCCCGAGGTCTGGGTGCCGAAAGCTTTCGCTGGCAAGCCTTTCAATATTTTCGAGACTGGCGGCACCACTGGCATGCCAAAGCAGCGCGTCGGCTGGAACGACTTCCGCGTGGACTACGAGGAATTCAGCCACAAGCTCAAGGACGAGCATTTCCCGAAGGGGCAGAGCTGGATCATGGTCGGCCCGACCGGCCCGCGTCGTCTGCGACTCGCCGTGGAGCACCTCGCGAACTATCGCGGCAGCGCATGCTACTTCGTCGATCTCGACCCACGCTTTGTGAAGAAGGTCATCTCGAACAAGCAGTTCGACGTCGCCCGTCAATACATGGATCACGTCGTCGATCAGGCCGTGCTGCTGCTGAAGAATCGCAAGATTTCCGCCATCTTCACCACACCGAAGTTGCTCGAAGCGCTCGCTGAGAAGGTCGATTTGTATTCCGCTGGCATTCGTGGCTGCTTTGTCGGCGGCACTACCATGACGCCGCAGTATGTTCGGTTCATCGTGGAAGAAGTGCTCGAGGGCAAAATAGGCTTCTACCCGACCTACGGCAATACCTTGATGGGCCTCGCCGCTAGCGTGCCGTTGGAGCCGTCCGATCATTTCTCCATCACCTACTACGCCCCACAGCCGCGCGCCGTGCTGCGCATCGTCGATCCTAAAGCAACGAACAACACCGTCGATTACGACGCGTGGGGCCGTGTGGAACTCACCACGCTCACGAAGGAGTTCTTCATGCCGCGCTTTCTCGAGCGCGACGAGGCCATGCGCCGCAAACCGCGCGCTCCCTACGCTTGGGACGGCGTCGCCGACGTCCGCCCCTTTGGCGCTATGGAGAAAACCATCGTGGAAGGCGTGTATTAATCGCACAAAACGGCGCTAGATGCGGCGGTGCGATGCTTGGCATCCGCCGCCGCTTTTGCCATTCAGCCTTTTGATAATCCCTAACCTCAAAAACTAAAACATGTCCCATCCCCATCTCCCCGCTCTTCGCAAAGGCCGCCCCTATGAGTCACTCGACAAGGTTCAGGTTAAAGACCACAAAACCGGTGAGATTTGCGCCGAAGTTAGCCAGGTGAATGCCGGCATTGTTCGCAAAGATCTCGCCAAAATTGCCGAGGCGCGGAAGTCACTGAAAAAATTTACCGTTGAGCAGCTTCTCGAAATCACGGCGAAAGCTGGTGACCTCTTCCTCAATGGTACGCTGCCGCTCGGCGACAAAGGCCACACGCAGTCGCCGCAGGAATACATCGCGACGCTGTCCCGCACGAGCGGGTTGCCGCACATCATGGTGAAGCGCAACATGACAAAGATTCACTATGCGATGACGAATATGAGGACGATCCTCAATGGTTTGTCCCGTGGACTCGATTTGAGCGTGATTGATCGTGGCTTCGGCACGCAGGCAGGCTGCCCCGTGGCCTATTTCCCCACGACGGACTCCCTTGGCCTTGTGATGCCCTCAAATTCGCCTGCGGTGAACTCGCTTTGGTTGCCCGCTATTGCCCTGAAAATTCCTGTCGTGATCAAACCGGGGCGGGAAGAACCTTGGACGCCTTTCCGCCTGATTCAGGCATTCATTGCCGCTGGAGCACCCGCTGAGGCGTTCGGATTCTATCCGACTGATCACGAAGGCAGTGGCGAAGTCGTCAAGCTCAGCGGTCGCAACCTAGTTTTCGGCGACGTGAATATCGCGAAGATGTACGAGGGTAATCCGCGTGTGCAGGTGCATGGGCCTGGTTGGAGTAAGATCATCATCGGCGAGGATAAGATCGAAAGCTGGAAGGAATACCTCGATGTCATCGTCAGCTCCATCAGCGACAACGGTGGACGTTCCTGCATCAACGCCAGCGCTGTTATCGTGCCGAAATACGGCAAAGAAATCGCCACTGCCATCGCTGAGCGTCTCGGTCCCGTGAAGCCTTTGTCCTCCGATGACGAAAACGCCAAGCTGTCCGGCTTTGCGAATGTTAAAATGGCCGACTACATCGATAGCGCCATCGACAACGACTTACAAACACCTGGCGCCGAGGATGTCACAGCGCCATTTCGCGATGGCTCGCGAAAGGTCGAGTTCCAGGGCGGCACTTTCCTGCGTCCTACCATCGTCTGGTGCTCCGATCCGAATCACCCGCTCTCCAACCGCGAGTTCTTATGTCCTTACGCCAGTGTGCTTGAGGTGCCGCAGAGCCAAGTGCTCGAAAAAATCGGTTACACACTCGTTTGCACTGCCATCACGCAGGATCAGAAGTTCATCGATGAGTTGCTGGAGTGCCAGACGATCGATCGTCTCAACCTCGGGCCTATCAGCACCATGAAGATCAGCTGGGATCAGCCGCATGAGGGTAATATGTTCGAGTTCCTCTACAAGCGTCGTTCCATCGACTGTGCGTGAGCCATCGTAGCAAGAGCACTCCAGCCCGTGTTCACTTCCATCAGCTCCGTCATGTCTGCTCTAATCTCCTTCGATCATCAACCGCGCACGCGCCTTGTTTTTGGCAACGGCACTCTATCTCGTGTCGGTGAGCTCGCGTGTGGGTTTGGAGGCAAAAGGGTGCTTGTGGTGAGTGATCCGGGCATCGTCAAGGCGGGATACGCGGCACGTGCCGAGGATTTTTTGAAGGAAGCGGGCCTGTCAGTCGAGATTTTCGGCCATGTGCGCGAAAATCCGAGCACCGAGGATGTGGATGCTTGCGTGAAAGTGGCGCGCGAGTTCAAAACCGACCTAATTATCGGCCTCGGTGGCGGCAGCAGCATGGACACCGCGAAGGGTTGCAACTTCATCCTAACCAATGGCGGTCGCATGCACGACTATTGGGGCACCGGCAAGGCCACCAAACCCATGCTGCCTCTCATCGCTATCCCGACGACCGCTGGCACCGGCAGCGAGTGCCAAAGCTACGCGCTGATCTCCGACGCTGAGACACACGTCAAAATGGCCTGCGGCGATCCCAAAGCTGCTGCGAAGGCCGCGATCCTCGATCCCGAGCTTACCACCTCTCAACCGCAACGTGTCACCGTGTGCACCGGCATCGACGCGATCTCTCACGCACTTGAAACGGCTGTCACAAAGAAGCGCAATGCCTTGAGTATGCTCTACTCACGCGAAGGCTTTCGCCTGTGCCACTCCGGCTTCAGTCGCGTGCTGCGTGATTCCAGTGACGTCGAGGCGCGTGGTATGATGCTACTCGGTGCGGCTTATGCCGGCACCGCCATCGAGAACAGCATGCTCGGTGCCGCGCACTCCTGTGCCAACCCGCTAACTGCCAAATTTCACGTGGTTCATGGTGAGGCTGTCGGCGTCATGCTCCCTCATGTCATTCGTTTCAACGCGCAGCTCCCGGAGATCGCCGCCATCTACGAAAGCTACTTCGATGGCGACCTTGCTGACCGCATCAGCGAACTTCTCTGGGAAGCCAGAATGCCACGCACTCTCACCGAGCACGGTGGCAAGGAAGAATCTCTGTCGGAACTCGCCGAAATGGCTGCCAAGCAATGGACCGCACAGTTCAATCCCCGTGAATTGAGCGTGGATGACTTTGCGAGTCTTTATCGAGCGGCGTTGTGATTCTGGATTTGCTGATCGATATTTTTTAAAGCCAGATTAAAGCGTCAGTCCATGACACCAGTGCAGCATTTTGAGCAGCTTTTGGCTCGGCGGGAGCCGTTGCTGGCGCTGGCGCCGATGCAGGATGTCACGGACAGAGCCTTCTGGCAGCTCATGAGCCGCTATGGCGGGGCGGATGTATATTACACGGAGTATTTCCGCGTGCATCCGGACTCTCATTTGGAGAAGTGGATCCTCGAATCGGTGATCGATAATCCGACGGGCCGACCGGTGGTGGCGCAGATGATCGGCAATGATATTCCTTCGCTCGTTCGTGGGGCGAAGGAGCTTCAAGAGCATGCGGTGGCAGCGATTGATCTTAACTTGGGCTGCCCAGCTCCCATCGTATATCGTAAGTGCGCAGGCGGCGGTCTGCTGCGGGATGTGCCTCGCATCGACAGCATCCTCGGAGCTCTACGCGAGGCGGTAAAGGTGAAGTTCACGGTGAAGACGCGGCTTGGCTTTGATGACACCGAGGCCATCGACGCACTGGTGCCGCTGTTTGCAAAGCATGCAGTTGACCTCGTGACCATCCACGGGCGCACGGTGATGCAAATGTACCGCGAGGGTGTGCGATACGACTTGATTGGTATGGCTCGTGAGCGGTTGCCCTGTCCGGTGCTGGCGAATGGTAACATCGGATCGCATCATGATGCAGAGGTAGTGACACGCGAAACAGAGGTTCATGGCCTCATGATTGGTCGCGGGGCGATCCGCAATCCGTGGCTGTTTGAGCAAATCCGCCAGCATTTCCGAGGAGAGCCGGTCTTTCAGCCGTCTAGGGCGGATCTGCTAACCTATTTCGAGGAGCTTTACGAGTGTGTGACCCTGCCAAACACGCGTGAACTCGATCAGGTGAATCGCGTAAAGAAGCACCTGAGCTTCTTCGGTCCCGGTTTGCGGGATGCTGAGACCTTTTTGCATGATATGCGCCGCTGCACGACGCGTGCTGGTTTGCGTGAGGTGTGCGAACACTGCTTCTGAACCTCACATCGGCGGCAAGGGGCCGGAGGTAAGCGGATCGATGGTAGAAGGCGTAATGATGCCGCGTGCAAGGCGACCACTGTAAAGATCGATGGCGCGTTTGGCGATGATGTCGATGACGGCGGGCTGCAGTGTTCGCGCGGCGACGTTGGAAACGGCGATGCTAGCCCACATAACGGGTGACTTGAAACGCAGCACCTGCCACACAGGCAGGAGGCGGCTGTACCATTTGTTAGCCTGTTGCACAGTTTCATGCGTGGCGAGCTTGTGGGTGACCTCCCAAGTTTTGAGTGCAGTGGAGGCGCTAACATCGACGAGACGTCCGATGGAGCGTGTTTGCAGGAAATCAGCCACATCCATCGATGCGAGATGCACGGCGCGTGAGAATTGGCTGAGGCCTGGAGCGAGTAATGCGTTGGCTTTTCCCGGATGGTAGATGGCGGCGATTTTTTTCACGAGCTGTGGGATCTCGGTGACGAGCGGGGCGAGCCATTCGGGATTCAGATTCTTTTGCCAACGCAGTCGGTTTTTGCAGTCTTCGACGGCTCTGCGGGCACGTTCATCATCTTCACTGGTGAGGAGTTGATCGTAGCTGGCAATGGTGTGACGCGCAGCACGAAGGTCACTGAGGAACTGCAGCAGCTTGTAGATCAACACGCCTGCCACACCAAGCATCAAACCGGCAAGAAAGGTCCAAAAGTGGCTCCAAAGCATCTCGCAAAAGGAATGAAAATGGGCTGCTATTCGTCCATGCGAGCAGGGGTGCCGATGTTCCAGAGCAGAACCCGGAAGCCAGCGTCAGGCAAACGAGCGCTGGCCGGCACCTGCCGACGGTGGGAGGAGAGGAGTTGGTTGCTCTGCGCAGTGGTATAGGCACCGCCGCGTAACACGGCCGCATCCGGCGTATTGTTCCAAGGTGTGGAGACCCACTCCCACACGTTGCCAGCGAGGTCTTGCAGGCCGCGGATGTCGGCGCGGAAGCTGCCAACGGGGGCGAGTGTGGCAAAGCCGTCCGTGTAACCGCTGATAGAGGTCTTGCCGGACGGGTCGGCGGTGAGGTCGAGGAAGTTACCTGCCTTGGACGGTGGTGGCCATTGGAATCCCCAAGGGTAAACGCCGCCGATGCGCTCATTGCTTTCCTGCGGCGAGGCACCGGCCTCGCGGGAGAGATCGCCCGCCATGCTCCATTCATCATCCGTGGGCAGACGGTATTCTTGGTCGGGTTCGAGTAGTCCCAGAGCGCGTTCACGGTCGGTGAGCCAGCGGCAGAATTGATCGGCTTCGGCACGGTTCACCATGGTTACCGGTAGCATGCGGTCAGTTTCGAGCGCGCGACCATCCACG
Organism: Prosthecobacter sp.; assembly: GCA_017853885.1. Classification (GTDB taxonomy): domain Bacteria; phylum Verrucomicrobiota; class Verrucomicrobiia; order Verrucomicrobiales; family Verrucomicrobiaceae; genus Prosthecobacter. Next base: position 74,224 of record JAFMIR010000010.1, read on the forward strand.
GGCGGCTGGTTGGTGGCCTTGGCGAACTCAGCCAAGTCGCCGCAACGTGTTTCAATCGAAGCGATCATGGCTTTGCCAAGGGGGACCAGTTTCATGCCAAGACTGTTCAGCCACGGTTTGTCAAAGACGACGGCTCCGCTGGCTTTTAGGCGCAGGTTGAAGGCGATGGTTTGACCCTGTTTCAAATCACCGGAGGCATGTTCGATCTTGTAGCCAGGCAGGTTGACTGAAAAATTAAACTTCGCCGCCCGCACATGTGGCAGGCGCACGGGCGTGCGGCCGAGAAATTCCTGTCCATCATAGACATCTGCGCCAGGCGGCGTGGAAGTGATTGTCACTGCGCCATAGCGCACTTGGATGATCTCACACACAATGGCCTGCATGCCATTTTTGGGCGGCGGGCTCCCCGCTGAAGGGGTCAGTTTAGCTGGTTTCCAAGAGTATTCATGATTTAGATCGAGCCGGCCGTTGCGGCGCTCGATCTCTGTCATCCATGCGCAGTAGGCATCTGCCTCGACGGCTGAGACGACGGCGGCATTCAGAATGCTTTTGTCTGGCTGAGGTACTAGCAAGACGCTGTATTCTGCCGCACGTAACGTTGTATCCACAAAACTACGAAAATGGGCGATGTCCGTGGGCAGGTCGGCGATGTGCTTCCCCTCTTTAAACGAGAACCATTGCTTGAGGCGATTTTGCCAAGGCTTGCCTAATAAGGGCGGTTCGGGTGACACAGGTTTGGGTTTCACCGGCGCGGCAACCTCGTAGTGCCAGTCCCGCTGGTGTCTTGCCATTACGAGACCGCTGGCAAGCACGAAGGAACCGATGACCGTGTAGATCGCCGCACGGCAGAAACGTCGGGAAAAAGTTTCCGGACGTTTTTCGCCCACCCGTTGGAGTGCCTCGGCAAAATCTGCTGCGGTGGCAAAGCGGCGATCTAGGTCGTTTTCACAAGCTTGGCAGATAACGCGATTCAAATCGAGCCAGAAGGGCCATTCCTCGTCGGAAATCTCTTCGGGAACCTCAGGGAACTCCATGCGGTCCTTCCCGCTGCTCATTTCATAGAGCACCTTGCCGAGGCTGTAGAGGTCTGCCTGAGGCGTGCCGGGGCCTTCGGGCGGCACGAAGCCCTCGGTGCCGACAAAGGAGCGCTCGCCAAATGCCGCGACGAGGCCGATATCAGCCAGTTTGCATACGCCGCCGACGAAAATGACATTCGAGGGCTTGATGTCGCGGTGGGTGAGCCCGTGGTTGTGCATGTAGTGCAGCGCGTCAGCCATGTAGACGCCGGCATCGCGACAGAAGAATGGATCGAGGCGGCCATGCCGCTTCATGTCCGTGCCCAGAGTGCGTGGCACATAGTTGTCGATATTGGTGATGTTGCCACCCTCCTCGACGTCATCACCTAGTTCCATCACGCAGTAGTAGAAGCCGCGCTTCTCATTCCATCCCACGTGCAAAATATGCACGAGGCAGGGGTGGCCACGTGAGATAGGCTCAAACTGCTGAATTCCTAAAAACTCTCGTTGAAAGGTGCGCGTGTGCTCAAAGTCCTCTCTCCACACAATTTTCACTGCTCGCAGGGCGCCTGTCACACTTTGCCCCAGCCAAACCTCGCCGTAGGCACCGCTGCCGATGCGTTTCAGCAGGGTATAATCGGGGATCACAATGTCATCGCGATGTGAGGCGGGATTGCCAGGAGCCTTCTTGGGCTTGGCGACGATCTTCTGCGGCTGCACTGGCGGAGGTGGCAGTTCGATCAAGCTGGCAGGTTCAGGTGCCAAACTTTGCTCGGGCGAAGTCTCCAAAACCGGCTCCGCATGGGCGGCATCGGCTGGGAGATCAGCATCGGCTTCGTCGGCAGGCATAGGAATGAAGGTGTCCGAGTTTCCCACCAAAGCCGCAGCTTCTCAAGTCACATGAGCGGTCATTCTGCGCACCCGCCGCCGGAATGGCTCTTCTATCGGTCATTTTACTGTGCCTCGGAGGGTTTCAAAGGTTTGACAGTCTCCCGCATCCGTTAAAAGTTCTCTTTGATGAGTGAACCAGTCTCAGACATCCCGGTGCCGGATATCGCTGTACCGGAAGAAGTGAAAAAAGAGAAAGGCTTGTGGGAAAAAACCCGCAAAAGCCTGATCGAGCGTTTGAACAATTGGGAAGATCAGCGCACTTGGAACGAGTTCTATCAGACTTACTGGCGCCTTATTTTCTCTGTTGCCACAAAGGCGGGACTTACTCGCGAAGAAGCCTTCGATGTGATTCAGGAGACCATCATCGCCATCGCCCGTCAGGTGCAAAAAGGTCAATACGACCCCCGTGCAGGCTCATTCAAGGCTTGGCTGCTTCAAATGACCCGCTGGCGCATTCTTGATGTCTTCCGCGCCCGAAAGCGCCAGCCATCCTTGGCTGATCAAGGAAATGCCGAAAGTGAAGATCACAGCACCAGCATTGTTGAGCGCCTCTCTCAGGAGAAGGATAACATGCTCGAAAAGATCTGGGACCGCGAATGGCGTGACAACATCACTGCCGCAGCCTTGGAGCGTGTGAAGGCAAAAGTTTCTCCGCGCCAGTTTCAGATCTTTGACTGCTATGTGATGAAAGGCTGGGGAGTTAAAAAGACTGCCGAGGCCCTCGGTATCAATGCGGCCCAAGTCTACCTAGCGAAGCATCGCGTCGGTGCCCTAGTGAAGAAGGAAGTGCAGTCGCTTGAGCACACGATGCTGTGATCGAATGCATGAGCTTGATGCCACGCCGCGTTTGGTGAGGCTCCCATGATTGCTTTTGCTTCTTCTAGCCGTCTTTGCCTCATCGCCGCCTTGTCCATCATCGCTACTCCTCTAGCGTTGGCGACCGAGGGCAGGCTCATCGCCTATGTCGGCACCTATACCTCGCCTTTGAAGAACATGCGGCCCACGCAGGTTGATCTGCCTCCGGGCAACGGACAGGGTATTCATCTGCTCGAAATGGACCGCGCCACAGGGAAACTCACGCCTTTGAGTATCGTTGAAATGGGCACCAGCCCTAGTTGCCTCGCGTTGAACCCGGCGAAGACGCATCTCTACTCTGGTAACGAAACCGAACGCCTCGGTGACGACGAGTCCGGCAGTGTCAGTTCCTTCAAAATCGATCCTGCCACGGGGCATTTGAAGCTGCTCAATAGCGTCCGTTCCGGTGGCAAAGGCCCGGCGCATCTCACCGTGCATCCGAATGGCAAGTTCGTGCTTGTGGCGAACTATTTCGGCGGCAGCGTGGCTGTTTTGCCCATTCAACCGGATGGTAGCCTCGGAGAGGCTACCGATGTGAAAAAGGACTCCGGTAAGGTCGGTCCCACGAAAGCTACTAACGCTGCGCCGGGCAGTTTTGCCATCAGTGGGCACGACCAGACGCATGCGCACATGATCGAGGCTGATCCTTCCGGGAAGTGGGTGGTGCATATCGATCTCGGGCTCGATCAGATCCTCGTGTGGAAGTTCGATGGCGAGAAAGGTATCCTCACACCCGCTGAGACTCGCTTCGTCACGCTGCCGGCGGGTGATGGTCCGCGTCACTTCGCCTTTCATCCGAATGGTCGCTGGTTTTACAGCATTCAAGAGGAGGGCTCCACGGTCGCGTTATTTGAATTCGATGTGCAAAGCGGGCGTCTTACGCACCGGCAGACGCTTCCCAGCCTCCCGCCAGGCTATGCGGGCAGCAATTTCTGCTCCGAGATCCTCATCTCGGCGGATGGCCGCTTCGTTTACGCGGGTAACCGCCTTCACGACAGCATAGGCATCTTTGCCATCGGTACGGACGGCACGCTTCGCTACGTCACCGAGGAATGGACGCGTGGCGACTACCCTCGCAGCTTCACCTTTGATCCATCTGGCAGCTTTCTGCACTGCTGCAATCAGCGTGCTGACCATCTCGCGAGCTTCCGCGTGGACAAGGAGACGGGTAAGCTAAGCTTTACCGGGCACTACACGCCGGTTGGCAATCCCTCGCAGATTGTGTTTCACGTTCTCCCGGCACAGCGGTAAGGTTAGGCTCTCCAGCCGATTCCGTTTTTGTTTCCGATGCGCCGACACATCCTCCTGCTCTCCAGCCTCATGCTTCTGGTGAACGGAGGAGCTCTGCCAGCGGCGGTGTACGGCGTAGAGCATCGGCTGGCGTGGCAGCCGGTGCAGCGGTATTTCATCCGCCGTCAAAATGATGCCGTGCCGCCGCAGGGCTTGCGAAGGCTGAACTCCTTCACGAGCTACACGCATCTGGGCACTGACTTCGGCTTTCATGGGCCTGCCGAGCACGAGATCGAGTGGGTGAATGACCAGATCGTCGTGCACCTTGGCCAGCAGCCCGATGTCTGGGCTGGGATGTGGCACAGCCTTGCTGGGCAGGCCCGTGACCGTCAGGAGGTGCTCGATTTCAGCCGTGCCTATCCGCCGCAGATCGCCGATGACTGGCAGCCGCGGATCACGCAGATCATGGTAGATGCCGGCGGTCGGGGAAATCTCAAACTCGAGATCAAGAACGCTGCTGGCGCGATGCTGTGGGAGCGCATCGTGACCTATTACGATGAGCCGGTTCACCCGCAGGCTCATCCAGTGCCCAGTCAGCACTTACGTGACGCTAAACTGCTTGTATGGACAGTTGAGCCGGGAAGTGAAATCACTGTAAGGGGGCTCTTTCTCGGAGTCGAGCTACCACGTATGGAGCGTGACCGCCAAGCATTTGCGACCTCGTATGCCAAGCTTCTTCGCAATCACTGCATCTCCAGCGGGTTCACCCGGGATCGAGCCCACCTCGACGCAGGTGCCTTTGACAGCATCGCAGCGACAGGTCTGATGGTCCTCTCGACCGCAGCAGCAGCGCAGAAAGAGATCGCCCTTGTTAGCGCCAACTTTGCACGTGAGACGCTGCGCACAACACACACGGCGGTGAGCCGACTGAAACGAGCCCGCGGTCTGTTGCCGCATTTTATTCGCCGTGAAGAGACTGGTTTCGGCATTCATCCGCACACGGAACACAGCATGGTGGATACGGCGCTCTACACGCAGTGTTTGCTGCTTGCCGCCCGCATGCTGGGGGAACTAGCCATTGAAGAAGAGGTTGTTGCCATGATTCGCCAGATAGACATTGAGGGTTTGCGCCTGCCATCAGGTCACCTTTCCCATGGTCTGAATACGAAGGGGGATCAATTGCTAGCGCATGGTTGGCGTGACTGGGGAGGAGAGACCGCGCTTGTCGCTCTTCTTCAACGCATTGCGCGGCCAGGATCCGCTATTTCACCCGCCGACCATCCAGGTCATGCATGGCAGGGCACAGGATTTATCACAGAGATTCAGAGCCTTCTGCACCCGGATTTTGCGAGTGATGAACCCGATAAACTCGATGGTGTACAGTGGCTGTCTGCGCGGCGGGTGATGCTTGGGGCGCAGCAAAGCTATTTTACGCGTGCCATGCCTCGCAGCTTCGCAGCACGTTTGGGCTTTTATGGCCTTTCAGCCGGTGAGAATCAATTCGGAAATGCCTACTTCGTCGGCGGAGTGGACTTGGTTGGGCAGAATCTCATACATCCGCATTACATGCTGATGTGTGGCTTGGTGTTCGAAAAGCCAAGTGAGGTGCTACAAACCTTGGAACGGCTCGAAAAAGCCGGTTTCATGCCTCCATGGGGTTTGGTGGAAAATTTGACGGCAGACGGTCAAACTTATCTGCCCATGAATGGAGCGCTCAACGCGGCTTTTGAAGCCCTCGGTATCTATCATTTTGTCACCAAAAACCGCGGCATCCCGGACCGAATCTATGAGGCAAGCCTACAATGTCCGGCGATTCGTGAAGCAATGAATCTTTTTTATTCTCAAGCTCCCGCCAGCGGCAATTGAGACTTTGATGGCATGCAAAGCACTGCTTCGCCGAGCAGTGCAATCGCCATCAGGAACAGGAAAGTGCGCCAAATCTCGCTAGCGAGGCTGGTGGGGTTTTCGACTTCGTCTTCGATGATGTGATGATCGAGACCGGCGAAAAGCTCGCCTAGAGCATTTTTGCTGAGGAAGTCTGACGCATCTTCCTGTGGAGGGCGATTGAGTGCGACAAGTCTATCACCGCTTTGGAGGATTCCTGCGCGCAACGGCAGTTCGGTGCTTAGAAAAGTTTCACCATGTCTTTTCCATATACCTGGGCCAAGGGCATTCGGAGCAGCTTCGCGTTGCTGGGCTTTACCGAGGCCTCTGGAACCCTCGTTGAGAGCGCGGTGAAGCATGGCGAACATCACAACGCCATCGCGGGCCAGCGTGGAAGCATTGGAGCTGGGAAGAGTGCCAAGAAACCAGACTGGGTTTTCGCTCGCTGCGTTCGCACGAATGAGCAGCGTTTGGTTTTCACCGAGTCGTGCCAGCGGTGTGCCTTCACCGAGGATTTCGCAGTGGCGCTGCACTTCGAGATCGCCAAGCGGCAGCGCGTCGCCACTGCGGGTGTTTGCGAGCAACCCGGCATCGTTGCGCCACCAACTCACCCTAGCAGGTTTGTTGCTGCCATCCCATTTCCCCCATTTTAGGCCTGCGAAGGTGTTTGTGTTCGGCATCTCGGGTGGCAAAAAGAGTGTGCTGCGCGCATGTGACAGCTGCTTGGCGATGAGGTTGCCCTCCTTCGGCAAAGGTGCGTGCCAGATGATGAGTGCGGTGTCATCCCACGGGATTTCGGCGGCACGTGAGGGTGGTAAAATGCTGCATGCATACTTCCTCATCGGATCTGCAGCTGATTCGAGAGCAGCTTGTAGAGGTCTAAACGTGGCTTCCTCATCGCTGACGATTACGCTGCGCAGTACGGGGGGCTCGGCGAACACAAAGTGAAAAACGTTGTCGCTCGGCAAGGTATCGGTGGGTAATTCGATTCGGCCATGGCCTTCCTTCATGGTCTTGGCAATGGGGATGGCGTGCGCCTGTAAAATGAGTGTCGAGTCCTTCAACTCGGTTTGGAAGGTTGTGCTTACATCGCCTACGATGAAACGCAGCGGCAGTTTGAGTGGTTCTTTGGCTGCCTCTGAGCGGGTAATGCGGACATCAAGCAGCAGTTCAGCTTTTTCGGCTGTTTCGTGACGCGTGACGCGCTCGACGGCAATACTCAAATTAAGGGCGGCTGGCTGCGGATAAGTTAAGAGATGGAAACGAACGCCTTTGCGGCTGGTGAAGCCACTGCGGAGTGTCTGCCAGCGTCCGCTGCTGGCATCCCAGTCGCTCTGATGCAGATCACTGAGCACCCACACGTCGGTGCGGCCGGTTTGATTCGTCGAGATGTAGTCGAGCGCGCTTTGCAGCAGCGCGGGCACATCCGCGCCTGTGTCTGTGGGGGCAGTGATCGGCAGATCGGTCAGTGACTCTGGGTTTTCGAGCGCCTGAGGTTGGAGATGCGCGTTTTCGATGAGCACGAGTTTTGACCGAGTGCCCACGGTGTCGCGCAGCGCCTGCGATAACTTGGCAAGGCCCGCGCTGCGTTTGCTGGTGCCGGTGGCTAGGTCTTGCTGTTCCATACTCGCCGAGCGGTCCAGTAGCACGATGACCGTGTCAGGCAATCCGCCTGTGAGCCCGAGTAAGCCGCCCGCCATGGGGCGCGTGATGACAAAAAGAATGGCCGCCACTGCCAGCACGCGAAACGCGAGGATGAGAATCTGCCGCAAGCGCGATAGCCCCTGGTCCATGCGCTGAGCCATGCGTAGGAACATCATCGCCGCCCACCTCACCTGTCGCCGCCGATAGAGGTGGATCAAATGAATGACCACCGGCAGCGCCGCGAGCGGTAAGGCCAAAAGCAGTGTGGGAACAAGGAAGGTCATGAAGGTGATGCGACCACAAAGTCGAAGGGTCAAGAAGGCATGCGGTGACCTTCTTGACCCTTCTGTGAGATTTGGAGGAATGGATTATTTCTGCAGTGGTGCGGTTTCAGCACCGGCTGGCACTTTGTCGGCTGGAACGAGCTTCCACAGAGCGCCACGTTCGCTGGTGTAGGGATCGACCGGGCCGCCGTAGTTTGCAGTGGCGTGAGTGAGGTAGAGATTGCCTTCCTCGTCGAAACCGCTGCCGGTAGGGCGCAGGGGGGTGTCGAGGTCAAGGCACTCCTTCATCTCATAGCCACCCTTGCCTTTGATGATGCTCCAGATCTTGCCGCTGCCCCAGTCGGCGCAGAAGTAGGTGCCCTCGAGGCTAGGATGGGTCTTGCTGCGGCTGACGCCGATATTGATGACGCAGATGCCTTGGTCGACATGGCTGTATTCAGCTACCGGAAGCACACCGACACGTGGATTGTCCTTTTCGGTCTCGATCGGGAAAGTATGGGAGCCACACATGAACTTCCAGCCGTAGTTCTCACCACCTTTGCTGCCTGCAGGCTGCATGTTGATTTCTTCCCAATGGTTCTGCCCAATGTCGGCAATCCAGAGATCTCCCGTCTTGGAGTCAAAGCTAAAGGTCCAAGGATTGCGAAGGCCGTAGGCCCAGATTTCGGGTTTTGCTTTGGGATGAATCTTGGAAAATGCCAACTCAGTGACTCCAAAGAGCGTCATCTGCTGCGGTAGGGTGAGAAAGGGGTTATCCTTCGGGATACTGTAATTGCGGTCGGGCGTGGAGTGGTCCACATCGATACGCAGCATCTTGCCCATGTGCGTATGCAGGTCTTGTCCTGTGCTAATAACATCTCCTTCCCAACCACCATCACCGACACCGATGTAAAGATAACCATCAGGACCGAAAGCAATTTGGCCGCCGTGGTGATTGCAGTAAGGGAAATCGAGCTGCATGAGCACCTTGATGCTGTCCATATCTGCTTCGTCCGGTTTGTTCTTCTTAGCCTTAACCTCGGCGATCATGGATGCGCCATTGAACCAAAGGTCGGAATAACAGAAGAAGATGCGGCCGTTTTCCTTAAACTTTGGATGGAAGGCCACGCTGAAGAGACCGAGCTCAAGGAAGGAACTGATAGTCTTGTCTTTGATGTCGAGAAAGGGCTTCCGATTTTTTTTGCCGTTCTTGATGATCTGGATGACCCCAGGACGCTCGCAAACAAATAAGCGACCACTGCCATCGGGTGCGCCAGCGATCGCTACGGGATCGACAAGGTCACCTGCGACCTTCACAAGAGCAATCGCTGTGTTGGATTTGCCACTGGGCTGAATGGTTTGCGCCTGTAGAGCGAGAGGAATCGTCAAGGCTGCGAGGAGTGCGGTTGGTATTTTCATAAGTCAAAATGCGCTTTAAAAGTATGGAATCGGCCATTAGGCGGCAAGTGTGAAATTCTACGGAAAGTTTTGCCATGCTGAAAGAGCGGGAAAAGACAGTTCCAACGGCGGTTTGGAACAGTGCGAGCCGATCAAAGCCTAGGCAAGCTCAGCGAGCAGGGCTTGGTTCAGCCGCACACCGGCCTCAAAATTCTCGATTGGGAAATTTTCATTCGGTGCGTGTGCCTGACAATCCGGCAGTGCAAGGCCGAGTAGCAAGGTGTCAACGCCGAGGACATCTTTGAAGGCCTGAACGATCGGAATGCTGCCGCCTTCGCGAATCAGGGCAAGTTTCTGGCCTGGGAAAGCGATTTGGAGAGCTCGCTGTGCAGCCTGACCCATGGGAGAATGCGGATCCATCAAATAAGGCATGCCGGTGTGACCAGGTTTGATCTCAAGCCGCACGCCCGGAGGCTTGTTTGCTTGGAGATGCTCGGTCAAGTTTTCAAGAATGCGTTCGGGATTCTGGTCAGGAACGAGGCGGCAAGAAAGCTTCACAAAGGCTTCGCGGCCGATGACGGTCTTGGAACCTTCGCCTTGATAGCCTCCCCCGATGCCATTGACCTCGATTGTGGGGCGTGCCCAGCGTCGTTCGCGTTCCGTGTAGCCTGGTTCGCCGAACAAGCAGGGTGAACCGGTAAGTGCCAGCATCTCTGCATCGCCATCGCCAAGGGATGCCCAAGCCTTACGCTCCCAAGCTTGGATGTTCCGCACGTCATCATAAAAACCCTTCACAGCCACCCGTCCATCAGCATCGTGGAGAGTGGCAGTGAGCCGTGCCACGGCGGTGACGGGATTGGCAATGGCTCCACCAAAAATGCCGCTGTGAAGATCAATCGAGGGGCCATGAAGACGGGCTTCCAGACAGGCGATGCCTCGAAGGCCGTAGGTGAATGTACCAACGCCAGGTGCCACCATGCCGGTGTCTGATATGGCAACGAGATCACATTTGAGTTCAGCAGCATGCTGTTGCAGAAATGGCTTCAAATTTGGGCTGCCAATTTCCTCCTCACCTTCGAAAAGTGCAATCAGGTTCACTGGCAGGTCCGCATGCTGGGCTAGCGTTTGCGTCAAACCCTGAATATGGGCCATTAGCTGTCCCTTGTTGTCAGTGGCCCCTCGGCAATAGATGCGCCCATTGCGGATCGTGGGCTCAAAAGCGGGTGATTTCCACTCATGCAAAGGCTCAGCGGGCTGCACATCGTAGTGTCCGTAAAGCAACACGGTGCACCGTCCGGGGAGGTGCTTGTTTTTGGCGAGCAAAACCGGGTGTCCAGGCGTGTCATGTAGTTCAGCGCGTAGTCCGATGCTGCGAAGTTTCGCCTGTAGCCATTCAGCGCAGGCTCGTACGTCAGCGCGGCGGGTTGAATCGGTCGATACGGAAGGAAAACGCAGGCAGGTAAGGAGTTCTTCGAGGCCGGGAGGGTTCATGTAACAACAGTAACGAGCCCCCGAGGACTCACAACTGCCTCATCGAGTGAAGGACCGTCGGGTCATGTGATGGGTGGCGGTGGATGCCCTTCTTGATGACTTACATCAAATCGTAGGCATAGCCTCGAATAAAGCCAATGCCAAAGCGCTCGAAACAGGGCAGGATGAGAGTGACACCCTCATTATGTCGTGTGTGGTTAGGTGTTTTTACTTGGCTATTTGGAGCCCATCCGATACAACCATAACACCATGATCGAAGTCCAAATTTACGCCCCCGGCTTGCGCAAGGAGTCCGCCATCATGCAGCTTCGCAGCCAAATGGATCACTTTCCGCAAGTGCGTTACAAAGTCGATTCACGACATGATCTTGTTTATTTTGAGATTGATCAGCATGGCGATCTCTCGCAGGAGGAAATCCATCAGATCTTTGAGGCGATTGATCTCTCGCCGCGTTTTGTCGGACAAATTCCCGATGGATTGCGCAGCGGCTCTGAAACGAAACGTCTGATCTGATGCAGATATGAGATCATTGTGGGCTTTTTTGACCTTTTCTACTGCCTCGTGGGCAGTTGACTGGGTGCTGGAATCCAAAGCGCCTTGGCAGGCGCGTGACTCCCAAGTGGAGTTTGTCTTGAATGATAGGCTGTGGATTGGCGGCGGCTGGTTTCAGTCTTACGAGGCTCCGCCTCGCGATCTGTGGTCATCTGCCGATGGCAAAGTGTGGAAGCTATCCATGTCTCAGGCTCCTTGGAAGCACAGCGACCTTGCCATGAGCCGAGTTTTCCAAAATAAGGTGTGGGTGATGGGTGGCTGGTTCAATGGACGACTACCTGGCCACTCTGCCAGCAACGAGGTGTGGTCATCGGCGGACGCTGTTTCTTGGAGCCAAGTGACATCCGCTGCAGATTGGTCGCCACGGCTTGCCGCAGGGCTCGTGGAGCATCGCGGGCACTTGTGGATATTGGGCGGCACGGAGAACTACTATTTTGGCGATTCGTCGAGTGTTAAGAACGACGTCTGGTCCTCTTCCGATGGTCGAATCTGGACACAAGCTACCGCTGAGGCTGCTTGGTCACCACGTGCGTACCATCAAGTCATTGTCCTTAACAACCGAATGTATGTGCTGGGCGGTGGAAACTATGTGCCTGCTTACGAAGCGAAAAACGATGTGTGGTCCTCCTCCGATGGTGTGAAATGGACTTGTGAGCTCGAAAAAGCGCCTTGGTCGCCCAGACTGTGGTTTAGCGCGGCGGTGTATCGCGGCCGAATGTGGGTGATTGGAGGCTGGTCAAAGGCAAATGACAACTTGGGTGATGTCTGGCACAGCGCCAATGGGCGTGATTGGCAGTGTTTGCAGACAAAAACTTGTTGGAAGGCACGCCATGAGCATTCCGTGCTTGTTTATCAGGATAAGCTATGGGTGCTCGGCGGTCATGCGAGACCTCTTTCGAGCGAAGTTTGGTCCTTGTATCTGCCGGTGGACTGGAAGCCTTGAAAAATCCTTGTCAGCTTAGTTAGGCTTGCTGGGCAGATCCACGAGCATTTGGGCGTTGCTCGGGTAGCGCTCAAGCAGGGTTAGTACACGCTGGATGGCGTCGATGGGTTTGCCCCCAGCAAGGCCACGGCGGAGCATGTGAATCTTGTCGAGTTGGAAAGACTGAAGGAGCAGCTCCTCGCGTCGCGTGCCAGACTTGAAGATATTCACGGCGGGATAGTAAAACTGTTCGGCGATCTTGCGGTCGAGCACGATCTCCATGTTTCCCGTGCCTTTGAACTCGAGGAAAATGAGATCATCCATCTTGCTGCCGGTCTCGATTAAGGCTGTGGCTAGAATGGTCAAACTGCCGGCGGTGCGTGTGTTTCGTGCGGCGGCAAACAAGCGACGCGGAATTTCGAGGGCGCCGACGCCGACACCGCCGCTCATGGTCGCATTGTTTTTCGCGGTGTTGTTGTAGGCGCGGGCCATGCGGGTGATCGAATCCATGAGCATGAAGACATGCTCACCGCACTCGACGAGGCGCTTTGCACGTTCGACGGCAAACTGAGCGATGCGTGTATGGCTTTTCACATCCTGATCATTGCTGCTGGCAAAAATTTCGGCGTTTGGAAGTGCGCGCTTGAACTCCGTGACCTCCTCCGGACGCTCGTCCACAAGCAGAATCATGAGATGCGTGCCTGGGTGGTTTGATGTGATGGCTTCGGCGACGTGTTGAAGAATGGTGGTTTTTCCTGAACGCGGAGGGGCGACAATGAGGCCACGCTGGCCACGCCCAACCGGCGTGAACATGTCAATCACGCGGGTGGTCAGGCGATCCTTGTGTGTCTCTAGCTGGATACGTTTATTTGGATTGATAGCCTTCAGTTCCTCAAAAAGAGGGAGGTCGCGGGCGGATTCGGGGGCGCGGGCATTGATTTCGCTCACTTCGGTGAGCTGCGGGCCGCGCGGCCCTTTGCACTGAACCCCGGTGATCTGCATGCCTTCACGCATGCCATATTGGCGGATCAGATCTTGGCTGACCCAGCAGTCATTCGGATGCTGCGAATAAGAGCGGTCCTTTTGGCGGAGGTTGCCATAGCCTTTCGGATGCAGCTCAAGGATGCCGTTTGCAGGCTCTGGAGGACCGAGTTCGATTTCTTTGATGGGAGAAGGCTCTGCGGTAGCGCCTGTCATATCGCTCGAAGGAGGAACTCCTCCGTTTTGAGCAGCAAGGCGTGCTTGTTGGCGTTCGAGAGCGCGTTGACGCTGTTTTTCCTTCCAACGTTCAAACTTGGATTTGCGTCTTTCGTGAGCATTTTGGGGCTGCTGGCCTTGTGGCTGAGCCATCTGTGTGGTTTGAGGTGGATGAGCAGTGGAAGCATCCACTGAAGCTTGTGCGGTAGCAATAGCTTCGGTGCCAGTGGGCACGACAACGCTCATGCTTTGAGGCTCAAGCGCGACGGGAAGCTCAGCGGCTTGTTCAGAAGCACCAGCAACTGGCGTGGCGGGAGTCTCCACGATAGCAAGATCGGGTGTGTTTTCCTGCGGATCAGTCGCCTTGGTTTTGCGCTTGGAGGAGGTTTTTTTTGCTGCGGGCTTCTTTGCGGTCGCGACGGTTTTTTTGGCCACAGGCTTCTTCACATCTGCTTTCTTGGCAGCTGCTTTCTTGGTTGTGGTTTTGCGCTTGGTTTTTTTTGCAGCAACCTCTTCAGCAGGAGAATCTTCGTCTGGCATGATGGATATAGGGGAAGGAATTAGTCGAGCTGTTCAGCAATGGCATCGTCGATTTCGAAGTTCGCGTGCACGTTTTGTGTGTCATCGTATTCGTCGAGAAGGTCGTAGAGTTTGATGAGTGACTTTGCCGCGGCTGCATCACTGATTGTGACCGTGGTTTGCGGCTGATAAATGAGTTTCTGGCTTCGAGAGGTGATGCCTTTGTCACGCAGGTGATTCGCAACATGGAACAGCTTGTCTGTGGGGGTATAAACGACCCATTCATCTCCATCGTTCAAGATGTCGTCAGCTCCTGCTTCAATCGCGATCTCCATGAGCTGGTCTTCAGTCGCATAGGGCTTATCGAGGCGGATCTCCCCCCGGCGTTGGAACATATAGGCCACGCTGCCAGTGTCAGCGAAGGTGCCGTTGTTCTTCGAAAGCAGAGTGCGAACGTCGTTGGCACTGCGATTGCGGTTATCGGTGACGATTTCGATCATCATGGCAACGCCCCCGGGACCGTAGGCCTCATAAAGCACTTCTTCCAATGCTGAGCTGGCAAGTTCACCAGTTCCTTTCTTGATGGCGCGGTCGATGTTATCATTTGGCACATTGGCAGCTTTGGCGGCGGCTATGGCGCTGCGTAGCCGGGCATTGGTGTCCGGGTTGCCTCCTCCAGCTTTCGCGGCGAGGGTGAGTTCCTTGGCGAGTTTGGAGAAAGCGTTGCCACGCTTGGCATCAATGACCGCTTTGGTGCGCTTGATCTTGGACCATTTATTGTGGCCAGCCATGGGAGATGGTGATTTCGGTTGTCGGGAGCAGCGGGAAATGCGCTCGCAGGAGCCGCATACCGCTGAGGGTTGGTATGGAGGAAAAGAAATAAGAGCGGCATTGCCGCGATGACTCGAAGAAGAATGACCGCGCGCATGGGGATGCGCAGAAAGTCTTGATGGTGCTTTGACCAAAAAAACATCGGTAGACCTGCCCAAAAGTCACCAGCGTTCACAACTCAGTTCTGAGTGCCATGAACGAGTGAACAAAGAGGTGGCTTGGCGGTCTGGCAAGAGTTTTTTCGTCTCGTTCAAGCCTCAAATGGCTTTTTTCATGCGTCACGACGCCGCAATCCGATCCAGGCTAGGACGGCTCCAACACAAAAGTGCAGTAGTAGCATGCCTGCGGCAATATCCGGCGTGGCAAACCAAGTGCGCACAAAAGTCGTCAAAGCCGGGAATACCTTGTTGTCTCGCAAAGTATCGAGAATGCCCGACCATCCATAATGTGCTGTGATAAAGGGATTCACGAGATGGCCTAGCAGGCGCGGAAATCCAAGCAGGGCACCACTGAAGAGCACGTTTATGCCCAGCAAGGTGAGACAGGCACTGTCAGAACGGCCTGAGTTGCGTGAATGAGCAGAGATGCCTAGACAGAGTGAGGCAAACGCCATCCCGCTGAGCGCTGGAAGAAGCAGGCGGGCACCACCTTGGCCGGGGAGTCCCCCGGTGACGAGTTCCATGAAAATGCCCATCCAGAAACTCTGCATGAGTGATATCGGCAGAACAAAGAGTAAGGCGGCCAGCAGTGCGGCGACCGGGCGCACCCCCCCGATACGCTCGCGCTCGATGATCGATTTGGAGGCGGCAAATTCACGCGAGGCAAGACGCAGGCTCATGAAAAGAACCAGCGTAATCATCACTAGGTAGACCATTGAGGTCGTGTAGGCCGTCGCCCAGCTTTCGGCGTCAGGCTGAAAATGCCGCAGATTGGGCTGAGCAAGCAGCCAAGCGACCAAGGGGGCACCAATCATGAGCCCTACATGAGTCATCCATTCTCGCGAAACTCGACGTAAAAGAGACCAACGGCGTTTCACAAGGTGGCTAGCCTGCGCCAGCAAGCTAGGGAGCGGCAGAACAGGGCGCTCTGCATCCACCGTGGAGTTTTTTTCCTGCCTTTCGGTCTCTTGCCTTCTTGTGATGACGTGCTGGTCGGCTTCGGTCATCTCCTCTTCTGCGGCGGCGAGCTCTTCTGCCGTGGTGCCGAGTTTGAAAGCGGCGTAGTAAGAGTCTCGGTGGCGTAGCCAGGAGTCTCCCCACCGCTGTGCGGGACGCTTCGCGAGGCGTGAATAGACCTCATCATAAGTCGGCACCGTGAAGTAGTGTGGAAGCGCCTTCGCAGGGCCGTGGTAGGCTACAAAGCCTTCGTGCAACACCAACACGGTGTCATAAGCTGCCAAGTTGGAGAGACTGTCCGTAGCATGAATCACAATACGTCCGGGCAAATCTGCAGCGACAAGACGAAGCAGAGCTTCCATTTCGCGTTCAGACCGCACATCCAGTCCGTGTGTAAAGTCATCGCACAGTACCACCAGCGGGTCAGAGACAAGTGCGAGGCCAAGTTTCAAACGTCGCCGCTGCGCCAAAGCCAGTGTGCTGACATGGTCGCTCGCGATGTTTTCAAGCCCCACATTGACGAGGACATGGGATACCTTCGAAATGATCTGGTCGCGACTCAATCCCTTTCCGCGCAGCATCAGGGCACTCATGAGGCTTTCACGCACAGTGAGGTGTTCGTGCAGGCAATCGTCGTGAGTTGTGATCCAACCAAGCTCGTTGGGGTGCAGGGAACGTGAGACAAGGTCACGCCCTTTTAGCCGGATGCTGCCTTCCTTGGGTTCCGTGAGGCCCGCCAAGATCCTCATAAGGGTGGTTTTTCCACTGGCAGTGGGACCGATCACAGCCAGCACATGCCCACCTGGCACCATGAAACCGACTTGATCCAGTACACGGAGCGGTTCTTTGCCTTTGCGGGCAATGACGTGGGTAAGCGCATTTACGTCCAGCATAAGCATTCCCTTAGACTCGGATTGAGTCAGGTGCAAGGTCTTGAAAGATAGGCACTAAGACATTCGGAGGGTTTTGGCACCTTCATCGATGAGATGCCAAAAACTCTTCGACTTGCTTAGAGCTTCATCTTCTCCACCACCGGGGAGGTTGCTGCGGTAGAGGAAATCTAGGAGTGAATTTTTGTGCAAAATACGATGCAACCTCACGTCGCCTTCCACAATAGCGAAGTAGATGCGGTAGTCACCTGCGCGACAACGATACAGGCGCTTGCCACCACGCTCTAGAACACCGTAGCGGCTGGCTAGAATGGCGTCGTCTATATCATCCGGCTGGATATTGAGTGCCTCAAGCAGATGGAATTGAGTCTGCGTAGGCAGTTGAGATAGCTCGCCAGCACTGATGTCGTTGAAAATGATTTGGATCACATTCGGGGTCGGGCAGGGTCGTTAAAACTTTCGGATGACAGCCTTTTTACGGAGCTGTGCCATCCACTCGTCGATGGCCTTTTTTGACTTCTCCTGCTGTATCATTTTTTGGATGTCACCACGGACTTTCTCGATGCTAGGAGCTTCGCCTAACTTTTTGGCATCACAGGCGACGATGATGTAGCTGGTCTCTTTGTCGAGCACCTCACTTACCCCTCCTGTCTTGAGATTCATGGCGGTGTTGGCGATTGTGGGATCTAGCTCCGTGCGAGGCATCCAGTCCCAAGAGCCGCCGAACTCAGCGCGGCTGTCTTGTGAGTAGGAACGGGCTAGCGTGGCAAAATCCCCACCTTTGAGCAGTTTTGAGCGTATCTCTTGGGCTAGCTTTTTCTGAGACTCAGGCGTTGCCCCAGTTTCGCCGCTAAATTTAGGAATCGAAAGGGTTGAGATTTTGATTTGATCACCCACACGCCACTTGTCGAGATTGTTTTGGTAGTATTCCTCCACTTCTTGGGGATTCGCTGGCGGCATATCACCCGCTTTTTTCGCCTTCATGACACTGGCTATGATGTTCTTTTCCTGCATGTCGCGAAATTTTTTGATGCTCATGCCGGCTTTGGCCAGTTCAGTCACCAGCGCGTCACGGTCTCCTTTGAAAGCTTCGCGCACAATGTTGTTGATCTGGTCATCGACATACTGTGGCTTGATGACACCGCCGATCTTCGTGAATTCGATGAGAATCAGTTCTCGGTCGATCAGTGCATCAAGTGCCGTTGCACGGGTCTGCTCAATTTCTCTCTTCATGCGTTCGGGGTCAGTTCCCCCATGCATGGCCATGATAATTTGTTCCTGGGCTTTAACTGTGTCACGCACCTCAGAGCGGGTGATGGGCTTCCCTTGAACCAAGGCAGCGACACCATTGGAATAGGTCTGGCCGAAGGCCAAGTCAGCAAAGAGAAGAAGGCAGGCGGTGCTTAGAACGAAACGGGACAAAAGCATAGACGTAACCACCACCAGTAGGGCGATGCGCCCGCGTGGCAAGGCGAAGTTGCCCGCCGACACCATGGCAGGGCGCTGCGAGAGCAAAGTATCAGACTCCGTGATTGCCAGCGGGGCAGCTCTGCGTTTAAAACATCTTTTGCCTACCAACGATCGCACCTCATGAGCCAAAAAGCCGCCGCCAAAAAACCTGCCAAAGCAGCCAAGCCAGCCCCCAAAGTCCTCACCCCGTCTTCGAAGAGTCTTCTCGTTGAGAATCGAGTCTTCAAGCCTAGCGCAGAGTTTTCCAAAAAGGCCCGAATCAGCTCGATGGCGCAGTACAAGAAGATGTATGCCGAGTCGCTCAATAATCCGGACAAATTTTTCGGCCGCGAGGCGAAGGAGCTGACTTGGCGTAAGCCTTTCAAAAAAGTGCTCGAATGGAAGTGCCCGAATGCGAAGTGGTTCGCAGGTGGCCAGCTTAATGTAAGCGAAAACTGCCTCGATCGTCATATCGAAGGTCCTCGCAAGACCAAGGCTGCTATTATCTGGGAAGGCGAACCTGGCGAAAAGCGTACCATCACGTATCAGCAACTTCACCGGGATGTTTGCCGTTTTGCGAACGTGCTGAAGCGCCATAAGGTGAAAAAAGGCGACCGCGTAGTGATCTACATGCCCATGGTGCCGGAGGCTGCAGTGGCTATGCTCGCCTGTGCTCGCATTGGCGCGATGCACAGCGTTGTCTTTGGTGGCTTCAGCGCGGAGTCGATCAAGGATCGCGTGCTCGATAGTGGCGCGACGGTGGTGATCACGGCAGACGGTGGTTACCGTCGCGGCGCTGTGGTTCCTCTCAAGAAAAACGTTGATGATGCTCTGAAGACCAAAGACACACCTGTGAAAACGGTTATCGTGTTGAAGCGCACTGGCAATGATGTGCACATTGAGGAGGGGCGAGACTTCTGGTGGCATCGCGAGCTTGAATATGTTGATGCGAACTGTCCTGCGACAGCGATGGACTCCGAGTCTCCGCTTTTCATCCTCTACACCAGCGGATCGACCGGCAAACCCAAAGGAATCCTCCATACCACCGGCGGCTATCTTTTGCATGCCTACATGACCTGCAAATACGTCTTCGACCTGCGTGATGACGATGTTTATTGGTGCACCGCCGACGTGGGCTGGGTCACCGGTCACAGCTACATCGTCTATGGCCCGCTCGCCCTTGGTGCGACCTGCCTCATGTATGAAGGCGCTCCGAACTGGCCGGAAAACGACCGTTTTTGGCGCATTATCGACGAGTATAAGGTCAGCGTCTTCTACACGGCGCCCACTGCCATCCGCGCTTTCATGAAGTGGGGTGACAACTGGCTTAAGAAGCACGATTTGAGCAGCTTGCGACTGCTTGGCACCGTCGGTGAACCGATCAATCCGGAAGCATGGATGTGGTATCACAAGCTTGTCGGCGGTAGTAAATGTCCCATTGTCGATACTTGGTGGCAGACCGAAACTGGAGGTCACATGATCACGCCGATTCCCGGCGCCATCGCGACGAAACCGGGAACCGCCACGCTACCCTTCTTTGGTGTCGATGTTGGCATCGTTGATGACTTAGGCAATGAGGTTAGAGCGAACGAACAGGGCAAACTCGTCATCAAAAAGCCTTGGCCGTCGATGCTGCGCGGCATATGGGGGGACAAGGAACGTTATCAAAAGACTTATTGGAGTGATTTCAAGGGTTGGTATTTCGCCGGCGATGGAGCGCGTCGCGACAAAGATGGCCACATCTGGATCATTGGCCGCATCGACGACGTGCTAAATGTTGCAGGTCATCGTCTGGGAACTGCCGAGGTTGAGAGCGCCCTTGTTTCACACCCCGCTGTTGCTGAATCGGCTGTCGTCGGCCGTCCAGATGAACTGAAAGGCCAAGGTGTTGTATGTTTCGTAACTGTTAAAGAAGGTGTCAAAACGAACCGTGAACTCGAAGACGAGTTGAAGAAGCACGTCCGCAAAGTGATTGGGCCCGTTGCCACACCCGATGAGATTCGCTTTGCTGCCGCATTGCCGAAGACTCGATCCGGCAAAATCATGCGTCGGCTTCTCAAGCAAATTGCCTCTGGTGAAGCACTCAAAGGTGACACCACCACGCTCGAAGATATCAACGTGATCGCTGCTCTCGCCGCCGCAAGCGTGGAGGATTGATCAATTTCCGAATCCTCCCCCGCCGGGTGTTTCGACAATCACTCGATCACCGGGTTTGACTGGAAAGCTTGCGCAGCCCTCCAGTTCCATTTCAAGGCCGCCACGTATCAAACGTTGGCGGCCTTTTTGTGCCGATTGACCACCATGCAGTCCGTATGGTGCCTCGATGCGATGCTGAGTGAGCATGCTCACCGTCAGTGGTTGCAAGAACTCAAACTCGCGCACTAGACCATCACCGCCGCGCCATTTACCATCACCGCCTGAGCCGTGGCGAATCGCAAACTGACACAAACGCACGGGATAGCGACTTTCAAGAATCTCGGGGTCGGTGATGGCTGTGTTCGTCATATGCGTGTGCAACGCGTGAGATCCATTGTAGCCCTCTCCGGCTCCAGAACCGCCGCCGATGGTCTCGTAATAACCAAAATCTACGCCGCCAAAGAGGAAGTTGTTCATCGTGCCTTGGCTGCATGCTTGCAGCTCCAATGCCTGTATCAGCGTGTCTACGAGGCGCTGACTCACCTCCACATTGCCGCCGACGACCGCAGGGTCATTCTCTGAATCGCCGGTAAAAACTGGGTTGAGCATCGAAACGGGCAAAATGATCTCCAAAGGCTCCATCAGTCCTTCGTTAAGTGGTAGGTCTTCCTGAAGCCAGAGTCGCATCACGTACAAAATGGCGCTGCGCACGATGGCAGGGGTTGCATTGAGATTGTGCGGATGCACACCGCTTGTGCCGGTAAAGTCGATCCGGAGGGCCGCATTGCACCCCGTCCTCGTTTTTGTGATCGAAACAGCGATTTGTCGTCCATCGTCTAGCTTTCCGATGGCGGAGGCTTTTTCACCAAAGCGCTCGGTTTGAGCCCGCATGACCTCGCCACTGTGGTCGAGAATGCTTTGCATGTTTTCGCTCAGAGAATCGCTCGCGAGGGCTTTCAGACGCTCAGCGCCTTGCAAATTGGCTGCAAGCTGTGCATGGAGATCGGCAAGATTGTCAGCCAAGTTACGTGTGGGATGCGGCGCGGAGGTAAGAAGCCTGCTGATTTCATCGAAGCAGGATTTTCCGGCGCAAATGAGATGCTGTGGCGCAATTACGACGCCTTCCTCAATCAAACGCATGGCATGCGCAGGCATCGAGCCGGGGGTAATACCGCCTATCTCCGCATGATGGGCGCGGTTTGCGATATAGCCGATGAGTCGGGAACTATCGAAGACCGGCGTGATGAGAGTGACATCAGGTAGATGAGATCCTCCGAAGGCAGGATGATTCGTGATGATTGTGTCGCCTGGCTTCATCGCGATGGTATTCGCGACAGTGCGGACACATTCTCCGAGCGCGCCCAGATGAACGGGGATGTGTGGAGCGCTGGAAAGCAATCTGCCTAGCGGATCAAGCAGTGCACACGAGAAGTCGAGGCGCTCGCGGATGTTGGTCGAAATTGCCGTTCGGCAGAGCAGTGCGCCCATGTCTGTAACGATGGCGTTGAAGCGCTGGCGTAGAAGATCATGATGGAGGGTGGCAGGACTTGTGGTGGTTGAGTCACGCCGAAGCACGTGGCCGTGATCAGGAATGTGATCGACACTCCAACCGGGAGCGACAACGAGCGTGGAAAATGTGTCTTGGATGAGTGTAGGGGTAGGGGAGAGCGGGCTTGAGTTAGGCAAGGCACCAGAGGTTGGCGCTTGGGCTGATTCCCGGAGAATTGTGCGCAGCGAAACAAGTTCGATGGTGCGATTATCAGGTGGCGGATAGCCAAAAAGACGTAGGTAGGATTGGATGTAGAGCTGCGGCAGATCGTGGGCGTTTTGATATTCGACCTGCAAGGGCAAGTCCTGACCGTAGAGTCTCAGTTCAGCAATACGCGTGATGTTGTTTGACGTGTCAGACGAGTCCGCTGCATGCGACAAAAAATCCTCTAGCGGCATGCGGTATTCTTTTTCATCAATCCGTTCTGCAATCGCCTCTTGAAGTCCTACAGCACTGAGGATGCCGGCATGCTTTGGGACGAGAATGGTGCGGATACCAAGATTTTCGGCAATAGCGCAAGCGTGCTGCGGTCCTGCGCCACCGAATGCTAGTAGGACATGGTCGGCAGGATCGTATCCTTCACCGATACTGATACGACGGATCGCGTCGGTCATGTGTTCGATGGCGAGACGCAGCAGTGCGAGTAGCAGCTGCTCTTTGCTCAGTGAACCATCGGTCTGCGCGTGAAGCTCAATTAGACGTTGCTGCGCCGCCTTCAGATCGAGAGGAATCGGAGCTTTGTTGGCATCGAAGCGACCGAGAAGCAAGTTCACATCTGTGATCGTTAATGGTCCACCTTTCCCATAACACGCAGGGCCTGGGTTCGAGCCCGCACTCTCCGGACCGACGGCAAGTCCTTGGTGCGTCATGCGACAGATTGAACCACCGCCAGATGCGACGGTCTCGATGTGTATAGAGGGTGCGAGGAGTTTCATGCCTGCTACCTCCTGCGTGAAGCGGTAGCCGGGGCGTTCGGCAATGCGCGCCACGTCTGTGCTGGTGCCGCCCATGTCGAGGGTGATGATCTGTTCAAAGCCGAGGCGGCGCGCAAAATTGGCCGCGCCAATCGCGCCTCCGGCTGGGCCGCTGAGCAGCATATCCTTCGGGCGAATGTCGTCGGCTGCCTTGAGGCCACCGGAACTCGTCATCACCTGCATGGCGGGTGAGATGGTGCGAATCGAATGGAGAAAAGACTGCACCGGCGCGTGCAGGTAAGCATCGGCGACAGTGCTTTGGGCTCGAGAAAGCAGCTTAGCAAAGGCGGCAGTTTCGTGCGAGAGGACGACATGCTTGAAACCGCACTCGCGCAGGATATCGCCGATGCGAAGCTCGTGCGCAGGATGCGCGTGGCCGTGCATGAGGCAGACCGCTGCGGTGTTGATGCCTTTCGATAGCGCATCGTTTGCGCATGCACTCACAACGGCTTCGTTGAGTGGCGTGAGAACCGTGCCGTCGATGCTGATGCGTTCAGGCACTTCGCAGGCTAGCTCATGAAAGATCGGTCGAGACGCATGCCGCAGGGCGAAGAGGTCCGAACGGCGTTGATCACCGATTTGAAGCAGATCGCCGAAGCCCTGTGTGATAAACAGTGCCACACGGCTACCTTTGCGCTCGAGAAGCGCGTTGGTGGCCCGTGTGGTGGCTAGGCGGAACTGCATCTGCGGGAAAGCGAATCCAAGCGGTGTGTGGGTCAAAATCCGAGCTCCGAGCACCGGAGCTTCTTCACCTGTAAAGAGCTCCAACAAGATTCCGTTCTGCCACTCGCTCGGTGGAGGTGAATCGAGGGTTACACACCCGTTTTCGCCATGAGAAATAATGGTGCGTGATTCAGGGTGCGTGAGGCTGCGGACAGAAAAACCGCATAATAGTCCGCTTCTCAGCTCTGGCACGCCGCAGAGCCTGTTATCCTGCCAAGTGGCGCGCAGATGACCGGTAGAAAGAACTTTGCAGCGGAACTCGCGACCCTCTGGGTCAATGGCGTGGCAATCCGTGAAGGTTCCACCGGTATCCGCTGCAATACGCCAGTTCACAGTTCAGTTGACAGCGGATGGATCGGGAAGTGCCTGGTAGTCCACGTCTGGGATCCAGCGCATTTCTTTGAAGGCATCAATATAAGGACCTGTTTGCTGCTCCTTAAAAAGGCTGGTGGCGCGCAGCATCCACTCCTGCGCCATCTTTTTGTCATTCTTTGCAAAAGAGATGGCCGCATGGCTAAAATAGTAGGCGGGTGTGTCATCCATGAAGGTCAGGCTCTCTTTGATCAGCCTCTCCGCCTCTTCGTATTTTTTCTGCCGAGCCTCACAAATTACGATTCTTGAAATCGTGAGGTGACGAATGAGTTGTGGTAGCTTTGGGAAATCAGTCAATAGCTTGCGAAAGGCGGCGGATGCGGTTGGAAAGTCGTGGCGGGCGAATTCGAGTTCGGCGAGGTTGAATGCTGGGCCCGCATTTTGGGGCTCGAGTTGCTGTGCCTTGAGAAATTCCTCCTTGGCAAGGCCAAAGTCACGACGGCGGGGTGCGAGATACACATCGCCACGCAGGGTGTGGATCAGGCCATTTCGCGGTGCTATTTTTTCCGCCTCATCGAGCTTCGCAATGGCATCTGTATAGCGGTTCTGCTTCCGCATCTCCTGCACCTGTTGCAAAATCTTGACGAGTTTTTGTTGGTCCAACTCGCTTAGCTTGGTGCCGCCCAGTTGCTCGGTGGAGGAGGCTGCTGGCGCTTGCGGATTCTGCTGGGCAATAGCCTGTAGCGAAAAGATCGCGAGGAGGGCAAAGAGTTTGTTCATGCTAATGAGACCGTTGGGTTTCAGCATCGAGGTTTCAAGTTTCAAATTGATCAAAAAAGCCTCGTTGACGTGGAATCCTCTCAAACAGTTCATGAGCTAATGGATTCATCTGGCGTGGGGCATAGACTCAAAAAGTTGGAGGATGGACTGCCAAAAGACTTTTTCAGAAGCATACGAATTGGAAGAAGCATTTCAGGCTGCGATGACCTCGACTTCGATCTGTAGGGCGGCGGTGGCGTCTATGGGGCCGTCGAATTGGCCAGTGAGGGGGGCGGCGTCGGCATAATCGCGACCAATGGCGATTTTGACGTGGCGCTCATCGGCGAGAGTGTTGTTGGTGGGGTCGAGCCCGAACCAGCCTCTGCCTGGCACGAAGATTTCGCACCATGCGTGCGAGGCTTGGGCACCGCGGAGATGAGCATCCGAACCGTTGTAGAGATACCCGCTGACGTATCTTGCAGGAATACCAAGGCTGCGGCACATGCCAATCATAATATGCGTGAAGTCTTGGCAGACGCCCTGACGCTGCTGCATGACCTCGCGCATGTGCGTGGAGGCATGGGTGGTGCCGGGAATGTAGGCCCAGTTGGTGTGGATGTGGGTCATGAGGGCCTCGGCGGTTGAGAAAAGATCATCTGAGGCTGCTTTGACATCAAGTGCCTCCTTCCAAACCTCGCGATTGATGTCCACGTAGGCACTGCTTTTCAGTAACGGGCTCAAAAGATCGTCCTGGAGATTGTTTAGGGAGGCAAAGCCGACGCCGTGCGGTCTTCCGGCCGTGTAGGGGCTGCTCGTCTGCACAATGAGTTGCGCGTCGATACTCAAACCGGCATGCGGCTCGGCGATATCGAACCAGTGGACGTAATTCATCCATTCGTCTCGGTAGTGCTGGAGACGCACCGGTGGATTGACGTTGAGCAGGAAGAACTCGCAGCGAGCACTATCATCTGTCGCGGGCCGAAGTCGCACCTCGTTGTGGCTGTCGCGCACGGGAGCGCGGTAGGTGTAGCGGGTGCGGTGAAAGATACGGAGGTGCATTGGAGCAGAGCTATTCAGAACGAATAATAGCCAATTTTGTTGTGAGGCGTTTTTTCGTTATTCAGGCTGAGCATGGGCTCCTCAGTGGGAATAGGTCATGCGCCATACCTAAGCCTGCTGTTGCTGCTGTTACTGTTGCTGCTGCATCTGTATGTCTGATGACAAAATCGTATGGAAGGCGCCGGGAATGATTGCTGGGGCAGTCGTTGAGGCTTCCTGCTCAGGGGTGAGGATGTCCGCATAGAGGACAAAGGTTTCGAAGATGGTCTGGCCGACGTCGTTGAGCTTTTCTTGGAGGCGGTCGATGTATTCGTGTAAACCTTCTTTGAGCACTTCCTTCATTGTGAGGTAGGTAATGTCGGCGAGGAGGCGGCCAGAGACGCGAACAGGGGTTTTCATGTCGTCGAGACGTCCGTTACCGCAGAGCTCGACAAGTGTGCTATTGAGCTGTTCGACGCACCACGCGACACTGCGTGGGAAAGTCGGATCGAGCAGAAGATATTCGATGATTTTGACAGGGTCGAGCTTGTTGCTGCTGTAGGCTTGGAAGGCATGCCACGCGGAGCAGGAGCGCAACAGCGCAGCCCAGCGTAGCGGTCGCGCAAGCGGACTGGGCGGCATCTCGAGTGAGATGGCGCTGCAAGTGTCGATGAGGCGGCTGGTTTTATCCGCGCGCTCGATGCACAGGCCGAGACGCAGAAAGTGCCAGCTCTCATCCCGTGGAGTGGTGCTGGCGGCGATGCCTTGAAATTGGTAGGAGGCAAGCAGCACTTTTTCATAGAACGCGGCGGTCTGCGATTGGTGCATTTCGCTGGCTTCGGGGGATTCAAGAAAGAGGCGGAGGCTGTTGATGCACTCCCATAGTTCGTCGCTGAGCTGATCGCGGATCGTGCGCGCGTTTTCGCGTGCGCTGCGCACGCAGTTCAGGATGGAATTGCCGTTTTTCAGGCTGAGCGCCAGAAAGTGCGCGGCGCTGTCACCATCGATCGTGGCATGAGCGGTGTGGTAAGCCTCCTCATCACCGGTCGTCATGAGGATGGGGGCCCAAAACTGCGATTCGTCCGCAGCTTCGGCACCGGCATCTAGAAGCAGGTCTTGGGTGGAAAGCAGCAGACGGGCAAGATTTTCAGCCCGCTCCATGTAACGGGCCATCCAGTAAATGCTGTCTGCAACGCGACTGAGCATGAAAAGAGAAGTTTAGCGGGTTGAGGAAGGAAAATGGCGAATGGCGAGTGTCTGCTCAAGAACGGAAGACAAACATCGAAGGGAGAATCGAGAGCTTAGAAAGTCGTGTGGCATGCGGGAATTCATTCGGGTTTCGTTCATCATTCATCTTCCCAAAGCACCCAAGTATCCTTGCTGCCTCCGCCTTGGGACGAGTTGACCACCAGCGAACCCTTCTTCAGTGCGACACGGGTGAGGCCCCCTGGGACAACGCGGACGCGGTCACCGTAAAGAACATAGGGGCGTAGGTCGATGTGTCGACCTTCGAAGTGATCATCGACGAAGACGGGGTGACGGCTGAGCTGAAGCACGGGCTGTGCGATGTAGTTGCGTGGATTGGCGGTGATACGCTTGGCAAACTCAACCTGCTCTTCCTTGGTGGAATGCGGTCCCATAAGCATACCGTAGCCGCCGGATTCGTTCACAGCCTTCACAACGAGTTTGTCTAGGTTCGCTAGGATGTGGTCGCATTCCTTCGGCTCGATACCGAGGTAGGTGGGCACGTTTGGCAGGATGGGTTCTTGGTCGAGGTAGTATTGTATCATCTTTGGCACGAGCGCGTAAACAGCCTTGTCATCTGCCACACCGGTGCCAATGGAATTTGCGAGGGCTACATGGCCCTGCTGGTAGGCGCTGACGATGCCCGGCACACCGAGAAGTGAGTCTTTGCGGAAAACGAGCGGATCGAGGAAATCATCGTCGATGCGGCGGTAGATCACATGTACTTGCTGCAGTCCGGTGGTGGTGCGCATGAAGACGCGGCCGTTTTTGAGCAGCAGATCGCGACCTTCGACGATGGGCACGCCCATCTGTTTGGCCAAGTAGCAGTGCTCAAAGTAGGCACTATTATAAACACCCGGTGTGAGCACGACGATATTGGGATCGATAACTCCCGGGGGGGCGAGGTGCGCCAGGGTCTCTCGCAGCATGGAGCCGTAGGCATCCACTGGGCGAACGGGCAGGCTCTGCAACAGGCCGGGAAAAGTGCGCTTCATCGCGTTGCGATTTTCCAGCATGTAGCTGGCGCCGGACGGGCAGCGACCATTGTCTTCGAGCACGAAGTATTCGCCTTTGTCATCGCGGACCAAGTCAGTGCCGCAGATGTGAATATAGATGCCGTGAGGCACTTTGACGCCTTTGAACTCCGGCCGGTAGTGGCTAGCGGATAGCACAAGCTCGGCCGGCAGCGTTTTGTCATTTAAAATATGCTGGCTGTGATAAACGTCATTCAGAAACAGATTCAGCGCCGTGATGCGCTGGATGAGGCCGGCCTCGACACGCTCCCATTCCTTCCGCGGGATGATGCGCGGCATGAGGTCAAAGGGAAAAATCCTCTCCGTGCCTTGCTGGTCTCCGTACACGGTGAAGGTTACTCCTTGGCGCAAAAAAACGGCGTCTGCCGTTCTCTGTCGGGCGGCGTATTCTCCGGGTGTGAGGCTACCGATACTGCCTGTAATGCCTGAGTAATGCTCGCGGGCATGTGCGGGCGCATCAAACATTTCATCAAAAAATCTACCTGGTTGGTAGTCATCGAACAACGAAGACATACTTCTATTAAAGCACAGCCCGTGCCAGAATGCTCGGAGGCATATGATCGATCATATACCATTCGCCAAGGCTCGCTTTTAAACTCCTTAGTTGCATTCGCTCAGCTCCTGTCCTGCTTAGACTAAATGACCAGTGCCTTTCCAGATCCGCTCCGTGACAAAATCCATCGCGCCGGCGTCATTGCCGTTCTCATGATCAGCCGTGCTGAAGACGCCGTGCCGCTCGCGCAGGCACTGCTTAAAGGTGGTGTGAGCAGTATTGAGCTGACCCTGCGCACAGAGGCAGCTCTCGACTGTGTCCGCCGCATTCGTGCTGAGGTACCGGACATGACCGTGGGCGTCGGTACGATCCTCACGCCGGGTCAGGCTAACGATGCAAAAGAGGCTGGCGCGAGCTTTGGCGTGTCTCCTGGCATGAACCCGCGGGTTGTTGCGGAGGCTCGGCGCATTGGGCTGCCGTTTGCACCCGGCATTTGTACGCCCACCGATATCGAGTTGGCTTTAGAAGCGGACTGCCGCCTGCTGAAATTTTTCCCGTGTGAGCCATGCGGTGGTCTGCCATACTTGAAAACCATCGCCGCGCCCTTCATGCATCTGAATGTGCAATTCATCCCCCTTGGTGGTGTGAATGCCGCCAACGCTGCCACCTATTTGCAGGACAGCTCTGTTCTAGCGCTTGGCGGCTCATGGCTTGCTCCGAAGGAACTTGTGGCTCAAGGTAATTGGATGGCCATCACGGATTTGGCATCGGAAATCACCGGCATTGTTCAGCAAGTCCGCCCATGAGCCGCGTTGTTACAATAGGTGAAATCATGTTGCGGCTCGCCACACCAGGTTGGGCCCGCTTTCAGCAGGCAATGCCCGGGGCGATGCAGACAACGTTTGCAGGGGCGGAAGCGTCCATCGCCGCCTCGTTAGCTTATCTGGGCATCGACACGGCTTTTGTAACAGCCTTGCCGGAAAATGCGATCACCGATGCTTGTGTCGCCAATTTGCGAAGTATGGGGGTCAATACCCAACACATCCTGCGCAGGTCCGAGGGACGGCTTGGCATCTACTTTCTTGAACATGGCGCGAACCAGCGTGGCGGTCATGTGATTTACGATCGCGAAGTGTCTTCGATGGCTCTCACGCCGGCCTCCGCGTATGATTGGCAGGCAGTTTTTAAAGATTGTTTATGGTTGGTGATTTCAGGTGTCACACCAGCGATCTCGCGCAACGCCAGCGAAGTGGCTTTGGTGGCTGTGCAAGAGGCGCGCAAGCGCGGTATCCAAGTTGTTTGCGACATGAATTACCGTACGAAGCTCTGGCGATGGAGTCCACCGCTTAGCCCTCGCGAGCTTGCCACGCGCACCATGCGCGAAATCCTGAGGCATGTCACGGTCTTCGTCGGTGGCATCAGCGATGCCACAGCCATGGTCAGCGTGGATTTCACGGGGGATTTGAAAACACTTGGGCAGCGGATCATCAGCGAATTTCCTAGCTTGACGCACGCTGCTTTCACCTTGCGTGATGGCACTACCTCCGTCGCACAGTGCTTTAGCGGTAGCCTCTATGAGGCGGCCACAGACACGCTGCACACAGCTCCAGTTTATACAATAGCCCAGATGGTCGATCGTCTGGGCGCTGGCGATGCTTTTACGGCGGGTTTGGTATTTTCATGGCTCCAATCCTTCCAACCTGCAGCGGCTATTACCTTTGCCACAGCTGCTGGCTGTCTAGCGCACTCCATTGAGGGGGATTACAACTACAGCAGCCGGTCCGAAATCGAGGCATTGATGAATGGAGACGCAGTTGGGCGCGTGAGTCGCTAAGCTGTTTATTCTAAAGATTCATGTATGGTGCAGTTTTCATTCGGATCATTAGGCTTTTCGGCATGCTCGTGTGTGGCAAACAATTCTGAGCAAATCTCATCTCGTCGGGATTTGTTTCATGGGTGTAGCTCGCCAATCCTGCGCATGACTTCATTGGCAAGCGACTGATAGAGCTCGCGACCGGTTTCTTGGGTTTGATCCAATTCAGGCTGCCATAGCTCTCCAACGACCAGTGTGATCTTGGCAGGTTTGATGAACCAACTGCCGCGCGGGAAGCAGTCGTAGCTGCCAAAGATGCGGACGGGTAGAACTGGAGTCTGCGATTTGGCGATGAAGAGTCCCACACCGGCCTCGGCAGACTGCAGCGCACCATTTGAGCTGCGGGTGCCTTCGGGAAAGATCAGCACTTTCTTGCCATCACGGAGTAGCCGTAGGGTCTGTTTCAAAGACGTGGCATCCGGCTTGTCACGATCAATTGGGATGGCCTGCCAGCGGCGCAGCACCCAACCGGCGACCGGGTGGTCAAAAAGTGTTTTTCGCGCAAAGTAGTGGATTGCCTCATGGAAGGCCTGGCCGACAAAAGGTGGGTCTAGAAAGCTGACATGGTTGCAAGCAACGAGCGCGGCTCCGGGTACGTTCAAGCGCTCCGCGCCGATGACGCGAAAGTCGGTGAAACCATGCGCCACCTCGCGGAAAAAGCATCGGCCAAGCCTGTAGACCAAGTCCATTCGTGAGAAAGAAATTGAGGTTAACGAGCACTGCTAAAAAAACAACCCATCATGCAGCATTTTGGCTCATCAGGCGAGGATCTCTGCAGCTCATTCCCATTTTTAAAACACGATAAGCTCAATCGATGGAGTGTCATCCACGATTGTTCCGATGGCACGAGGATTAATCGGCCAGTTTGTTTGCCATTCCGCTCCGCCACGCTAAGTGACTTTTATGAAGCTCATCGCCATCGTCGCCATGTCTGCGAATCGTGTTATTGGACGCGACGGAAAGTTGCCTTGGCACTACCCGGAGGATTTGAAATTTTTCAAGAAAACTACGCTTGGCCACCCAGTGCTGATGGGACGGGCCACCTTTGATTCCATTTTATCAGCTATCGGCAAACCGCTACCAGGCCGACAAAACATCGTTCTCAGCCGCACTTTGGAACCGCGTGAGGGGGTGACCATTCTTCGTGAGCTCAGTGAGCTGCGAGAAACTTGTGAATCGGATGCGACAGTCTTTGTGATCGGCGGGGCACAGATTTTCGCTGAGCTGTTGCCACGTTGCGATGGTTTTTACCTCACCCACATTGCAAAAGAGTTTGAGGGGGATGTGTTCCTGCCACCCTTTGAGCATCTGTTTCGGCTGAAAGAAGTCATTGATACGTCGGGGGATCTGGAGTTTCGTTATTATGAAGCTCTTTCGGCTGTATGACGGCGCACTCGTTGGCCGTTGATAAGGTCTACATGCTCCGATTAATATTCTGTCCCATCGTTTTCTTCTTCTTCGTCTGTCGGGTTCTGGCGCTGGATTCCGCCAAGCTGTCTGTCATTCGTCCTGCCATGGAAGACGCTGTAAAGGCAAAGCAGGCTGCGGGCATTGTGACGCTCGTGATGGAGAAGGGTCAGCTTGTCCATCATGAAGCGGTTGGCATGGCCGATATTACCCAAGGACGTGCCATGGACAAAGACGCGCTCTTCTGGATTGCCTCCATGACGAAATCGGTGAATGGCGCGGCCATCCTATGCCTCGTGGACGATGGCAGGCTCTCACTCGACGAACCCGCCTCGAAGTGGCTGCCGGATCTTGCCAAAGTCACCGTAGCCGGTGGTGCGAAGCCGGAGAAGCCCATCACGCTTCGCATGCTGCTCTCCCACACCGCGGGTATCGCTTTTCCGCCGCGCAAGCCGACCGATGGCGCCATCTCGCTCAAGTCCTACGTCGCCTCGTTGATTAAGACGCCTCTCGCCTTCCAACCAGGCAGTGCCTATGAGTATGGTTTCGGCCCCACCGTGGCCGGCCGTATCCTCGAAATTGTCAGCGGTATGAAGTATGAGGACTTCCTCCGCACTCGGCTGTTTGACCCGCTAGGCATGAAAGACACCACTTTTCACCCGGATGAGATGCGTCGCGCCCGCATTGCACGGACCTACAAGATGGACGAGGACACGCACGAGCTCGTGCCGGGCTACAATCCCTTCGTCACAAGTGATGCGAGCGTGCAGCACATGCCGGAGCCCGCGGGCGGCCTATTCTCCACTGCAGCCGACATGGGACGCTTTTATACGATGGTCGCCAATGCCGGCGAGTTCGAAGGCAAACGCATCCTGAGCCCAAAGGCTGTCCAAGAGATGCTCACGCCCGTCACCGCTGGTGGCAAGCAACTGAACTATTCCTGCGGCTGGATGCACAATACCGAGACGCAGCGCGTTTGCGCCATGATGCCTGTGGGCAGTCATGGCCACGGCGGTGCCTTTGCCACAAATGGCTGGATTGATCCGACCAGCGGTCTTGTGACTGTCTTCATGGTGCAAAACGTTCTTGTGCCCGACAGCCATAAGCCGCGTGATGCGTTCCAAAGACTCGTGATGAAAGCCGCAGGGATCAAGGTTGAGGGACTAATGGCCTCGAAGAAGGGTAAGAAATGAAATTTCTTACAGCAGTTCCATTTGTGACTCCGCTGATCCCACGAGTTGAAATACGGCGCGTGGCCTGCTTCGGGCGACTTCGATCGTGGGCGTGGTTTTGCGACGTTCAGCGCACACGACACGAGCTTCCTTGGCTCCGGCCGCATCGAGGGCGCTGCGGATACGTTTGGAGGCTAGAACAGGATCATTACAGTCATCGCTCAAATGACCCAATACCACATGGCTGAGGTCAGGATGGGCGATGTCTCCGACCAGTTCAGCAGCTTGATCGTTGGAAAGATGGCCGTGACGCGAGGAGATACGCTGCTTGGTGGCCCAAGGGCGTTTGGTGTCGGCTTCGAGGAGCTGCGTGTCATAGTTGGCTTCAACGAAGAGGGTGTGTGAGCCGCGAAGACGATCTTTGATCAAATTTGTGACAAAGCCCACGTCGCTCAAAATGCCCAGTCGAGCGTTTTCCGTGGCTAGAACGTAGCCCACTGGATCCACCGCATCATGAGGTACGGGAAAGCTCTCAATGCGCAAATCACGATACTCGAAACTACTCCCCGTCTGCATAAGTCGCCAGGCGGGTGTTGTGCGGAAGCTCAGGGTTCCCACAAGATGCTCCTGAGTGAGGGCCGTGCAAAACAGGGGCAGCACCCTTCCACGGCTCAGGACTTCGAGGCCGCCTGTGTGGTCCTGATGCTCATGGGTCAGCAGAATGCCATCCAAGTCGTCCAGAGTGAGCCCGATGTTCTCCAATCTCAGCACGATTTGCTTGGCGCTCAAACCTGCGTCCACCAGCAGCGTGGTGCTGCCGGTGGTGACCACAGCACAGTTTCCTGAGCTGCCGCTGCCCAAAACGGTGAGATGCATGCTGTCGCATTAGACAGCCAGAAGCGAGGTGCAAATGACTTCAAAAGTGACGAAGCATCTCCAAGCCCTCGCGATTGCGCGGAGCCAGTGAAAGCGAATCGAGCAGGTGGCGTCGTGCCTTTGCTGCATTGGTGGGTTTCCAAAGCTGCGCGAGCCTGAAATGTGTCTGGGCTGCGGAGCTTTGGTCGAGCACAAGCACACGTTCCCAGGCATGGATGGATTCGGTGGGCTGGTTCAGAGCAGCGTGCGCCTCAGCGAGGGCTTTCTGAGCAGTTAGGAGAAACGGATTCAAAGCCGTGACACGTCGTGCATGGGTTAACACCTCACTCCAGCGTTTTTTTGGCCAATCGAGTTCGATGAGGCGGAGAAACGTGCTTTGAGCGCCTGATGCGTTTGCTGCGATCCGGCGCAACATGACGATTTCATCTTCCTCCCGCTTCATTTGGCGAAGAGCTTGGACTTGTAGCGAATAGCCACTGGTACCGCTAAAATCCTCTGGCACGAGTTCGACGAGCTTTTGGCCAGTTTGCAGCAGTTCAGGCCAGTTTTTGTTCTTAATGGCATCTTCGGCATGCCGCTGGAGAGCCCAGAGGCTGGTGGGATGTTTTTTTAAAAACTCCGAGAAACTGCTTTCATCGAACGGATTGAGATCTTCAGGCTTTGGCTTGTTCCAATCGGCTTTAGCACCAAAAGCTTTCGCTTTGTTGGTCATGAACGAGCTAAAGCGTTTTTCGATTTCGTCCACATTTTCGCAGTTGGCAGTGATTGCATCGTTCACGCGTTTTCCGGCGGCGAGATCCCTTAGAATGCCTTGAAACTTGTGCTTGCCGTAGGTGTCGAGCAAATATTCGACCGCTTGGCTGCTCTCGTAGTAGGCGAATAGGATTTCTTCCTGTGATTTCGCCTTCATGAAGGCACCGCTAAGCTGAGAGAACGGCGTCAGCTTTTCCTCGTTGAGCGTCATCTCGCGAAAAGTGGCGTCCATCGGCATGCCCCAAGCTGAATCACGTTGGCGCTCTTCATAGACGCTGATGCCTTCGCTCAGCCAGCGTGGCATGCGGTTTTGGGTGACGCTCAAGGTGATGACATGGCAAAACTCATGCCACAGCGTGCTTTCCCAATTGTTGCGACCGTTCGCGAGACTGCCGGGGCTATTCATCGTGACGACCGTGCCGAAACATACTCCTAGCATTCCTTGCCCGCCGAGTGCTCCAAAGGTTCGGATGGCAAAGTCGGACTGCTCGCCGAAGAACTCGACAAGCACCGGGCGCTTCAAGTCGATCCCGTATTTCGGTGCGAGCAACGCCTTCGCCTCCCGCAGCAATTGTAGCGCACGCTCTCCATAGATGGGCCAATCGCGCTTCGGCATCTTCAGGATGAAATCGGGGAAGGACTTCGTCACATAGCCATCCATCTCCTTTTCGAGCAGGCCTAGGTTATGCGCTTGGATGTTGTAGCCGTCATCCTCACGAATGGCTCCGGCGAGCTTCCACGCTTCCTCTTCTTCGCCGAGACGCAGCAGATCATGGCAGAGCTGCACCTTGGCCGGCAGATACTGCGCGTCGAATTCAAGTGCCTTGCGCTGATGCAGCGCGCTTTCGGCAAAACGATAGGCTCGCGAGAGGCAACGTCCGATCAGATGATCGACCGCGGGGTTCTTCGCCCAACGCTTCAAAGCCTGGTCACGGGCTTCCGCAACCTTCTTGGCATCCGCATGGAACAACTGCGCCACTACAGCACGCAGCGCCCAGGCTTCGGGAAGTTGTTCATCCCTGTCGAGCACGGTTTGGATGGCTTTTTCGGCCTCGACGAACTTCTCGCCGCCGATCAAGAGCTCCGCCCGCAGCAGGTGCGCGGCCTTGTGATGCGGATTCAGCTCTAAAACCTTCACGAGGTTCTCGATCGCCTTTTCGCGATCACTCGTGCTGAAAGCCTTCGCGAGGCCGAAACGCAGGTTCGCCGTCTCGCCATGCGCTTTCAGTCCGGCCCGAAACACATCCGCCGCCCGCTTGGCATCATCTTTTTCAAACGCCAGATGCCCCTCCGCCAGATACGCGTCCTCCAGCTTCGCGTCCTTCGTCTGCGCTGCCTTGAAATACTGCGCGATGACCTTCTGCGCATCCGCGCCGAGCAGCAGCGCTGCCTTTCCTAGGGAGACCCAATCAAGTGCCGTTCGATCTTTGGGTGCCTTTGCCTTCGCCGCGGCATTGAGACGCGTGAGCGAATCCTTCTTCACCTCATCGAGCCCCTGCTGCGACGCGAGATCGTGCCGCAGCATGAGCAGTTCGAGATTGTCCGGGTAGGTCTTTAAAGCCTCCGCCGCCTCCGCCAGCGCCGCCTCCATCTGCCCCAGCTCTGCCAGCGCCTTGAAGCGCATGATCCGCCACTCCGCCGCCTTTAGGCCCCGCTCCGCCGCCGCCGCGCCAATCCTTGCCACCAGCTCATAATCCCCCTTCGCTAGCAAAGCTGCCACGGGACCGAGGTTTCGCTCCTCGAACATCTTTTCGACATCAAGCTGCTGCGCAAAGCAGGTCGATGCGAGACAAAGAATTGCGAAGAGAAAGAGGCGCATAGGTGGCATCAAGAACGCCGGGCGCAGCGGCTTCTTCCGAGCACTGATCTTATGCCGCATGTGCCTGCAAATCGTCCAACGAAACAAATTCGAGCGCGTGAAGGTGCGTGGCCTCCATCACAACAAGAGGTGCCTTGCCAGCGTGCAGGGCCTCGGCCCAGCGACTCACGCAGAGGCACCATTTGTCGCCAGGCTTCAGGCCCGGGAAATCAAACTCAGGCATTGGTGTGCTGAGATCGTTGCCGCGAGAACGGGTGAACTCCAGAAACTCCTCCGTCATCACGGCGCACACCGTGTGCAGACCTTTGTCATCGGGACCCGTGCGGCAGTAGCCATCGCGGTAAAAGCCGGTCTTGGGATCATTGCAGCAGCATTGCAGGGGAGTTCCGAGTACGTTGGAGGGCATGAGGGAAGAATGGTGGATGGAAAAAAAGGGCGGAGATCACTTCGCGCTTTTGCGCACAATCTGACCGGGACGTTCTTGGGTCAATTTGGCATCGCGGAGCACGAGGCGACCGTTAACGAGGACGTGGGGGATACCTTCGGCGTGTTGATGTGGATCGTCGAAGGTGCTGGGATCAGTGATTTTGGCTGGATCAAGGAGAACAATGTCGGCGATGAAGCTGGTTTTGAGAAGGCCGCGGTCTAGGAGTTGGAAAGTGGTAGCTGGCAGGCTGGTCATGCGGCGGATGGCTTCTTCGAGGGTGAACAGCTTCAATTCGCGGACATAACGGCCCAGGATGCGGGCGTTGTTGCCATAGCTACGGGGATGCGGCACGTCTTGGCCAAGCACACGCGGGCCGCCATCGCTGGCGATCATGGTGCGTGGGTGTTTCAAAAAGGCCTGCAGATCTTCCTCGTTCATGCCGTGGAAGATGGCGCTGGCACCGCCGCGGGCTTCGAGATCAAGAATGGTTTCGATCTGGTCTTTGAGCGTGTCTTTGCCACGAAGCAGCTTCGCGGCCTCGGGGAGGTTTTTGCCATTCAAAGTCGGGTCGGCGGCACATTTGGCGATGACGGCATAGGAGTAGTCTTTGCGCCCTTGGCGCTCCCGCATCTCCGCCATGCCCTCGATGATCTTCGCCTTCTCCGCAGGATCGGCGAGACGTTTTACAAAGTCCTCCCGCGTGCCTTCCAATGCTGCATCGGGGATCGTCTGGCGCAGGCCGGTGCTGCTTGCGGTGTAGGCGTATTGATCGTGGGTGATCTTCAAACCCTCCGCCCGCGCCTTGTCGAGCACGGCGAGGACTTCAGCAGCTTTTCCCCATGCGGTGGGGCCGCTGAGCTTGATGTGTGACACCTCGGCGCGGCAGCCACTTTCCTTCGCAATGCGGATGAGCTCGTCGAGCGCCTCAAAGATCTTCACCGTCTCGTAGCGCATATGGCTGACGTAGATACCATCGTGCTTCGACACGATCTTTGCGAGCGAGATGATCTCGTCCGTTTTGGCAAAGCTGCCCGGCACATAGATGAGGCCCGTGCTCAGTCCCACCGCACCGTCCTTCATCGCCTGATCGACGATCTGGCTCATCTTCGCGAGCTGCTCGGCATTCGGAGCACGGATGAAGCTGCCGCCCATGCCTTCTTTGCGCACGCTGCCGTGGCCGATGAGCGTGCCCACATTCAGCGCGGGCTTCGCCGCCTCGATTTCGCGGAAGAAAGCGGCCACATCGGTGCGGGAGTTGCCGCAATTGCCCGTGATGAGGGTCGTCACGCCCATGCGCAGGAAGTTTTCCGCCACGGGATTGCCGCAGATGTCCTCCGAGTGCGTATGGACATCAATGAAGCCCGGCGCGGCCACCAGTCCGCTCGCATCCAGCGTGTCCGCTGCCGTGCCGGTGAAGTCGCCGATGGCAGCAATGCGGCCGTCTTTGATTGCGATGCGGCCCTTCGTCAGCGGCGAGCCAGTGCCGTCGGCGATTTGGGCATTTTCGATGATGAGATCGAAATCCGCCGCCTGGGCGGAGAGGGCAAAAAGCAGGAGAAAAAGCCGGAGCATGACGCGCGATGGTGCTCTGGTGGGAAAGGCTTGCCAAGCGAGAAGCAAAATCATCAAGGCAGCTTATCCATAGCCGCCTTGCCCATGCATCGCATCATCTGCGATTCTTCTTCAGGCAAAGGCGGCGGTGGAGCGAGGGGGAATCCAGATGTTGACGTGTTTGTGTGGGTTGAAATCCTCGATAAGGTCGAGTCTGCACGCCAAACGCTGCGGCCAGTG
Organism: Prosthecobacter sp.; assembly: GCA_017853885.1. Lineage (GTDB taxonomy): Bacteria > Verrucomicrobiota > Verrucomicrobiia > Verrucomicrobiales > Verrucomicrobiaceae > Prosthecobacter. Next base: position 112,752 of record JAFMIR010000010.1, read on the forward strand.
CTCGTGTCAATCAATTGATGGCAGGCACTCAGTCTGCGCATGATCGATTCCGAGTTATGGAACTCGTTGATCTCCTGACCCCGGCTGCACGCGCTGCAGCAACCAATGCGACACGATCCACTGCTGCGGCATGCCTGCGTCGTGCCGCCTTCTGTCACATCGCCGCAGGTGCAGGCCGAGTATTCCGTGCGGGTTGACCTCCATAAGCGGCTCTGACGCATCACATTGCTGCCCGTCAGTTGTATCCAGAGTAGGTAATCAATGCCGCTTGCGTGCGCTTTCGCGATGAATGCCTGCGTAAGCTGACTGCCAAGACGCATCGGCGGCCTGGATGACAGTTTAATGGGTGGAGTTCCTACCAGATGAATTATTTCTTTAGGTGTCAAAACACGGGATCTTTTCAGCCTGCGCTTTGCTAGGAGGCTTGCATCCCTCAGAATCTCAGCCTCCGTAGATTGTCCAGGATAGGTGGCGCTGCTCTCTGCTGCAAAGCCGACCGCAGCCAAGATTTTACCTCGCAACGTCGCACTGGTCACATCACTAAAAACCACGTTCACAGTAGGCTTTGAAGTGCAGCTCAACAGTAAGAGGGGGAGCAACACGAGCAGTGTTAGGAAGGAGCCACTCATGACGGGCAAAAACAGTCCGACGGCATGTAACAGTCCGTATTCAGCGCAAAGCTGACTCTCTACCGCTTTCGCTTCCGCAGGAAAGGCTTGCCAATCGAGAACCGGCTTGGCATGGCTAAGGTTGATGATTGACCTCAAAGACAAGAAAATCGCCGTCCTGAAGGGCGGGCCCGGCTCGGAACGTGCGGTATCACTTAAGACCGCGGAAAGCGTGGTGGAGGCCCTCAGCACGCTCGGGGCGCAGGTGGTCGAGGTGGATGTCATGAGGCCGGATTTCAAGGTGCCGGGCGATGTCTTTATCGCGATGAATTTGATCCACGGCACCTTCGGCGAGGACGGGCAGATCCAGGCCATTCTCGAAGCCAAAGGCATCCGCTATACCGGGGCAGGCGTGGAGACGAGCCGCATCGCTTTCGACAAAAAACTGAGCAAGGAGCGCTTCATCGCCGCTGGCGTGCCCACGCCGCGTTCGCAGGTGTATCCGCTGGATGGCAGCGCGAAGCTGGAGATCGGCTTTCCGCTGGTCGTGAAACCGCCCTGCGAGGGCTCGAGCGTGGGTGTGCATATCTGCCATCATCAAAGCGAGTTCGACGCAGCGATTGAGGATGCGAAAAAGTTTGGTCGTGATACCCTCATTGAAGATTATATTGCTGGCAAGGAACTCACCGTCGGGGTGCTTGGCGATCAGGTGCTGCCGGTGATCCACATTGAGCCGGTGGACGGCTTTTACGACATCAACAACAAATACCCCTGGATGACCGGCAAAGGCAAAACGCTTTACCATTGTCCAGCTCCGTTTAGCGACGCAGTGACGAAGCAGATTCAGGACGCCGCTCTGGCTGCCTTTCGCAGTTGCGGTGCGGAAGTATATGGTCGCGTGGATATCATGCTGCGTGACAGCGATCGAGCTCCGTTCGTTTTGGAGATCAACACTATCCCAGGGATGACCAGTAGCTCGCTTCTCCCCAAGGCTGCCAAGGCAGCTGGTATTGATTTTCCTCAGCTCTGCGCCCGCATCATTGAATTGTCGCTGGTCGCAAGGTCGTGAGATCAGTTACGTTGTGAGGTTCTGCACCCAGCATGGCTGACGACATTCCATACGCGCATCCGCTGCCCTTCGATGTTCCTAGCGTCGAGGAGATGAACGCGCTCCTGCCTCAGTATGAGTTTCGCAAGCTTGCGGCTTTCGGTGGCATGGGTGCCGTTTACCGTGCTCAGCAGGCGAGCTTGGATCGACCTGTTGCCGTGAAGATTCTGCCGCCTGCCTTTGGCAAAGAGGCCGAGTTCGCAGATCGTTTCAAGACCGAAGCTCGCGCGATGGCGAAGCTCAATCATACGAATATCGTGACGGTGTACGACTTCGGCATCACGCGAGAGGGACACTTTTACCTCGTGATGGAATGGGTTGAGGGCCATACATTGCATGAGCTAGTGGAGAAGGGATCTCTTCCACTGAGCAAGGTGGCGAATTATGGAATGCAGCTCTGCGATGCGCTGTATTTCGCCCACAGTCACAAAATCCTTCATCGTGATGTGAAGCCCGGTAACATCATGGTGAACGAGGAGAACCGCGTGAAGGTGGCCGACTTTGGTCTTGCTCGGCCGATGACGGGCGAAGCGGAGGAAAATCCTTTTGGCACGCCAGACTATGCCGCTCCTGAGATCATGGATAAGCGGAGCGTTGATCAGAGGGCGGACATTTTTGCTGCTGGTGTCGTTCTTTATGAAATGCTCACCGGCCGCGTGCCTGCCGTTCCGCGTCGTTCCGTCACGGAATATGCGCCGGTGAGTAAACGCTGGGACGAAATCATTGCCAAAGCGACTGATTCAGATCCCGACAAACGCTATCCGGATGCGCTGGAGTTCCGTGCTCACATTGCGGCAGCCCTTAGCCTTGGCACTGCAGCAACTGAGCCGAAGTCGGCTTCCGAAAATTCCGAACTACCTCTAGCTGAGCCTGTTGCCAGCTACTTTCAATGGCCCAAGATCGCCCTTGCCGCCATGACCATTGTGATAGCGTTGCTTGTCGTTTTGCTCCAATTCTCCGGCGAAGCACGAAAAGTCATTGATCCGGTTAAACCTGTTCCGAAAATCGAAAAGATTGTCAAGACGCTCCCCCAAATTGTCGAGCCACCGCTGATTGAAAAGCCCAAGAAAGCTCAAAAGGCAGTAGAGCCTTCCGAGAAAGTCGAAAAGCCCAAAAAACTCGTTACTGTCGAGCCACCCATGCCGGCACCTCCCATGGTCGCGTCCAAACCGGAGCCTTCAACTCCGCCGCCTGTGCCCGTACCCGCACCCACATCCGCCGAACTATTGGCGAAGCTTGAGAGCAGCGATCCAGAGCTCAAACAGATCTTGGGGGATATCACCGCAGCCTGGGACGCGAATCCTGAAGCCAACCCTGGTGCCGCCAAGAAGGATCTCGGCTTCAAATACATCCCTTATCTGCAAAAAACCCTCGCTGCGACACCACCTGCGCAGCGAGAAATGATTCTCAGTGAAATATCGAACGTAGCCAACAACCAACCGCTGCCGCCAGTTGACGAGGCTTGGCCTGCCGCGTTGAAGCAACTTCGACAAACTTACGATACCCAGATCACCGCCATCACGAGCAAAGCGGCCATTGCGAGCAAAGCCATTCTGCAAGCCCAGCAAGCCACCCTTCTCCAACTGGCGAAAGATAGGGCAGCCAAGGGTGATAAAGATGGCGCCAGACGTGCTGAAATCGTTGCCGCAGCTCTCCTGCAGCTCAACGGCCGCCCAACCATCGACGCACTGAAAGAGATAGGCGGCAAGCTTTGAAAAGCTGGGAAGCAAAGAGTCTAAAATCCAGAGTGCTTAGGCTCAGGCTGTCCGTAGGGTGGCGAATTTACTCTAGAAGCGCGTGCAGATACCATTGAATCATGCCTCTTTCTTCGCTACCTCCCATTCATTCGCTCCATGCTATCCTTTTTTCTTCGTCGCCTGCTCAGCAGCATCGTGGTGATGTTTTGCGTGGTGAGCCTGACTTTCGTTCTCATGCGCTCGATTCAAGGCAGTCCGTTTGAGCGTGAAAAAACGCCTGCCCATATTGTCGCGGTCATGGAGACCCAGTATCAGTTAAATGGATCGCTTTGGCAGCAATACATCGCCTACCTCGTGCGCCTTGCACATCTAGATTTTGGTCCGTCGGCGAGATATCGTGACTGGCCTGTTTCAGAGATTCTCGCGCAGAAGCTGCCAAACTCGATTTCCATTGGTGGTGTTGCTTTTGTGATCGTGAGCACTCTTGGCGTTTTTTTAGGTGGCATCGCGGCAATCAACAAAGACTTTGCCTCGGATCGTGTGGCGATGTTCGGTGCGCTGCTGGCCATTTCTTTGCCTGGATTCATCACAGGGCCTGCTTTAGTCGCCATTTTCGCTTTATGGCTAGATTGGCTACCGGTGGGTGGTTGGGGCACAATGCAGCAGATGATTTTGCCTGCCATCTGCCTTTCCGCGCCTTATATTGCCTTCATCGCACGCTTGATGCGCAACTCTTTGCTTGATGTGCTGAAGTGCGATTATATGCGCACAGCACGTGCAAAAGGTTTGAGTGAGACGGCGGGAATCTTTCGCCACGCCGCGAAAATGGCGCTTTTACCCGTAGTCACCTACCTTGGCCCACTCGCCGCGCATTTACTCACGGGCTCAATGATCATTGAAAACGTGTTCAACGTTTCTGGTGTGGGCAGCGTATTCGTGAATTCGATTCAAAATCGTGATGTTTTCTTGCTCGGCGGTGCGGTGATTGTGCTCTGTGCACTACTCGTGCTTTTCAATCTCATTGTGGATTTTTGCTACACAGTCCTCGACAAACGCATTCGCCTGCATGGCTAGCCAAATCGTCCAGATTTCCCACCCTCATGGTTGGGTTGTGCTGCGTCGCAACCGCGTGGCGATGCTTTCGCTTTTCGTCCTCAGTTTGCTGTACTTGATGTCGCTCGTGGGGCCTATGATGTTGCCTGAGTCGCTCAAATCGACGGGAGAGGTGCCGTTTTTACCACCTAGCAGCGGTGACCACTTTTTGGGCACCGATGTGAACGGACAGGATCTTTTCTACCGTCTGCTCAGTGGTGGCCGCGTCTCACTCGGCATCGGCTGTGCTGGCGCGTTCCTTAGTTTAGTGATTGGCACTCTCTACGGCATGATCAGCGGCTACGCAGGCGGCAGGGTGGACGCATTGATGATGCGCGCCATGGAGATACTTCAATCCATCCCGCGCATCCTTTTTATCATGATTCTCATTGCTGCGCTCGATGGGTATGTGAAGGACATGCTGGATGTCGCACGTTTATGGGCTCAGAATGCGCAGTGGTCTGCCACTGAGCGATTGTTCCGTGATGCCATTCCTTACAGCCGCATCCTCGTGATGATCCTGTCGCTCGGAATCGTCGAGTGGATCGAGATGGCTCGCATGGTTCGAGGTCAGGTGTTGATGCTGCGAGAGATGACCTTTATCGCTGCCGCTCGTGCCATGGGCCAAACTCCATGGGGTGTGCTGAGAAAACATCTTTTGCCCAATCTGAGCACGATCATCATCACTTATCTCACGCTGGCCATTCCGACCGTCATTCTGGATGAATCCATCCTCAGCTTTCTCGGACTTGGTATTGACGACCCAGCAGCGAGCTGGGGATCACTGCTCAGAGACGGTTCTCAGGTTATCAACCCGATCGATAGCAAGTGGTGGCTGCTGGTCTTTCCTTCATTGTGCATGATCATAAGTTTGCTTGCGTTGAATTTTCTCGGAGATGGTCTTCGCGACGTTTTCGATCCAAAGAGCGGTGAGTAAGCCCATGGCCACATCTTTTTGGCCACTGATGGCTTTGACGTAACTCCAAAGCTAAGATGTAGCTTTGACCATTTTAAGATCACAAATTCACGGGCTGAACGCCCACTCCGGCGCGTTCAGCATGGCCCAGAGTATGTCTTCAAGCCGCATGCGCCAGTTGTCATCAAGGTTGCCTGTGGATGGATCTCCCTGACGCGCGGCATTTTCCTGTGCCTGACGGACGAGGGTAGCCTCGGCATCAAGGTGGTTTGACCAGCTCACATACTTCTCGCGTGTGCGGGTGGACCCCTCACGTTTCATTTTGAACGTCTGAACTCTGCTTTCATAACCCGGTGTGAGATGTTTCACATACAGGTCCTTCTCGTCCTTCGTCGGTAAACGTGTAAGAAGCTTCAAATAGAGGTTGTCGACGAGTTGATCGACGCTTTGCTTGCGCAGGGCCAATTGTGTCACGCCATGGTCATCGCTTAGGCGTGTGAGCCAGATACCGACGGTTCCGTTGCTGAGGATGGCAGGCTGTAGCACGTTCGGTGCTTGATCTCGGATGCTGGTCGGGTCTTGCCTTGCTCCGCGCCATCCAAACGCGCTCAAGACATCGCCCACGGCTTGGATGCGTGGTAGGCTAAGGCTGGGACGGTCACGCTCGTTACTCGTGCTTGTGAGCATCCAACTGCGTCTGGGTTTGCCAAGATGAATGGCGTTTTTCAGATCGCGCGTGTTGTCGATGTCGAGGCAAACTTCTTCAGTGCGGAAAGGCTTGCCTGTGGCGGCAAAAAGGCCATCCACGATTTGTTCGGCCATGAGGCGACGCGGCGCGGGCGCTGCAAAAAGAGGGCTGGGTTCCTTCAGTTCAGTGTCGGTAGCGCGTTGATAGGCGTGCGAGTTCAAAACGAGTCGCGCGAGATGCTTCATGTCGTAACCGCCGCGCACAAACTCGCGTCCAAGCCACTTGAGCAGTTCAGGATGAGAAGGCTTTCCCTTTTCCCAGTCGGCAACCGGATCAACGATGCCGCGGCCCATGTAGCGGGCCCAAAGGCGGTTGGCTATGACCTGTGCAAAACGTTCATTCTGCGGTGCCGTGATGAGTGCGGCGAGCTGGTCGCGCGTGTCCTCTGGATGTTCGGCGAGTCCGGCCGCAGAGACATCGCAGAACTCGGTAAGTGACCATTGTGGCTTCACTTTAGTGCCGACAGCTAGCGTGACATGGATGAGTGGCTTGCGACCCAGATTCTTTAGATGATCCAAGCTAACACTGCTGGTCTTTGGCACCTCGATTTCCTTTGAGTTGAGCATGGCGGCGATCTTGAAAAGATCCTCCTGAGTGCTTTTCGCGGCGGGGGCGTCGTGACAGCGGGCGCACTTCATTTCGACGCCAAGGAAGGCGCTGCCGATGATGGTGCCCTTCGCGGCCATGGGCACATCGTTCTGCGAGGCGGTGGCAAAGCCGGCTGGCCCGCCCAGACGCTCACTGCCCTTCATGCGCAGCAGTTCGGTGACGAAGAAGTCCATCGGTTTGTTGTCACGCAGCGACTCGTAAAGCCACCAGCGGAAGGGACCGGTGTTGTTTAGTGTCGGGTTCAGGATGTTCGGATTTTCCGCGAGCACGTCCTGCCAGTAACCCATCCAGTGATCGGCCCAGCGTGGATCAG
>JAFMIR010000063.1 GCA_017853885.1 Prosthecobacter sp.
CTTTGGTAGCGCTCGCAGCAGCGCGGCGGCGATTTCCTCGCGCATGCCAGGCACCATCCACTGCACCTGGCCGGTGGTAAGATGCCCCGCGAGCTGCACGGGCACCTTCACGGTGACGCCATCCTGCTCCTGGCCGGGTTGGTAGTGGTAGGTGACCGGGATGACGCTGTTCGCGAGCGCGACCTGATCCGGGAACTGCTGCAAGTCGGCCTCAAAGTCCTCGCCACCCGCGAGATCGGCTTCAGTTGCGCACAGAAAGCGCGGCTCGGTCTCACAGCGCTCTTTGACGACGCGGTTGAGGTCGTGGATCGATGAGATGTTTTTCAGCCGAGTGTTGTAAAAGCGGAAGAGTCGCTCTTCGACGGCATAGACGCGATTGCTGCGCACCCGCGTGAGCATGGTTTCGATCTTTTGCCGCAGCGCATTGTTGTGCGCGTAAAAGCGCAGCGTGATCGCGCTGTCCTGATGCTCGACGAGCGCACCGCGGATGAAAAGCTGCGTCGCCGCAACGGGATCGACCTTCAGGAAGTCGATGCTGCGTCGCGTGATCTCAAGGCCATGCAGCATGACTTTTTCGACGCAGGTCACGCGGCCCGCTTTTTCATTCCAATGCGGCTCGCTGTGCTTGAACGTGCACAAATGCGCGCCCAGTTCCGCGATCCAGTCCGGCTGCACCTTCGCCACCGTGCGTGCGAAGAGCTGCGAGGTATGCACGATCTCCCCCGCGACGATCCACGCGGGTTGTTTCGTTTTGTCCTGGCCCGGCTTCGGCTTCGCGTTCTTCTCGCGGCGCTCGTAGAGGTTGGAGCCGGGGAAAATCATCACCTCGCGGTTGCCGGAGGTTTTGTAGAGGTTTCGGTCCTCTTTGACGGCGATGTGACCGAGCTGTGCGACGAGGATGCTGCGGTGAATTTTGTCTGAAGGGTCTGACTTCTCCGGTCGCTGGGAGTTCCCGAAGATATCTACGAGCTGCTTCCAGATGTCCCGCCATTCCTGCATACGGCTAAAGGAGAGGAAGTTCGATTTGCAGAACTTGCGCAAGGAGTTTCGAGAGCGTTCGAGAGGATCGGGCGCTGCGTTCCAGATTTTGAGGAGGCTCAGAAAGTCCGAATCAGGCGCGGCGAAGGCTTTGTGGGCGGCATTCGCGAGTTCCTTCTTCTCTTCGGGGCGCTCGCGCGGATCGGGAATGCTGAGGCCGCTGGCGATGACGAGCATCTCCGGCAGCACGTTTTCCGTGCGAGCATGCAGCAGCATGCGACCGAGCGTGGGATCGAGTGGGAGTTTCGCGAGTTCGTGACCGAGCGACGTGAGCTCGTGCGTGTCGTTGAGGCTGCCGAGCTCGTGCAGCAGCTCGTATCCGGCGCGAATCGCGGCACTGGAGGGCGGATTGATAAAGGGGAATGCTTCGATCTCGCCGAGCTTGAAGGCCTTCATGCGCAGGATGACCTCGGCGAGGTTGGCGCGTTGGATTTCCGGCATGGTGAAGCGGTCGCGCTTCTCAAAATCGTCCTGCTCGTAAAGGCGTATGCACAAACCCTCACGCACGCGACCGGCGCGGCCGGCGCGTTGGTTGGCGCTGCTTTGCGAGATGGCCTCGACGGGCAGGCGCTTCGTGCGCGTGCGCGGATTGTAGCGACTCATGCGCGCGAGGCCGGTATCAACCACGACGGCGATGCGCGGGATGGTGATGGAGGTCTCCGCGACGTTCGTGGCGATCACGACGCGACGTTTGCGGCCCGGCTCAAACACGCGCTGCTGCTCCGCGGCAGCCATGCGGCCAAAAAGCGCGAGAACCTCGAATTCGTGGCCGAGCCGACCATCGAGTAGGTCACGCGTGTCGCGGATGTCGAGCTCGGTGGGCATGAAAACGAGCACATCGCCGTCATTCGTCTCGATGAGCGCGTTTTCGACCGCAGCCACCGCGCCGTCGATGAAGCCGAAATCGTCCCCTTCTGTTACGAGCGGCATGTAGCGCACCTCGACGGGATACGTTCGCCCACTGACCTCGATGATCGGCGCACCGCCAAACGCCTGCGAGAACGCCTCCGTGTCGATCGTGGCCGAGGTGACGATCAATTTGAGATCCGTTCGCTTTTTGAGCAATCCGACGAGATAGCCGAGCAGGAAGTCGATGTTCAGCGAACGCTCGTGCGCCTCATCGAGAATCAGCACGGAATAAGTCCGCAACATCGGATCACTCTGGATCTCGGCGAGCAAGATGCCATCCGTCATGAACTTCACGCGCGTCTCGCGGCTGGTGTCATCGCTGAAACGCATCTTGCAGCCGACTTCGCGTCCCCACGGCACACCGAGCTCCTCCGCGACGCGTTTCGAAACACTCATCGCAGCCACGCGTCGTGGTTGCGTACAGCCGATCATGCCCGGCGCATTCGGAACGGCCTCCAAGCACATCTTCGGAAGTTGCGTCGTTTTGCCGGAACCGGTCTCACCGGCCAAAATGACGACCTGATGCCGCTGAATCGTCGCGACGATCTCCTCACGCCGGGCCGTGATGGGGAGATCGTCAGGGTAGCGGATGCGGAACATGGGGCGCGGATGCTACACGGTCCGCGATTTCATGCAGCCAGTTTGAGGACATGACTTACACCGAACGCGGCAGAGGGCCTTGCGGCGAGAGCTTTACGTTGTGCGCAGGCACTCGGGCGCCGGCTTTGATCCAGTCGCGCAGGATTTGCACTTGCTTCTTGGAGATGGCGTGGCCGCTCGGCGGCATGGCACCGGGTATTTCATCGGGAAAAGTCACGACCTGAAAGAAGCGGCTGGCCTCCGGCTTTCCGGGGAGGATCCAGCCCGAGCTGATGAGCTTTGCAATGGCCCGCGTGTCGTTGATCGGCGGCATGCTGGAAAGGCGATTGTCACCATGGCAGTGAACGCACTGAGTTTCGAGCACGGCACGTACCGGAGCAAAGGCGGTAGCGGCAGGGTCGGCAGGCTTGTGGCCGCACGCCGCGAGGAGAAGGAGAAAAGGGAGAAGGCGCTTCATAAAATCACCAGACAGTGGATGGGGATCAGAGACAAGCGTTGACAAAAACGAGGCTGGTTCCTAGACTCACGTCCAATTCACGGAAACAGCGGCAATGGGCGGCTGGACGGGAAGAGATACAACACTGGCATGAGGAACTTTGATTCAGATGAAGAACGGCGGCCGCACAATCCGCCGCTGCACTCGGAAAAAATCGTCACGGACCGGAAGATCTTCTTCCTGGACCTCAAGGAAAATGACCGCGGTCGGTTCATCAAGATCACCGAGGATGTGCGCGGTCGCCGCGACACGATCATCCTTCCCATCGAGGCCGCACAGGAGTTCATGGACGCGATGATGCGCGCCTTGGACGTGGCGAACGGTGGCGATGGCACGGTGGAGGATTGAAAAGAGCCTGCTTGACCTAGTTTGCTGACTCCATCAGCATCAGTGGTCATGAAAGCCAGCCTGATCGCTTCCGTCTTTGCCTTAATTGCCTCCGCTACCATTGCGGGGGATCGTTATCTTGTCTATTTCGGTACGAATACGAATGCCAAGAATGGCAGCCAAGGTATCTACGTGGCCCGTTTCAACGCGGCGAGCGGTGTGCTGACAAAGCCAGAACTGGCCGTCGAGGCGGGCAATCCAGGCTTTCTTTCGATTCACCCTTCCAAGAAGTTTCTTTTCGCCATCGGCGATGTGAAAGGCCCAGACGGCAAAAAGATTGGCGGTATCAGTTCCTTCACGATCGATGCCTTAACCGGCAGGCTGACACTCATCAATCAGCAGAGCGCCATCGGCAGCGGTCCATGCCATGTGAATGTGGATGCCACCGGTCGGATGGCGGCCTTGGCAAACTACGGCAGCGGCAGCGTGGCCTCGTATGCCATCGCTGCCGATGGAAAGCTTGGTGAGGCCGCAAGCTTCATCCAGCATGAGGGCAGCAGCATCGATCCCAAACGCCAGTCGGGCCCACATGCTCACTCCGTGAACTTCAGCCCGGACAACCGCTTTGCCTTTGCCTGTGATTTGGGGCTCGACAAAGTACTTATCTACAAGGTCGATCCCGCTACCGGCAAGATGACACCGAACGAGCCGGCCTTTGCTAAAACCCCTGCGGGCGGCGGCCCTCGCCATCTGGCTTTTCATCCGAGCGGCAAATTCGTTTTCGTGAACAACGAGATGGCGATGACCGAGACGGTTTTTGCTTACGATGCTGAAACCGGTGCCATGACGGAGGTGCAGACGGTTTCGACCTTACCGGAAGCCGATCGTGGTAAGCCTGGCTTCAGCACCGCAGAAAGCTTGGCCCATCCGAATGGCCGAAACGTGTATGTTTCCAATCGCACGCACGACACCATCGCCGTGTTTTCCTGTGATCCAAGCACCGGGAAGCTCACGCTCATTCAAAACGTGCCCGTTGAAGGCCAGATTCCACGCAACATCTGCCTCGATCCCACCGGCCAATGGCTCATCGCCGCCCACCAAAACAGCGGCACCGCTGCGCTCTTCCAAGTCGATGCTGAAAGTGGCAAGCTCAGCTTCACTGGCACCAAGGTGGAGGTGCCCGGCAGCATCTGCGTGCGCTTTTTGGCAGTGGATTGAGTCGTATCCAAGAGAGCTGGGAATCTGGGGCGAACGCACGAAATGCCTTTGCCACTGTCATATGCGATGATGGCCATCGTATGGCCTAGACGTGATAAAAAGTGCCTTGCATGTCCGGTTTGCATCCCTCGTGCGATAGCTATGTGCTCACCATGATGACGCGCCTCCTCCTTCTCTTGGCTCTGTGCCCTCTGCTCTCGGCTTTCGCCCAGCTGCCGCTGGATCTGAAACCGGGCACGCGCATCGCCCTCATCGGGAACTCGCTTTTCGATCGCATGCGCGACGACGGTCAGTTCGAGGCGCTCATGCAACAGCGTTTTGCCAAGGAGAAGCTCGTTTTCCGCAACTTGAGCTGGTCCGCCGATGAAGTGTCTCTTCGCCCTCGCCCCGATGGCTTTGGCGATCTCAACCAGCACCTCGCCGAACACAAGGCCGACGTGATCCTCGCCGCCTTCGGCTTCAACGAGAGCTTCAAAGGCGAAAAAGGCCTCGCCGAGTTCGAAGCGCTCCTCAAGGCCTTCCTCATCGAGTTGAAGGCCCATCGCTACAACGGCACCTCCGAGCCGAAAATCGTCCTCGTGAGCCCCACGGCCGCCGAAAAGCCCCACGAGCATCTCAACGCGCAAATCAAGCTCTACACCGACGCGATGAAAAAGGTCGCCGCGGCCGAAAAGGTGGCCTTTGCGGATGTTTTCACCGATTTGACCCCGAAGACGACCAACGGCGTGCATCTCAACATCTCTGGCTACGCCGCCTTCGCAGAGCGTCTCTACAATCAGCTCACCCAAGAAACGCCGCCGAAGCTCAACGAAGCCGTCCGTGCTGCCGTCGTCGAAAAGGAGGACAAGTTCTTCCAGCACTACCGCCCGCTGAACTACTACTACATCAAAGGCGGCCGCATGGAGCCCTACGGTGTCGTGAATTTCCCCGGCGAACTGAAAAAACTCCTCCAGATGACCGAGAACCGTGACGAAGACATTTGGAACCTAGCGGCCGGCAAGGCGCTGCTTCGTGAGCACGGGGATAAGAACACCGAACCTCTCCCCACCATCACCGGAGACCGCCCCATCAACGAATGGCTCTCTCCCGCCGATGAACTGAAAGCCTTCAAAATCGACCCGCGCTTCGAAGTCAGCCTCTTCGCCTCCGAAGAGGATTTCCCGGAGCTCTTCGTGAAGCCCATCGCCATTCGTTTCGATGGCAAAGGCCGCCTGTGGGTCAGCACGAGTACGACTTATCCGCAAATCATGCCCGGCGAGGCCCCGCAGGATCGCATCCTCATCCTCGAAGACACCAATGGCGACCACCGCGCCGACAAATGCAGCGTGTGGGCCGACAAGCTCGCCATCCCGCTCAGTTTTGAGTTTGGGAATGGCGGCGTCTTCGTCTCCGACCAGCCGCATCTGACCTTCCTCAAAGACACCGATGGCGACGGCAAGGCCGACCACCGCGAAAAACTCCTCACCGGCTTCGGCACCGAGGACAGCCACCACGCGCTGCACGACTTCGTCTGGAGCCCCGAGGGCGATCTCATCTTCCGCGAGAGCATCTTCCATCACAGCCAGGTCGAGACACCCTACGGCCCCGTCCGCGCCCGCGAGAGCAGCTTCTTCCGCTACACACCCGCCACCGGCAGGCTGCTCGCCTTTGGCAGTTACATGAGCACGAATCCTTGGGGCATCACCTTCGACGACTGGGGCTTCCACGTCGGCAGCCATCCCGTCTTCGCCAGCGCCGTGCACGCGCTCAATGCGCCCTATCCCGACATCCACATCCCCGCCGGCAACTACTTCCCGGCTTACAGCGGCACCTGCGGCCAGGAATTCCTCACCAGCAGCCACTGGCCGAAGGAGCTGCGCGACAAAAAACACTTCATGCGCGTGCGCTACAAGCCCACCAACGAAATCGAGCTGCACGAGTGGGTGGAGCACGACACGCACTTCGAGGAAAAGAAAGTCGGCATCGTCTTCCAGAGCACGAACCTCAGCTTCATCCCCGTGGACATCCAGCAAGGCCCCGACGGCGCGATGTACATCGCCGACTGGTACAACCCCGTCAAAGGCCACGCCCAATACTCCCTCCGCGACACCCGCCGCGACAAAAAGAGCGGCCGCATCTGGCGCATCACCGCGAAGGATCAAAAACTCGAAACAGCACCGAAGATCGCCGGAGCGAGCATCCCCGAGTTGCTGGATCTGCTGAAGAGTGAAAACTACCGGACAAGGTATCGCGCGAAGGTGGAGTTGAGGGAAAAAGAACCGGAGGAAATAGCTGTTGGCATCGGTTTAAGCGGCGGGTTTCACCCAAACACCGACCAAGCCCTAGCAGAGTGGCTGTGGCTCAGCGAATGGCTGGCAAAACAAGATTTTGAGAAGGGAAAAACGCCGGATTTATCCAAGGCCGAAGTCTGGGACTACAGCAACAACATGCTCTCGAGAATCATGCGCGAGCATGACAAGTTCAGCCCTCTCATGCGAGCGGTGGCAGCGCGGAGTCTGCGAAAGTTGCCGCTCCGCGCTTGGAAAGAAGCCGTGGGGCCAAAACCGCTTCGACTCGCCGCCAACGACCCCAGCGGCCTCGTCCGCCTCGAAGCGGCCATCGCGGCGAGTTACATCGGCACGCCGGAGGCCTTGGAGGCCGCGCTCGATCTGCTGAAGCATCCGATGGACCCCTACCTCACCTACGCGCTGCGCACCTCGCTCGACAGCCACACGCTGCAGCCGCTTTGGAAAGGGAACACCGCCTTCCTCGCGAAGCATCCCGAATTGGAAAAGTTCCTCAAAGACAGCGAGCCCACCAAACCCGCCCTCATGGCGAAAAAGAAGAAGCCCGAGCCGCCGAACCCCTTCGACAACCAGCCCGGCCTGCAAACCATCACCATCAAGACCATCCCGGAGCGCCTGCTCTACGACCTGCGCGAGTTCAAAGTCGCTCCCGGAGCCCCTTTGAAGCTCGTTTTCGAAAATCCCGACGTCACCCCGCACAATCTCCTCATCGTCCAGCCCGGCGCGGCGGACGAAGTCGGCATGGCCGGCAACGAAATGGCCAAAACGCCCGACGGCTTCGCCAAAGGCTTCATCCCCGACTCCCCGAAGATCCTGCACAAAACCAAAATGCTCAACCAAGGCGACCGTGAAGTCCTACGCTTCACCGCGCCCACCGCGAAAGGCCGCTATCCTTATATCTGTAGCTTCCCCGGCCACTGGTTGGTGATGAAGGGAGAAATGATCGTGGAGTGACAGGATCGTCTAGGCGTATTCGATGGCGCATTTGCTGATGCTCTTTGCGGTGGCGTTAAGTCAGGAGTCCGCGCACCACCTCTCCGCTGACGTCCGTAAGGCGGAAGTCGCGGCCCTGAAAGCGGTAGGTGAGCTGTTCGTGGTCAAAGCCCAGCAGATGCAGCATCGTCGCGTGGAGATCGGGGATGGAAACGCGGTTTTCGACGGCAGCGTAGCCAAACTCGTCCGTGGAGCCGTACATCTGGCCTCCTTTGATGCCTGCGCCAGCCATCCACATGGTGAAGCCCTTCGGATGGTGATCGCGACCCTTGCCATTCTCGGCAACCGGTGAGCGTCCGAATTCGCCGCCCCAGACGACGAGAGTAGTGTCGAGTAGACCGCTGATCTTCAAATCGTCGAGTAAGGCAGCGATAGGGCCATCCGTCTCCGCGCAGTGGAGGTCGTGGTTCTTTTTGAGGTCGTCGTGCGCATCCCACGCTTTCGGGCCCTCATTGCCACCGCTGTAGAGCTGCACGAAGCGTACGCCCCGTTCAACGAGGCGGCGCGCGAGCAGGCAGTTTCTGCCAAAGTGGGCCGTCACCGCATTGTCGAGTCCGTACATTTTTCTCACGCTCTCCGGTTCGCGGCTAAGGTCCGTGCACTCGCTGGCGCTCATCTGCATACGAAAGGCCAGTTCGTAGCTGTTGATGCGCGCGGCGAGTTGCGACTCCGTCGGATGTGCGGCGGCGAATTCGCCATTCCATTGCTTCAACAAGTCGAGACGAGCCCGCTGCTGCACACGCGAAACGTTTTTCGGTGGCGTGAGGTAGGCGATGGGCTCGCCGCTGCTGCGAAAGGGCACACCTTGAAACGCAGCAGGCATGAAGCCGTTCGACCAATTCAGAGCGCCATTCACGGGCGCCCCCTGATGATCGAGCAGCACGACAAAAGCGGGCAGGTTCTCACTCTCGCTCCCGAGTCCATAGGTGACCCAGGAGCCCATGCATGGGCGGCCGGGGAGGATGAAGCCGGTGTTCATCTGGAAGATCGCAGGACCATGATTGTTGCTTTCCGCGTGCATGCTGCGGATCACGCAGAGATCATCAGCATGTCGTGCGAGATTGGGAAAGGTCTCCGCTAGGTCGATGCCGGCTTGGCCGTGCTTCGCAAAACGGTAGTAGCTTTTCATGGCGACGTTTTTCGTCTTTCCACCCATGAACGCGTCCTCCTTCTTCCAAACTGGAATCGGCTTGCCATGCCATTTTTCCAACTCTGGCTTCGGATCAAAGAGGTCGATGTGAGACGGTCCTCCATACATGAAAAGGAAGATGACGGACTTTGCCTTGGGCGCGAAGTGCGGTGCTTTCGAGTCGAGCGGGTTCGCAGTCCGCAAAAGCCCCTCGGCGCCCAGCAGTGATTGCAGCGCGAGCGAGCCCAAACCGGCCCCAGCCTGCTGCAGAATCTGTCGCCGGGTAAGAGGATGCATGATGAATAAGGTGTTTCAACGCGCGCGGCAGAACAACCTTGCCTTGAGGCCGCAACACGAGCCTTGCTTTCTGTTTCTGGAAACAGACACTCCATCACGGTGTTTTCACCTATCTCATGGATTCCTCATCGCCAACCTCCCCGGCACTGACTTGGCTGCGCAATGCAGCCGTGGTCACAGCCTTGGCGATCATCGGGGGTTTGGCCGCTTGGGTTTGGCTTCAAAAACCGGCGCCTGACCAACCGCCCAACGTTGCGATCGATGTGAGTGGGATCGTCATGAGGGTGAATGCCGCTTTTGAAGCAGACTGGGCATCCAAAGGCATCCCAGCACCAACGCGTGCCGATGATCTCACCATTCTCCGTCGGCTCTCGCTAGCACTCACGGGCAGCATTCCATCACTGGAGGACATTCGTGAGGTTCAGGCAATGCAGGGCGATAATGTACCGGAGAGATGGCTCACTCGTCTCTTGGCGGACCGCCGCACGAGCGACTACCTCGCCGAGCGTCTGGCGCGAGTGTATGTGGGCACGGAGAACGGGCCGTTTTTGATTTACCGCCGCCGTAGGCTCGTTGAGTGGTTGAGTGATTCCTTGCTGCAAAACCGGCCTTATGACCGCATCGTGCGGGAGTTGATCGAATCGAAGGGTGTGTGGACCACGAACCCGGCGGTGAACTTCATCACCGTCACGAACGAGTCACAAAAAGGCCCCGACGAGAAAAAGCTCGCTGCGAAGGTCAGCCGCGCCTTCCTCGGAGTCCGCATTGACTGCGTGGAGTGCCATGATGGCAAGCTAGGAAGCCCGTGGAAGCAGAGCGATTTCCACCAGCTCGCCGCCTACTTTGGTCAGACGAAGTTCGATTTCACCGGTCTTCGTGACGATCCGAAACAACACTACCAAATGCGTTACCTAGGCGAGACTGAACCTGCAGTGATCTCCGCCAAAGTGCCGTGGAAACCGGAATGCATGCCGGACCAGGGGCCGCCGAGGTCGCGGCTCGCCGACTGGGTGACGGCGAAGGAGAACAAGACCTTTGCTCGCACGCTGGTGAATCGCTTTTGGGCGCTGCTTTTCAACAAGCCGCTCATAATCCCCGTGGATGACCTCCCACTCGATGGACCTTTTCCTCCGGGTATGGAACTGCTGGCGGAGGATTTTATTGCGCACGATTTCAACCTGCACCGTCTGATCCGTGTAATCACGGCCACCCGAGTCTTTGAAGCCTCCAGCGTCACCGACCATCCGGGTGCGGAAGCACAATGGGCAGCCTTTCCAGTCACGCGTTTAAGGCCTGAGCAGATGGCCGGCAGTGTCATCCAAGCAGCCTCGCTTTGCTCCATCGGCGCGGAGGCGCCTGTGATCTTTCGAATCAAGCGTGACATCGATGTGAGAAATTTCGTGAAACGCTACGGTGACAAGGGTGAAGACGATTTTGACAACGCTGGAAGCACCATTCCGCAGCGGCTCTTGCTCATGAATGGCAACATGGTGACCGATCATGTGAAGGGCAATCCGCTGCTGAGCGCCTGCACGCGCATCGGCATGCTCTCGCCTGATAACCGGGCTGCCGTCGAGAGCGCCTACTTGGCCGTGTTCACCCGCAAACCATCTGCCGAGGAGTCGGCGCATTTTGAAGAACGGCTTGCCAGCGCGAAGTCCATGAGCTCGCGCAGCATCGCCATGAGCGATCTCTACTGGACGCTAATGAATGCCACCGAATTCTCTTGGAACCATTAACGCCATGATCTGCTCTGCTTCTCCTGATCCTTCACGCCGGACGATGATCCGCGGAGCGTGCACAGCAGGCGCTTCATGGCTCACGCCTCTTGCTGATATCCTCGCTGTGGAGGCGGAGAAGGCACCCAAGGGCAAGCCCGCGAAATCGCTGATCTTGTTGTGGCTCGGCGGAGCGGCCAGCCAGCTTGACACCTTTGATCCACATCCCACCACGAAGATTGGTGGCGGGGTGAAGGGGATCGACACGGCCATCAAGGGCGTGCAGTTCGCGGCCGGGCTGGAGCAGACCGCCAGCGTGATGGGTGATGCCACCCTCATCCGCTCCATGGTGAGCAAGGAGGGTGATCACGAGCGTGCCTTTTATTACCTCAAAACCGGCCATCGCACCGATCCCACCCTCATCCATCCGAGTGTTGGTGCGGTGATATGCCACGAACTGCCGGAAGCACGCTTGGAGATTCCCACGCATGTCTCCATTCTGCCAAATCAATGGCCGGCACGTGGCGGCTACTTCGGAGCGCAGTTTGATGCGTTCCAGATGTTGGATCCCATTGGCAGCATCCCAGATGTAAAGGCACGGGTGAGTGATGAGCGCATGCAGAAGCGCATGGAAAGCCTCGGCGTGGTGGAAAAAGCCTTCGCCACAGGGCGGCTGCCGAACTTTGACCCCCAGAAAACACTGCACCAGCTCTCCATCGAGCGGGCGCGCAAGATGATGACCTCGGAGCAGCTGAAAGCCTTTGATGTGAGCCAGGCGACGGCGGCCCAACGCAATGCATATGGAGACACGCCGTTTGGTCGTGGCTGCCTAGCTGCGGTGCGCTTGATCCAGACTGGTGTCCGATGCGTGGAAGTCACCCTGAACGGTTGGGATACGCACGCAAACAACCTCGAGGGTCAAGCCTCACAGGTGAGAATCCTCGACGCAGCTTTGGCTTCACTGATTCGTGACTTGAAGCGTTATCACCTGCTCGAGAGTACCGTGGTGGTCTGCGGTGGTGAGTTTGGTCGCACCCCCAAGATCAACAAACTCGGCGGTCGCGACCATTGGCCCACGGGTTTCAGCATGCTCGTGGCCGGTGGTGGCTTCGCCAAGGGCCGAGTGGTCGGCGCGACCGATCCCGAGGGTGTGAAAAAAGACCCTCAGAGCCCCGTCCTTGTCGAAGATCTGCATGCGACCATCCTTGACCTTTTTGGCATAGATTTCAGCAAAGAACTCATCACACCCGTTGGCCGACCGATGGCGCTCAGCAAAGGTGAGGTGGTCGAAGAACTGCTCGCTAGGCGATCCGTTTGATGATTGGCCATGTGGGGAAGGGGAGACGTAACTCCAAGATGCGGCCTTGTGGTTTGAAGCGCAGCGCGGACACAGATTGTAAAACGCGACTTGCTCCGGCTTGCCAGACTCGCACAGGCTATGTTTCGTGCCTAAACCTGCCAGCCATTTCGGGAGAGAATTTGCAAAACACGCACGAAGGCGCTTGAAGGTGACTTTTGCCATTCGTCAGACTCATATGGACGCTCACCCAAGACCGAAAAAATTCCTGCCGCATCCGTTTCATTACCATCAGGAGCTGGAGGTCAGCATTGAGAACCTGACAAACGAGGGCACCGGTGTGGCACGCGTGAGCGGATGGGTGGTTTTTGTCCCCTTCACGCTGCCTGGCGAACGCGTGCGTTGCCGTGTCTTTCGCAATCACAAGAACTACAGCGAGGCGGACCTCATTGAGGTGCTTGAGGCCTCGCCCAATCGCCTGCAGCCGCCCTGTCCCTTGTTTGGACAGTGCGGTGGCTGCCAGTATCAGCACCTGAAGTACGACGAACAGCTCAAGTGGAAGCGCAATCAGGTTACTGAGCTGCTGCGCCACATGGCCCGCATTGAGCACGAGGTGTTGCCCGTCATCCCTTCGCCGATGGAATACGGCTATCGGTCGAAAATCACCCCGCATTTTCAGCGTCCCCGTGAGGGCATGATCCGTGACATCGGCTTTCTACGCATCGGGACCCGCATGGCACTGGTGGATGTGCCGCAGTGCCAGATCGCCATGAAAGCGATCAACGACGCCTTGCCCACCCTGCGTGAGGACATTAAGGCGAAGTCCGACCAATTCAAACGCGGCGCCACTCTGCTCATGCGGGCAGCAAAGAATGGCGTACTCACCCAAAGCGAGCAGATCGCCGTCGAGGAGGTGGACGGCATTCGGTTTGAGTTCCAAGCCGGCGATTTCTTCCAAAACAATCCCTTCATTCTACCAGCCTTCGTTCGGCATGCTGTTGCGGAGGCAAAAGCCTGCGGTGCCCACTTCCTAGTGGACGCTTATTGCGGCAGCGGTTTGTTCGCGCTGTCCGCCGCGAAGGCCTTTGAGGAGGTCATTGGCGTCGAGATCTCCGAAACGGCCGTCGCCAAGGCCTCGCACAATGCGCAGCTCAATGAGATCACGAACTGCCGCTTCCTCGCCGCCGATGCGCAGAAGGTCTTCGAGGTCGTCCCGCATGCTGGGGCGGATACCGTGGTGCTCATCGACCCGCCGCGGGCCGGCTGCAGCCGCGAGTTCCTGGAGCAGCTCTTCGCCTTCGGCCCGAAAGCCGTCGTCTATGTGAGCTGCAACCCCGCCACGCAGATGCGCGACCTCGTTCTCTTCCACGAAGCCGG
>JAFMIR010000064.1 GCA_017853885.1 Prosthecobacter sp.
TGGGCTTCCATCTGGGCCTGACGTTGCGCCTCCATCTGGGCTTGGCGCTGC
This sequence comes from Prosthecobacter sp., assembly GCA_017853885.1. GTDB lineage: Bacteria > Verrucomicrobiota > Verrucomicrobiia > Verrucomicrobiales > Verrucomicrobiaceae > Prosthecobacter. Next base: position 52 of record JAFMIR010000064.1, read on the forward strand.
GCTTCTTCAGCTTGGCGTTGAGCTTCCATTTGGGCCAGACGCTGGGCCTCCATCTGGGCTTGGCGCATTTGCTCTTCGGCGGCGGCACGGGCAGCGGCCTCTTCTGCCTGTTTTTGTTGCATGGCGAGGGCTTCGGCTTGTTGGCGGGCTTGTTGTTCGGCGGCGGCTTGCTCAGCTTGCTTTTGCTGCATGGCGAGGGCTTCGGCTTCCTGGCGAGCTTGTTGTTCGACGGCGGCGGTTGGGTCGGGAGCTGCTGGTTGGGTCGGCGGCTGGCTCATGGGGGCCGTCGCGGCTTGTTCGGGCGATGTGGGAGTGGCGGCGATGGTGGGCTCGGCGGTAGTCGGGGGTGTTTGGGCGGGCGTTTCGACGACGGGTGGCATCGCGGGTGCGACTGTTGCTTCGACGACGGTGGTGGCGGGAAGGGTGGCGGGGAGGCTGGTAGGAATCGAAGGGGCCTCAGGGGCGTTCAGATCGGGCTGGCCACCACGCGTTTCGATGGGCGCGCCGAGGCTTGTGAGGCCGTTTAGAGACACAACAGGCTCGAGAGGTCTGGCGGGTGGGTTTTGAGCCTCGCCGGGCTGGGCAACGCGGATGGTTTCGGTGAGCTGCGGGGTGCTTGAAGCGGGCTGTGTGGGGCTGGGAGAGGCCGGATGGGGTGAATCGGCGATCAGCGGCCTCTTTCGATCTGCTTCGATGGTTTGCTGGATGGCGGGGCGGGCGTTGGCGGGGACGCCGGCGAAGGCATCGGCGAGCTGGGGCCGCTCGATGTGCTCGGCGGGCTTGATGTCGGGCAAAGCGGGGCGGCTGGTGAGGGCGGGAAGCTCGATGACGGGGAGCAGGTGCGGTTTGCCGGGCTTGTGGCTGTCTCCGGGCAGGCCGCCTGCGGCGATCTGATGGTGCTCGATGGGGCGGAGCTGGGTCTGCGGGATGGTTTGGCGGCATTGCTGCTCGATTTGATGCCGCGGGGGGCCGCCATGATGCATGTAGAGCTGGGTGCCGCCTTGGGCGGGGCCGCCGCAGGGCACGATCTGGGTGCTGTTGACGGTGTGGTGGAAGATGGTGCTGTTGTAGCTGACGGGCCGGCAGATGGTGGTGTAGGAAGGGCGGACGAAGTTCGTGACGCTGATGAAGGTGTAGCTGGCAGGGCCGAGGTTATAACGGGTGTCGCAGTCCCGCTGAATGCTGATGCATGGGCCGGGCTCGGGCGGCAGCGGCGCCCAGCCGATGTAGTCGCGGCTTTGGCGCCATGCGACCCATGCGGGTGCCCATTCGCAGCCAGGGACCCAAAGCCAGCCGTGGCGGCTGAGATTGATCCAGCGGCCGTAGTGGTAGGTGGCCCAGCCAAAGGGTTCATTCGACTGCCAGGCCCAGCCGAGCGTGGACCAACTCCAGCAACCATCCACATAAGGCCGCCAAGTGGTCACGCGAGCCTGACCGGGCTGGAAGCAGAGGCCATAACCGCTGACGTCAACCCAGCGGCCATGGGGGGCTAGGCGGCCATAAAAAAGGCTGTAATCTCGGCGAGGGCTCTGCGAAGACTGAACGGGTAGCGGTGTCGGCTTGGCAGTCACAAGACGGCGACTGAGCTGGTCGCTCTGCTGGCGGGCAATGTCCGCTTGGGCGCGTAGCTGCTCGTTTTGCTGCTTCAAGATATCGAGCCGCCCGCGCAGGGCATCATTTTCACTCTGACGGAGCTTTTGCTCGAGTTCGGCAAGCTGCTTGTCGAGCAAGGCGCTGCGGGTCTCGATCTCCACAGCTTGGCGGGAGAGGGCATCACGGGCAGCGATGAGCTGCGCATCATTTTGGAGAGGCGCTGGAGGGGCTTGGACGACAGTCGGCGGAACGGCTTTTTCACAACTGGCAAGGAAGAGGACCAGAACCATCCGGGAAAACAGCGAGGGAAAATGCATGGCAAAACTATGACGACGCATCGAAAAAGCTATTCAGGCGAATGTTCATCCCAAAAAAGAAGGGACGCCTCGCGGCGTCCCCTCCGGGTGAAGTGTAATGATGGTCGTGCGGTCGATTACGAGCCGCCCGGACGCCATTCTTCGGTGGCGAACTTGAAGGCCTGCTCCAGGCCGACGAGGTCGGTGCTGGGCTTGAGGGCTTCGAACGCGGCGCTTTCCTTCTGGATGTCAGCCTCGCTGTAGTTCATGGCCTTGATGGAGAGACCAATGCGACGTTCCACCTTGTCCACCTTGATGACACGGGCCTCAACTTCGTCACCGACGTTGAGCTTGTCTTTGACCTTCTCGATGCGCTCCTCGCTGATCTGCGAGATGTGCACGAGGCCATCGATGTCGTCTTCGAGTTCGACGAAGGCACCAAAGCTGGCGATTTTCGAGACACGACCTTTGACGACGTCGCCCACCTTGAAGCGGGTGTCGATCTCGCTCCACGGATCGGTTTCGAGCTGTTTCATGCCAAGGGAGATGCGCTGATTGGCCTTGTCGATGCCGAGAACGACGGCTTCGACTTCCTGTCCCTTCTTCAGCATCTCGGACGGATGATTGATCTTGCGGGTCCAGCTGAGGTCGGACACGTGGATCATACCGTCGATGCCCTCTTCGAGTTCGACGAAGGCACCGTAGGCGGTGAGGTTGCGCACCGGGCGGGTCATCTTCGTGCCCACCGGGTAACGGCTATCGATATCGTCCCACGGATTCGGCTCGAGCTGACGCACGCCGAGGCTGATCTTACGCTCGTCCTTGTTGATGCCAAGAACGACAGACTCGATGACCTGGCCGACAGCGAGAACATCGGAAGGACGGGCAATGCGCTTCGTCCAGGAGAGCTCGGAAACGTGGATGAGGCCTTCGACGCCTTCTTCCACTTCGACGAAAGCACCGTAAGCAACGAGCTTGGTGACCTTGCCGCGGACCTTGTGGCCCACGGGGTAGCGGCCTTCGATGTTTTCCCACGGGTTGTTCTGAAGCTGCTTCAGGCCGAGGGAGACACGCTCCTTCTCGCGATTCACTTCGAGGATGACGACGTCCACGCTCTGGCCGATGCCGACCATTTCAGAAGGATGGTTGAGGCGTCCCCAGGACATGTCAGTGATGTGAAGCAGACCGTCCATACCGTTGAGGTCCACGAATACACCGAAGTCGGTGATGTTCTTGACCACGCCGGTGACCTTGTCGCCAGGGGTGACGGAATCGAGGAACTTCTGGCGCTGCTCAGAACGCTCGGCCTCGATGACCTCGCGCCGGGAGAGCACGATGTTTTTGCGCTCGTCGTTGATCTTGACGATCTTGAACTCGAACACCTTGCCGACGTACTCATTGAGGTCCTTCGGCGGGATGATGTCAATCTGGCTGCCGGGCAGGAAGGCCTCGACGCCCACGTTGACCATGAGACCGCCTTTGACCACGCTCTTGACCTTGCCTTTGACGAGACCGCCGTCTTTGAAGACGTGGTAAATTTTCTCCCAATTCTGGCGATGGGCGGCCTTCTCCTTGGAGAGAACGACCATGCCTTCGTCATTTTCGAGGCGCTCGAGCAGGACTTCGACTTCGTCGCCGACTTGGATGTCCTCGTCTTCGAATTCGTTCGAGGGGATGGCGCCTTCGGACTTGTAGCCGATGTCCACAAGGATGACCTGGGGTTTGATTTCGAGGATGCGACCCTTGACGATGGATCCCTCGGAGAGCTCGCGGAAAGAACCTGCGATAAGGTCGGCGAGCGTTGCATTTGCACTCATTGCTATTGTTTACGGGTTGGGAGCGTTGGGAAATAAACCGCACAGGCACTTCCGCTCCGGAGGCGTCTGTCGGGCTTTCGTCCCGCAGCACCAAGGGGTGCCCGGACAAGAGGGCTGCCATAGTCGGGGTGAACGCTATTTTGGCAAGAAGGAAGTTTCAGGTCTTGGCGGTGCGGTTTCAGGCACCGAAGCAGCTTCGTGGCGATCAACGATTGACGAAATCCACCGCGAGGGAATTGAATCACCGAATGCAATCCACCACGCGCGTCGTCTTGGCGAGCTTCATCGGCACCACCATCGAGTGGTATGACTTTTTCCTCTATGGCACGGCTTCGGCGCTGGTGTTTGGGAAGCTCTTTTTCACCACGCTGGATCCTTTTGCTGCCACGATGGCCTCGTTTGCCACCTATGCGGTGGGCTTTTTCGCCCGGCCGCTCGGTGGGGTCGTCTTTGGACATTATGGGGATAAGCTGGGCCGCAAGTCGATGCTGGTGACCACGCTGATGATGATGGGGCTGGCCACTTTTGCCATCGGGCTGCTGCCCACTTATCAGCAGGCCGGCCTGATCGCTCCGGCACTGCTGGTAGGGCTGCGGTTTGTGCAGGGCTTTGGCGTCGGTGGCGAATGGGGCGGCGCGGTGCTCATGGCGGTGGAGCATGACCACGCTGGGCGGCGCGGCTTCCTCGCCAGCTGGGTGCAGGCGGGCGTGCCGGTGGGATTGCTGCTGGCGACGGCTGTATTCCGCCTGATGTCCTCGATTCTTTCCGAGGAGGCCTTCATGAGCTGGGGATGGCGTGTGCCCTTCCTCATCGGCATCTTGTTGTTGGGCGTGGGCCTCTTCATCCGGCTGCATGTGCTGGAAAGCCCGGTCTTCACGGCAGCGCAAAAGAGCACACCTGAGCCGCAAGGCATGCCGGTCATTGAACTGCTGCGCCGTCATCCGCGAAATGTGCTGCTATCGATGGGTGCCCGCTTTGCTGAGAATGCTTTTTTCTACATCATCACGATTTTTGTGCTCACCTATGCCACGAAGCAGGCCGGCTTCACTCAGGAGCAGGCACTGCAAGCTGTCCTGATCGGCTCTGCGGTGCAGTTTGCGACCATTCCGCTGTTTGGCATCTGGTCGGACCAAATCGGCCGCAGGCCTGTGTACCTAGTTGGAGCAGTGGGCGTGGCACTTTTCGCGTTTCCATTCTTTTGGCTCGTCGATCAAAAAAGCATGCTGGGTCTCGTCGGTGCCGTCACGCTGGGCCTGATCATCCACTCGGCCATGTATGGACCACAGGCAGCCTTTTTTTCGGAGCTCTTCGGCACGCGGGTACGTTACAGCGGCGCTTCGCTGGGCTACCAGCTCGCCTCGCCACTGGCAGGTGGCCTCGCTCCACTGGTCGCGACCGCATTGCTTGCACGCACGGAGGGCAAACCTTGGCCGGTGGCGCTTTACCTCGTCGGCATGGCTGGGATCACCATCCTCTCCGTCTGGCGAGCGGAGGAAACCAACCGCAAACCGCTCGAAGACGCTTGAAACATGGAATCTCCACTCGACAGCATCTAGGCCAGCGATGTAATATCCCGCTGTGCCATCGCTGTTCCAAGAAACCGTTTTTCACCAGAATTTATACACCACGCCTGCTGACTGGCAGCGCGATTTGTTTTATTCTGTAGTAAGGGCTGGACACCTCAAGGCAGGCATCGATCACCGCATCGAGCGCGAGACCTACCCAGGTCATGAGTTCATCCTTAGCCTCAGCGGAAAGGGCTGGCTTCGGGTGGCGGGCAAGAAGCACGAGGTAAACCCCGGTTCACTGGTCTGGGTGAATTGCCACCATCCGCACGCCTATGGCGCGGTGACAGGTGACCCATGGGAACTCTACTGGCTACGAGTGGAGGGACGGCCGCTCGATCGTATCTCGGAGCTATTGCAGATCCGCTCCCAGCCGGTTTTTGCAAACGTAAATGCCAAAGCGCTGGCACTGGAGTTCGAGCGTGCCTTTGACCGCATGATGGGCCAGCGGCCGAGCGATGGGGCGCTGACGAGCGCTGCAGTGGCGGCGATCATTGGCATTCTGTTTGATGCGCGGCTTTCGGAGCCTGGAGCCATCCAGCCGGAGCTGCCGCTGGCGGTGCAAAAGGCTGTGGAGCGCATGCGCCTTTACTTTCACATGCCCACGCGAGTTGTGGAGCTGGCGCAGCTCAGCGGCATGAGTGAGAGTCATTTCAGTCGGCAGTTCAAAACAGCGCTCGGCACCAGCCCGATCGACTGGCTTCGCCGTGAGCGCATTCACCAAGCCAAACGCCGCCTCATCGAGAGCGATGACCCGGTCAAGGAAATCGCGCGTCAGGTGGGCTATCATGACCAATTCTTCTTTTCGAAGGACTTTAAAAAAATGACCAAGCTGACACCAACGCAATTCCGCGAGCAGGAGCGTCAGGGATAAATCCATCACATGACCACCGCTGCCTCCGTGAAGCATCCGCCAGGGTTGATGACGCTGTTCTTCACCGAAATGTGGGAACGCATGAGTTACTACGGCATGCGTGCACTGCTGGTGCTCTTCATGGTGGATCAGGTTCAGGGGGCCAAATTGAACGATGCGCAGGCCACGGCCGTTTACGGACTCTACACGGCCCTAGTGTATGTCATGGCGCTGCCGGGTGGCTGGGTCGGAGATCGGCTGTTGGGGATGAAACGAGCGGTGTGGTGGGGAGGTGTGGTGATCGCCCTAGGGCACATCACCCTCGGCATGGAACAGCCGGAGGCGTTTTACATAGGGCTATTCATCGTGGCAATGGGCTCGGGACTCTTGAAGTCCAACATGAGCAGCATGGTGGCGCAGCTTTACCCCGAGGGCGGCACACGACGAGACTCCGGCTACACGTTGTTCTACATGGGTATCAACATCGGCGCCTTCATCGGCATGATCGTATGCCCGTGGCTGGCGCAACGGTTTGGCTGGCGCTGGGGCTTCTCCGCCGCGGCGGTGGGCATGATTTTGGGGTTGGTGCAGTTTCAAATGACCAAGCACCGCATTGCCCAGATCGGCGCGCAGCCGGAGCATCCGGCCGCACACCTGCGCCGCGATAAGCTGCTGCTGCTCATCGGCCTCGTTGTGATTGGCATCTTGGCGACGTTGTGCGCCAAGGGCGTAATCGTGATCGATCCGGTGGCGCTCGCCAAAGCGACAGCCACGATCATTTCCTGCCTTGCTGCGGCTTTTTTTGTGTGGGCGTTTGCTCTTGCGGGACTGACGCCGGAAGAGAAAAAGCGCATGGTGTTGATTGTCGTTTTGTTTGGTGCATCGGCGTTGTTCTTCGCCGGTTTTGAGCAGGCAGGTTCATCCTTCAGTCTTTTCGCGGAACGCTACACGATCCGCACTATGGGCTCACTTGGCACCATTCCGGCAGGTCAGTTCCAGTCGTTGAATTCCTTGATGGTGATCGGCCTCGCACCAGTGGTGGCGATGCTCTGGAACAGTCTGGCCAAGCGGAAAGCGGAGCCTCTCATGATTACCAAATTCGCGTGGGGTCTGTTTGCTCTGGCACTGGGCTTTGTCGTCGCAGCCTTCGCAGCGCAACGGGCGCTGGCCACGGGGCCGGTACTGCCCACTTGGCTGGTGTCCATTTACTTGCTGCACACACTGGGCGAGCTCTTTCTCAGCCCCATTGGCCTCAGCGCAGTGTCCAAGCTGGCCCCTGAAAGACTGGCCGGACAGACCATGGGCATCTGGTTTCTTGGCAGCTCATTGGGCAACATCCTCGCCGGCTTACTTGCAGGTGAGGTCACGGGCGATGCTGCCGCGCAGATGCCACAGGTGTTCATGCAAGTCGTCTATCTTGCCGCGGCCACAGGCGTGCTGCTGCTGCTCCTTTCGAGGCCGCTCAATCGCCTGATGAAAGGCGTGCAATGACTGTGAGATCCCCTGCGGCTCCGCGTTAAGCTCCCGCTCATGATCCGCATTCTTGCTCTCTGGCTTGCCGCTGCTGCAGCGACTTGCGCAAAGCCCAACATGGTCTTCATCTTGTGCGACGACCTCGCGCAGGGTGATCTCGGCTGCTACGGCCAGAAGCTGATCCAGACACCCCACCTAGATCGAATGGCAGCGGAAGGCACGCGCTACCTACAAGGCTACTCCGGTACCACGGTGTGCGCACCCTCACGCTCCGTGCTCATGACAGGCCTACACACCGGTCATTGCCCGATCCGTGCCAATCGAGAAGTGCAGCCCGAAGGCCAGAAGCCGCTGCCGGAGGGCACCATCACCGTGGCACGAATTTTGAAGGACGCAGGCTATGCCACCGCCGCGTGCGGGAAGTGGGGCATGGGCATGTTCGATACGAGTGGCAGCCCGTTGAAGCTCGGCTTCGACCACTTCTATGGCTACAATTGTCAGCGTCACGCTCACAGCTACTTTCCCACTTACCTTTATAAGGACGACCAACGCTTCGACCTGCCTGGCAACGATGGCAAAGGCATCGGCAAGACCTACGCGCAGGAGCTCATCTCCAATGAGACTCTCCAATGGCTGCGTGATCACCAAAACGCGCCTTTCTTCCTCTATTACGCCATTACCTTGCCACATGGCCGTCATGAGATCGACAAGCTCGGCATCTACGCCGACAAAGACTGGACGCCCACGCAGAAGGCCTACGCAGCTCAAGTCACGCGTCTCGACAGCGATGTCGGCCGCTTGCTCGATTTGCTTCGGGAGCTGAAACTCGACTCGAATACCCTCGTGATGATCGCGGGTGACAACGGATCGTCTTTTGATCCCAAGTCCGAAGTGGGCAGCCTCTTTAATCAAGCCTCCAACGGCCTCCGCGGCTACAAACGCGGGCTTTACGAAGGGGCATTGCGTCAGGCGGCAATCGCTTGGTGGCCCGGAAAGGTGCCTGCGGGTCGTGTTAGCAATGAACCGTGGGCCTTCTGGGACTTTCTCCCCACCGCTGCCGCACTCGCCGACGCGAAAATGCCCGCCGAATGCCACACGGACGGTCTTTCGCTCGTGAAGTTCCTCCACGGCGGCCCTGCGCCGTCACGCGATCATTTTTACTGGGAGCTTCACGAAGGCACGTCGCTTCAAGCTGTGCGCTTCGGAAACTGGAAAGCTGTCCGCAATGGCCCGGAGAAACCCATCGAGCTCTACAACCTCGAAAACGATGCTGGCGAACAAAACGACCTCGCGAAGCAGGAGCCCGGCCTCGTCTCCAAAGCTGAGGCGCTCATGAAATTCTCCCGCACCGAACATCCTGATTGGCCCCTCTTGCAGCGCGTGGCGAAGAAAAAGAAGAAGTGAAAGACCTCAAGGAGTCTCGTCACGGGTGGGCTTCTCATCCTTTACTTGCATCTCGACCCAGCCATCGCCCTCGCGTTCCATGCGCAAGCCGTTGAGAATCATCACGATGCCAAGACCGCCAATGAACAAGCTGGCCTCCAGAATGAAGGGCGTGGTGAAGAAGGCAAAAAGGTAGCCCATGCCTTCCAACACGACTTCACGCGCCGTTTCATTCACCACACAGGCAGTCACAATACCGCCCAGAATGGCAAAGGACCACAGCAATGGGCCGAGCCACCAGCGCCGGGATTCAACAGCAGGAGCGGCCATGGCGTCAGAAACCACCTCCTGAATAGCACACGAGGCCGGGGCGAGCTGCTGGGGTGCGTTGTTCGTTTGTAAAGCTCATCGTAACAGTTGATCCATCTGAAGCTGACACGTTGATCCAAACGATGCGACGGAATTCTTTCGCGAATCTGCGGCAGACATGAATCTGCAGGCCTCCAGCGCATGGAAATGTCATGTCCCTGGACCGCGTTCGTTCCTACTCCGAAGCTTCCCTTGCTAAATTCTGACCCAGTCCCTAACCTCTTGACCTTTATGAACGACCCATCGCCTGTGAACTGGGACCAAATTGAGGCCAAACCCGCCTTTCGTAGCCTGTTGAGCCGGAAAGCGAAGTTCATCATCATCGCCACGATCTTCTTCCTGACCTACTACCTCTCACTCCCCGTGCTTGTGGGCTGGTTTCCCGATCTCATGAAAACGCCTGTGTGGGGCAAGGTGAACGTGGCCTACGTCTTCGCGCTTTCGCAGTTCATCATGGCTTGGGTCGTCGCCTTCATTTACGTCCGCAAAGCCGCTACGTGGGACAAGGAAGCCGCTGAGATCATCAAGGATCACCACTAACAAGCGACCTCTTCATCCTGCATCCTTTCCCTGCTCTTCTCTTCCTCTCATGACTATCGCTCTCTCCATGTTCGTCGGCTTTGTTGCCCTGACGCTTCTCATCACCTTCTGGGCCGCCAAAAAAAACACTGGAGCCAGTGCTTACTTCGCCGCAGGCCGCAGCATCACCGGCTGGCAAAATGGACTTGCCGTCGCCGGGGATTACATGAGTGCGGCGAGCTTTCTCGGCATCTCGGGAGCCATCTGCTTGAACGGTTACGATGGTTTTATGTATTCGGTGGGCTTTCTCGTAGCCTACATCACAGTGCTGCTGGTGGTGGCGGAACCGTTGCGTAACGCCGGCAAGTACACGATGGCCGACCTGTTAGCCTACCGTCTGAAACCCCGTCCGGTGCGGGCACTGGCTTCGCTGAGCACATTGACCGTCTCCACTTTTTACATGATCGCCCAGATGGTGGGCGCGGGCGTAATCATTGAGAAGCTCATCGGCGCCTCGTTTCACACGGCGGTGATCGGTGTCGGTATCCTGATGCTGGTCTATGTGGTCTTCGGCGGCATGCTCGCCACCACCTGGGTGCAAATCATCAAAGCCATCCTGCTCATGATCGGCGCCTTCATGCTGAGCATGTTGGTGCTGAAGCATCACGGCTACAGCCTCGAAGCCTTTTTTGATTCCGTGGCCGCCGCCACCTACGCGGGCACGGAAGCTCCAAAAAACCTTCTTCAACCCGGCCTGCAATACGGCACCGCGGTGAAGGGTCCGTGGGGGCCCACAGACTTCCTCTCGCTGAGCCTCGCGCTCGTGCTCGGCACGGCCGGCCTTCCGCACATCCTCGTTCGCTTTTACACTGTGCCGGATGCGAAAACGGCCCGCTCCAGCGTCGTGTGGGCCATGGCGATCATCGGCCTCTTTTACATTCTTACGACCTTCTTCGGTTTTGGGGCGGCCACAATTCTGCAAAAGGCACAAATTCTCTCCGATGGCAAAGCGAACCCCAACATGGTCGCCCCGGCACTCGCTCAGCATCTCGGTGGCGAGCTGTTCTTCGCCTTCATTAGCGCGGTGGCTTTTGCCACCATCCTCGCGGTCGTCGCCGGCCTGACGATGAGCGCCAGCGCCAGCTTCGCGCATGATTTCTACACCAACGTCATCCATCACGGCAAGGAGACCCAGCCCGGCCAGGAAGTGAAGGTGGCCCGCATCACCGCTTTCTGCGTGGGTGCGGTGAGCATCGGCATCGCTATCTACCTAGGCCCCAGCGTGAACGCGGCCTTCCTCGTCGGCCTCGCATTTGCCGTCGCCGCCTCGGCGAATCTGCCGGTGATTGTGCTCAGTGTGTTCTGGAAGCGTTTCAACACCACCGGTGCAGTCTGTGGGCTGGGAATTGGCCTGCTGTCTTCCATCGTGCTCATCCTGCTCAGCAAAAATGGCCCCGCCTTCCTCGGTCATCCCTTCCCTCTCGAAAATCCGGGTATCGTCAGCATCCCGCTGGGATTCCTTGCTGCCTACCTCGGTGCCATTCTCACTGCCCGTGACGCAACGGCCGAAGCGCAGTTTGCCGAGCTGAAAGTGCGGGCACACACCGGCCTCGGTGCCGAGAAAGCCACGGCGCATTGAGGACCGTTCACCTTTGCCGCCCGTGTCACGCGGCGATGGGTTGGGGCGAATGGACTTGCTAGACTGCTTCGACCAGAACCCGTTGCCGAGAGGGCTAGCCTGTTTTCTCTTGGCCGCTGATGACGCCCGCCGCACTCGCTGAACTCGAAAAACGCCACTCGTGGCACCCCTTCACGCCAATGCAGGCATGGACAGCGACGGAGCATGAGCCCCTCATGATCGAAAGCGGGAACGGCTGTGTGCTGCGGGACCCACACGGGCGCGAGTATCTGGATGGCAATGCCTCGATCTGGACCAACATCCACGGCCACAACCATCCCGCGATCAACGCGGCGATCATCGAGCAACTCGGCAAGGTGGCGCACACGTCGTTTCTGGGCTTTTCGCATTCACCTGCGGCCTTGCTGGCCAAGGAGCTCGTCAATCTGCTGCCGGGTGAGAAGATGCAGCGCGTGTTTTTCTCCGACGACGGCTCAACCGCTATCGAATGTGCGGTGCGCATGGCCTTGCAGTTCTGGCGACAAAACGGACGGCCCGAACGCGATACCCTCGTCGCCTTTGATCGTGCCTACCACGGCGACACCCTAGGCGCGGCGAGCCTGGGTGGCATTCCGACCTTCAAAGGCAGTGCCGATGCTTTTGGCTATCGCGTGCTTCGCGTCGCAAGTCTCGATGCTCTCGATCTCCTTCCTATGGAAGATCAAAAACGACTCGCCGCCGTCATCATGGAGCCCTTGATCCAAGGCGTGGCAAACATGCGCCTGTGGCCAAAGGGCATGCTGCGGGATTTGAACGCGTGGTGCGGGCAGAAGGATGTCTTTCTCATCCTCGACGAGGTCATGACAGGCTTTGGCCGCACGGGAAAGATGTTCGCCTGCCAGCATGAAGACGTCGTGCCGGACTTTTTGTGCCTCGCCAAAGGTCTCACGGGTGGTTACCTGCCGATGGCGGCCACCTTGACGACACAACGGGTCTTCGAAGGCTTCCACGCGCCGGATCACACTTTTTTCTATGGCCACAGCTACACAGCCAACCCGCTCGGTTGCGCTGCTGCGCTGGCCAGTTTGCGCCTTTTCCGAGACGAGGCTGTTTTGGAACGCTTGCAGCCCCGAATCGCTCTTCTCGCGAGTGAGCTCGACACCTTGCAAAAACAGCCTGGCGTGCTTGCAACGCGCCAAATCGGTCTCATCGCAGGCATCGATGTGGAAGGACCTGCGGGCACTGGCGCCGCCGTTTGTCTTGCTGCGCGTCAGCACGGTCTGCTCACCCGCCCCATCCAAAACACGATTGTTCTCATGCCCCCCTTGTGCGTGACCGCGGAGCAGCTGCAGCGAATGATTGCAGCCGTTCAAAGAGCCCTTCAGGACCTTGCACGCCACTGCTGAGCAACCCCGGAGAACGTGCCCCCAGCGATTGATCTACCCGTCAGTGGACCCGGAAAACGAGTCCATGAAACGTCGCCATCAGCAAAGCGATGAACACATCGTGGGCAGAGCGGTACATTTTGATATGGCACTTCGGCCGAAACCAACCCGGCACTTCAACTATGACAGCCACCAACTCACCAGCTGCGGTGGTGACAACAGCATAGGCCTTCGATCGGAAAAAGCCGGCCGTATCGGCTCGGTAAAACACAAGGCGTTCACCTTCGAAATCGATCAAGGACAAGGCCGTGCAGGGCTCGCGATTCGTAAAGATGAATCGGATGTTGGGGAAATAATGAATCGATCCGAGCGGGCCGCCTTCACCTGTGATTCGAAAGATGTGGTGGGCGAAGTGGGCGATATTCCCACCAAACGCCGCTTCAAAATGAATGCCCAGTTCACAGTCCTCACTGACCAGTTGATAGACATGCTTCGCTCCCCAGGGCATTTTCGCGTGAATCTTCCGGAGCGTCGTGCCGCCCTTTGGCTGGGCTTCGAGACGGACGCGGAGACTTTCCTTGAACTCGAAATCGTAGTCCAAGACCGCACGCTGGATCATTTCTTCCGGACGATCGATTTGTGACCGGTTCAGCTGGGCCAAGATCTCGTGAAGGGTGGATTCATTGCGAATGTCCATGGGCCAAAACTACGTCGTTCGCCATGCTGAACAATCGTTCGAGTAA
>JAFMIR010000065.1 GCA_017853885.1 Prosthecobacter sp.
GGCATCTGCGGATAGCCTTGGGGCATTGGATAACCAGAAGGATAACCCCCCGTGGGCATGGGGCCTGACATGTGCGGTGGATAACCCGGAGGATAACCTCCCATGCCCATCGGCCCTGACATGTGCGGAGGGTAGCCCGCAGGTTGCATGTAGCCAGGCGGCGGCATCGGCTGCGATCCACCAGGATGCGGCTGCGGCAGCGGTTGATTGGAAGGATGGCCGGGCTGTTGAGGATTCATCGGGTTTATTGTTGAACAAACTACGCAATGACCTTCCGTTTTGCTACCCTCAATTTTTGACGTGACTCATGCCTCGAATGGCGGCAAAGCAGGCACACTTTGAATCCAGTTTCCAAGCCGCTCCTCGACATCCTCAACTCTGGCGCTGCCTACCTCGACAAAAAAGGCGTCGAGGAAGCCCGGTTGAATATGGAGCACTTACTGGCTCATGTGCTCGGCTGTCGGCGGCTGGACCTCTATCTGCGCTTTGCCGAACTGCTGCCGGAGACGGAACTCGCGCCGCTCCGGGAGCTTTTGCGCCGGCGTGGCGAAGGGGAACCTCTCCAGCACCTGCTGGGCAACGTGGATTTCTGCGATCATGTGTTCATCTGCGATCATCGTGGCCTCATTCCACGCCCGGAGACGGAATATCTCGTTGAAATCGTGCAGAAATGGCTCGCGGGTTCCAAACCGGCCCGCCTCCTCGATGTGGGCACCGGCTCAGGCTGTCTCGGCATCTCCTTGGCACTGGCCACCGGTGCTTCCACCGTGCTGGTGGATATCAGTGAGGAAGCGCTGGACCTCGCCCGACTCAATGTCTCCCGCCTCGCCAGAGGCGCTGCAATACAAACCGTGCGCAGCGATCTCTTTGAGAAGGTCACGGGCACGTTTGACCTGATCGTCGCCAACCTGCCCTACATTCCACGGGCGGAGATCGCCATGCTCAGCCGCGAAGTGCGCCGAGATCCACCCTTAGCCCTCGATGGCGGACCAGTCGGCACGGAGATCATCTTTCGCTTGCTGGAGGATGCGCCTGTGCATCTTGCACTGGAGGGCCGCATCGCCATCGAGCATGCGCACGACCAGAGTCCTGCCATCACGCAGAAAGCCGCGATGCTGGGCTATCGGGACTTGGAAGTCGTGTGCGATCTCGCCGGCGTGGAGCGTTTTCTTTTGGCCAAGGCTCCGCCAGCTCCTCCGCTTGTCGAGCAAGCTCCCCAAGGTGCCGAGGTTCCTGTTTCCTGAATTTCATCCCCCACCCCCATGTTCTCACTCCAAGGTAAAAACGTCATCATCACCGGCGCCGGCTCCGGCATCGGCCAAGCCATCGCAGTTCTCTTCGCCAAACAGGGCGCCCATGTCGAAGTGCTCGACCTGAACACCGAGACCGCCCAGACTACGGTGGATCTCATCACTGTCGCAGGTGGCACCGCCAAGGCCTCTGCCTGCGATGTTGGCTCTCCCGATGGTGTGAAAAAACTGTTCGATGAGATCGCCGCTAGGCATGGCGGGAAGATCGACATCCTCGTGAACAACGCTGGGATCGCCCACATCGGCACCGCACTCACGACCTCGGAAGCAGACATGGACCGTCTCTACCGCGTGAACATCAAGGGGGTGTATGCCTGCGCGAACGCCGCTCTCACCCACATGACTGCACGCCAAAGCGGCGTGATCCTGAACATGTGCTCCATCGCCGCTCAGATGGGCCTGCCAGATCGCTTTGCCTATTCGATGACCAAGGGAGCTGTGCTCATGATGACCTATTCCATCGCGAAGGATTTCCTGAAGCAGGGCATCCGCTGCAACTGCATCGCACCGGCGCGCGTGCACACACCGTTTGTGGATGGCTACCTCGCCAAAACCTATCCCGGGCAGGAAGCGGAAATGTTTCAGAAACTGAGCGAGGCGCAGCCTATCGGTCGCATGGCCAAGCCGGAGGAGATCGCCGCCCTCGCCCTTTACCTATGCAGCGATGAGGCAGGCTTCGTCACCGGCAGCACTTACCCGATTGACGGCGGCGCGGTGAACCTGCGCTGATCCAGCAGGCCGGATGAACAGAACGCCCGGCGAGCAGCGTAGGTTTGGCGCTATGTTCCAGCGTCTCATCTGCCTAATCGCCATTTTATCCGTCTCCGCTCTCGCGCAGCAGGTCACTCTGCCGCTGCCGCGCCTGCTCACCCTCATGCCCATGGGGGGACAAGCAGGTCAGAACGTGGAAGTTACGATCACCGGTGAAAACATCGAGGACGTCACCGAGTTGACCTTCTCCACACCAAAGATCACCGCGAAGCCGGTGGCCGGTGCGACGAACAAGTTCACGGTTCATATCGCATTGGATGCTGAAGTCGGTGTCTATGATGCGCGGGTGATGTCGCGGCTTGGACTGTCCTCAGTGCGGGCTTTTTCTGTGGGCAAGCTGCCGGAGGTGGTGCGCACCAAGGCGAACAATACCCTCGAAACAGCCCTTCCGCTCACCGTGGGCTCAATCTGCAACGCGACGATGACGAAGCGTGCGGTGGATTTTTACTCCTTTCAGGGCGTGAAGGGTCAGTCGGTGGCCATTGATTGCGCCGCCGTGGGCATCGACTCTCGCCTCACTCCCGTGCTCATCCTCGCGGATGGCAAGGGAGCGGACCTCAAGGTGAACCGCACCGGTGGCATGATTGACTTCACAGCGCCTGCGGATGGAACCTACATCATCAAAGTGAGCGATCTGACATATCAGGGCGGCGAAAGGCATTTCTACCGCCTGGCTTTGCAAAAGAGCCCCGCAGTGCCGCAACCCCAGACGCAAAAGGTCAGCGCCATGTCCTGGCCACCTACCGGTCTCGCCGCGAATGCTGCAGCGAAGGAAACCGAGCCAAACAACAAGGACGCTCAAAAGATCACGCTGCCCGCGGACCTCAGCGGAGCCTTTTTCCCCGCAGCGGATGTCGACACCTATGAATTCAACGCCAAGAAAGGCGAAACCTGGTGGGTGGAGGTCGCCAGCGAGCGTCTTGGCCGCAACACCGATCCATTTGTACTCGTGCAGCAGTTGAAGGCGGGCAAGCTCACCGATGTCGCCGAGCTCTACGACATCGTGCCGCCCATGAAGGTCACCAGCAATGGCTACAGCTACGACGGGCCGCCTTACGATGCCGGTTCGCCGGATGTGCTCGGCAAGTTCGAGGTCAAGGAAGACGGCACCTATCGTCTGCAAGTGCGCGATCTGTTTGGCGGCACACGCAATGACCCACACAACGTCTATCGTCTTCTCGTGCGTCAGGCCGCACCGGACTTCTCGCTCGCCGCGTGGGCGGTGCACATGACGCTGCGCAATGGTGACCGTGCCTCGCTTTCGAAGCCCATGGCACTGCGTCAGGGCGATGCGCGTGCGTTTGAGGTTGTGGTGCAACGTCGCGATGGTTTCGATGGCGAGATCGAGATCGCGATGGAAGGCCTGCCGCAAGGTGTCAGTGCCGCCGGATTGAAGATCGCGAAGGGCAAGACCTACGGTCACCTGATTCTCACCGCGGACGAAAAAGCACCGCGCGGCTTCTCGCTCGCCAAAATCATCGGCAAGGCTGTGATCGGCGGCAAAGAAGTCGTGCGCCCGGTGCGCCTCGCCAGCATGGAATGGCCGGTGAAGGATGCGAAGGGCGAAATCCCCGCGCCGCGGCTTATGGCGGATATTCCCGTCTCTGTGACCGATTCCGAGCAGGCTCCGCTGACCATCGCCACGGCTGAAAACAAGGTCTTTGAGGCCAAAGTAGGAGAGACACTCAAAATCCCGCTCAAGCTCACTTGGCGAAACGAGTTCAACGGCACCTCAATCAAGGTGAAAGCCTACGGCGAGGGATTCAGCGGCATCAAGGAATTCGATATTCCTCTCAAAGCCACCACTCACGAAGCCGTGATCGACCTTGCCGCGCTCAAGATCACACCGGGTGACCATACCTTCGCCTTCCAGAGCCTCGGCATCTGCAAATACCGCTACAATCCCACCGCGGTGCCATTGGCCGAAGCAGAGCAAAAGAAAGCCGAAGCCGCGCTCGCTGCCGCCGCTGCGGAAGCGAAGAAGATCGCCGCCACCGATGCCGAGGCCGCGAAGAAAGCCGCTGAAAAGCAAAAAGCCGCAGAGGCTGCCATGACCGCGGCTGCGAGCCGCATGAAAAGCGTGAGTGCCGCCGCCAACCCAACAGACACCGTTGAAATTCTCATCTCTCAACCCATCCGCGTGAGCGTCAAAGCGGCAGCCCCAACCACGGCTGCCAAGTAATCAGACTTGTCATCAATAGAATTTACCGTGCTGGCGGATCCACTTCCTTCACAGTGGCGCCGTGAGTGTCGCTCAGCACGAGGATGGAGAGCTTGGAGACGTTGTTGAGCTCGGCGGGCTTCAGCATCGGGTAATCAAGACCGTTCGCAGGCCTGTCGGCACCGGACGTAGCCGTCACATTCTCCGACGCATTCAAGCTGGCGTAGTCGAAGCGGCCGCGGAGGTCGGTGTAGCCGTCTTTGAAGAAGCGGACGGAACCGTTATTGAGCTTTGCGTAGACCTTCACGTAGGCCTTAGGCAGCGGTTTGTCAGTGGAAACGTCACGCGTTTCGAGGCGGCCGTAGTTTTCGGTGAGGTTGAGCTTGAGCGTACTCGCGTGGTAGGCCTGCGCTTGGCGTTTTCCAGCACCGATGACCTCGACGAGCACGTTCGCCTTCGCGAACTCGCCCGGCAGCGGTATGTCGAGCTTGGTGGCGTCTTTGGCAAGGGCCTGCGTGGTGGTTTTGTTTGGCTTGATGATGCTGAATCGGCCCGCGTCCTGGCTGACGAAGGGATTGCTGCTGAAGCTGAACTCTGGATCCATCAGGTAGTAGTTCAGCGTGACCTCGGAGAGGTTTTTCCAGTTGAGCGAGATCGTCTGTTTTTCGACTTTGAAGTCAAAACCGGGCTCTGTGTCTGCCAAATCGCTCTGCTGGGCCTCGCGGTCAGGTTGGTCGGGCTTCCTGCCTTTCGGCGCTTTGCCTTCGATTTCGTCAAGCTGGCTCAAAACATCGGTGAAGATCGTTCTCCAGCGCGGTGCCGGATGGTCGGCATATTTCGATGCAATGTTACGTGCGGCGGCTGGCTCACCTTCGTAAAACGCTGCGTAGCACTGGAAGTAGTCGTGTTGAAGGCGTGTGGGCAGTTTCTTAGCGTCGATGGTCTTGAAGCGCGCGAGCGCCTCCTCGATACGATCCTGGAGGAAGAGGTAATAAACCACGCTCATGCTGTCCATGGCATCAAGCTGCGGCTTGTGCGCCAGCGCGGTGAGGAGCTGCGTGTATTGATGGAGCACGGCCGGATTCGCGATGCGCCACTCGCTACCGAGCCGATGAGCGCGTTGATTCACGAGCGGCGAGTATTCGAGGTGCTCGTAGCTGCGCAGCTCGATGGGCTCGATGGTGAGTAACTTGCTGGCGAAGTAGGGGCCGTAGCCGTTGTCCTCCTTCAAAAGCTGGCCGAGCATCGCGGCGTCGTTGTGCACGAAGGCGTAGCTGAAGACCGCGTCATTCCCGACATGATGCTGATTCATGAAGCCGACAAGCTTCTGGTAGAAATCGCCCTGCTTGCAGCGCCAGGCGACGCGTTCGAGGTCGAGCGCTTCGAGGTTGTTCTGCTCCAAAAACGCGAACACCTCCGCCTCGGTGCTATTTTGCGAGACGTAATCCCACGAGGCCTTGTCCACCTGCGTGAGTTTGGCTACGACGTTGAATTCCATCGGCTTCGCCGCCGCGCCGCCGACGTTCACGGGGAAATGCGCGAAATTCACACCTGCCTTTGCCGACACGGACGGGAAGTAGAAGTGATACTCAAAGGTCTGCGTCGTGTAGGGCTCCAGACGCACTTGTTTGGAGTCAGTGGCCTTGCTGCCGAGAATGGGAAGCGCGCCCTGCGGGATTTGCAGCAGCACGGCGCCCTTCACGCGACTGCTCGTTGGGTTCGTGACGACGACATTCGCGCCGTAAGTCACACCGGTGAGGAATTCATCTGTCACATACTTCTCGAACTTCTCATTGCCCTCCATCCGGTAGCGATCGCCATGCCGGAAGAAGCTCTGCGAGACGAGGAGCTGGCCCTGCACCGACTTGTCGCCGTCCACGGGCTTGATCTCCTTGTGGAAAAGAATGCACGGTCCACCCGCGCTGAAGGTGAACTGACCGTTCTCCGCCTTCGTCGTGTGTTTCGGTGCCTCAAACGGCAGATCGAGCACCGCCAGCGCCAGCATCATCTCCGTGAAGTTCCGATGCGCCTCCGCCACATTCGCCGAAACGAATCCGCCCTTCGATCCCGCGGCCACCCACGCGGCGTAATCGCGCCAGAACGCATTCACGGTGACGAGTTCGGCGTTCTGTTCGGTGATGCGCCGCTTGTGGTAGTTGTTCTCCGCCCACTCCTTCGTCGGGCCAAGGGCGCGGTAAAGAGCACGGACTTGCTGACGCGCTCTGCCAGCCACTTCACTGCCAAAGTAAAGCACGCCCTCATTGCGGGCGGTCGTGCCGCCCTGGAGCATCGCGCCTGCCATTTTGAAGCTGGCATCGCCCGATTTCGTGAGCGCCGACTGCCGCTCCGTGCCCAAGGCTTCGAGTTCTTTGCGCCCTGCCATGCGATCATCTTGGTCCTTGGCATCGCCCATCCGGCTGAGTTCATCTGCAGTCACCGAGCGGATCACTCCAGCAGCGCCCACGCCTTTGCCAAATCCACCAGCAACGCCAAAGCTGTCTGCAGCTGCTGCTGGCACGGGCATCGTCGCAGGCGGCGGACTCGCCGCAGCAGCCTGGCTCTTCGCTTTGTCCAGGCCCACCAGCGCTCCGCTGCCCGCGCTCTCCATCGCCCGGCCACGCAGTGCCGTTTCAAACAAACGATCCATCTCCTCGGGATTCGGCGGAATCATTTCCCACAGCTCGCGCACATGCCGGGCGGCATTCGGCGCTTCGTTTTGGATCCGCTGGGCCAGCAGGATGCGCTCGACAATGTTGAGACGGGCGTAGGCCCAGGATTCGAGGTGCTTGGCGAGATCGAGGCCGAGTAGATACTCGTCCATGAAGGTCTTGTCCTTCTTGTGGGCGAGGTAGGGCTTTACGACTTTGTCAAAGAAGGGTTTGTCTTTGCGCTGGAGGAAGAGGTTCAGCTCGTGACAGGCGTATTCGCCGTATTTGGCGAGCTTCTCGTCGTCTTTGAGCTTCGCCCAATTGAGCACGAAGGCGAAATCGGCGAGGTGAGGATTGAGCGTGTTCAACAGGCTGTACACGCCGCTGAGTGTGTCGTAGGTTTCCAATTCACTCGTGAGAATGTCGGCGAGCGTAAGTGACTTGCCAGTGTCGAGAACGGTGATCTCCTTTTTCTGCGTGAAGGGCTTCGCGGGATCGAGATTTCGCGCGAGGCGCTGGTCGCCAAATTGGGTCGGCACCTCCGGCAGCGTGAGCGTGCGCCACGAGGCGTTTTGCAGGTCTTCGGCGTAGATTTGGATGTGCTGGCGGTCGCCGAGCATCTTGCGCTCGATGCGCACGACGCCGTCTTTGTCGGGAACGAGGTTGTAGATGACCGGCGCGGCGTTAGCGAGGAAATCGAGGCTCGTGCCGCCTTGCGGGCCCTCTTGTGCCTTCATTTTCTTCGCGGGCATGGCTTTGGGAGCTTCGAGGGCTCCAGCGGCTCCACCGCGAGTCATGGAAGCAACTTCACCGGCTTGATTGGCGAGCGCATCCAGATCGGTGCTGCGAATCTCCCATGGATTGAGCAGCAAACCGGGACGTGTGAGCATGTTGCCGGGGAAGAGCTTCGCGTAACGGCGTTCGAGGATGTAGCGGTATTCATCGCCGATCTCGCGGCCGGCGGAGTAAAGGTTCGGGTTGCGGGCGGGCGTTCCCGAGGCCGCGCCGAAGCGTGCGAAGCCGCCAAGACCACCGAAAAGGCCGCTGCCAGGATCGAATCGCGACGCGGCAACATGCACGCGAGCGAACGGACTGCTGTGAGCGATTTTGACGGTGATGAAGTCTTTATCGGTGGTGGTCTCGGTGATGTGGAGAGGCAAGTTGCCCTTGAGTTCGAGCTGGCGGTGCTTGCCGAGGGCCCAACCGCTGATTTGGGTGCCTGCGGTGACTTTGATCGAGATGGTTTGGTCGCCAAGTTGCAGAGAGTAGTCACCAGGTTTGAGACCGGTGATGGTGAGGAAGCCGTTTTCGGTTTTGAGCAGCGCGGCGAGGTCGGAAGTGAAGGTTCCGGCGGTTTGGGAGAGCAATGAAACAGGTTGAAAACTTGTCGCACTTTTCGCGATGCGGATGGGTTCGCCTTCGATGGCTTGGATGATTGTGGAAAGCGTGCTGTCGGCTTCTTCGAGAGGCCATGTGCTTTGGCGGCCGTTTGGAGCTTTGGCGGTAAGTTGCTCGATGCCGTCGAGTTTGCCGAGGGCGATGCGGCCTTTGTCGTCGGTTTTGAGAGCATGGGTCTGCACGCGGGTGAAGTCGCGATGCTTGAAGGTGAAGATGACCTGCTGATCGGCGATGGGTTCGCCGTTTTTGCCGAGAAGCTCAAAGACGCGGCTACCGTCGAAGGTGCTGAGGTGGCCGTCGTTGGTGGCTTCGGTTTTGTCGATGCCGTTGAGCATCCAGGTGTGACTGGCGTTGAGATCGCGTTTCGTGCCGCCAGCGCTGAGGACATCCACCTTGCCGCTGAGCGTGACGCTGAGGCTGGCGAGGCGCTCGGGCACGGTGAGTGTGTGCGTGAGGACGCTGCCGGCGCTGAGTTTGAGGTCTTTGACTTCACGCGTCGTCGCAATGCCGTCGTGCGTGGTGCTGGTGAGAGTCAGCTTTGGCTCGGTGAGCAGTTCGGGGGCGAGGTGTGTCTCGCCGAGCATCAAGGCGGTGCGCACGGCCAGCGTGGCCTCACGACGCGCGAGGAGTTGTTCGCGTTCGATGTGGAATTGCGCGTCGAGACGATATTCCTCGGCGTGGTGGTTGAATTGCGTGAGCGTGGCGAAGGTGCCAGCGGCATCGCCGATGATGAGGTTCTTCGTGCCGGGTTGGTTGGTAAACGGAATGGCGATGCGTCCGAGTTTTTCATCGACGGTGAGTTTGCGGCCCTCAAACCACGCGACGGCGTCTTTAACGGGTTGGTTTTTTTCATCGAGCACAAAGATCAAATCACCCGCAGGGCCAGTTTGCTGCAAAACATGCCACTGGCCGGTGCGGATGAGCGCACGGCTGCTGCGACCGCCGCCAATGAATTCGATGATCCAGGCTCCGCGTTTGCCTTTGAGATCTGGGAAGGTAAATTTCTGCCGCGTACGTGTGAACGGGCCGCTGTCGAAGCTGTGCGTCTGTTCGCTATTCGCGACGAGGCCATCGAGGTTGAGATCGGTGTTGAGCTGGCGCTGCTGCGTTTGGAAGAAGTTGAGCGTGTTGAGCTCGAAAATCTTCACGATGAGCTTCGGCGTGTTTTTGACGACGACCTCGAACGCGATGTCATCGCCTGGCAGGAACTGCGGCGCGTTCGTGGCGGGGAATTCGATGTCCACGCGGTCTTTGAGCTGCTGAAAGGCCGTCGGCGTGATAAGCGAGGCCCAGCGCTCGGGATTGCCAATGCCATTCGTGATCAGCGACTCGGCGAGGATGGGCTTCAGCCAAGTGTCGCGGACGAAGTCGGTCCATTGCGAGAGGAGCGCTGATGCGGTGGAATCTGGTTTGGCACTCTTAGCGAATAGGTGAAGGAAATAGTCGCGCACAAGTGGTTCGTCGTCGCCAACGGGCGGCGCGATCAGAAGAGCCTCGCTGAGGTCGGCATTGAGATCGCACCATGTGCTGCCATCGATGTTTTCGAGCATGCGCTGGCTGACGTAGCCGAGCCGGCGTGGGAGTTTGAGGTAGCTGAGGAAGCGCTCGGCTTCATAGACGCCTTTTTGGCGATCGTGGTCGAGGCGGAGGTAGAGGATACGGGCTTTGAGTGTGTTGTAAGCAGGCGGCAGCGTGCTGGCGAAGGCATGCACGCGGTCGAGCCAAGCCTCGCGCTCAGCTTCGTCGTGTTGGAGGTTCACATCAGCGCCAGAAGCCAGTTTGCGCAGGTAGGTATGAACGAAGGCCGTGCTGGCGAGTTGCTCATTCTTCAATTCGTCAAGCTGCGCCAACAGCATGGCACGGTGGATCGGTAGATCGCCAAAACTGCGGCCCGGATCGGCCTGGAGATCGGCACGAATGGCGGCGACGAGGTTTGACACGTCGGGGCGCTGGAGCTTTTGCAGCGCGGCGCGGCGTTGATCGGGCGTGAGTGGTACTGGGTCACGAATGAGCGAGGCGAGCGCTTCTTGAGAGAGGCTTTGAAGGCCACGATCGTTGTTGAGCGCCTCGCGAAGAAAGACCTCCCGGCTTATTTTGGCCTGGTCGAGGCTGGCGGGCAGGTCCGGCTTCGCATCCGGCACCTGACGCTGGTGATCGTGCCGAATGCCAAGGCGCTTGATGAGGTGGTTCAGGGTGGCTTGCGGGTCCTTTTCGTAACTCAGGATCGCCTCGCGATTTAAAATGACGCGACGGGCTTCGGTGTCGTCCGGTGTGCGCTGCCGCCATTCATTGAGCATGTGATTGAGCTTCGCCGTGTCACGGACGTTTTGATAATGCAGCGCATGGTAAAAATAATACTCCTCCGATCCTGGTACGAGCTCGCTCAGAGCCTTTTCCCGGTCCGCCGCGAGGGCGAAGCGCTCGATGAAGCCGATTTCGTTTTCGGCGAGGGCGGCAAGGGGCATGAGGAAGACGAGGGCGAGCGTTTTCATGGCAGATGGAAGGATAGCAGGTGGACGCATCACGGGGGAAGAGCGATTTTCTTGTGTCAGCAGAGCCTTTTTTTTCATGCACTGATCATTGCATTGCGGGTGAAGGTTGCAGTGGTAAGCGAACCACATGGCCCTCAAGGCGATCATTCACAAAGCCAGCGTCTCCTTTTCTGACCTCGACCGGAATATCTATCAAGACCACACGCTCACAATCGCAAGGCATCCATCGGAAACGGAGGAACGCATGATGGTGCGCCTGCTGGCTTGGGTTCTCCATGCACCGGAAACAAACGACCATGGCATGCTGGAGTTCGGCAAGGACATGTGGGATCCTGACGAGCCCGCCCTGCTCCAAAACGATCTCACGGGTCTGAGAATGCATGAGATTGATCTCGGGCAACCAGAGGAAAAGCGTCTGGTGCGCGCCTGCGGCCGTTCGCGTCATGTAAGCGTGTTCACCTTTAGCAATACAAGCACGGTGTGGTGGAATGGCTTTGCGGAAAAGATGCGTAAACTACGCAATCTAGCGGTGTGGCAGTTTAATCCTGCAGAAGTGAAAGCCTTAGGGATGCTCGCAGACCGCGCGATGCAGTTACAAATCACCTTGCAGGATGGCGTGATCACGGTTGATGGCGGCGGGCAGTCCGCAGAGTTGGTGCCGGCGCGTCTAAAAGAGACTCATTGAACCCAAAACGAGACCGCGTCGATGATGACGCAGTCTGGCAGATCAAAAGTTCAGCGCATCAAAGCCTCACGGCGTGGCAATGCTGACAGATGTTCTCGCATTCCGCGTGGGCGCGTAGGTGTAGCCAGACAACGTCATGCCGGTGACGGTAAAAGTGAAAATGCCACGATTTCTGGTGCGAGCGGAAGTGAAAGCAACGACTCCACTCCGGTTGGTGGTGCTGGATACAATGCCCGTGGTGAGACCGCTCCACCGGCCCGCGACTCTCGCATTGGAAACAAGGGCACCATTTTGATTGCGCACCGTGATTGTAGCCTTGGCGGAGTAACCTTGGCTCGTGCTGCTTAAGCTCATGGTGAGATTGCCTACATAGATCACATTGTTGTTCTGCACGACGATGACGACCGTGTCGGCCACAGAGGAGAGACCTGTGTTGTCCACCACCACAAGCGAAGCCGTGTAGGTGCCAGGGTTGGCATAGCTCTTCACTGGATTGGCGGCGCTGGAGGTGGTGCCATCGCCAAAGTCCCAATCATAGGCAACAATAGAGCCGTCTGGGTCATAGGAACCCGCGCTGGAGAAGCTGACCGCGAGAGGAGCTGCGCCGGCTATGGGTGCAGAAGCATCCGCAACGGCTATGGGTCTCTGCCCATTCACCGGAAGCACAGAGCCGGTAAGGCTGAACTGTCCGAGGCTGCTGTAGTCATCGTAAGCGGTGGCTGGGCTACCGGCACCGATCCCATCGACAGCGAGGTAGTATGTGCCTTGGGCGAGCGTGGTGCTCAGGGTGGAACTGAGGGTGGCGGGGTTGGCGGAGCTGACCAAGTTACCAAGACCATCGTAAAGAGAGAGTTGAATGTCGAGGTTCGGTGAAGGTGTGGCGGGCGTGGCAGTGAAACTCACCGGACCTGCGCCGGTGGTGAAAGAGAACAAGTCTGCATCCGCGCGGCGCTCGATGATGCCACCGGTGCTAAGTGAGGTGCCGACGAGCGGCGTGGCATTCACAATGCTGTCACCATGCGCATCCGCGCGGTAACCAGTGACTCCCGCGATCATGGCAACGTCGTCCTGAAGGTTGTTCGCATAGGGGTAATCTCCTTTGCTCCACTGGGTGACTTCCTTGTAGTAGCCTACGCCCATGATGGGAGCCCAGTTGGCATGTCCCTGATAGTAGCCGACGGCGGCGGTGGTGCCATAGGCCACTTGACCATCGTGGCTGAGGTTGAAGGTGTGGCCAGCCTCATGGCTCGCGGCCTCCGCGGTGTATTTGGGATTGCCGCTGCCGAGTTGCGCGGTGAAAACGAAGCAAGGCGTGTCAGAATTCCACGAGAACGAGTTCAAATAAGCCACGCCTCCGGCTCCGGCTCCATACCAGTCGTAAG
Source organism: Prosthecobacter sp. (assembly GCA_017853885.1). Classification (GTDB taxonomy): domain Bacteria; phylum Verrucomicrobiota; class Verrucomicrobiia; order Verrucomicrobiales; family Verrucomicrobiaceae; genus Prosthecobacter. The sequence goes on from JAFMIR010000065.1 coordinate 12,848, forward strand.
AGCTGCCGCCGATGCACACGCGCACACCAAACTGGATGTCCGTTGTGGTCGTCTTGCGCAAAGCCTCCAAACCGGGATCCTGCGTGGTCACATCCAC
>JAFMIR010000101.1 GCA_017853885.1 Prosthecobacter sp.
TCGAGCGATAGGCTCACGATCTGCGGCAGTGAGACGAGTGAAGTCGATGGTTTGGGTCATGGTTCAGAGGATTTATCTTATTTTTTGATGTTTTTACTTGGTAAAAGCACCTGCCATGGCAGCGGCTTTGATCAAGGGTTGGAGAGATGTAGGAAAGGAGATCATATACTGAAACGCTACGTGAGAAGTACACTCATCTTCGGCTGTTGATCAGCTCTTGGGGCTTGAAAGGACTTTCGCCGCCGATCCGACTGCCTTGGGTGAATCGCCGCCGACTCCTCGCCACGCTCGCCACCCTGCCTGCCACGTCATCCTTGGCGGCAGGCGCGGGCCGTGATCTCGACAATCCGTATGCGGAGGTGGACTGGGCCGCCTGGGAGTGTCTGCACTCGATGTCGCATCAGCATCAGGGACAGACCGATGCTTCGCGCGATGGTTTTATGGTCATGGGCTACGGCCACTTTGCCTTCAGCAACTATTACCCCTCCGCACCGACGTATCCGCTGCCCCATGATTATGCCGCAAAGCATCCCCAACTCATCGCCGCGCCGAATGCAGAACACCATTCCTACACCGACACGGGTCTGCATGCGAACGCGCTCGGCAGCCTGCTTGCCACGGGTTACGGCAGCAGTGTGAGTGCGAAGGAATGCGCTACCTCGCCCATCATGCACCGCTTTGAAGGTTTGAACTTGTTTGACGCGCAGAGCCCTTGGCTCGGCGTGTATCGACTGGACGTGCGGCTCGCCGCGAAAGCTGGACAACCGACGGCCAGTCTCACGATCGAAGGCGCGAACGAGTGCGACTTTCGCAATCGCTTTGCCAACAAAGGCCCCGTGCGCGACCGCAGCCTGCCGCCGGGGAATCACAACCTCTACCTGCGCATCACGGCAGCGAGCATGGATACGAAGCTCGTGTTTGATGCCGACACCGTCAGCGTGACGCAGTATCGCCTCATGCAAGGTACGCACCGCCCGTGGCGCGATGTCTTTCGCGAGGCCTTTGAAAAGCTGCAACATCCCGACGGCGGCGGCATGACGCTGAATCATCCGACCGGCAAGCTCGCCGACTACCTGCCGATGCTCGACTTCGATCCGCGCGTGCTCGGCATCGAGGTGTGGAACCAACTCACCTCCGGCTTTGGCTCCAGCCGCGGCTTCTACGATCACAGCGGTGAGCCCAGCCTGCACTTCTACCAAATCTGGGATGACATCCTGCGCACTGGGCGGCGCTGCTGGGGGTTCTTTGTCAAAGATCACAACACCTACGGTCGCGGTCGCAACGTGCTGCTTGTGCCCAAGCTCGATGCCTTGACCGCCACCGAGCGTGAGGCAGCAGCTTTGCGTGCTTACCGCCGTGGCACCTTCTTCGGCTCCGTCGCCTCACTCGCCGCCAGCGAGACCGGTGAAGTCATCGCGCCGTATGATCGCAGCAGTTTTCGCTTTAGCCGCATCATCGTAAAAGACGACGCTTTGCATATCTCCGTCTCCGGCAACGACCCAAAGCGCCCGAACGTTCAGATCCGCTTCATCACCGATCAAGGCATCGCCAGCATTGTGGACGCCGCCGAGGCCGCGTTTCCGCTGAAACGCGACGCAAACGGCCGGCTTGAGGCCGCTTTTGTGCGCGTGGAAGCCTTCGCCTATCCGCAGACGCATCAACGCGGCCAGCCGCTCACCGCCGAAATGCTGCGCGGCATGCATGTGCATGACATCTCGCAGATTCACGATCAAAAAGCCCTGCGCGGTCCCGCCTTTGCCAGCACCGATCCTGCGCTGCGCACCCCGATTCCCATCGTGGACATGATCTTCTCCCAGCCGCTGCGACGCGTGTGATCTATTTTGCTGACGCACGTTCGATGATCCTCGTGACATCCTCATCGAGCAGAAAGCCGTCCGCCTGGAGCTTCTTCGCGGCATTGGTGAGGCGCGAGAGATACTCGGCCTGCGTGGGGTAGCGTTCTTCGAGGGAGAGACGCGGGTCGCCGGTCTTTTCGCGTTCGGCTTGGGTCTTGGCGAAGGGGATGAACATGCCATCGAGCGGTGAGAGCATGGTTTCAGCGCCGGCTTGAGGGGAGCGGAGGTTCCAGCCGGTGTAGGTGCCCAGAGGGACGGCGACTTCGGGGAGCACGATACCGCTGGTTTCATTGCCGTCGGCGTTCACGGCAGGCAAAAGTGTCTTGAAGGGCTTTCCCATCTTCGGCGGGATGAGGTCGGCGATGCCTTCGAGGTTAAAACGCGGGCCGAAATCGAGTCGTGGAGGCTGGTAGGCATGGGTGGGCAGTTTGTGGCCGGGAATCTTCGGAAACTGCGATTTCCATGTGTCGAAGGTCACGAGCGTTTCATCGGCGAGACGCGGGTGACGGCTCGCCGGCGGGGCTTTTCCGTTTTTCACCCACTCGACGAGATGCATGAGCATCGCACGCAGCACGGGGCCGCGATCATCGAGCGTGTTGCGCGGCTGCTGGCAGATGCCGGGTGTGCCGTCGCTCTTGCCGAGATGCTGCGCGCCGGCCACGAGATACACACGCACGTCGTCGGGCAAGTTGAGGTCGGATTTGCCTTCCACATCGGTGTGCAGCAGCGAGGTGCCGCGGCTCCAGTATTCAGTGGAGGTTTGTGTGAAAAGGATGCGTGGCGTGTGGCCGGATTTCCGCGAACGGGCGAGCGAGCCGCCGGAATCACCGGTGACGGGATCGGTCTGCGGCAATGGGGCGAGCGGGAAGAACTCGCTGCCGGAGAGATGGCCCTCGTGCTGCGTGCCATACTCCGTGCTCATGCGGAAGCGATGGTTGAACATGCCTTTGCCAGAGCCCGCGACGTGGATCAAAGCGCC
>JAFMIR010000066.1 GCA_017853885.1 Prosthecobacter sp.
AACTTCTGATCCATCTTCCGTGTAGGTTGGGCCATGTACGGCCGGATGCGCTTGGTTGGCGTATCCGGCCTTTTTTCATTTCAACCGCTTGGCCGTTCTATCGCTCAGGCAAACATGGTGCGCCTGTTTCACATCCATATCACCGGCAGCGGCAAAACCATGGCCAGATCCGCCAACACGCGATGCTGCTCGATGTTCAGTTTCCTACGAACGCGATGCAGGATCGTCATGAGGGCCAAACCGGCAAACACGGCGATAGATGGCGTTAACAGCACAGCATCGAAGCTGCCTTTTTGGATGTAGTATAGAACCGCCACCATCACCAGTAGGTTGCCGCCGAGTAGCGTGGGATGTGCCGCGTGCCAGTGAGCAGGCTTACCGGCATCTTCTTCTTCCTTCGCAGCGAGGGCGCTGAGGTTCGCGAGGAACAGCAGCGTCAGCATCGCGCATTCCAACAGCGGGTCCGTCCAGGTCTCCGGCATCGAGAAGAAGCGAATGCTCGTCGTACATCCCAGCGCAAACAGCAGTGCCGCCGCATGCGGTTGCGGCATCAGCGCCGGGGCCAGCCGCGCCACATAGACCAAGAAATACAGCGCCACAAACACCGCTAGGCTCACCGCCTGCCACAGCATGCCCTCCGGGATCTCCCTCAGCGCGATCCATCCCGCCGCGGCCAGTGCCAGTGGCAGAATGAGCACCGTGAAAAGCATGCGATGACGCCGGTAAAACGCATGCCGTACATCCAGCTCGGCCTTTGGCTGGCGAAACGTATCCCACAGCCGGTCGAGCACATAAATGATCCACACCACCAGCCCCAGGCCCGCATGCACCATCGGCATCAAATGCAGCCCGTGTGCCTTTGCGAGACCCATCTGCCACAGCACCGCCACCAGCGGTGCCTCCAGGCTCAGCACATGCGGCCATAACCACCATGGTGGTGATGTCACAGATCGGGCAGAGTAGGACGGGAGTTCGGCGGACAAAGTCCGGAAAGCTGGCTTCTTTTCTCCCTTCCGGCCAACATCATTTCTTCAAAAGTCCATCACTCGTTCTTTTCTCTCCGCGCTCCCCGTCTACACCATGCACTTCATGCGCATCCTTCACACCGCAGACTGGCATCTCGGCGCTCGACTCGTCGAGCGTGATCGTCTGCCGGAGCATGCCGCCTTCCTCGACGGGCTCCTCGATACGCTCCGCAGCGCGAAAATCGACGCGCTGCTCGTCAGTGGCGATGTCTTTGATGCCGCGAATCCGCCGCAGGATGCCGTCGCGCTGTATTTCGACTTTTTGAAGCGCCTCGCCGATCTGAAGACAGTCAAAGCGATCATCACCGGCGGTAATCACGACTCCGCCTCCCACCTCAACGCTCCGCGTGAGTTGCTGAAGCGTTTTGATGTGCATGTCTTTGGCCACGCGGGCGAAAGCAACGTCGTCGATCTCGGCGGAGCTGTCGTTGCCGCCGTGCCATTTTTACGCGAACGCGATCTCCGCCAAGCCACCGCCGGTGAAACCATCACCGCCGTGCACGAGCAGCTCCGCGCTGCCATCCGCGCCCACTACGCCGCGCAGCTCGCCGCGTGCCGCCACCTCGCGCAGGGCCGCCCTGTCATCGCGATGGGCCACCTCACCGTCCTTGGCGCCACCACCAGCGACAGCGAACGCGACATCCACATCGGCAACCTCGGTGCCGTCGGCGCAGATCTCTTCAATGGCTTCGACTACACCGCCCTCGGCCACCTGCATCGCCCGCAAAAAGTCGCCAGCCTCAAAACCATCCGCTACAGCGGCTCCCCCATCGCGTTGAGCTTCTCTGAGGCAGCGGACAAGAAATCCGTCGTCGTGCTCGATACGCAGGGCATGAACATCGAAACGCTCGCTATTCCGACCACACGCCAGCTCATCCGCGCCACTGTGGACCGTGCCACGCTGGCCGCCGATCTTCAAACCGTGCCCGCCGGGAGTTGGGCGGAGATCACTGTGAAGCTCAACGCCCCCGAACCCGATCTCGACCGCCACGTCCGCGAAGCCACCGCCGATCGTTTCGACGTACTCAAAGTCCTCGCCGACCTCCCCACCATCGCTGCCACTCCTTGGCAACCCACCGGCCCCGCCCTCCACGATCTCCAGCCCCGCGATGTCTTTCGCGAACTCCTCCAAGAAAAACAGCTTGAAGGCGAGGAACTCGGGGCCGTGTTTGATGAGCTGCTGGCGTTGAGGGAGCGGAATGTGACGAGATGACCAATAAGTCACAGTCACCACCACCGGCTAATCTCTTTTGAGCCTCCGGCTCGCATGGGGGCACAGTTGACGCTGGCCTTGATCGTCACATCAGGCTACTTCGCCCCATGCGCCTCCTCGCCGTCCGACTTCAGAACCTCAACTCGCTCAGCGGGGCGCATGAGGTGCGATTTGATGAGGGGGCGTTGAGCGCGGCGGGGGTGTTTCTCATCACGGGGCCGACGGGCGCGGGGAAATCGACGCTGCTGGATGCGATGACGCTGGCGCTGTATGGCCGCGCGGCGCGTTACGGCAATGACAAGGCGGATGAGATGATGAGCCGCCACACGGCCGAATGTCTCGCCGAGGTGGACTTTGAAACGAAGGGCGAAAAACTCCGCGCCACCTGGCGGCTGCGTCGCGCACGCGGCAAGGCGGATGGCAAGCTGCAGCCCGTCGAGCGTCGCCTGGCGAATGCGGTGACGGGTGAGATCCTCGCGGAGAAGTCGGCGGAGATGGATCGCCTCATCGAGGAACGCACGGGGCTCGATGCGCAGCGCTTCCTACGCTCCGTACTGCTGGCGCAGGGGCAGTTCGCGGCGTTCTTGAAGGCGAAGCCGAACGAGCGCGCCGAGCTGATGGAAAAGATCACTGGCACGGAGATCTACACGGAACTGTCGAAACTGGCCTTTGAGACCTACAAAGCGAAGGACGAGCAGGTGCAGCGGCTCAAAGTCTCGCTCGGCGCCGTGTCGGTGCTCGATGATGAGGCGAGGCAACGGCTGGAAACTTCGTTTGCTGAGGCGCAGACCACCGCCGCACGTTTGCAGCTCGAAAGTCAAGATGCGACGCAGTACCTCCACGCGCAACGCGAGCACGCGACCATCGTGGCGGAGATCACAAAGCTCGGTGAAGGCGTGAAGCAGTTCCAAAGCTCGCAATCCACCGCCATGGAGGAGTTTTCGAAGGCAAAAGGCATCGCGGAAGAGGCCAAAGCCCAACGCAAGAAGCGCGAGCCCGTGTGGGAACAGGCGGCAGGTCTCGCGGCGCAGAGTGAGCAACTCGAAAAGCAGCTCGCGGAAAGTCGAACGACTTATGGAATATGGGACAAAGATAAAAAGGAAGCGGTTGCTCGCAGTGGAGCTGCATTGAAAGCCTTGGAGGCTCACGACAAGGCGACGGATGAACTCAAAGCGTGGTTGAAGCAGCACGCTGCCGATGCCGAGCTGGGCGAGCAATTGCCGAAACTTCGCATCGCCGTGCGCGAGTGGCGAGTGGCGCATGAAAAGCTGACCGAGGGTCGGAAGCGTCATGCGGAGGCGGAAGCCCTGAAAAAGCGTCTTGGCGATTCTCAGGCTCAAACGGCTGTTTGGACGAAAAAAGTCGCTGAAAGCCTCGCAAAAGCCGAGAAGGATCGTGAGGAGCAAAAACGGCTCGCGGAGAAGATCGAGGGGCAGCGCGAGATCGTGCGGAAGTCAGAGCTGATGGCGGGTTTTGATGAGCATCGGCATGATTTGAAGGCCGGAGAACCTTGTTTGTTGTGTGGAGCCACGGAACATCCTTTCGCGAGCGCTGAGACGAGCTTTGAATCGCAACTGCAAACCGCGCGGAAGCTGCTGGTGGGCTTGGAGAAGCAGCATGAGCAGGCTCAGCGAGCGCTGTCAGCACTGGAGCGTGAGTTGGCGAAGCTCGAGGCGGAACTTAGCGCGGAGAAGAAGCAAGCGGCGGAGGTGCGGAAGGCACTTGGAGAGATGGAGGTGACGGATGTGAGTGCACTGGAGGTCGAGGAGCGTGCGAAACATGGAGTGGCGACGAGTCCTTGCCTATCCAAAGAGGGTCTGGGCGACGAATCGTCGCCACTCCAAATGGAGCAGGTGCTCGATGCCTTGGAGAAGCGCTCGAGCACCTTCACGAAGCATCAGCAGGAGGCCGCGCAGCAACGCAGCGAGCGCCAGAAATTTGAAGGGGATGTGCAGCTCGCGAAGGCGGATGAGTTGGCGAAAACGAAGCGGCTGGATGAGCTGAAAGCCGAAGGCGTTTCGCTGCGAACCCAAGCCGATGCGTTGAAGGGGCAGTTGAACGCACTGCTCGGCGGCAAGACGTTGGCGGAGGATCGGCAGGAGCATGAAGGCCGCGTTTCATCGGCAGAGAAGGCGCTGCGTGACGCGGAGACGAAGCTGAACGCACTGCAAACGCAGCTCGCGGCCAACTTGGCGAAGCTGGAGCAGCTCGAGACGCGTCGGAAGCCGTTCGAGGGACAGAGTGTGCTGAATGCGGCGGCCTTGAGCGAGCTCGAAGCGACCACGAAGCAGCTCGGCGAGGCCTTTGCGACCAAACGCACGGAACTTGGCTCGCTGGAGCAGCAGCTCAAAAATGACGACGACGCGAAGAAGCGTCGCGAGGCCGGTGGAGCGGAATTGCAGGCGGCGGAAGCCGAGGCGCTGCGCTGGGGGCGGCTGAAGGAGCTGATCGGCTCGGCGGATGGCGCGAAGTTCTCACGCTTCGCGCAGTCGCTTACGCTGCGGCAGCTCATTGGTCTGGCGAATAAGCATCTCCAAGTGCTGGCAGAGCGTTATCGACTGATGGCGGCAGAAGGGGATGAGCTCGACCTGCGCATCGTGGATTTGTATCAAGCGAACGTGGATCGACCGATGGAGAGCTTGTCCGGTGGCGAGAGTTTTCTCGCGAGTCTCGCGCTCGCTTTAGGGCTGAGCGAACTGGCGAGCCGGCATCATCCGATCGACTCGCTCTTCATTGATGAAGGTTTTGGAACGCTGGATTCGGAGACGCTGGAGGTGGCTCTAAGTGCGCTGGAAAACTTACGATCCCGGGGGAAGACCATCGGGCTCATCTCGCATGTCGATTTGCTCAAGGAGCGGCTGACGACGCAGGTGCGTGTCATTCGTGGAGCCGGAGGCACGAGCCGGATCGAGCTGGTGTCCTAAACCGCGTTCGACGATTCACGCCTTCCAGATGAAAGTCACCGGCTTGTCGATGTCCGGGTGAACGCTGTGGTGGACGGGGCACCCGAGGGCGGTGGCTTCGAGGAGCTTGCGCTCGGGATGATCGGCCGGCAGCGGGATCTCGATGGTGATGGGCAGGCGCACGATGCGGCGCGGGCTGTCCTCGCTCATGTGCTTTTCGACGCTGACCTTCATGCCAGTGACATCGAGCTGCTTCTGCTGCGCCTTGATGCCGATAACGGTGGCCATGCAGGAGGCGAGCGCGGTGGCGACGAGGTCGGTGGGAGAGAAAGACTCGCCCTTGCCGCAGTTATCGACGGGAGCGTCCGTGATGAGGGTGTTCTTCGAGGGGCCGTGGGTGGCCTGGCAGCGGAGATCGCCTGTGTAATCGACAGTGATGGAGACAGACATGAGAACGGAGGTGGAGTTTTGGAGAACGGGAGTGATGGGGGATTACAAAAAGAGGAAGGCGTGGGGCCTTCCTCTCGGAGATGGGTGCTTGAGGCGCCGCTTACTTCGGCTGGGCCGGGGTGGCGGGAGCAGTCGGAGCAGGTGCGGGTGCGGGTGCGGGTGCGGGTGCGGGTGCCGGGGGCGTCGCGGGAGCGGCGGTGGGCTTTGGAGCTTCGGCGGTAGGAGCGGGAGTCGCAGGCGCTTTCGGGGCGTCAGCCTTGGGGGCTTCGGCTTTCTTTTCGTCGGCCTTAGGAGCTGCGGCCGGGCTTGGAGCAGGTATGGCGGGAGCCGCAGCAGGAGCTGGGGTCGCGGAGATGGGGCCAGGAGTCGCCGGTGCTGCAGGTGCGGGCGGTGGCTCGGCGGGCTTGTCACCGAAGAGCTTAGACTTCTCCGGGGCCTGTTCGCGTGCGGTCAACACGGCGAGGGCCAACGTGAGAGCAAAAAGCAGCACGGCGAGATAGACGGTGAACTTTTGGAGGACGTTTGTGGTCTGCGCACCCCACACTTGGCTGGTCATGGAATCACCGAAGGAAGCTCCGAGGCCTTCTTGCCGCGGGCGCTGCATGAGAACAATGAGGATGAGAAGGAGGCAGACGAGAACTTCGACCACCGTGAGAATGCCGATCAACATAAGAGGGGAGGGGAAAAGGGGCGCGAATATGAGGGCGGTTTCTGGCTTGGCAAGCGGCATTCCGGATCGAGGCATGCCGCTCCACCGCAGGTCTCACGGGGCCAAAACGGATCAAAAAGTGCTCGTCTCTCTTCGTGCAGCTGCGTAACTTCTCGCTGTGAAGTTTCCCCAGACCTTTCTCTTACCGCTCGCGGCCTCTGGCATGCTTGTCATGGCTGTTCCGGCGGCGGAGACGATGCTCGTAGTGCTCAAAAATGGCTCCGAGCTCCGCGCGGAATTGCTAAAGGAACGTGAGGACGCCCTTGTGCTCGACCTCGGCTCCACGATCCTCTCGCTACCACGCGCCGACATCGCTCGTATCGAAAGGGAGTCCCCTAAGCCGATCGACGCCCCGAAAGCCACCGCGCAAAGCGAGGATATGTACTTCGTCGAGCCGGGCCGAGCAGGGATGACGGTCGAAAAGAACGTCCAACGCGTCGCTGAGGCTGTCGTGCAGATTCAAACGGCTTCTGGCCTTGGCTCCGGCTTCATCATCAACAAGATGGGCCATGTCATCACCAACCAACACGTCATCGCCGGCGAGCGGGAGATCACGGTGCTCGTTTACAAAAAGAAGCAGGGCGGACTGGAGAAGCAGTCGTTCACGAAGGTGAAGATCGTTGCCATGAACGGCTACCTCGACCTCGCCATCCTTCAAATCGACGACGAGGCGTCGGCGAAGAGCCTGTCCTTCGTCCCCATCGGCGATTCCGATGCGCTCACGCAAGGCCAGCAGGTCTTCGCCATCGGCAGCCCGCTTGGATTGGAGCGCAGCGTGTCGCAGGGCATCGTCAGCATCCGTGCCCGTGAAAACAGCGGCCGATGGTACATTCAAAGCACGACACAAATCAATCCCGGCAACTCTGGCGGCCCCCTCTTCAATCTCAAAGGCGAGGTCGTCGGCGTGAACAACATGAAAGCCGCCGGCGTCGGCGTCGAAGGCCTCGGCTTTTCTATCCCGGCGAACATGCTGAAGCTGTTCCTCAAGAACCGCGAAGCCTTCGCCTTCGATCCCCGCAATCCCAACGCCGGCTTCCGCTATCTCCCTCCACCTGCGGCGGAATGACGAAAACACCCTTCCCTATGAAAACACCCCTGCTTCTTATTACCAGCCTTCTGCTCGCGCTTCCCGCCTTTGCAGCGGACAAAGTCGAACAATGGATCCACCTCATGCCGAAGGACACCGTCGGCCTTCTTGCCTTTAAAAACATGCCGGAGCTGCTCACCGACTGGGACAAGAGCGCCTTCGGCCACTTCATGCAGGACGAGGAGACGAAGCGCTGGCTCGAGCCGATGAAGGAAAACGGCGAGATGCCGTGGGACAGCTACTTCAAGAGCATCTATGGCACCAGCCTCTATGAAACGCTGAAAGATGAGACCGGCCCCGCCGTCGCCTTCTTTGTGCTGAGTGACGCCGCAGAGATGGAGAAAACAAAATCCATCCCCTTCATCGGCCTTAGCGAGGCCTCGCAGAACCAGTCCCGGCACCAAGATCAAAAGCGCAAGCATCGCGAACACCTCAAGAAAAAACAACATCCCGGCCTCAAGGAGAGCAACGTCGACATCGCTGGCATCAGCGTGAGCATCGCTACCGATTCCGAGGAGGCGGATGCGCCGTGGGTGGATGCGTTTTGTTTCGTTGAGGGCGTTATGATTGAGGCCACCAACCGCAGGCTCATGGAATACATGATTGGAGCGGTAAAATCCGGCAGCGGTGAGGCAGGCGATGAGGTGCGCGGCCACCTAGAGCGTCTCGCCCAGCTCCGTGAGGGCGTGGCGGATGTGACGTTCTACCTCAACGGCACCCGCATCCTTGATTTGGCGATGAAAGCCTTTTCTAGCATGGAAAAAAAAGCGGGCGACGCGAAAAACGCTGCTCCAAATCCAATGGGAGATCTCAAGCCAGAGCAGATCTTACAGGCCATCGGAATGCATGAATTCCAAGGTTTCGCCATCACCATGGACTTCGCCGATGATCGCTCTCGCTCGGACGTGCTCTTTTTCCATCCCGAAAAGCCTGCCGGCATCCTCTCTTGGGTTTCGAGCAGCGCCAAGGAGGTCGAGTTGCCCGCCTTCATCGCCGATGATGTGGCCAGCGCACAAGTTTCCACCGTCGAGTGGCTCAAGATGTATGACGGCCTCATGGGCATGGTCACCAAGCTCAGCCCACAAATGGGCATGATGGCGAACATGTATCTTGCCGGCTTCGAGCAGCAAAACGGCTTTAAGATCCGCGATGACTTTTTTGCGAGTCTCGACGGTCAAAACTTTCAGGTCAGCGACAGCGATGGAAAGACGCAGAGCGATGTCATGGGCCTGAAAATCAAAAATGCCGACAAGCTCGGTGCCGCCCTTAAAGGTATCCAAAACGCCATGGGCGGCATGGGCTTCGCCGCCTTCGATGAGAGCGATTACCTTGGCTACAAGCTCTACACGCTCAAGACAGGTGCCGCGGGCGGCGGTGACTCGGCTGTGCCCGAGATTGCCTACGTCAACACCGGCAAGCATTTCCTGATTGGTAGTGGCAGCCTCAATGCCCTCCGCAAGGTGCTCGCTCGCATGAAGGATCCCTCCGGCACCTCCATCTGGGAGACGCCTCGCGCCCAATCCCAGCTCGCCCTTCTGCCGAAGGGCTTTAACGGCCTCGGTGTCACCGATTCCAGCAAGATGATCAGCCTCATCTTTAACGCCATGGAGATGGTTTCGAAGCAGGCGGCCACCCAACAAAAAGCCACTCCAAAGAAAAAAGGCCCCGGCAAAGGTCCTGCCCAGAGCGGTGATACCACCGCCAAGGCCGCAGGTGATGCCCTCGCGAAGTTTGTGGATTCCAAAAACCGCCCCTCCGATGCCACCTTCCAAAAATACTTCGGCACCATGATGAGCGGCAGTTACTCGCACCCCGATGCCCTTCATGTGCAGATGCTCTCGACGCCCGTGGAGGCCAAGTAACCGCATCAGCGATTTCTTTCTCCCAGTCCTATTTCGCTAATCTCGTCGTGAAGCCGCATTCTTTTCTATCCACTCGCTTTTCGAAGAGGTTTTCGACGCCTATGGCCGCAGCCAGATGGGCCGCCTTGGTCATCGCTTCGACGGCCTTTTGCGCCACACCTCTCCGCTTCGATGGTCCGGAGGTGGTGAAGCTCGACTGGGCTACTGGCTCCCCTCGTGCCGCCGATTTCAATGGCGATGGCCTTACCGACATCGCCATCATCAATGCGGATCGCGCCCGCATCGAGATCCTGCTGCAACGCAAGGATGGCGTGAAGCCCAGCGAGCCGGAGAAAACCTCCCGCGAGGATCGCTGGAACCCGATTCTTGAAGTCTCGCGTTTTGACAAGCAGCCCCTTGTCATCGGTCGTGCCGCTTTGGCGCTCGCCGTGGGTGATTGGAATGGCGACAAGAAGCCCGACCTCGCCGCGATCACCGATGACGACAAGCTCGTGCTCCGCATGCAGGACGCCAAAGGCGGCTGGACGGTGAAAAAAGACTTCGCGCTCGATTCTACCTCCGAGGACACCGAGGTGCTCGCGGCCGCCGATTTGAATGCGGATGGCAAAACCGACCTCGCCCTGCTCACCGATACCCGGCTCATGCTTCTCACGCAGAAGGACAAGGCCGGCGAGTGGTCTGATCCACAAACCTATGCTCTCGGCGAAAGCGGCTGCGCAGGCCTGCATGTCGCTGATTTGAATGCCGACTCAAAGCCCGATCTCTTTTACACTGCGCCGGAGGGCGATGCGCTGCTCGTCCGCCTGCAGCAGGACGACAAAAGCTTTGGCGAGGAATGGCGCATCGAGATCCCCGCCAGCCGTCACTGGCTGCATCCGGTGCGTCTAGGCGACGGCAAGACCGGTGTGGCCTGGATTCAAAACGAAACCGGGATGATTGAAGTGGCTCGTCTCACTCAAGCGAAGGCGGAGCCAGACAGCGACCGCGCCTCCACCATCCGCTATGCCATGCCGCCCACCGAAAGCAAAGGCGGTGCCGTGGCCTATGGTGATCTCACCGGCGACGGAAATGCCGACGTCATCATGTCCGAACCGAAAAGCGCCCGCCTGTGGCTCTTCAGCGGCCAGAAAAACGGCGGCTTTAGCCAAGGGCGTGAGTTTCCCATCCTCAGCGGCGTCGAGTCCATGCTAATCGCCGATGCGGATGGCGACTCGAAGCCCGAGCTCATTCTTCTCAGCACCACTGAAAAGGCCATCGGCATCGCGAAATGGCACGAAGGCCGCCTCAGCTATCCCGAGATCGTTTACCAGGCCAAGGAAGGTGAGACGCTGCTCACGCTCGCGAGCGGCAGCATCGGTACGATCGCCGGCGCCATCCACGCCGTCATCGAGCTCAAATCGAAGCCCCAACTCCTCAGCATCACCGCGAAGGAAAAGAAGTTGACCACCGCCAGCCTCGAACTCTCCGCATTGACCGGAAACAGCCGTGTTAGCGCCCTACGCGTGCTCGATGCCAATCAAGATGGCAAAGGTGATCTCGCGGTGTTTTCGAGCATCGGCACCATGCAAGTGCTCCTGAGCACCGGAGACGCTAAAACGCCCTTCAAACGCGTCGAAGGCATTCCAGACACCTTTGTGAGCAAGCTCACACCTTCAGCCCTCACCACCGGCGATCTCGATGGCGATGGCAAAGACGAGTTCGTCATCGCCCGGGAGCAACTCGCCCGCGTCTTCCGCGTCGGTGCGGATGGCAAAGCGAGCATCTTGGAGCAGTTCAATGCCCCGGATGCCAGCGCCGAGATCCACACCGCGCTGCTCAACCGCAACGCCGATCAAAAACTCCGCGTCACGCTCATCGATACCGCGCACAGCAAGCTCTACGACCTCGCCGCCGGAGCCGATGGCGTGTATCGCAGCCAGCACAGCCATCCGTTGCCCGCGATGACACCCGATTGGATTCGCCTCGTGAACCAGCGCCTGCTCCTTCTCGGCAAAAGCAGCTTTCAAATCACCCCGCTCGATGGCGAATCGCTTCAGCTTGAGACCGTGAGCACCTTCGACAGCGAACTCAAAGACACGCAGCCGAGCGATTTGATCGCCGCCAGCTTCTCCGGTCTCGATACGGATGATCTGGCGCTGGTCGACACCGCCAAGAGCCGCGTCATCGAGTTCTTCCAGCCCGAGGCGAAGAACAAGGAATGGACCAGCCGTATGCACTTCCGCATTTTCGAAACCGACCCCCACTTCCGCGGTAAATCCGGACGCGAAAACGAACCCCACGACTACACCGCCCTCGACCTCAACAACGACGGCAAACTCGACCTCGTCCTCCTCTGCCACGACCGGGCGCTGTTTTATGTGAGGAAGTGAGGCGCACGCATGGCGGATGCCTCAACCCCGTTCGGGGAAAATCCTGAAAAACTTTTTATTCATCTGATTGTTTCAAGCTGTGTCGCTATTCTGGAACCGACACCCGTAAAACCAGCTCGCATCCCATGAAGTTCCGTTTTCTTCTGCTCGCTTTCTTCGCTGCTACGCTGGCCCGGGCCCAGCTCCCCGCAGGCTCCTCGATCACCTTTGCGCCCGGAGCGGCAGCCAACACTAGCCGCGTCACCATCATTGACCCGGGCGACCACGTCTGGACGCTGCAAAGCTCCGCAGATCTCTTGAACTGGACGAACGTGCAAAGCTACAAGGTACACAATGGCCGTTTGGATTGCACCACAGCCCACGCACCCTCCACAACAAGCCTTTTCTACCGCACTTCCTACTCAGCCGCGCTCCAGAGCAGCATTGCCAGCACGCTGTCCACGGCAGTGAGTCTACCAGCGACGCCTTACGATTACGACAATCCCACTCTGCCCGCCAATTTCGCCGTCAATCCCATCGCGGGGCAGGATAACATGCCCGGCACCAATCTCACCAGCGATGCCGGCGCGAAGCTCGGGCGCATCCTTTTCTACGATAAACGCCTTTCGTTAAACCAGACGATCTCCTGCTCCTCCTGCCATCAACAGACCCGTGGATTTTCCGATTCGGAGCAGTTCAGCAAAGGCTTCGAGGGTGGCCGCACGGATCGCAACTCGATGGGCCTCAGCAATGCCCGCTGGTA
>JAFMIR010000034.1 GCA_017853885.1 Prosthecobacter sp.
AAGCCCAGCGCATGCATCACCGCAAAGGTGCCCACGAGCGACACAGGCACCGCGGCGAGCGGAATAATCGAGGCACGCCAGGTTTGCAGGAAAATGACCACCACGATCACAACGAGCAGCACCGCCTCGATAAGCGTGTGAATGACCGCCTCGATGGATTTGCGCACGAAAACCGTCGGGTCGTAGGCGATGGCGTAATCGACGCCCTCCGGCATTTTTTGCTTCAGCTCGGCCATGCGGGCACGCACGGCCTGAGAAACGGCGAGCGCATTGGCACCCGGAAGCTGGAACACACCCATGCCCACGGCTTTCTTGTTGTTGATGAGGCTGCGCAGCGAGTAATCACCCGATCCCATCTCCGCACGTGCCACATCCTTCAACCGCAGCTTTTCGCCGTACGATCCTGTTTTAACAATGATTTGCTCAAATTCCTCTTCGCTCACAAGACGGCCTTTGGCATTCACCGTGAGCTCGAAGGGCGCTCCATTGACCGGCTGCTGACCAATGGTGCCCGCAGCCACTTGAATGTTTTGCTCGCGGACGGCGCTCACGATGTCGCTGGAGGTCAGGCCACGAGCTGCGGCCTTGTCGGGATCAATCCAGATACGCATGGCGTAGTCGCCGCCGCCGAAGATGTTTACTTGTCCAACACCGGCGAGACGCGAGAGCTCATCCTTCACATTCAGCGTAGCGTAGTTTCGCAGGTAGATTTCGTCGTAGCGATCGTTCGGCGAGAACAGATGAACGACGAGCGTCATGTCCGGCGAGGACTTCACGGTAGTGACACCGAATCGGCGCACCTCCTCCGGAAGCTTGGGTAGCACCTGAGAGACACGATTTTGCACCTGCACTTGAGCCAGATCAAGGTCCGTGCCGATCTTGAAGGTCACTGTCAGCGTCATCACGCCGTTCGCCGTGCTTTGCGAAGACATGTATAGCATGTTCTCAATCCCGTTGATCGTCTGCTCCAGCGGAGAGGCCACAGTCTCGGCGATGGTTTTTGGATTTGCGCCGGGGTAGGTCGCTGTGACAATCACCGTTGGCGGCGCGACTTCCGGATACTCGGAGATCGGAAGCTGGAACAGCGAGATCGCCCCGAGGATGAAAATGAGGAGCGAAAGCACGCCCGCAAAGATTGGGCGGGTTATGAAGAAGGAAGAGAAGTTCAAGGAAAATGACGAATGAGGAATTCAGAATGACGAACGGATGAGGAAATGGCCGAATGACGAAGCGAGTCTAGGTTCGTCATTCGCCATTCGGCACTCGTCATTTCGCGTTGGAAGCCGCAGCCTGTTCCGCCGCCTCGCGCTCCACGGGTGCGACGGGCATCCCCGGCTGCGGCAGGCGGGCCTGACCGTTGATGATGATTTTGTCGCCGGGCTTGACGCCGCTGCGGATGATGCGTTTGCCGTCGATGACCGGCCCGATGACCACCGGCTTGTAAACCGAAAGCGCAGGCTGCTTCGATTCATCCACACCGAGCACATACTTGTTCGCTTGATCGGTGAGAATGCTTTTTTCATCAATCAAAAGCGCGGCATACTTACCTGTCATCGGAAGGCGGATGCGGGCGAACAGGCCCGGCGTGAGCTTTCCGTCTTTGTTCGGAAACTCGGCGCGAAGGACCATGCTGCCAGTGCTAGCATTGAGCCGATTGTCGAAAGACTCGATGTGGCCTACATGCGAGAAGCTCTTCTCGTCGGAAAGCTGAAGCTCCACCGGCACGCGATTGTCACCATTTGTGAAGAGCTTTTGGTCTCGTTGCAGAGCTTGGAGTTTCAGCAGGCTATTCTCGTCGATGTCGGCATACACATACACCGGATCGACCGTCACAATAGTGGTGAGCACCGTGCTGCCGGCGGTGACGAAGTTTCCCGTGGTGGCCAGCGTTCGGCTGATGCGGCCGGAGATCGGCGACCTCACCGTGCTGTGCTCAAACTCGATCTCGGCACTGTGCTCCACCGCTTTCGCTGCCTCCAAGGCAGCCTGCCCCTGCTTATGCATTGATTCACGAGACTCCGCCTGCTCAGGAGCGATGGCTTTCGCTGCCAGCAGCGCTGAAACACGGTCAAACTCACGCTTCATTGCCTGTGCATTCGCCTCCGCACGAGCCACCTCTGCCTTTGCCGCCCGCCGTTTCGTTTCAAACAGCCTCTGATCGATGGTGAAGAGAATTTCATCCTTCTTGACGAGCGCCCCGGCCTTGAAGTGCACATCGGTGATGTAGCCGGACACCCGAGGGCGCAGTTCGACAGTTTGCAAAGCTTCGATGCGCCCTGTAAATTCCTGCCACTCAACGAGTTCTTTCTGCTCAACCGTTGCAACAGTTACTGGCGCCGGAGGCATCTGCACCGCCGGAGGGCCACCGGCGGGTGGTTTGTCGCATGCCGCAAGAAACAGAACGAGGGGGAGGAGATTGGCAGCTTTCACGAGGTGCATTTAGGCGGAGGGCTTCAGTTGACCGATTGGTTTAATTGGTTCGCAAAAAGCATCTACTCCTCGGCTTTGAGACCCAGAATGCGGCGGGCTCCCGCCTCCATTTCGTTGAGGTGGCTGAGGTCGTTCCAGATGCGGGCGTGCAGCAACAATCCTTCACCATAGGCGAAGAGTATGCGGGCCAAAGCTGGGGCGTCTGCGGCATCGATTATGCCTTGGAAATGCGCATCTCGAAGAGCACTCTCATAATAGCGGATGAACTGAGCTAGAATCTCCTGCAGTTTATCACGCATCCTCTCATCTGTAGTGCTCACCTCAGCCCCCAATGAATGAATCGGGCAGCCGAGCACGCGACCGTGCTTCTCCTTCATTTGCTCTTGTTCTTCGCGAAATTCACGGAAGCATCTCCAGATCCGTTCCAGCGGAGGAAGCACCGGCGAAAAAGTCTGGTCAAGCTTTTTGCGATGCTCCACCCAGCCGTAGTCGACGGCGGTGAGAGCCAGTTCGGTTTTCGACTCGAAAAAGTGGTAGAAACTGCCTTTCTTGACCCCTGCCCTATCGCAGATTTGATCCACTGAGGTCGTTCCATAACTGCCTGTCCAGATGAGCTCACCCATGGCTTCCATCAGACGTTCTTTGGCATCAGAGACTCTTCCCATGAAGCCCCTAAACACGAATGAGACGATTGGTCAACTATTTTGAAAATCACGATTCAACTGTTGCTCAAGCAAATATCTCTTGAACCGCAAAAAACGTTCGTCTGGACTGCCAATTATATTAGTCGGTAAGGTATTTTACAAAGAGAAGGAGCGAGACGGAGGAAAAACTCACCTCACAAATGAAATAAAAAGCCGAGCGGGTTAGCCATTTTTTCCAGAAAAAACAAAATGAGTTAACCCAAGCCACCTTCTATACAGCCCGCGGGAAGTGGTAAGCTTTATCCAGAAAGGGAAAAAATATATGAAAGCAACTGCCACGCTCTGCTCGTTGTGCATTACGGTGATGGCTGCTTCTACGGTTGAAGCAGATATTTTGTTGGGAGCACCTACTCAGGCTGTGCCTTTAGGAACACGCGTTGCCACTGCGGTTCCGTTTAAAGTTAACTATTCACTCACTAACTCATATAAATTCGTTTTCACGGGCATTCAGGCTAAAGGCGATACCTTGGGGGCACCTGGAGCATCAGGAACCTGTGGAAACGGAGGTCAATTCCACCTCAAAGGCACAGTTTCAACTTCTTCAAATTCATCAGCGAGAGCTGGCCTAATTGAATTTCGAAATGTTCAGGATTTCAATTCATCGCCATTGAAAACCCTACTCATTTCTCCTGCAGTGGTCTTTAAAGCAACAAATACGCCCATCACAATCAACTTAGAGTGGAGTGGGCAAGGGAACGCTCATAAGCCCAACGGAACCTTCAATATTTTGGGTGAATACCAAAAGAATCCTCCAGCCCCTACTGGCTCACTGAATTTTGCCTCAGGACAATGGGCAATCCAAGGAATCGCGACCCCAAACGCAACGGTGAGTATCACTCGTGAATAAATGATCATTATCATGAATGCTCGATTCACGGATCTAGGCGCAAGGGTTCTAAGAACCCTATGTTTTGTCGGAATCCATGGAATCGCCACTGTCTCAAGTGCGCAACAGGCAAGAGATGTAATTGCTGAAGATGCTCTGCGACAAAAAGTTGCTTCAGCACCTAGTTTAAAGGCTCATTTAGAAGTAAAAGCCAAGCCCCTCACAAATATTCCGCCTTCCACTCAAAATTCTCTTTTGAGAAATTCCATTATTTTGGCTGACAACGAGAAATACACCGTTGTTCCAGTGGGGGCGATTTTACACCTCCCAGCTAAGATGAGGTCCCGTATCATAAGCCAACCCAAGGGGGACTTTACATTTTGGCCGAGTTTTCTGGAACGAAACAGCCAATGGCTAGCTGCCAAGGAAGTATCGTTATCCTTGTCCCGTGGCAACGCAAAAGAAGCAGACATGCTGCTTAAAAGTTTGGCCAATGACAATAGGCTTGTTGTCGCAACTTATAAAGGGGGGCCAATAACCATCCTAGAGAAGGCCCCAGCAAACAAAAATGCCACACTCACAAAACCATGAAGGCATTCTTCTATTCAATTCTTATCACGCCAACACTATTGTTGGCACAGCAGCCAGAAGCTTGGGTGAGGCAGACCGACCTGAGCACCGGACAGATCTACGATACACCTATTACAGGTGCAGGAGGGGCTTTTACGGCATCCTTGGCTGTCGGCGAATCAGGCTCTCTCTTCGAACTCTTCGCGCGAGGCACCGCTTGGGATAGCAACATCTATCTCTTGGACACCAAGGTTATAGGAGCTTACAACCCACAAGCTTTGATCACCATCGATTCGGAGGATGATTACGCCAGAGGTGATTTAGCAAGCGGCACATTTGTCAGGAGAACTCGTGCGGATCGCCCCTTCACAGTGAATCTTCAAGTGCAAGGCCTGGTGCCAGGTGGAGCCAACATGTCGGAGCGCTATGTCTACCTTTGCGTCCAAGGAAAAAACAATGCCCCAGGGACTTATTCCTCATTGGGTCAGACCGAATTCAAGATTGAGGAATCCAATTTGGAGAATGGAACTTACAGTTTGGGGCCCATTTATCACCAATTACCTTCCCCTTCGGTCAGTCTTGGTAATGGCGAACAAACTTTCACAGTGGTTCGCTATGCTTCCTATAATGTTCCTGACACAATCATCGCGCAGCCCAAGATTGAGATTTGGCCTGTTGCATCAGCTGCCATCAGCACAATCGAACCTGGACAAGTATTTATCGACCGTATTCCTGCATTTGTAGTAGAATTGAATCATCTCTACCCTGATTCCAAGACTTACGTGCAGATATACAAAGGAACGCAAGTTCTTGGCACTATTGGAAATTTAGTAAACGGCACAGAATTAAAGTTCGGTGCTCACTACAATCCAGAACAAGCACAAATCGTCACCAACGTTCCACAAAGCCTAACGATTTCAGTGGATGACCTCTCCAACTATGCGTCGCAAGATGGAATCTATACACTTGAGGTTATCACTCACACACCCTTTTTTGGAAGAGCTGCCGAACGCTTGTATCACGTTACATTTGAAGTGGACCGCGTCATCACTTCTCGCGGACGGATGAGCACGCTGGAAGTCTCGAATTCGGGCTCTCAATGAAGTCTACACTCAAGCAGCGTTTCCGTTCTACCGGAAGTTTGCTGATTGAAGTGTCCGCTGCGATGGCGCTCACTGCAGCACTAGCATTGATCATCATGCGTGCCTCTTTGCTGGCTGTATCAGGCAATCAGTGGACCATCATGCAGACCCTGACGGATGCCTATCTTTCCCGTGAGATCGCCTTGTCCAACCGCGTCCCAGTAGCTGAACTCATTGGCTCCCAATCGGCTTGGCCAGAGTTCACATCGGAACCGGTGCCTGCACAAATTGTTACACTCGGAAGACTGGCAGGTGGACAAATTGTTGAGGGCAGCTTGAAGCGTTTCCGCACTTCCGAATCCGAATTCAACTCCGAGACTCAAATCAAGGCTTGGCGCCTACATTCTGTCTTGAGTTATAACATAGGTAGCCGCGAGTACGTTAAAAGCCGGTCAACCCTTCGATTGGAATGAATCACATCGCATCCAACAAGGATTTGAAGCGCACGGGTTTCACCTTGATTGAGGTCTCTACAGCCATGAGTTTGATGGTGATTCTCAGCGGTGTGCTTGTGCTGATGCTGCAGCAGCATCTCAGTTTCATGAGCATGACGGCGAAACAGTCTTTTTTGGTTCAGCAGGCTCCACAAATTGGCAACATTTTAGGCCGCATTTTCCAACAGGCCGACCACTACTTTGTCTATGGCAGTCGTGATGCTGCACTCGAGGGCGCAGATCCCATCATTCAAAACGGAAGAGCCGTGTGCCTATTCTTCAAAACTGCCATCCAAACAACCCAAGAGAGGATGATCGCTGCCGAACCTACAGAAGATGGAAAAACATCACTTAGGTTCTATGCTCCTCAACCCGATGGAACTGAAACATCTTGGACCATCTGCCAGAATCTTCAAGGAGCAAGCTTCAGCGCTGATGAGGGCATTTTGAAAGTTACCCTCATCGGTCCAAATGGCGAAGAAATAACTTATTGTGGGAGCCCCCGATGAAACGTTTCAGCCCAACATCTGATTCGGGTTACGCTTCGCTGCCAATCGTAACAGGGTTGGCCGTCATGTTCACCCTGAGTCTTACGATGCTTTTCAAGACTGCGCTCATCAATCGTGAACAAGCTGCCAAATCGCAGCTTCGAGTAGACTACAGGCATCGTGAAGAAGCCCTGCTCCGTGCCTTGATTGCCACCTTCCCGGAAAAAGCTATCAAATGCATGAAAGCGAACTATGCGGAAGGAGAATCTTATTCATGGAGCAATATCTTCGCCGACGCCGTGGCCCTTTCTGCTTCTTCTCAAAGATTGTCCTCCGAAGCTCTACAGGAGCTGGGCTTAGAAGGTCGATTTAGCGCCGATGTGGGAGACGACAATGAACAAAACGTGAAGAGCTGGATCACATCGCTTACAGGAGAACCTGGGAAGGTGACGCCTGGCACGACTAGATACTCTGACGTTTTCGCGTTGCCAGCCTATGCGAGTAAAGTGCCCCCCCTTTTGGATGCAAACGAAATGATGCAGACTGCGGATTCTCAACGACCCATCGTAAGCCGCCAAAAACGCTACAGCACTCAAACCTCAGATCTTCTCGCAGACGTCTCTATTCATCCAACTTATAACCTGATTCCATATCCCAACATTCGCTTTGGGTACGCAGCTCCTGGCGAACCTTTCGTAGCCAAGCGCAATTGGTGGGCATTCACCGTCACATATGGCAACACGACCACCAGCGTTGCTCGTCATTATGTGCTCTCTTTATACGAAATCCCATCACAAATGCCAATTGAAGCCTCTACTTTTGCGTCAATTGGCACACATCAAAATGGAACGGCATGGAATTCTGATGCAGTGAATATCGAGGGATCAGTTTATGGATCGCAACTGAGCATATCCGGATCTTCTTATGGCGCCACACGACTTGCTGGCCGCAGTGGCATTGAAATGACGACATCCCTAAACTTGGGAGGAGTGATCGTAGGATCAGACTTCGATGCCCTTGGTGAGCGTGAGCGTTTACAAGCAGAGCGGCGTTCAGAAATGCTACCTGTGGCTCTATCAGCCAATTCGGGGCGTCTCACTTTTCTTCCTATGCCAACGGGCTCCAATTACCTTCAGCGCAGCCATTCCTCGAACACTCTGACGGCATTTGAAAATTACATTGCAGGAGGGCAGCTTTGCACAATCACAGTCGAAGCTACTGACATGGTGAGTTATCAAGATCAAACACCAACTCAAATCCGCATCCGTTATTATAAGATAGACGGAAATATTGGTGAAGTTGTTCTTCAACGAGATAGCAACTGGCCAACCGTTTTGGAGCCGGGTGGCTCAGAAGTTCCATTTCAGACCGAATTGACCAACAACAATCGTTCCTGTCTGACCTTTTATCCCTCATTACTTGATGCATGGCTCATCAAGCAAGGTGGAGATGGTGTGGGTGTGAACAATAGCATTCACTTCAGTGTGGACCCTTCTCTCGCGCCTTTGAATGTGCGGGCTGTAAGCAGTCCGCCGACCGCTGATGACACGTGCATTATCATTCGACAAGGAAAGAATCTTACCAATTACGTGACAGGTCTCAGCATCGTAACACCGCTTAGAGTCTATGTTGGCGACGACTTAAACGCGATTGCCGCCCCCAATCCACCAGCCGGATCTGGAATGTCTGCAAGTAACGCTTTTTATCCACCACTTTCCATTTATGCTGCTGAGCTACGGGTTGGCACCACAGGATTTAATCGGCCAATTGAACATCATGGACAGCTGGGCAGCCTTGCCGCAAATAGTTCCTCGATATGGCAACCTCTTGACATGAAATCTGGAAGTGATGATGCCGTTCATGCTGACAGTATCTCTGCTGATTTAAAACCTTTGCGAAGCCCTGCTGAACTCCCCCCCATTCATCCTATGAATTGGCTTGTAGTTATCGAAGAAATACCTCAGGAGTAGATGCTATGAGCACATCGTCATCGATTGACAATATGTTAGGAGACTTATCGATGGCTTTTGCCGGCCGTGAGATTTCAGATGTGCAGGTCCGCACTGGAAGATTGATTTATTTACACACCAATCGAGGGCTGGAAATTGCAGAAAGTTTTGGGATTCAAAACACCCAATCCTTAGCCCATCTCGCAGAAAGCCTCTTCGTTAGACAATCTGCTGACGTTTGTTCAGAAAACGCCGCCGAAACAGCTGCCAACGTCGAAAAAATGTGGCAGACGCTACGTCAGCACAGAGTCGTGGACTTCAGTTGCGAGGAGGGAGCACTAGGCTCTCCTGTGCGCATGCGTGTGCAAGTGCACCTTAGTGAGCAAGGCCTTGGAGTTACATGTCGATGCCTTCGAGCACAAATCTCTCAACTCGAAACACTTGGCATCGAACCGATTATATCTGGCAGCCTGCGCGAACTGGTGCAACGTCGCCATGGGTTAGGACTCATAACTGGGCCAACCGGTTCAGGCAAATCCACCACACTGGCAGCTATTCTTGATTGGGTTCGTAGAAATTTCGCGAAGCATATCGTCACCATTGAAGACCCTATTGAATACCGATACGATGATACTATTGACGATCCAAACCAAGCCGGACTAAAAATTCCCGCTCCTTCCCTAGTTACACAGCAAGAAGTTGGAAGACATACTTTATCTTATCAGAGTGGCCTAAAAGAAGTTTTACGCAAGACTCCAAACATCATTCTGATTGGAGAAATAAGAGATGTTGAAACCATGGAAACCTGTATTGAAGCTGCTCAAACAGGTCATTTTGTGCTTTCTACGATGCACACCCGAGGAGCGGTTAAAACAATTGATCGTATACTTGAATTTTTTCCTAAAGAACAACAACCCGGCATTCTGCATCGCCTGAGTGAAACATTAACATTTGTTCTTTCCCAAGGGTTGCTCACCGGCTTCAACGGACGCGTTCTTGTCACAGAGTACCTGCAAAATACCAGCGATGCGGTTTCATCTGGTATTCGAGCTTATGATGGCAGCGCAACTTCATTAGCAGATGCACTACGCTATAAAGGAAATTTACGTTGGGACCAAAGCCTGACAAATCTTTACAGATCCGGTAAAATTTCTGAAGATGTCTTCAACTCCAACCAGCTAAGTTAAGCTATTGTATCTCATCGACTTGCACCACGCGAGACGGTTTTTTTAATCATATCATAAATACGACTCAGCATCTGCGCATGATCTTCGATCTCCTTACGACGAATATCTGAAATTTTTGCCCACCATCCTTCATTTTGCGCATTTGCATGAAGAGTCGCATATTTAACAAGACATTGCTCCAAATGTTGAATGTCATATTTTATCAATGGGTCATGACTTGCCGTTGGCCCATGTTGCAACCGAATATTTAATAAGTTTATTGCAGCACCTGCACCTGTCAGAGCGGCAGATAAACCTGCTTGGTCATGCAATGCATAGGTAATAGCTTTCTGCGCAAGCATCTCAGCGGCAACTTGAGCAGCAACAGAAGAATCAGAACGCGAAACGATATGAAAATGCAGAATTTCATAAAGTGTTGGATCACCTGGATCCAACTCATAAGCAAAACGAAGCCGCACGTCAGCTACAGCATCTAAAAAACGATGGTGAGCATTTGAGAGCGGCAAATTGCTTGCACGCTTGGTTCGTTTTTTTTCAAGCTGGTCAACTACATTGACTATACTATCAATCCACAAACCGCCGCTAAAACTCATCTTTTTGCTCAATTCGTGCGCTTGTTTTGCATGAGCAGATCGTAACGTGAATTTTGGCGATTCACGCGAAGATTCATGCGTTTCCCCGCCTATTTTTGAGTAACTCTCACCACCATGCCAGTAACTATGAAGCGAATCACGAATCAGGCGTGCAGCCAAACTACCGTAAGCGCTTCCGGCAATAGCAAATGCAGCACTGGGTCTTGGATCATCAGCTGACGTCTGAAAGCAAAATATCAAATGAGACCCCCACCACAAGCCGCCTGCAACAGCCCAATTTATGAGCGTGTGCGAAAAAGACATAAGCTGATGATATTGATGGAAGCGCCTTGGACAAACAGTATGACACTTGTTGTCATAAAAGAGTCGAAAGGCAAAGGCCCCATTTTAAAAACCAAACGTGGCGTTAAATCAGCCAGATGATAATGTGGCAATGCTATCCAAAGCGACTTCAATAATGTGGAATCAGCACCTCCAAACAATGGACCGAGCCATGAGTATCCAAAAAAACCAATAAACAAAAGACCAGTAGGGACTAAAAAAGCAATAATTTCATGAGTGATTGTGCCAAGGGATAAAGCAAGCATCAACAAGGGGGCTGAGGTCAACATATACACAACTGCGTATTGAAGCACGAGAATGAGCCACATGTGAGCTTCGTCTGGCCGCTTTGGAAGGGCGAAAATCAAACAGCAAAAAACCGACAGCAGGACAACGATAAACATCCAAATCCAAATCGATGCTCCCAGCTGCATACACAAACTCAGTCTTCCAAACCCTCCAGCATATTGATGCTCCAACATGCCTTCTCTGCGCATACGATTTCCAAGCGCAGACGCCTGAAAAGGCAACCAAGTGAAAAGCGCCATCCAACTGTAAAACCAAGCAGCCTGAGCACGAGCAGGCTGGAGGATCTGAGGATTTTCCTGCCAAGGCGTTAAAAGGGGGGCTACCCAAGCAAAAAAAACGGCTCCGAACATCAGCAGCCAGCAACTACCGCGAACAACAAGCCCTGATATCGCAAGGCGAAACAATGGCCATGTTCGGAGAGATTTCATGAATGCAATGAATGATAAGTTTGCAGCCATGTACGATCTTCGCGATTGCCAACATGGCGTAATCGTCCATCAACAACGGTCAAAAGAGAATTTGCTTCATGAATGGATTCCAGTTCATGCGTGATCACAAGACGGAGAGTTTTGGGTGATGCGGAAAGCCATAGATCTATCATCTGCTGACGTGTTACAGCATCCAATCCTGTCAACGGTTCATCCATTAGCAGCACGCTGTTCCGGTTTTGGGTGGCTTTGACTTCAGCAAAAATCAAAAGTATTTTTTGTCGATTTCCCCGGGATAGCTTGCCTATGGGGGTGTTCAAACTCAACCGCAACGTGTCGGCAAGCTCATTAGCGCGCTCCATCAGTTTACCTGAAAACCAACACTTGAAGAAAGTGCCGACGTTAATTTCCCTGTCACAACACAACTCATCGGCAATATAGCATAAACTGCCTTTTACTTTAACCTCACCGCAAAGAGGTTGGCTAAGACCCGCCAATGTGCGCAGGAGCGTTGTTTTACCAGAACCATTTGGAGCTGTCATCAAATGCAATCCTGATCCGAGGCGAATCTCGTTCTCGACATCTATCAAGGCATGAACACGACGATTCCAGAGAATGCCTTTGGTGTAACCAATGCGGGCTCCTGCGGAGATCTGTATGAAGCCTTCGGCATGCATTCGAGTGAAGAGTTTCAATAGCCTGTATCCCAAAGCCCGTCCGAACTGCTACCAGAAGGATCGTAAATACTACCACTCAGCATAAAGACCGGAGGTATTACCGTATGATCAATCGTAAGAAGTTCATCATCTAATCCCTCAATCGCCGGCATACCCGTCCAGCCTTGCGGTAGATATGGGCTAAGTTGTGACACATTCACAGAAGCCATGCTGGCTGTAGGGTGATCTGAAAGATAAGCTTTTTGGGCCGCTAATACCCCTTGCAACGAAACGGCTGCATCTTTGCCCTTCTGCCATTTTCGAACCGCATACATATTCATCCCAGCAAAAGTGGCCAAGCCCAGTAAAAGCCCGATGACTAAGCTGATTTCAACTAAAGTGAAGCCTTTAGCTTTTAAATAATCATCATTTAGATGGATTTTCATAAATCACTTCTTAGGCAAAAGAATACTCGGCACTTTAGACATTGGAATGATTTTCACCGCTTCTTGCTGTATTTTTAATATAGGCTCAGCCGATTGAGAAGAAGGTGGTACTGTGATCGGGTTTTTTGTTAATTCAGCAGGAAGCGTGTTTTTTCGGTGAATGAATAATATCCTTGCTTGGTCTTGCAGACCGGGAACTGGCTGATTTTTCTTTTGCGACTGTGCTGCCTTTAACGATTTAGGCATAGGCTTTATAACATCGGGTTGAGTCATACCTGGTATCGGCCTAGGAACCCACTTAACCGGCTCAGCAGCATGCAGTCGATCGACCAAGAGCAGGAAAAAAATGAAATAAAAGAGTGGGTTCATAAATCTATGTCCAATCACATGTTACCCGACTGCATCATGCGAGGTCCCATTAAAAAAATGGGCAACATGGAACCAGCAAAAACGAAACCAATTAAGACGACAGCCATCGCCAAAGTGACAAAGTTGATGACTTGGGTAAAATCGGACATCACAGCAGCAGTGTCTTCTTCGTAAATGTCACGTAAAAGCTCTAGCTGTTGAGGTAGTGACGCCGATCTCTCACCAATGCCGATCATATGTATGACCTGCGGATCTAGAGGAGCATTTCGCTTGAGAGCTTCCGCGAAAGGAACACCCGAAGATTCATAAACTTGTGAGGCTTTGACAAAATCTGAGTGCATTGGCGTACCTATTAGCACCCGTGCAGACAAAGCAGAAGCTCGTGCTAAATTTATACCGTTGGCATACAACATCTGCAAAGTTCCTATGTATGCGCTCTGCCTCAAACTCATCACCAGTTTTCCCAGCAATTTCCAATGCTTCATCAACTTTACGAGAAGCTTTTGGCGGAAATCAGCTGAGCGCAGTAAACTAACAATGAGAACTACAAGTCCTATGACAAAAAATACCCATGTTTTCTGCACCAGATGACTAAATGAAAATATAGCCGCAGAAATTTGGTCCGGCTGCTGGCGCACGCTTTTCAATGTTTCCTCAACTTGAGCTACCACATAGATTTGCGAGTATATAAAAAGCCCAATTTGAAATAAAATCACCAATGTAGGAACCAACAAGGCTGAACGCATTTTGCTGGCGAACATAAGTTCGATCTTAATGCGGCGAGCTAAAGAGCCAAATGCTTGACCTAACTGGCCTGAATCAGCCCCTGCTTCGATGATGGTTATGATGGTGCTGTCGAAGATCTGCTCCTTGGCAAATGCTGCATGAACTGGCATGCCAGACTCAAGCCGATTACGAATGCTCATCAATGATGCTTGAAGTACAGGATCAGGCAGGCCTTGTGAATAATACAATAATGCATCTGAAGTGCTGATGTTTGCTTTCAACATTGAAGCCACTCCACGGAACAGTTTGATAAGCTCTTTACGCGGAATGCTCTTCGCATTTGCTTTTGCATTAGATGCTTTTGTCAATTGCTTGACCAAAGCCACTCGAAAACCTGGCTTATTTGCCAAGAGCGCTGCTTGGTCGCGATTAGCGGCCTCACATTCAAAAACCTTGTAAATTTCAGGTTTTTTTATGTTCCTAAGTGTGACTCTAAAAGTATTCATGCTTAACTTTCATAAGTCAGATCTAAAACTTTTTTCAGCGCATCTAAATCCGTCTTGCCTTCAGCCATTAATTTTAAGCCATTGTCACGCAGGGAAGGCAATCCAGATTCTCGCCTCACCTCAGATTCAAGCTCATATGGAGTGATTTCACCTTTTGCTAGCCTATCACCGAGCTTTGGAGTGATGGGTAAAATTTCCAAAATAGCCGTGCGTCCAGCATAGCCACGACCATGACAATCTGCACAACCCTCTTTGTGATGCGTAAAAAGAGAACGACGCAACCAAGAGTTATCCAAGTGAAAAAGCCTAATTTCTCTTTCCGAAAGACCATCGATTCTTTCCTTACAAGTTGGACAAAGCAGCTTGACCAATCGCTGCGCGCAAGCCGCTTTTAATGTTTGCGCTATTTTCCAACGTTCCATACCCAATTGCTGAAAGCGTTCTATAATTTGGGAAGCTCGCGGCGTATGAATCGTGGTAAGCACTTTGTGCCCCGTAATGGCTGCTTCGATGGCCAACTCGGCGGATTCACGATCTCTCACTTCACCCATAAGAATGACATCCGGATCAGATCGCATAAAGCTAGCAATCATCGGCTTGAACTCCGTGGAGTCTCTCAAATCACAATGCGTCACTCCAGGAATCTCATCTTCAACAGGATTTTCCAAAGTCAGCAGATTGTCTTCGGGGTGATTTAGTTCACGCAACATCGCGTTGAGCGTGGTTGATTTACCTGAACCGGTTGGTCCTGACATGACGATAATGCCGGATGGCACTGACATTGCCTTCTCGAGTTCAAACAATGTGTCTTGATCGAAAGCTAGTGTTCCCATCCCAAGACGCGCCTCAAGATGCGTCTTGTCGAGAAGACGCATTGTCACGTGATAACCTCTGTAGGTTCGATGCCGCTCGTAACGCACCCCAACAGCCCGCCCGTAGTAACTGGCCGTGAAACGTCCAGAGATACCTGGGCGTTTACTGCGCTCTTCAGGTGCTAGTCGCATCAAATTAAGCAAAAAAGCATCAATACGATCACGCAATTTGAAGGGGGTCTCAATTTTGACACCAAGTGAACCATCGACTCTGAAGCAATAATGAAAGCTGTTTTTTTCAGTCTTGATGTGAATGTCTGAAGCATGCTGTTTAATTGCATCACCCACCATGCTAGCCACAAGCTGCGCTACTGGCTCTTCATAGTGACATGTCACGTCAAAATCAGGCGTTTCATTGGAAAATTCCTCTACTTCTACCGCTTCCAATTCAGCTCGACTCGGTCCGGATGAACTTGTGACCCCTTCAATAACAGCCGAGATTTCAGAGGCAAGTGTAACGATTTTTAGAACTTCATCGTCGGGAAAGCGTGTTGAACAATAATCATCGGCTCGATAATCCCATGGATTAGCGACCGCCAGCAGAACCTGGTTTGAACTGCTGCGTTTCAAGGGTACAAAAAACCCACGTGACATGATTACGGGGTCACAATAGCTTGCAAAATCTACGTCCACTATCTCTCTAATCTGCGGAAAAGCCGGCAATCCGGAAGCGCATCCTACAGCGCCCAGCATTCTAGTCTTTGAGGTTTTTCGGACCAGTGATTCATCCGAAAGAGCCTCATGATTTGAGCTAGCAATTCTAAGCTGGTTTATGATCAACCGTTGTATTGTATGGTTGAATTCAACACCTAAATTGAGGTTCATGATTTAAAATGTCTATGCATCATGGTTTCCCAAGTCGATAAATCGGTGCAAAAACAGAAAATAAATGCTGACTCCTGACTAATGCTTCTCAACTCGTGATTAATCCAGTCGGATGCAACCAAAGCTGAAACAGGATTGATTGAAGCAACATGAATGACACTGCTTTCCCCCACAAGCATCGAAGGAGCTCCCAACGTCATGCAGATCTCACGCAGGCTTTGGCATTTATCGTAAAGGGATAATTGACGCCCTGGAAGCTGGCCAAAACTCCACTGGTGAACTCGAGCAACCAAGTGATTGCGTAATGCTTTTTGGAAACGGACTAGTTCCGCTTCAACAGACAACGAATTTTTTTGAGCTTGATTCTGCGCTGTCAGTTGGAGGAAGTCCGTCTTGAAACCTGATGATGTGTTAGCTTCATGCTCGTATGCAGAAAAAAGAACATCGGAATCAATGGCATTTAACTCACCTTCCTGAATAAGAATTTGAAGCGTTTTTTCCGCCACACGCTTCAGGATTTTTAAGATATCTTCCTTTCCCGATTTTGATGGGAAAACCAAATCAGGAATAACACAATTCATATAAATGCTTGTCTCCGTTGCCATTGAGCTGAATCCAAATCATTCTTTAACGCCCTGTTTTTTTTCAAAAATCCTCTGAAGCCATGAACGCTTCTGTTCTTTGTTTTGATTGGTTTGCTTTTTTGTGTGCTCATCACTTTTTTTATCCTTAGAAACCCCATTGAAGATTTGGCCATCAATCATTTCCATGTCTTGCATTTGAACTCCAGAAAACTCTCTCACACGTCGGTTAATATCAGGCATCGCAGTGAGTTCTGAGGCATAGTAGACTTGGGGAGTGATTACAAAAACGAGACTAACTTGATCAAGTGCTTTGTTGTTTGAACTAAAAAGCTTACCAATGAGAGGGATTGAACCAATCAACGGAATTTTATTGTTGCCTGAGTTTGAGCTGTAGTCCAAAAAGCCCCCAAGGAAAAGTGATTGGCCTGCTGGAATTCGACTGACCGCCTCGACGGTTGACTCACTAACCCTAGGGAACACATTAGTTCCCCGACCTGCAACTAGCTCTACAATTTTCGCTACACGCGGCCGAAGCTTCATGCGCACAGTGCCATCTGGAAGGACAGTTGGAGTAACTGTCAATGTGACACCAATTTCCCGACTTTTTTCCGGCTCAGCTGCTGGATTAGGATCTTGTAAGTCAATTTTATAACGCACAAGATCAGTAACGTTCTGTCCAGCAGCTGTGTTGGTAATGTTTGAAGTGATGATTGGATAACGATCTACAATGGAGATAATGCCCTGTTCATTATCTTCAGTGATGATGGTTGGGCAGGCTTCTTGGGTCGCAAGGTTGGCACTCTCAAGAGCACGAAGTATCGCTTGCGCCTGCAAATCACTAAAAACCAGCCCTGAGCCAACATCGTTTATTCTGCTTAAAGTATCCACCGGTGCTGCTGTTGTTCCAGACCTCGTGACAGTATTAACGTCAGGTAAGTTAAAAAGAGCATTTAGGCTTTGTTGAGTCGTAATAGGAACGCCGTTAGTTCCTAACGAACGACTCCAGTCAACACCTACTTGGCGCCCTTGGCTTCTTGTGATGCGCAGCACCCGCACATTGATCATGATCTGCGGTTTTGCCTTGTCAATTTGTTCAAGCAACTTGCGCACACGCTCAAGCCTGATTGTGTTATCCGTTACGAGCAGAGTGTTTGTTTTTTCCTCAAACTCAATTTGACCCTTTTGGGGAGTGAGCATTGGACGAATAATCGATTTCAATTTCTCAAAATCAGATCGCACGACACCACCAGTCACTCCTCCAGCACTATCCGAACTCGTGCTACCGCCTTCACTATCACTCGAAGTCGCCGACTCACCAGTAGCCGTCGTGTCACGAATAAGTGGTGCCCCTCGAAGATACTTCAGCTGGTAGCTCATCACTTCCATGGGAAGCTTGGCCATTTGCGCTTCATTCATCAGTGTCAATGTGGACTGCTGCTGATGAAGTGATAAACCGAAAATGACTGCCAGCTCTTCCATTTGAGCAAGGGGGTCATTCGTCCGCAAATGCCCTGTAACATTGTACTCAACATCATTGAGTTCATTGTTATAAAAAAACTGCAAGCCAGCTTCGTGAGCAAGGAACTGAAATACTTCATTTATTGGAGCTTTTTCGATCCAATAACCATCATCGATCTGTTTACTCGACTTTGCCGCAGCAAGAAGTTTGTTCACATCGGATACACCGGCGCCTGGATTAGGCCGCTGCGAGGGAGGCAACTCTTGTGCCACAACCAAACGGCACCAAAAACAAACATTGAAAAACAAGGCAAGATAGAAGTTAGATTTCATTTTTTCGGGGTCATGGGCTCTACGGGCGTCATACCGGCTTCAAACTTCGAAGACTGTTCCTTTGATGAAGTGATTTTAAGCTGAGGTAAAAAATCGTGCTTTAAGATACCCGACTCTTCTCGCTGCAGATCGTAGAAATGAATCTGTGTAGCACCAACTTCCACCACTTTGGCCCAAAAGACTTCATCTTTGTAGGAAAGCTGGACGACATCTCCCTCTGCCACATATCGTCCTCCGATAAGAAATCTTTTCTGAAGTGGATTCAATCCATTAAGCCTTAAAGTTTGAAGCGCTTGATTAAGAGTTATTTTCGCTGTTGCGCGCGAGGTTTCATCAATGAGCACAGGCTCTGCTTCCTCACGAGGAAATGTGGAAAGCCCAAATGGATCCACATTGCGCTTGCGCACACTTAAACGCTTTGCGTTTTCCTCAATAGATTCTGCGCTAGGTAACAGTTCAGATTTTGGAAGCCAATTTGCTGTCGCTTTACCAATAAATAAAAACGGCTGTTTAGATTCAACAGGCTTAACTGCTGAAGACGCATTTTGTGCTCGAGCTAGCCACGTAGGAGTAGAAACAAGCATCAGCGCTGTAAGGAAAAGCTTCATTTTTTACCCTCCACCGCTTTCCAAAAGACGTGAGTCAATTCCATTTCGAGAAATTCACGTTTAGATACCAAGTTTGATTTGCGGCTAATCTTCATTTCTTCAAGCATTGTTTGAGGCATTAGCGACTCCACTTGCAATAAAACTTCCTGCATAGGACCAGTGCCGCCTTGAAAACTGCTCTTGACGCGCGCCATGTCACTTTTGACCTGACCACCAAGACGTCCTCGATCTCCAGGAAACACCAAAGCTGTTCTCACCAGTTCAATATCACGATACTTAGGCAAAGTAGCATCCAAGATGCGAGTGAAAATCTGCCCCGGCTCAGTCTTAAGAATGGATTTTTGATCCTCAAACATCTTGCGGTTCGGAGTAATAACCGCCTCGAGTTTTTTCATTACATTGGTGCGCAATTCATGTTGTTTGTAGGCTTGCTCTTTCGCGTCTCGCGTCTCTTCCAACTCACCAACTCCCATGAGAACGGCAACGAGCAGCATGCAATTGAATGCTGCTGGAGTGATAAGTCCGTACCGAATGATGGGGCGTGTATAAGCGCTCACGTTTAAGAAAGAATATCAAAAAATTTTGTCCATTGGGAGTGCAAAATCATCTTTTTCTGAGATGGCTTGAGTAATGGTTGCTTCAAAACTAAATGGAAAAGAAACGGTAGGCTCACTAGCAATTTCAGCTGCTGAAGCTTGAGGATTGAACTGTGCGTTGCGTCCTTGTGTGAGAGAAATGACAAACTGTCTTGAAGGTTGGGGGTTGAGTGCTTTCTCGCCGGTAAGTGTAGATATCCGCTTGAAGAATTCGCTTAGGCCTTCTTGGCTATTGAGGTTGTTCAGAGCTTGAAGTGACTGCGCTTTAGCCAACCCTTTCAGTTTCCACGTGCGGTTCAAGCCAGCGAAGGTTTGTTGAACGGCCTTTGGATTCGCCGAGGCAGTGCGTGATGTTTCAATGTTGTAATTGAAACTTTCGAGACGAACACCTGACTCCTCGGGGAACAATTGCAACAACAGCTCCATGTTCACCCATCCGCGTGAACGCGGCTTCAAGAAGCTTTCGGCAAGGTCCATTTGGCGCTTTTCTTCAATCAGCTTTTTATGTTTGGATTCGGTTTGCCGCACTTGTTCTTGGGTCAAAACCCAAGAAGGCTTTCCCATCGCATCGTAGAAGGAGATAACGCCATAGAAAAACATGCCGACGACCGAAAGCAGGAGCATATTGGTAAACCATTTCGATAGTCTTAAGAGGCGAAGATCCTGTCGAGTTGGGTACAATTCATCCAAACGCCCCGTGTTCATGAAATTTTGTTTGGCCCAGGTCGTCAGTAACTCTTTGAAGGTATCTGAGCGCACTAGAGGCGGGCCCGCTTTCAGAAACTGCTCTACTCCGACTGAATCATATATCATCAATTCAGGCCGGTGGCCCGGAAGCAATTCAAGAGCAGCTTGATCCTCCAAGCATAGAAGCTCAAAGTGCACTTGCTGCCGACTTGCAGAGAAAGCTTCCAATTCTTGCGCCACTGACTGCAAAACAGTTTTTTTATCTGAAATAACCAAAACGTCGAGACTGGTCATTTCAGCCCCCAAGGACATATTCCAAAGAACATCGCCAAATGAAGAAGGATACAACAAGCCTGCGCGATGAGAGAAACTTCGAACAGCGCACAGTTCGCCAGACTGGTTGAGTGCAAATACAGCCGTGAATTTATGATAGCAGACAGCAACCAAAAAAGCACCATCCAAACGGGGCTTAAGCCAAGGCAAGGCCGCAAAGGCTTCGACAGTCGCACACGCTACTGAGACCCGAACTGGGACACCACGATCCTCTCCGCCCGCGATCAGTTTTTTTAAAAAACCCTCTCTATTACGAGAGAGTGACACAGCAACACAGTGGTCAGCACCTGATGAAGCCCCCGTGATCGGCAAAGGACACCATGTATTCAATTCAAGAGATACATCTTTGTTGGCAAGAACTTCGCAGGGATCATCCCTCAAACAATATCGCAATATCTGAAGATCCCCACCTTCATCACCAAACTGTTCCGAACGTTTTGCGAGTTCGGCCAATCCGAACTCGTCAGCGACGTGTAAAACAACTCCCAGTGCCTTAGGCTTCTCTCGGAAGAACTCAGCTGAGGACAGCAGAAGAGCTAATATATCGTCCACTCCTTCGTCAGTAGTCAGAGATACTAATGGCACGGGTGGCCCTGTGGTCCAAGCACGTGATGCACGATCAAAAACTACCGAGATGACTTCCCTGCCGCCATCAAACCACAAATGCCACTGCCATAACAACTCATCAGGTGATTTATACCAATTTGCATCATGCGACCTACTTGTCTGCGATGCCACCAAACGAGCCTGATGAAATAATTCATGCTGCTGCAATTCATTGGGATCAGAAATTGCCTGCATGACATTGGACCCTTGAAGTGGTCTCCATCAAATGATGGCGGCTTTTTTGCCAATCTATTACCAATCAGTGGTATCTGATGCAGCCAAGACGTGGGTCGAAGTAGCTCCGCTACCAGCAAAATCGCAATTCCCATAAGGAGTGCCAATTGCTGGCACCGTTCCCGCCCAAGTATAAACGCCCGTACCAGATGGGCAAGCGGGTTCGGTCTCCATCAGCAAGCCTGCACCAAATACATCGGTGGAAGCAAGCGTAGAACCCACATTGAGGTTTTGCATATTTGCGGCTGAGCGAACCGCTTTCTGCACTGCTGCCAATTGCATTTTACATTTTGCTTTATCGGCACCCTGACGATAGCTGCCAAGCCCAATAAAAACCACAGCAATTAGTCCTAAGATTAATGCTATCACGAGGCTGATTTCGATCAGCGTCATACCTGCATTGGTGAAGTTGCTTTTTCCAAGACGGTTAGAGGAATTGAATTTAATTTTCATAATAATTAAATAATAGCTTTGCAGACATCTGTCCACTAGGAGTTCAGAGGGTTACCCTATTTCGTGCTTTTGGTAAGTTTGTTGAACGCCTTTCATGCAAATAAATCGCATTTATTTAGCTGAATTTTAAATTCTGCATGTGTTCATGGAAATAAGGCTTGTGTAGCCCCCCATTAATTTGGAGCGTTTTTTTGAGCGAGTTTATAATGTAATTCTGCTTATAGCGGTGTGCTGGGCTTAGCGGCGGGGGCAAGAAGGCGTTCGCTGAGATGCAAACGGGCGCCATCTTTCCTGTATCTTTGCTGCATGATATGGGCCCTTTTTTGTGCACGCTCGCAAATAACCACGCCCTCACTGTTAAACGATACCTTTTTAAATTCGGTATGCGGGGTTAGCTTTAATATCCGGGTTGAGTCGTTCGTCCGAATTGATGAAGGCCCAGCAGATCGCTCCAAGGAAGTAACTGAGAGCAAAAAGCGCCATGTTGACCACCCAACTGTTATTGGTGGCATCGAGCACCATGGGCACGGCCATAGGAGCGATGGCACCACCGACCTGGCCCATCATGTTCATGCTGCCGGAGAGTGCGCCAGTGTGGCGTCCGCCAACATCCATGCAAGCTCCCCAAGCACCAGGCATGGCAAGATCACTGCACAATGCTGCTAGGCCAATGGCCAGCACGGAAGCCAATGGCGTGTGAAGCTGGATCGAGACTAGCAGCATGACTCCCGCCGCACCCATGCCCAGTACTCCAAGCCAACGCCGTGTGCGAGCGATGCTGCCAAGCCATGCATCCAGTCTTGCAGAGACCATCCCAGCAACGATGGAGCCGATGCCGCCGAAGAACAGCGGAACGCAGGCCAGAAGAGCGCGCTGAATGTCGCTGAGGCCGACGAAGTTTTCTTTCAGATAGGTTGGGAACCACGTGATGTAAAAATACCATGCGTAAGACATGAAAAAATACTGCGCCCACAACATCCAAACTGTTCGCGAGGCGAGAAGTCTGCCCCACGGCATCGCATGATCGTCGTCCAAAAGCGTTTCCTCGAGTGCTTGCAGTTCGCCCGCATTGACCGCCGGGTGATCTTTTGGATGATCGCGGAACCAGCGGTAAAACGCGACAGCCCACGTCACGCCCAAAAAGCCAAAGGCGAGGAAGACCCACTTATAATGCAGTCCAAGTCCCACTTGGCCGTCAGCACCTCCCGCGAGCATCCAACCGACGAGCAAAGGAGTGAAGGCCCCACCCCAGCGCGCACTGAGCCAGAGCACGCCCTGTGCTTTGACCCGTTCGGAGGACGGAAACCAATTCGTGAAAGCCTTGGTGATGTTTGGAAAACATCCCGCTTCTCCCATTCCAAAAAAGAAGCGGCTAATCACGAGTGACATGAGATTCCATGCCCAACCCGTCGCAATGGTAAAGACCGACCACATGGATACGACACGCATCAAAACCTTACGCGGTCCGATGCGATCCCCAAGCCAGCCCCCTGGGATTTCAAACAAAGCATAAGCCCAACCAAAAGCAGTGAAGGCATAGCCCATTTCGATTTTCGTGAGCCCCAGTTCCGCCTGCATCGCAGGAGCAGCCTGAGAAATACAAACCCGGTCCACATAAGTGATGATCGCCAAAGTGACGGCAAAGAAGAGGACGATTCGGCGTGCGTTGGTGGGAGCGCTCATGAGGCGGTGGTCAATCAGCGCGTGGTGAACTGATGGATGGTAGTGGTGCGATAGATTTCGCCGGGGTGAAGAATTGTGTTGGGAAACGTAGCGTGATGCACCGAGTCAGGATGATGCTGCGTCTCCAGGCAGAGCCCATGGAAGCGATCATATCCCTTGCCGCCCTTGCCTTTGAGTGAAGGGGTGTAGGTGGCGGTGTAGAGCTGAATACCTGGCTGATCCGTAAGGATTTGCATCACGCGACCGCTTTGGGGCTCATGCACCTCGGCAGCGAGGGCAGGCTGTGCAAGCGGCACATCCGACAGAACAAAAGCATGATCGTAACCGCCGATGGCGATCTGATTGAAGCGGCTTCCGATAACTTCGCCCTTGGTGAAATCAAAAGCCGTACCCGCGACGGAAAGCAGTTTCCCCGTCGGCACCACGTCGGCATCCGTTTCGAGATAATGCTGCGCCGGTAAGGTAAGCCGGTGATCGAGCACAGTGCCAGTGCCAGCGCCGGCAAGGTTAAAATAAGTGTGATTCGTGAGGTTGATGGGCGTGGCTTTGTCTGTGGTGGCCTTGTACTCGATGACGAGCGCATTCTGCTCGGTGAGCACATAGGTGACGTGGGTGTTCAGATTGCCTGGAAAACCCTGATCACCATCTTTGCTGAGATAACTGAGGCGCAAAGCAGGCCCACGCGCATCGTTGATGACCTCGGCTTTCCAGATGACTTTGCTGAAGCCCTTCAGGCCGCCATGCAGGTGAAAGCGGGTCTTGGGATGTAGGTCGAGATGGTAAGATTTGCCATCGAGTTCAAACTTCCCACCTGCGATGCGGTTGGCGACACGCCCGGTAATGCAGCCGAAATAAACACCGCCATTGTGTTCTTCATAGTCCGCCAACGTGTCAAAACCCAGCGCAATGTCGGCGTTCTTACCGATGCGATCCGGCACATGCAACTCAGTGATGATGCCACCCAGTGTGATGACCTTCGCAACAAGACCATGCTTGTTCTTCAAGGTGTAGCACTCGACGGATTGGCCTTCACGTGTATTTCCAAAAGCATCTTTCCGCACATCGGCAAAGGCATCGACGGAGAGGAATAAGAGGGTCAGCAGAAGACAATGGCGTTTCATAAGAGGATTTTTGGTTTTCAAAATCATGGCTGAAACTCGATCCAGTTCAGGCCGAGTTCGGTATTTTTGTTCGTGCAGCGTGCGATGACGCACACGTCGGTGAGACCGTGGGCATTCGTGAGCATGGCAGGTATCGAGAGGAACTCGCCTGAGTCAGCCTGACCGGAGGGCCTCACTTCGATCTTGGCGAGCAAGGAGCCGCTGGGGGAGTCGCGGCGGATTTCGAGAGTGCCGCCTTTGGAGTCGAAGCATCCGGCGCGGACGGTGATACGCTTGATGCCGGTGAGGTTGAGGTCACGCCAGAGAATGTGGGTGCCGTCTTTGAAATGGCCAACAATGGCTTTTTCGCCGTAGGCGTGCTCGACATAGGCCATGCCGTGACTTTCATCGTAGAGCGCAGCTTTTTTTCGGCGGGAATGCAGCACGATGCTTGCTTCGCCACGGAGTCGTGGCAGCGCCCCCTGCCTGCCGTCGTCTGTATAGGCAGCCGTTAGGATCAGCACACCTTCGTCCACGCGTGTGCCGGGCTCGGGTTTCTGGGGCGCTGTGAAGGTGCCGATGGCACCGGCACGCGGTAAACTAGAAAGATCATCTTTAAGGGAGAGCACCCAGGCAACCATGCGGCGGCTCTGCTCTATGGTGTGCTGTGGATGTGGTGGCATAGGAAGCTGCCCCCACGCACCAGAACCCCCGGTGAGCACTTTCTGCGCAAGACGTTCAGCAGCAGCAGGGTCGTCTTTATATTTGTGAGCAACCGCCTTGTAAGGAGGACCGGCGGAAGGTGTGTCCGCCATGTGGCAGGCAAAGCAGGTGCTGGAGCGCATCATGGCCAGCCCGGGATCCATTACGGCTTCACCAGATAAGCGGCGCCCACGGAACTCAGTCTGCATAGTGGCAAGTTGGGCATGCACGCTGTCGCCATCTGTCTCCTTGACCGACACTTGGTAGGGAATCACCTCCCCCCAATCGAAGAACGAACCATGCACGGGTGAATCGAAATGCACCGAGGGTCGTCCGTTGCCGACATGAATCATTTCTTTTGCCGTGCTCTTCGCACCACTGGTATCGCTGACGGTCACGCTCACTTCATAGCTGCCAGGCTGCTCAAACGTATGCTTGAACCTTGGACCATCGACTGCAGATGATTCCCTGCCCGCGATTGACCAAACGAATTTCAGCCCATCTCCATCAGGATCGCGTGAGGCAGCAGCATCAAAACTTAGCATGAGCGGTTGTTTGCCCGCAGTTTCATTGACCGTGAGCTTAGCCATGGGCGTGCGATTACCACGGTGATAGACGATCCGCACGATGCGGCTGTCGTTGTTCTCCCACCACTGGTCACCATACTCGATCATGTAGAGCGCTCCATCGGGGCCGATCTTCATGTCGATGGGCCGCCTGAGATTCGACTCCGGCAAAAAGGGGACGAGTTCAGGCTCCTCTGTATCGAGCTTCACGGTTTGTATCCAATTCCGCATCCACTCATAGATAAAGAGACGACCGTCTAGCGTCTCCGGCAGCTTGGTGGTGGAGGGATTTGACGCATCGTAACGATACACTGGCCCAGCCATGATCGTGCGACCACCGCTACCAACGGAGGGAAAACGCTTCGAAGGCAGGCTTGAATACCAGATGAGCGCGGGTTTGGCGGGCGGCAGCTTTTGAATGCCGGTGTTGCGCGGCGAGAGATTTTCCGAAAACTTCGGGTCATAGCGTTTGCCCTCCTTCTTTGCGGCAAAGTCATAGAGCGGAAGTGCTTCATTTGGCCCTACAAAGAGCGGCCAGCCGAAGTTGCCGGCGGTCCGCGTGGCATTGAGCTCCTCATAGCCATCCGGCTTCACACCCAGTGCGGGCATAATGTTTGGGCCGACATCGGCAAAGTAAAGCGTGCCTGTTTTGTCATCCACAGTGAGTCGGAACGGATTACGCACCCCCATGGCGAAAACCTCGGGCCGGCCGTCCTTGCCGTCGGCAAAGAGATTGCCCTCGGGGATGGAGTAACCGCCTTCGGGCTTTGGATGTATACGAAGCACCTTGCCTCGCAGGTCACGCGAGTTCGCCGCTGAGCGGAAGGCATCCCAGTTTTTGCGATCTGGCCGCGTATCCTGCGGCAAGCCTGGGTCATAGTGGCAATTGTCACCATTGCCGATATAGAGATCGCCCTTCCCATCCATCCACATCGCTCCACCCATGTGAAAAACGTGCTCGGTATCATAAGGCCAGGAAAGAAGCTCGCTTTCGGACTCCACCAATATTTTGCCGTCCTTCACCGTGAAGCGGCTTACGCGCACCGTATCCTGCTTCGCAACCGGGCAGAAAAGCGCATACAAATGTCCGCTCCGCTCAAAATCCCGCGCCACAGCCATGCCGAGCAGGCCGATCTCGCCCTTCGCATAGGTTGGCAGCTTGCCTAGGATGCTCACCTCACCCGATTTCACGTTCCATTGCTTCACCGTGCCCCAGAACTCGGCAAAGATGACATCACCACCGGGCAAGACTTCCATCTGAGTGGCATCGCGTGCGGCGGGAACGAGGATTTCTTTTTCAAAACGCCCTGGATCCACTGGCTCAACAGCGTGCAGACGGAAGACTGCGAATAGAACAGCTGTGACGATGAGGCATGCTTTCATGGTTAGGCGGGTGATGCGTAAAAAGACTTGGAAGAGTCTTGCAGATTCAGGCTTGGATCTCGGAGATCGTGCCCGAGCTAGAGACAAAGTGCTCCGTTTCGATGCCAAGCTGCTGGAGCATGGTGACGAAGAGATTGCAGAGAGGCTTGTTTTGAATGGAGTCGAAAGCGAGATGCTGGCCGTGCTTGAGGCTGCCGCCCGCGAGGAGAATGGGTAGGTTGGTGCAATTGTGGACGTTGGCGTCGCCAAGATTGCTGCCATAGAGTACCATCGTCTGATCTAGAAGGCGTGCACCATCAGCGGAAGGCCTAGAGGCAAGCGCTGTGAGCAGGTTGCGCAAATGCCGCATCTGCTGAAAATCCACTTTTTCGAGCTCAGCCAGCTTTTCCCTCGACTGGCCGTGATGACTGAGGCCGTGGTAGCCGTCGCGAGTGCGCTGGCTGGCATCGATCTCAAAAGGCGGCGTAGCAAAGCCATCGACCATGAGCGTGATGATGCGGGTAGAATCAGACTCAAACGCAAGGCATGCCATATCGAGCATGAGCTGGATTTTGGGGAAGAGCTTGGCTTTATCGGCGATGTCCTGGGGTTCGGCTGCCTGCGTTTGCGGCTTGGGTTTTTGCTCCCATTCACCGGAGAGGGCGAGGCGTTGCTCCAGTTCGCGCACGGATGTCAGGTATTGATCGAGACGGCTTTTGTCGTTGCTGCCGAGGCCACGTTGAAAACCGTGCATATCATCACGCACGACGTCGAGAATGCTGCCACGCTCGCTCAAGCGCTTCAGATTGCGGGCGATGTCGCTATCGTTTCCCTGAAGAAACATTTTGCGGAACAAGGCCGCAGGACTGTCCTCTGCAGGCAGCAAAACACCATCGCGTGTCCAAGAAAGGCTACGGTTCGCCTTGTCGATGTTCACCCCCAAATTCAGCGTGGCAAACCGAGTCTCCTGACCGAGCTTTTCGGCCGCGAACTGGTCGAGCGAGATGCTGTTGCGGAAACCGCTGCGGGTAGGATCACGCGCAGCGGTAAGGAAACAGTTCTCGGTGCTATGCCCGCCTGTGACAGCAGGATGCGAGAGGCCGCTGAAAACCGTGAAGTCTTTTCGGAAAGTCGCGAGTTCATTCAAGTAGGGCGAAAGGGTGTAGCCCACGCCTTTGTCCTGCGGAAAGAAATGCCGTGGTAGCACGCCGAGGTTGTTCGAAATGAGCAGCATGCGCTTAGGAGGCTTCTGCGATGCAGCCCGCGTGAGGTTTTGTTCCAAAAAAGGGAGTCCAAGAGTGACCCCCAGACCGCGCAGAAAGCGGCGGCGTGGGAAAGGAGTGCAGAGGTGAGGTTTGTTCATGGCTGAAGTTCTGAACCCATAAAAATGCGGCTATGCACAAGCGTGTGAATCAAATTTCGCACGCGAAAACCATCTGCCGCGCAGGCGTCGAGCATGTGCTCGATCTCCTGACGGTCGGCGAAGCCGACGGGCGTGCCGGTGGCATGCAGCACAAGGTGTTCGAGAAGGTTTTTGGCGAGTTGACGAGGGTTGCCGACGAGCAGTCGTTTCAGCTCGTGAATGTCGTGGAAGGTTTCGCCGGTGGGCAGTTTGCTCGAGGCATCAACAGGCTGGCCAACGAAGTAGGTGTAGGGATGCCCGGCTGGATCAATACCCGTGACTTTTTCACCGCGCTCCATGCCGCGATAACGATCCCGCCATGCCCCCATGACATCGAAGTTTTCCAACGCGAAGCCCACGGGATCAAACTTGGCATGGCATGAGGCGCAGGTTTTCGACTCGGTGTGTTTTGCCAAAAGGGCGCGGATGGTGGTGGCGCCGCGGATATCAGGCTCCACGGCGGGCACACTCTTCGGAGGTGGTGGAGGCGGCTGGCCGAGGAGTTTTTCCATGATCCACACACCGCGCAGTACTGGGGAGGTGGTGGTGCCGTTCGCGGTGTGTTTCATCAGAGCGGCCTGCGTAAGTAGGCCACCATAGGGACTGCCCGAGGGCAAGCTCACACGCCGAAGCGCCGAACCACTCACGCGAGGCAAATCATAGTGCGCGGCGAGGCGGTCATTCACGAAGGTAAAATCGGAGGCGATGACGGTGCTCACGGGCAAGTTCTCGCGCACCATCGCACGGAGAAAGGCCTGCGTCTCACGCTCCATAGAGTCCACAAGGTAGTCGTCCTTGCGATACTCGGGATACAAACGCTCGTCAGGGATGTCACGCCGCAATTTGCGCAAGTCCAGCCATTCATCGGCAA
Source organism: Prosthecobacter sp. (assembly GCA_017853885.1). GTDB lineage: Bacteria > Verrucomicrobiota > Verrucomicrobiia > Verrucomicrobiales > Verrucomicrobiaceae > Prosthecobacter. The sequence goes on from JAFMIR010000034.1 coordinate 29,360, forward strand.
AGGTGCGCACGAACTGCTCGCAGCGCGGATCGTTGATGAGACGATCGGTCTGCGCAAGCAACACGGCCTTGTCTTGCAAACGCCCCTTTAAGGCAAGTTGCGTCAGCTCATCGTCAGGCCGTGAGTTCCAAAAGAAGTGCGAGAGACGGTTTGCGATGGAAATGTGGGCATCTGTGGTGCCTCTTCGCGGCTCGGTGAGGTAAAGACAGTGCGAGGAACAAAGCAGCGCCTGATAGCCCGCGAGCATCGCCTCGGCAAAAAGAGCTCCGGCAGCCATTTTAGACTGTATGAGATTCAAAAACGGCGCGTGAGCCTCGTCGCTCATGGGTCGCAGGGTGGCCTTGGTGGCGAAACGTCGGAACAATCTCTCAGCATCCGCTGCGGTGCCTTTGCCTAGATCTATTTCATCAAACAAAACGCGATGCGAGGGCGGCGGCCATGTTTTCTCGCGCAAAGGGCCGGTCACTTCGAGCCATTGAATCGCCACGCCGCGGTGCCCCTCCGACGGCATCGGTGGATAATCGTAGAAAAAGCCACCGTCCGTGCGAATAAAAGGCACAGGCAATCCAAGGGGGCTGTATTCGAAGGTCTCGCCTGCCTTCAGAAGAATCGTCGTCTCAAACTCGCGCACCTCTGGCTGCAAATCCATCCAACCACCAGTCTCACGCACATTGCCAGATACATCCGGCCCGGAGGGCTGGCGGGAGCGGAAGCTCATGGCGATGGGCTCATACGCCGGCACGAGGCGAAAGTCCCGGACCTGGCGCACGGCACGCGCTTTGAAGCGCACGCGATACGCGCCGTCTTCACTGGCCCGGAAGCCACGCGGATAACCGTAGTAGGGCCAGGTGGCAGAGCGGAAGAGCGCCAGTTCGAGTCTAGGATCGCGCCGCTGGTCCGTTGTCATTTCCTTGAGCTGCGCATGAGTGATGGGCACCATGCGATTGTCCCGCGCGAAGAACATCGCCTCACGCTCACCAAAAGTTTCCAAGGCGGGAAAAAGGTCGATGCCCGTAAACACCTGTGTGACTTCCGCTGCGGGTGGCTTGGGGGCCGCCATCGCTGTCCGCAGAGCCGTCTCCGCGGCATCAAGATAGCCTTCCATCTGCACGCGGGACATATCGAGCAGAGCGGAAACCTTGGTGAAGCCGTGCGAGTCGCGTTCCTCGGGCAGTTTATCGCGGATGTCGAGATGCGGCAGCTCAAGCAAGATGCGAAGGTTGTTTTCAAACTCTAGGCGCGTAAGCCGCCGCACCGGACCGCGACCGTTTTTCGCCATATCAGCCTTTGCAGCGGCAAGCAGGGATGCGCTGAGTTGGGTGACAATGGTGCCGCGTTCTTCGGCGGTGACCTTGGACTTCTCCGGTGGGGGCATCTCGCCTTTGGCAATGACATCAAAAACCCGCGTCCATCTCACACGAGTATCAGCATGACTGAAATCTAACGACAGCGCAGTGATATCAAATTCGCCCTTCGCCACGCTGTCGTCGTGGCAGTCAATGCAGTGCGTGTCGATAAATTTGGGGACCGCATTTGTCGCAGTCGATTTCGTGGCGGTAGTCTCAAAGACATGGACGTTGGTGATGCGCAGCTCCTCGAAACCGCTCTTCTTGTCGATAGTGCCCTCGATTTGGTCCACCAGTTGGTCACGCGTGAGTTTCCAGACGACTTTTCCCGCCTTGTCGATCTCCGCCAGCAAATCGCGCCCTTCCTCCGGGTTTTGCAGGTGGTAGTCACCACAGGCGACAAGCAGATTGCCATTGGCTAGGCGGGACATGCCGAGCAAATAGCGGCAGCGCAGACCGAGATCATCTGTGGTCCAGCAGCCAAGCTTTCGGCCACTGGCATCCAGCTGCAACAGCTGGCAACCAGTGGAGGTAGCGACCCACAACGAGCCTTCCATATCCTGGAGGGTGGAAAAAGCTTTTTTCACCGTAGGTGAAGGCTTGAGCAATGGATCCAGTGGAATCGCCTTCAGCACGCGTCCCGAGCTTTTCTCCACCTTCAGAACTGTGTTGCGGCTGTATTGCCCGACCCAGAAAGCATTCTCGCCAGGCACCTCGCGGATCATGCGATAACGGAAATGCAGCGGATCGTCCCTGAGATCAGGCAACGGAGTATCGTTCACCATCTTACCGGTGCGGTCGACGACGCGGATCTGATTCACGCCGCTATCCATAAGCGCAAACTTTTGCCCATCCTCCAGAACCACGAGACTATTCGCCTCTGCGCCTTTGGGACCAACGATGGCCTTGTGCTCCATGACGAGCTTTTTCGACGCATCAAACACCGCCAACCCACCCCGGTGCGAATACGCTATGCCGCCGTTTGGCAACCGCGCGGCGTCGTAGATACCACCGTGCCCGGGATACTTTAAAATGGAGACAACCTTACCACTACGGTCAATCTCGATGACCTGATTGTCCGCCGCGAGCAGATAGTGCTCCTTAGCGTGGACGGTGAAAGCGAGAAAGAGAAAAAAGACTGCAGAACTTCTCATGAGAACACCTCCTCTCTTGGATCTAGAAGCTGGATGACGTGCCTCACCTCGTAGGGACGCGTGACGAGACCGGCGACACCGGCGCTGTGCCACTGCATCATGCAGACGTGATTGGACGTGGCGAGGATGACCGGCGCCCCTTCGGCTTCATTGAGAAAAGCGGACTTTTCCTTGAGGATGGCATGCGCGTTTTCGGGTTTTTGGATGTTGTAAACGCCGCCGGAGCCGCAGCAATCTTTGGCATTCGGGGCGAGTTCCCAGTGGTAACCTGTAGCATCAAGCACCTTTGTGGGGATGCCCTCCATCTTCTGCCCATGCACGAGATGGCAGGGCAGATCGACGTAGACTCGTGTCTCGTCATTGTTGGCACGCTGCCGCTTCACAGGACCGAGCTCACCGAGGAACCCGAGCACGTCGCGCACCTGTTGATTCGGATGCAAAGCTTTACCAAGAGCGTATCCGCAGCCGGAGGAGTTGCTAACGATGGCATCAACGTCGAGAGAGCAAAAGGCTCGGCGGTTTTGCGCGCGCAGTTTTTCCACACCATCTAGGCCAGTGTGCTCTTGGAAAGCACCGCAGCAGCCTTGGCCTTCGGGAATAATGACCCGGCAGTTGTTTTCGATCAGGACACGAAGGGTCGCGAAGTTGATCTCTCGAAACGCGGCCTCCATCAGGCAACCCGTGAGGAAAGCGACACGCGGCCCGGTGGGACGATGTCGCTGCATGAGTTCATCGGCATAAGCGGCAGTGCTTTGGAAGACGGCAGGGCGACCGGGAAAAAGAAAGCGATGCACTCTGGCACCCATGCGACGCAGCAAGCGTGTGGGCAACATGGCCAAATTGAAAATCAGTAGTCGCTGCACTGCGGCGGAGGCAAGCCTCAGCTGTAATTTCGGCTTAAATCGATTGCTGGCAACGTGCTGGTGACGCGTCTGCTCAAAGAGCTCGCCATAAGGAACCGTGGCTGGACAGGCTGTCTCACAGGCCAGACATCCAACACACTCCTCAGTGTAAAAGTCCGTCCACTTGTCTTTCGAAAGCCGTCCTGAAGCTTCTTCACTCCACAGGCGCAATCGGCCTCGAGGCGAGTTGTTTTCATCGCCCGTGAGTTTGTAAGTCGGGCACACCGCAAGGCAGAAGCCACAGTGAGTGCAATTCGAAAAGTAATTCGACCGGGAAATGGACGACTGGAGTGCTGGCGTCATGGTGTGCAAGTGTCGTGGATGGCTTGCTCCAGGGTTTGAAGCCATGGAGACTCGGTGATCGTGGGAGGCATGGCAGGCAGCCAACGCGAGTACCAGTCTCCTCCGATATCATGCAGTTCTGGGGCAACCTTCTGTGCGAGCGCGTGGATGCGTTCGGTCAGATTCACCCCCGGTTTCAGGTAAAGATGCAACACGCCGCAGTAGCAGAAAGCGATGCTTCGTTCGACTTCCCGAGAAAGTTCAGACGCGAGGGACTGCACGCGATCTACCGTGGTCTTGAGCACCAGATCTGGCAATCCATCGAAGGGTGGAGATGTAGGCTGATGCAGCGTGAAGTGCGCATGGATCGAAGAAGCGATTCGTTCCAGTTGCCGCACAAAAATGGCGGCTTCGGATGGCACACAATGTACAACAACACGCACTTTCGACCCTGTTGCATCGGTGATGAAGTCCACAGCATCCCACCAGTGCATCCAACCGCTGTGGAGGAGTTGCGAAACACCGTTTTCAAGAGCCGTGTAAGTTCCCTCAAATAAAGCGACGACGGTGAAGCCACAGTCGGGGCGCAGACGCACCACATAATCGGTAGGCTCACCGAAACGGGAACCGCTATGAAGCAGGAAGCGCAGCCAGTCGTAGCCCGTTGTTGTTTTCACCACTCGCTCACCGATGCGAGCGATACGGCCTGAAGGCAGTCGCCAGTTCATCCCGAGAATGTTGTCGCAAAAGGGCCCGAAACGGCAGGAGGCTGAAGCGTGGGTGGTGGCGGTAATTTGATCTCGCAGCGGAAGACTTTCATCCAAAAGGAGCGGAAAGCGTAGCTGATACAGCGTCGTTTGCGCGGCAATCTCAGCTGCGGTGGCACTGGCGGGCAAACAGAGCGTGCCATCCACTTCATCTAGGAAGGGAACGAACAGCCGCTCATTCAGCATGGGAGGAAAGACGTTCATGCGGCGAAGCGGCGGTTGTCGAAAACCTTGAGCGGATTCATTTGATGAGCGGGATTGAAAGAGGCGGGGACAGCAAGCTGCAGCCGCATGGAGTCCGGTCCGAACACCAGCGGCATGTAGGATGATTTGTCATTGCCAATCCCATGCTCGCCGCTGAGCGTCCCTCCGACCTCAATAACGCGCTGCATGAGGCGCTTACTGATGAGTTCGACCTTATCCAGATCTCCAGGCACCCTCGAATCGAAGAGAAAGTTTGGATGCAAATTGCCATCCCCTGCGTGGAAAACGTTCACAGCAGGGATGCCCGCCGCATCGGCCTCATCATACACAAGCTGAAGCACTTCGGCCAGAGCGCGCTTGGGGATCACGGCATCCTGCACCACATACGCGGGACTCAACTGGCCCAGCAGCCCGCCCGCAGCTTTGCGGGCCTTCCATAGCTTCTTGCGCAACTCGTCCTCGTCACTGAACATCACATCTTTTGATCCAGCCCGGCGCAACAGTTCTGCCACAGGCTCGACACGCGCATTCACAAGAGGTTCAGGACCGTCGATCTCTACTAGCAGCATAAAAGAGCCCTCTGGCAGCCCGCAGGCCATCTGACTGCTCTCCACCATGGCCACGCCACGCGGATCGAGCATTTCGATGGCGGCTGGATAGGAGGTATGCGCCACCAGCGCGTGAATGGCTGCCTCGGTCGTTTTCAGATCGGGATACGTGGCGCGAAAGGTCCACACCTTCTCCGGCAGTGGAAGCAATCGCAGCCAAAAACGAGTGAAAGCTGCAAGCGTGCCCTCGGAGCCGATCATGAAGCGTTTCCAATCTTCACGCCAAGGCCCTCGACCACCAGCAGGACCACCAAACCGATGCACCGTGCCATCCAGAGTCACCGCTTCAACTCCAAGAACATAATTGCTGGTGACGCCATATCGAAAGCAATGCGCTCCACCCGCATTCGACGCCACATTACCTCCTAGCGTGCAGACAGGGCCACTCGATGGGTCCGGTGGATAAAACACGCCATGCGGTTTCAGCGCCGCATCCAAATCGTTGAGCGCTACACCACACTCTACCTCGCACCAGAAGCCCTTTACATTCATCTCACGGATGCGCTTCAATGCCGATGTGTGAACAATCACCCCACCTTGAGCCGCCACCGGTCCGCCAGACAGCGAAGTGCCGGCTCCCCGCAGGATCACAGGCACATGCAGAGCCTTGGCACCCTTCATGAAACCCACCAACTCCTCTGCATCCGCTGGAATCACCACTGCATCCGGTATATGATTCTTGTATCCCAACCCATCCGCCCCATAGCCCGCCAACTGGGCGGCTGAAGTGAAAACCCTGCCGCGAGGCAGTAGGGTCTTGAGTTGAGATTCGAGGGAGGATTTCACTAGACTGTGCTTGTGTGTTGAAATGTCGATGGAGCTGGCTTTCAAAACGAAACTCCGCCAAGGCCCCATCATGCCATCCAGGCAAAGACCTGAGCAAGCTGACGTGATTCCGCTAGGCACCCGATGCCAAGTTTCACCACATCAACGAGCTTAAGCAAAGACGGCTCTGCTTGCCCATCGCCACCAAGAAATCCCGCGTCGTGACTCGAACCAAATCCTGAGATATCGATGCGCCGCTGCTCCTCAAGAAGCAGAACACGTTTGTTGTAATGATGCGGGCCAATTCGAATGAGTTTCATGCAGACAAGCTTGACTAGAGGTAGGAGGTCATACCAGTTACGATCCCATGCAAGCAAATCTGTCGAATTCTTTCCTCTCAGGATTAGGCCGCCACACGGCGGATTGTCAGGATGTCTGTCAGACACCTGACATCCCCACCATTATGGTTCACCACCCCTCAACGCACTTGGGTAAACTGGGTATTTAAAATGCCCTTCGTGACGAGTTTCATTTTAAACCAGCAGCCCAATCCCAGAACCCAATAACGAACGTTCCTAACCCTGCGGATGATCGTGCATGAATCGACAGTCCTATTCAGCATCCAACCGATGGCGTTCATATAGGCAAGACCCCATCCACATTGTGCAAAGCCCAAGTTCTTTGCTTCCCCCAAGCACATCAAGGTTAATGGAAACGAAGCCATATTCATCTACCATACCAAAAGCCAAAAAACACTCCGTTATGGAAGAACGATGGTCAAACCTCAACTCGAACGCCATCTTCTGCGTCTCAAGATGAACCTCACAGAACCGCCAGCCACGACCTCCACGCTTCCGCCATCCAGGCCATCGCTGTATGCCGCGGCTGAAGCACAAGGAGTATTTCGGCCATGCCTCTGTGCAGCATAGCCTGTGGGAAACATCCATGCGCAGATCCATCACTTCACCGCCGCCGATCCAATCCCCCATGAGCCAAAAATCCACACCTGAGCCAGACGCTGCTTTTCATTCCGAGTATCCCTCCATCGAGCACCTGCGCGAGCGGGCACGGCAGCGAGTGCCGCGGTTTGCCTATGAATATCTGGAAGGTGGCTGTTTTTCCGAAGTGAACCTTCGCCGCAATACAGAGGAGATCCGCGAAGTTCGACTGCATCCATGGTATCTGCGTGACTATGCAGGTGCCAATTTGCGAACCGAACTGTTTGGCCGAACTTATGAGGCACCATTCGGCGTGGCACCCATTGGATTGCAGGGCATGGTCTGGCCACGAGCCACGGAGATCCTCTCCAAAGCCGCACATCAACATCAGGTGCCATTCATTCTCAGCACCGTGGCCACCGCCAGCATCGAGACCGTGGCTGAAATCACCGGCGGCAATGCCTGGTTCCAGCTTTATCACCCCAAAGAAGATGAGTTAAGGGATAAGCTTCTCAACCGCGTGAGCGCGGCTGGCTTCCCCGTGCTTGTGATCCTCGCCGACACACCCACCTTTGCTTACCGGCCCAAAGAAATCCGCAACGGTCTCTCCATTCCGCCACGCATGTCGCTGCGTAATGTTCTGCAGATGATGAGACGCCCGGCGTGGTGCTTCGGTCAGCTCGCGGCAGGTGCACCGCAGTTCCAGACCATGAAGCCCTACATTCCGAAAGGACTGAACATGAAACATCTGGGTCTTTTCATGAACCGAACCTTTTCCGGCCGCCTCAGCGCGGATAAGATCAAGGCCATCCGCGAGCGCTGGCCGGGCAAGCTCGTCGTCAAAGGTGTTGTCACCCCCGAAGACGCCGAACTCGCACTTAGACTCGGTGCCGATGGCCTCATCGTGTCCAACCACGGAGGGCGTCAGCTCGATGCGGGCGACTCCACCATCCGCTCTCTTACCGCCCTCCAGCGCGAGTTTGGCAGCCGCACCACCTTGATGCTGGATAGCGGTGTGCGAAGCGGACCGGACATTGCGTGCGCCTTAGCTTCCGGTGCAAAGTTTGTGTTCATGGGGCGCAGCTTCATGTATGGTGTGGGTGCCCTAGGTAACCGTGGTGGTGATCACACCTTGATCATGCTCAAACGCCAGCTTCGTCAGGTGATGGAGCAAATCGGTTGCGAGCGGATCGCCGACCTACCCAAGCATCTGCTGCCTCTTCGTGAGTGAATCTCCATGCGCCAGCGTGGCGGTGAGAGCCTGAAAAATGAACCTGTCGAGCATCCCATGAGACTTCTCATCGCTCCTTTTTTTCTCCTTACCGCTTCACTGTCCGCATCGGCGGATGACAAGGCGGAACTTCTCTTCGTGCGTCGCATCGTGCCGCTCTTTCATGAGAAGTGCCTCGCCTGTCATGGCAACGATGAGGCAAAAATCAAAGGTGGGCTGGATATGCGGACGCTCGCTTCCACGCTGAAGGGTGGCGAAAGTGAGAAGCCTGGGTTCATCGCCGGGAAGCCGGAGGAGAGTCCGCTGTATCTCGCCGCACTGCGCACGCACGATGATTGGGAGCCGATGCCGCCGAAGGAGGCGGACAAACTCTATGCGGAGCAGATCGCGTGGATCAAAGACTGGATCGCGGGCGGTGCGCCGTGGCCGGATGATTCACGGGTGCAGACCATTGCGAAAGCAAACGAGGCAAAGTGGTCCGCCGAGGATGGCATCACGGTGAAGACAACCGGAGCCTTGTCGCCGGAGTGGGCGAATCGGAAATACAAACCGGAGGGGCTATGGGCTTATCTGCCAGTGGCGAAGAAGAATGGCGAGAAGGCGCTGGATGACTTCATCACGGCGAAGATGCCTGCCGGCCTGGAGCCTGCGCCTGCGGCTGATGCTCGCACCTTCATCCGTCGCGCTTCGTTTGACCTTACTGGGCTGCCTCCGACACCGGAGGAAGTCGTTGCATTTCAAAGCAGCTTTGCGGAGAACGCGAACGCGGCGGTGAAGGCGCTCATCGACCGCCTGCTCGAATCCCCGCATTACGGCGAGCGCATGGCGCAGCATTGGCTGGATGTCACGCGCTACGCGGACTCGTCGGGCTTCTCGAACGACTACGAGCGTGGCAATGCCTGGCGCTATCGCGATTACGTGGTGCGCGCCTTCAACCGCGACAAGCCCTATAACCAGTTCATCAAGGAGCAAATCGCCGGGGATGAGATCGACGCCAACGACCCTGAGAAGATCATCGCCACGGGTTTCCTGCGCACAGGGCCGTGGGAGCTGACCGGCATGGAGGTCGAGAAGATCGCGCGGCAACGCTTCCTCGATGATGTGACAAACAGCGTGGGCGAGACCTTCCTCGCGCACTCGCTGCAGTGTGCCCGCTGTCACGATCACAAGTTCGATCCGGTGCCCACGCATGATTACTACTCGATTCAAGCGGTGTTCGCGACAACCCAGCTCTCGGAGCGGGCCGCGCCTTTTCTTCCAGAAGAGAACACGCAGGGATTCGAAGAGCGCGCCTATCTGGAAAAGAGCCTCGCGGAATATGAGTCCGTCCTCACGAAGCTGGACGCCGTGTTGCTGGAGAACGCCGCGCGTTGGTTCAAGGACAACGGCAAGGACCCGACCCAGTGGAATGCTGCCGTCGAGGCCGCGCGAAACCCCGCAACGCCGAAGCAAGGCCCCGTCAGGAAACTCGGCAAGTATTCGGACCTGTTCGCCACCGCCCGAAACGCGCTCACCAAGGCCAGGGTGCCGGAAGGCGACTTCCCTCCCAAGCTGGTCGGTTTCACCCCTGAACAGTTCGGCATGGAACGAGTGGCACGAAAAGGCCTGGAGCGACTCCGGTGGGAACTGGATCGCTACGAACCCTATGCTCTCGCGGTGTATGGTGGTCGCACCCGGCAATACAAAACCGTCTTTGCTCCACTGCGCATGCCCTCTGACCGGATGACCGCGGGCGAACTGGAAGAGACCTGCATCCTCACCGGTGGCGATCCCTTTGCCTCCGGCACCAAGGTGAAGCCCGGCGTGCTCAGCGTGCTCGGATCCGTGCAAAAGACGACCATCCCCGACACCATCGAAGGTCGTCGCAAAGCCTTCGCCGAATGGGTCGCCAGCGCGGACAATCCTCTGACCACGAGGGCCATCGTGAATCGCGTGTGGATGTGGCACTTCGGCCAGCCGCTCGCGGGAAATCCGAACAACTTCGGCAGCACGGGCAAAAAGCCGACCCACCCCGAACTGCTGGACTGGCTCGCGGCCCAGTTTGTGGAGAGCGGCTGGAGCTTCAAGGCACTGCACCGACTCATCATGACCTCGGAGGCCTATCGCCGCAGCGCCGCGCATCCGGATTTGAAGGCCCTGCGGGAGAAAGATCCGCTCGGCACCAGCTACGCCGTCTTTCAGCCGCGCCGCCTCAGCGCGGAAGAGCTGCGGGATGCTATGCTCGCGGCCACGGGCGAGCTGAACCGCACCCTCGGCGGCATCCCGAACCGGCCTGAGATCAATCTCGAAGCCGCTCTGCAACCGCGCCAGGTCATGGGCACCTTTGCCTCCGCCTGGGTGCCCAATCCCAAGCCTGAGCAGCGCCACCGACGCTCACTCTACGCCCTGAAACTGCGCGGCCTCACCGACCCGATGCTGGAGGTCTTCAATGCGCCCGCGCCGGACTTCTCCTGCGAGCGCCGCGAGGCCAGCACCGTCACGCCGCAGGTCTTCAGCTTGTTCAATGGCCAGAGCACGCAATCCCGCGCCCTCGCGCTGGCGCATCGCGTGCTCAAGGAAGCGCCCGAGGATGAACAGGCCATCGAGCGGCTCTTCGCCATCGTGTTTTCGCGTGGGCCGAGCGCGGAGGAAAAACGTGGCTGCCTCGCCCATTGGCGGGAGACCATTCCGCTCGTCCAAACCGCGCCCGCACCGGCCAAACCGCCACTCGAAGTGCGCCGCGATGCCGTGGAAGAGAACACCGGCGAGAAGTTCTCTTTCAGTGAGAAGCTCCACGCCTACGCGGAGTTCGTCCCCGACCTCCAGCCCGCCGATGTCGATGTCCGCACCCGGGCGCTCGCCGATGTCTGCCTCGTCCTGCTCAACTCCAACGAGTTCGCTTATGTTTATTGAAGCCTCAGCTCACCAGCGTGCGCAGTTGGGTCGTGATCTCGTCACGACTGAGGACACCTGCGGCGACAGCGAGGGTGAGGTTTTCCCATTCGTCAACG
>JAFMIR010000011.1 GCA_017853885.1 Prosthecobacter sp.
GGCGCGGTGGGCGTGCATTGCACCCCGGAGGCCGTTTTGGGCGGCCCCATCGCCAGAGTTCAGGACGATGACGAAATCGAATTCGACCTCTTGAAAGGCACCATCGCCGTCAAAGCCGATCTCGACGCTCGAAAAGCCGAACCCGTCGAAGTTTCGCATCCCTTCGGTTACCTCGCCGATTTCGCCGCGACGGTTACCCAGGCGCATGAAGGCTGCGTGCCGAAGTGGACGCTCTCCAAGCGAGCGTGAGTGCTGATTACGACGCAGGTGTGACCCGCAGGCGGATAAAGCGCTGCCCATTGCCACCGGTGGGCACGAAGGCCTTCACTGACTGCACCGTGCCATCATCTGTGAGCACCTGTTGGATGACGCCTGCGCTGCTCCAGCCGGCCGGGTCGAGCGAGTCGTTCCATTCCACCGTGAAGACGTCTCCCGCCTGCACGGAGGCCACGCTGCGCACGTAGCTGTATTCGATGTTCGCACCGGTGAGAGCGGTCGATACCGGAAGGGTGCTGCTCGCCCTCGGATCAAGGCTGCAGGTGCGTTCCATGAGGTTCGAAATGCCGTCACCATCCGCATCGGCAGTATCCGCCGCCATTCCGCTGTTGTCGATGGTGCCAAAGTGAGCCTGACGCCATGCCTGGAGCTTCGACACGGCGGTGAGGGTGACGTCATTGCCATCGCCACCGGTGTAGCTGATAATGAACTCCCGTCCGTTTCCACGAACAATGCTGCCCTGTGGCCTGCTGGCAAAGGTGCCGCTGACAGCGCCCGGACTCGTCTTATTGAGAATCACAAAGGTCCCTCCCACAGGCAAGTCGGAAGGCGGAACGACCGCTAGATCGCCGCTGAGCGTGATGAAGCCCGCGACATTGAGCACATTGCTCGTAGCACTGGGGCCCGAACCGCTGAACTGGATCCTGAGCGTGCCGCCGGTCTGCAAATCGAGGCCGCCGGTGACGTTCACGTTGTTCGTGACAGAAAGTGCTTCTTGGGAAACGGTGAGATTGGAGGAAGAATCCGGCAGTGTCACGGTCCCCGCGGTCGTGCCCGTGATCTGCTGACTGGTCCCCAGACTGATGCTTGTTGAGTTAGTCACGGTAGTGACTCCCGTTCCGGTTTTGATGAGCCCCGTCGTGCCGTTGAGCATTAAATTGGAACTGTCGGCTACCGAGCTGACCAGCGATACCGTGCCTGAAAACGTCGTCGAAGTCTGGCTGCCTGTCAGAAGCGTTAGATTCGTCGCTGTTGATGGCGTGCTGGGCAAAGTGGGACCCGTCACAAGCGAATAAGAGATGGTATTCGTGATCGTCTCGGGGCGAATCAGGGAGCCGGTCAGCGAATTGGAACCTGTGATGAAAACGTTTGGGGAGCCCGCAGCCGTCAAAACGCTCGTGTTGAGCACCGTGCTCGCCAGCGGATCGGCCGTGGAGGTCGGGATCGTCAGCGTGCTGCCATTGAAAGAACCTGCCCAAACGCTTTGCGATAGGTAAGGAGCGGTCGTGTTCCAGAATCCGCTGCTGCCGCTCAAAGTGAGCGTCGCTCCCGTGACAGGATCGTTCGTGGTCGTGGAAGTGTTGTTCGGATCATTTTGAGCCTTCAAGGAACAGGTGGCCATGCCCAGCATGAGCACGATGATCCAGTGGTGGCGGAACCAAAACAACATTTGCGGCTTTTTACCCGGCCCGGCCTCGGTTGACAATCCCAAAATGGACGGCCGGGCGGGAGACGCGAGCTTCAAGAGTCGCTTCCAAACGAAAGTTTTTCACAGCGCACTATCGCTTGCCGCGTGAAACCACGTCGCTAACACGACGCGCCCAACTAAACCTTTTCGATTTTCCCCGACCATGTCCGCTGCCAACGAATTGAACATCAACATCGCCCACGTCGAACGCATCGCTGGAGAGCTGAAGCTCAAGCCGATCCAGGTCGGCGCTACGGCCAAGCTGCTCGCCGATGGCGCGACGGTGCCGTTCATCTCGCGTTACCGCAAAGAAGCGACGGGCGAGCTGGACGAGGTGCAGATTCAGAACATCCAGGAGCGCATGGGCCAGCTCGTGGCGCTGGACGACCGCCGCGCGGCGATCGTGAAGTCGCTGGAGGAGCGCAAGCTCATGACGGATGTGCTCCGGACGAAGATCGACAAGGCGGACACGATGAATGCGCTGGAGGACATCTTTGCGCCGTTCCGTCCGAAGCGCCGCACGAAGGCCACCATCGCGAAGGAGAAGGGCTTGGAGCCGCTGGCGGACTTCATCGAGCAAAACGTGCTCACGAATGCCGTCGATCTCGATGGCGAGGCGGCGAAGTTCGTGAAGCTCGATGCCGAGACGGACGAGTTGAAGGTCAAAGATGCCGCGGAAGCGTTCGCCGGTGCCCGCGACATCATCGCGGAGCGCATCAGCGACACCGCGGAGGTGCGTGCGGCTTTGAGAAAGCTTTTCGCGGAGAGCGGCACGGTCACGTCGAAGGTCATGTTTGGCAAAGAAGAGGACCCGGAGGCGCAGAAGTTCCGCGATTACTTCGACTGGACGGAGCCGGTGAAGTCCATCCCCTCGCATCGCATGCTCGCGATCCGTCGCGGTGAAAAAGAGGGCTTCCTGCTCATGCGCATCCAGCCCATGGAGGCGGAGGCCATCGCGCTCGTCGAGCGTCTCACGGTGAAGGGCAACAACGCCTGCTCCGCGCAGGTCAAACTGGCCGCGCAGGATGCCTACAAGCGCCTGCTCAGCTCCAGCATGGAGACGGAGGCTCGCCTCGAATCGAAGAAGAAGGCCGATGCCGAGGCGGTGAAGGTTTTCGCCGACAATCTGCGCGAGCTGCTGCTCGCGGCGCCGCTGGGTCAGAAGCGCGTGTTGGGCATCGACCCCGGTTTCCGCACGGGTTGCAAGGTCGTGGTGCTCGATGCGCAGGGCCAGCTTGTGTATAACGACGTCATCTACCTGCTCGGCGATGGCAACAGCCTCCTGCACGCGAAGACGCTGCTCTTGAATCTGATCGAGCGCTTCAAGATCCAGGCCATCGCCATCGGCAATGGCACCGCCAGCCGCGAGACGGAGATGTTTGTGAAGAAGATCGGCGTGCCGACGTCCATCCCGGTGATCATGGTGAATGAAAGCGGCGCGTCCATCTACAGCGCCAGCGAGGTGGCCCGCGAGGAGTTCCCGAATCACGACGTCACCGTGCGCGGCTCCGTTTCCATCGCCCGCCGTCTCATGGACCCGCTCGCGGAGCTCGTGAAGCTCGACCCGAAGTCCATCGGCGTCGGCCAGTATCAGCACGATGTCGATCAGACGCTGCTCCAGGGCAGCCTCGACAATGTGGTCATCAGCACTGTGAACGCCGTCGGCGTGGAGCTGAATACCGCGTCGAAGCAGCTCCTCAGCTACGTGTCCGGCCTGAACAGCGCCCACGCCGCGAACATCGTCGCCTTCCGCAACGAGCACGGCGCCTTCAGCAGCCGCAAAGATCTGCTCAAAGTGCCGCGGCTCGGTGAAAAAGCCTTCGAGCAGGCCGCCGGCTTCCTGCGCATCCGCAACGCGCCGAACCCGCTCGATGCCAGCGCCGTGCATCCGGAGCGCTATCCGCTCGTCGAGAAAATGGCGGCCGATCTCGGCTGCGGCGTCGCCGATTTGATGCAGAAGCCGGAGCTCCGCGCGAAGATCGATTTGAAAAAGTATGTCAGCGCCGATGTCGGCCTGCCCACCTTGCAGGACATCATAAACGAGCTCGCCAAGCCGGGCCGCGACCCGCGCAAGCAGTTCGAGGTCTTCAGCTTCGCCGAAGGCGTGAACGACATGAAGGACCTCACCGTCGGCATGAAGCTGCCGGGCATCATCACGAACGTGACGGCCTTTGGAGCCTTTGTGGACATCGGCGTGCATCAGGACGGCCTCGTGCACGTCAGCCAGCTCGCCGATCATTTCGTGCGCGATGCCGCGGAGGTCGTCAAAGTGGCGCAGAAGGTCATGGTCACCGTCACCGAGGTGGACATCCCGCGCAAACGCATCGCCCTCAGCATGAAATCGAAGCCCGACTTCGAGAAGAAAACCGGCCAAGGCAAGCCGATCGGTCAAGGCGGTGGTGGCGGTGGCCAAGGCGGTCAAAACCGTTCCGGTGGCGGTGGCTTCCGCAGCTCCGGAAGCGGTGGCGGCATGGGCAATCCTTTCGGCGGTGGCGGTGGTGGCGTCGATTGGTTCACCGCAGCGGCTTCCAAGGGGAAGAAGTAAGGGCAGCAGTAGTTAGTGCTTTGCTGCGCTTGGTTTGTTGGTTGGCGTTTCGGGTCCTGCCCGCTTGCGTTGCGGAGTGGCAAATTCGTGTGTTATGAACTCCTCCATGCGGTGCACGGGGGCCTCCCAAACTGGCATTTTGAAGGTTTGTGGCCACCACGCTGCGGATCCTCTCGAATCGTTTCGACCGCTATGCAGAGCAGGTGAAGAATTTGCCAAGGTTGAAGCTGCGGGAAGAGAGCGAGCCGTCTTAAAAAACAAACACCGTGACTTGGCGGTCACGGTGTCTGAAGTGAGCTTGGCGAGGCTGCTGATGATCACTTCTTCTTGTCGCGCATCGCACCGGTGCGGAGGCGCAGGCCGTTGAGGCGGATGAAGCCGGTGGCGTCGTCCTGGTTGTAGGCCTTGGTGGGGTCGGCCTCCATGGTGGCGATCTGCGGGTTGTAAAGGCTGTAGGGGCTCTTGCGGCCGGCGGCGATGATGTTGCCTTTGTAGAGCTTCACACGGACGGTGCCGCTGACCTTCTTCTGGCTCTCGGTGACAAGGGCCTGGAGGGCGAGACGCTCCGGCGCATACCAGAAGCCGTTGTAAACGAGCTGCGCATACTTGGGAATGAGGCTGTCGCGTAGGTGCAT
The DNA here is from genome assembly GCA_017853885.1 of Prosthecobacter sp. Taxonomy (GTDB): domain Bacteria; phylum Verrucomicrobiota; class Verrucomicrobiia; order Verrucomicrobiales; family Verrucomicrobiaceae; genus Prosthecobacter. The sequence continues at coordinate 4,865 of JAFMIR010000011.1, forward strand.
GACCTCGCGGTCCATGGTGATGGACTCGATCTGGCGGTGGGCGAAGTGAAGGATGCTGCCGCCGGGGGTTTCATACACGCCGCGACTCTTCATGCCGACGAAGCGGTTCTCGACCATGTCAACGCGGCCGACGCCGTGTTTGCCGCCGAGCTTGTTGAGGAGCTTCATGACACCTAGCGGGCTGAGTACCTTGCCGTTCACGGCGACGCAGTTGCCCTTGTCGAACTCAAGGATGACGGTCTCGGCTTTGTCAGGAGCGTTCTCTGGGAAGACGGATAGGACGTTGAAGTAGTCCTTGTACTTGGGATCGCTGGCGTCGAACCATGGGTCTTCTAGGATGCCGGCCTCGTAGCTGATGTGGAGGAGGTTGCGGTCCATCGAGAAGGGCTTCTTCGCGCTGGCCTGCACGGGGATCTTCTTTTCCTCGCAGTAGGCGATCATTTCGGCGCGGCCAGGGAAGTCGTTGCGGAAGCGCTCGTCACGCCACGGGGCGATGATTTCGATGTCGGGGGCCAAAGCGGCGGCGGTGAGCTCGAAGCGGACCTGGTCGTTGCCTTTGCCCGTGGCACCGTGGGCGATGGCGGTGGCTCCTTCGGCCTTGGCGATCTCCACCATGCGCTTCGCGATGAGCGGGCGGGCAATGGAGGTGCCGAGGAAGTACTGACCTTCATAGATGGCTCCGGCCTGGATCATCGGGTAGATGAAATCACGGGCGAACTCCTCCTGCAGGTCATCGATGTAGATTTTCGAAGCGCCGGTTTTTTTGGCCTTGGCGTTGAGGCCCTTCAATTCGTCGTCCTGACCCACGTTGGCGCAGAAGGCGATGACTTCGGCTTGGTAGGTGTCTTTGATCCAGGAAAGGAGAACGGAGGTGTCGAGACCACCGGAGTAGGCGAGGACAATTTTCTTGCTCATGAAGGGTAGAATAAGGGGGCGCGAGGATAGGGGCGAATGCAGGGGTGTCGAGGGCTTTTCCATCAGGTCTAGATGGTGAACTTTGGCCGCTTCCGTGTGAGCGATGGGCGGGATTCCCATCCTCATGGGACGTCTCACGGCAAGATCTGCCCCATTACCAAGCTGCTGCCATGCGACCCGCCGCCTCGCCAGTTGCCAGAGCGGTTCCCATGACACGGGTGCTGGCTTGGGCACGATGCGTTGTCGAGATGCAGCGCCCGGCAATGAAGACGTTGTCGAGATCACGTGCCTGCAAGCATCCTGCGGGAATACCACACGGCCTCAAATCGTGTGGAAACAACAGCTTGGGGCCCTTGGCCGTTTCGCGCAGTTCCATCGGCCATGCTGCCATGGCCACCGCATTTTTCTCCTTTCGGCTAGCGAGTAGGTCCTCCTCTGTGAGAACCGCTTTGCCTGTCCATCGGCGGCTTTCTCGCACGCCTGCTCGGGTGGGCAATGTGGCGATCCAAGCCTCGCGAAAAGCCGCATGCTCACGGCGCAGGCAATCGATGATCTGAAAAACCAAGGATCGGCCTGCGAGCTCAACGGCCGACAAGCTGACCGCCGAAGTGCTGTCGTAGGGTTCATCACCAGGAAGGTCGAGTGTCAAAAACACCTGCCCGCCGTCGAGTTGGCGAAATTGTGCACCCGCAGCCTCCTGCGGCAGGGAACCATCCTGAATGCTGCGCACAATAATGGCAGCAAGTTCGAGCCCGCGCAGCTCTGGGCCTGCTCCAGCGATGCCAACGCAGTAGGCGGGTCGCAGCAGCTTATGGGAGGGAGCGAGCTCAAAAGCATGCCCGGAAAGCGCGGCTAGCACGGCATCGCCGCTGGCATCGACCACAGCTTTGGGTCTGACGTGCATGGAGGTGCCACGGCAGTGCAGTGTGACCTCGCTCACGCGGCCACTTTCCACTCTGGCGGCGATCACTGAGGTGTGCAGGAGCAATCGCAGCCGGTCCTCTGCGGCACACCAGCGGTCATAGAACGCGGCGAGCCTCTGAGGTGAGTGTAGGAGAACATCCACGCGGCCCATGCGCCGCCGTGCGCCGATACCTTCCTCCCGCAAAAGGTGCTCCAACTCCTCCGGCAGGCCTGTATTGGCGAGCTTCAAAGGCTCTGCATCGCTCTCACGCAGCTCGTAAAGCCCGCAGAAGGAATGTACTAGAGCCGCCGTGCCTGCGCCGCCAAGGATACCACCGCTCTCCACCAGCAACACTTCTGCCCCCTGCCGCGCTGCTGCAATGCCTGCGGCAACGCCAGCGCTGCCCGCCCCGATGACCAAAACATCAGGCTTGCACAAAACATCGACAGAATCCCCCATGCAGACACGCTTTCCCAAGCTGCCACTCTTTTCCATCATTTATCTTCAATCCCTTATTTTTCCCATGCGTTCCCTACTCATCCTCAGTCTCTTCGCCTCCACCGTTCTTGCTCAGCAACCTGCCAGCCATCAACATGGCGGCGCGGAGATCCCTGGACTGAAAAAAGAGCTTTTCGCCGGCATCACCGAGGCTGACTTCATGAAGCTGGGGGAGAAGCCGAAGACGGTGAAACTCATCCTAGTGGCCACCTTCACTGCAGCGAACTATGGCATGAATTTCAATGGGCATGCGCATGGCAAGGCGGTCTTCACCGTGCCCACCGGTTGGAATGTCGAGGTAACCTTCATCAACCCCAGCCCCATTCCGCACAGCCTATTGGTGGTGGAGAAGGACATGCTCAAGAAGCCCCAAATGGGTGCTCCCTATTTTGAAGGGGCAGGCGTGCCCAAGCCGGAGCAGGGCATAGCCTTTGCCAAAGCAGACTTTTCCTTCACTGCCGACGAGGCAGGGGAGTACGCATTGGCCTGTGGTTTCCCCGCGCATGCGGCGAATGGCCATTGGGTGGCTTTCAACGTGAGTGATGAAGCCAAGTCACCCTCTCTTCAATTGGGTGACGCGCCCGCAAAAGAGATCCAATAGCACAAGGCCGCTGCTCCGCTCATGGCCCAGCGGTATGAAGCTCCTTCCGCATCGGTATTGGCTGAATGACAATTCTTGCAGCGATCACGCCGTCATGAAACTCACCTTGCGCCGTTCCCACGAACGCGGCCACGCTGGCCACGGCTGGCTCGACACCTACCACAGCTTCAGCTTCGCCGATTACTATGATCCGGCACACATGGGCTTCCGCAGCCTGCGTGTGATCAATCAAGATGTCATTGCTCCCAGCGCGGGTTTTCCCACGCATCCGCACGCAGACATGGAGATCTTTAGCTACATCCTGTGGGGCGCTCTTGAGCATCGCGACAGCATGGGTAACGGCCGTGTTTTAAAGCCCGGCCAGATCCAACTCATGAGCGCCGGGCGTGGCGTGACGCACAGCGAATTCAACCCCTCAAAAACCGAAGGTGCATCTCTGCTGCAGATCTGGATTCAGCCTCGTCAGCGCGGTCTCACCCCGAGTTACACCGAGTGGCATCCCGATCCGGCGAAGGAAAATGAGCCGAAAGTGCTCGTCATCTCATCCGATGGTCGCGAGGGCAGTGCCACGATTCATCAAGAGGCCGATATCTACCGCGTGCGCTTGCCAAAAGGCCAGAGCATGACCCACGAAGTCCAAAGTGGACGCGGCGTCTGGTTCCAGCTGATCCAAGGCAGCGTCAACGCGCATGATAGCGCCTTGCAAGCTGGCGACGCCTTCTCCACGGAGGATGTCGGCATACTTACCCTCAGAGCCTCCGATGACGTCGAGGGCCTCCTTTTTGATCTTGCTTGAGCAGCCACGGGCGGCAGAAGCAGCCGCGGCCTTGGTTTGGTGCCGGCTGGAAGAGGGGCTTTGCTAGCGAATTCATTAAATTGGATGGATGGCTGTTTCGCTTGCATGCTGAAGGAATTGCTGCTCGCGGTGAGCAGGCCTGCCCTTTAGGTGGGCACATTCCCTCGCAAGGATTCACCGAATGAAGCGTTTACTTGGGACATGCGGAACCCGTGTGTGTCGTGAGCCAGCCGGAAACGGAAGGCAGCGAGCACATCAGCTCCGTGCGTTTCGTTAGTGCAGGAGAGCTGCGCAGGATAATTGCGGAAAACGAGATCATCCCACGCCCTGTCACTGGCGCTTTTCGCGCGGAAGGCGGCCAAGGGTTTGCTTTGATTCAAATCATCGCTAGCTCTCCGTCCCCTAATCTCCCCCATGTGGCAAGGTATCCTCAAAAAAGTCTTTTCTGTTCGTAACAAGGTCGCGCTGAACCTCAGTGGTGAAGTTGATGCCGAGAAGCCGTTCATCGAGCATCTCGAAGACCTTCGCACCATGATCGTGCGCATGGTAAGCACGCTGGTGATCAGCACCATCGGCACTTTTGTGTTTTACCAAGAGCTGTTCCGGGCCATCCAGATGCCCATCATCTTCGCCGGGTTAGCCAAAGATGAGGCCGCAGCTAGCCAGCTTCTCCAAAACATCGACGTTGCCGGCCCCTTCATGATGGCGATCAACGTGTCGATGATCGCGGCGATCATCATTTCCTTTCCACTGCTTCTTATTTTCCTGCTGCAGTTCATTCTGCCCGGTTTGAAGCCGAATGAGAAAAGGTTGCTCTGGCCAGCCATTGGTATCGGCACGGGTCTTTTCCTTACCGGAGCGGCTTTCGCCTATTGGAGCGTTCTTCCGCGTGCGCTGGCTTTTTTTGATGAGTTTGCCAAATCGGTTGGTTCTCGGCAGGACTGGACGCTTTCGAACTACGTTACCTTTTCCACTCGTTTTGTTCTCGTGTTCGGGATCGCATTTGAGCTGCCGGTGATTGTCATGGCTCTTGTGAAGCTCGACATTCTGAACTTCACCGTCATGAAGAACACTTGGCGGCATGCCTTGGTGGCTATCACGCTTTTCGCGGCTGTCATCACACCTACGCCAGATGTGCTCACCCTCCTGCTGATGAGCGGGCCGCTCTATGTGCTGTATGCCATTTGCGTCTTCCTAGCCTGGCGCATGGAGAAGAAGGACAAGGCTGCCTACCCCGAGTACTATGCCCAGCTTGAAAAAGACGAGAAAGACCTCGAAAAAGCGAATAGCGACGATTGGGATAACGAAAGCTACAACCCGTGGTCAACCGCTGATGACGAGGACGATGATTTGAAAGACGAATATCAGAAACCCTCCGCCACGCCTTCTGCGCCGCCGCCCGAGGTCGAAAAGCCTTCCCCCTCCGCCACGGAGCATGCCATCGTCGATTATGACAATCTCGAGGACGCGGAAGACCAAAGTTCCGTCATGCCGAATGACAAGCCATCTGCTCCAGAGCCTGAAAAAACCACGGAAGATCTCGCTCGCGAGGACGAGGAACGCTCCCGCACGGAGAAGTGACAAACCTTCAGCTCCAAATAAGTGAGGCGTAAACCTGCCGGTGATCGCCTCTTTTTTTGAACCCTTGCCTTAAGCCTTTGCTCGCCACGTTTTCCAGCAAGTCACAAATCCCTTTGCGAAGTCCTGCGGCCGTGCTGCCACCCAAGCATCGATATCCTCGGGTTTAAACCATTCACCGGTGGCGATCTCTTCCGGCAGGCAGCGCGCAGGCCCGTCGTGCCGTGCCAGCCGCAGTTCCACGAATTCATGGTCCGTGTGATCGCCAGCTGGAATCTCTGCGGCAAATTCCGTTGCCTCAACCTGAATGCCGATCTCCTCCCTCAGCTCACGAATCGCACAGTCCGCGTAGTTTTCACCGGCATCCAGATGCCCCGCGGCGCTGCTGTCCCACTTCAACGGCGATACATCCTTCAGGTGTGAGCGCTGCTGGAGGTAGATTTTGCCGCGAGAGTTGACTACGAAGATATGCACTGCGCGGTGTAGCAGCTTCTCACGATGAACCTCGCCTCTGGTGCGCTGCCCGATGACCTCGTTCCGCTCGTTCACCACGTCAAAGACCTCGCTGGCTTTTTGACCTGCATCTGCTTCCGTACGGTTTTCATACCAGCGTGCGATTTGAACCCACTGAATGAGCGAGAGTTCCTCTGCGCGAACCGCGGTTGGCACGCCGAGCACCTCGACCATTGCCTGCCAACCGTTCCGCGGTTCAGGCAGCAAGTTCTTGAGCTGTTTCCGCCGCTGGGAGAATCCCATCCGCACCAACCTATCAAACAGCACGCGGTCAAATACAGGCAGTGAGGCCGGATCGCGGGGTGTGAGACGGATCACAGCCGAGTCCACCTTGGGTCGCGGATTGAAGACCTCAGGTGGCACGATGCGCAGTGGCTCCACATCCCAATCTTTCTGCACCAGCAGGGAGAGTCCGCCGTAGGCATCTTGACCACACTGCGCCGCCAGACGGTCACAAACTTCTTTCTGCAGCATGAAAACGGCGCTGCTGACCGGAGTTGGCAGGGCGAGCCAGTGTTTCAAAATCTCGCCACCCACCGAGTAGGGCAGATTGCCAACCAGCTTGAGAGGCCCGTGCTGGAACCAAGGCCTAAGGTCGATCCGTGTCGCATCCTCGGCGATGACGTCGATATCCTCCTGGTCCTCGAATCGGCGCTTCAGTTCCGGTGCCAGCTGATGATCTTTTTCAATCAGCACCAGCTTTTGTGGGCGACCGATGAGGTGCTCCGTAAGGGCTCCCATACCTGGGCCTATCTCCACCACAAGAGGAGCCCCATCCGGCTGGATTTGATCGGCGATCCATTTCGAGATGGACTCATCGACTAGGAAATTTTGCCCCATGCTTTTGCGCGGGGCAATCTCAGCGCCTTCACGGCTGCGCAGGGTTCGGCGGGGTGGACTGGACTTCATGCGGCACACCCATGCGCCTGTGGGCTGCGATCAGCAACTGCGCCGTCGGTCCGGGAGCATTTTACCCTAACGTGTTGCGGTGACTGCGTTTGGGCATCGGGTGAATCCAAAACCGCTTCGTTCACGCAAAAACTTGTGTGATCACACAAGCTCTGTCATGGAAGTCGTCTACGGGTGGCTCTGCCCGGCGCCAAAACCTCGTCCCCACCGAGCCTAGCGCTGTCGTCCGCCCCAAACCCTCCCCCATGAGTAAGGACGAACCCACCGATGAAGAGCTTCTCCAGCGTGTCGCACGCGGAGACTCGCGTGCTTTTGACACGCTATACGATCGCTTGGCACCTCGCCTCTACGGCTTGTTGCGCCAGATGCTGCACGATGAAAAAGATGCCGAGGACGTGTTGCAGGACGGATTTGTGCAGCTTTGGGACCATGCCTCGAGCTATGACTCATCGCGTGCCAAGGCTTTCACGTGGGCTGTGATGATATTCCGCAACAAGGCGATCGACCGCATGCGTGCGCTCGGCCGCCGCACACGGCTCGTGGAAGCTGCTTCGCTTGAACATGCTACGTTGGGTGACAAAGACGTGCTGCCCGGGGCAGATGAAGACGTGCAGTCCCGTGAACGGGCTGATATCGTCCGAGCCGCACTCCGGCAGCTTCCTGAAGATCAACGGAAGCTTGTGGAGTTGGCCTTTTTGAAAGGGCTCACCCACCATGTCATCGCCGAGACGCTGGGTATGCCCCTCGGCACAGTTAAGACCAACATCCGACGCGGGCTCATGCGCCTCAGAGACCTGCTGAAAGGAGGGAAGGATGGAGGAGCGCTTTGAGGAGTTGGCCGCTCTAAACGCCTTCGGCATGCTCGAGGGCAATGAAAAACGCACCCTTGATGGCATTGCATTCCACAATCGTGCATTGAAAGATCTTTGTGCCGATCTGGAGGAAGCGGCTGCGCACTTGGCTGGGGTGGTTGCTCCTCAGGTGCCGCCTTCCGCGATCAAAGGACGTATTTTGCAACGAATTCGTTCCCGTCGTGCTGGTGGATCAGCGGCTTACTCGAGCGGCGGTAGTGTTTTTTGGACTTTGACCGGTTGGGCAGCTGCTGCAGCCTTCGCTGCTTCTTCGGCTTGGCTTTGGGTGGGGCGAGAGCGCATCCAGACGCAGCTCGCCAGCGTGAGCTCCGAGCTCGCTGTGGTGGAAAAAGCTCGTGAGAGTCTGCGCGAGGGTTTCCAGAAGCAAATTGACGCTCTAAAGGTTGAGATTGCATCGCTGCAAAAACGCGATGCTCTGGCTCAGGTGCGCATCGCCACCCTGCAAAGCTCAGTTGATACCTACAAGCAGGGGGTAGCCGTTGTCGTGTGGGATAGTGAAAAGCATCAAGGGGTGCTCAAATTGGAAAAAATGCCCCCGGTAGAGATCGGCAAAGATTATCAGCTCTGGGTCGTCGATCCGAATCAGCCCGCGCCTGTGGATGCTGGTATTGTGCGAGTGGACGACGCTGGTTTTGCCAAAGTGGAATTCAAGCCTGTCACCGATGTGACAGAGGTCTCAAGGTTCGCTCTGAGCGTCGAAAAACAGGGAGGTGTTCCAAAAGGGGAGGGACCGATTGTTTTGATTGGACCATGAACCCTTGGATCATTTCACCCGTTTCAGGGTGAATGTACCGCGATCCATTGCGCTCTGATAGCAGGCTTTGAATTCATCGCCCTTCACAGTGCCTTCGTAATGATATTGGCCACCTGCCCAAGTGGGCATCAGATGATCGCCTTTGAACACGAAGGAACGACCTTTCTTCTCCACCTGGTGTAGCGCCATGTAGCTGCCACTCAGAATCCTTTTCCACGTGGCGCGGTAGAAGAACGAATAGGGCTGTGCTTTCGAACCACTGACTGAACATTGAGCCTTAGGGCCTGCTGTCACCACGCACTTCAATGTGCCTGTGTGTCCATTCACTGCGCTAAGCCAGACACCCTCCCATTTGCCTTCGACGCCTTCGGATGGCTCAACTTGGTTCCACGCCTTTCGAAATGCCGTTCCACAGGATGGAAGAGAGATGAGCGAAACGGCAACAAACGCGAGACGAAGCAGGCGGGAATAGTTCATAAGCGGACAGAATGCTCATGTAAACGATTCGTTTGGAGCAGCTTTTTCGCAGTTCAAAAAGTTCTAGAAAGACAACGCTGCCAGCCGATAGACGCTAGAGATGTGGAACACTATTATAGCCTCGGTTAGTCCAAAATTTTGGAAAAAAATCAGAAGATGGACAATCAAGCCAGTTATTAACGGGTTAACCCAATGACGATATCGAATTAATCAAATCGAGGTCGTAATAAATGAAGTCGGTTAACCCGCACCTCCATCTCATCCTGTCATTCTTCTGTCCAGTCCTTATGCCGACATCCCTTGATGATTTGTCTAACTCATAAGCAGCCCAGCAAGAAGGCTGCGGTTGTGTGGTATGGCCGAGCTTTGGCGAAAAATCATCCATAACTCAGCACTCAGCATTCACCCATTTCTCCTGCCATGATCACCACGGAAGCAACAGCCCCTAATCGACTGACCGGTCTCGTCGAAGATGAGAACGTAACCCGTGCCTACTGGGAGCAGTTACTGCGCAGTCAGCCTGGGCTCGACTTCCGACGTTCTTGGAGTAGCGCGGAGGACTTTCTGGCCGACGCGTCTCACTCTGAGGTCGAACTACTGCTGGTCGATTTGGAACTTCCAGGTGCAAGCGGTCAGGATCTCATCCGGCGGTTCAAAAAAGAAAAACCTGACGCGATCTGCGTGGTGTTGACCGTATCGAGCAGGCCAGAGGATGTCTTTGAAGCAATCCGCAACGGGGCTTCTGGCTATTTGGTAAAAGGATCAGGCCCTGAGGTGCTTCTGAGCAACCTACAAAACATTGTGAATGATGGCATGATGTTCAGTCCTGGCATTGCCCGCTTATTTGTTGAGGAGTTTCTCAAAGGCGGTCCGGCAATTCAGCCCAGCCCTCAGAAAAAGCTGGAACGGCTGACCCCGCGCGAGTTGGAGGTTCTCCGTGCCGTCCAGCAGTTCGGCAATGCCAAAGATGTGGCAGTCCAGATGGGATTGAGTCATGAGACTGTGCGGGTGCACATGAAGAAGGTGTATCAAAAACTGCATGTCAGGTCGAAGACCGAGGCGATTGCCATGCTGGCGCAGGCCTCGAATGCCTCATCCATGGACTGAAGCTCGTAGGAAAGCAGCGGCGTTCTGCAACGCTTGGGTCAATTCCAAAAGCTGTGGCAGTTCCACGGGTTTACCGTTTTTAACTGTCTCTTCGATATTGCGGCATGCCTCGGTGGCCTCGGAAAGACCGAAGACTGAGCAGGCCCCGCGCAGGGCATGCGCCTCTTGGCGAACTTTGTCATGATTTCCGCTATGGAATTCGCGTCCGATGCATTCAAGCCTCTTCGGCGCTTCCTTCTGCCACATGTTCACCAACTCGGCGGTGGCGGTGTGGCCAATCTGGCTAATCAAGTGCTGCATGGAAGGGGTTTCTGAGTCCGGTAGGTCATGCTTGGGTGGTGCATCGCCAGCCGCAAACTCTTACGCAGAGCTTGGTTTTGCCATCGCACAATGCAAGCATTCTGCGAGAACCCATTCATCGGGACGGGTCTTTTATGATGATGACCGTCCTGCAGGCGCGATCCCCAGCCCAGACACCCTCCGCGAGGGCAAGATGTAGAGGCCTTTGGGTAGGATACTTGGGCGATGGAGCCTTCCTTGACCTCTCCCCCCGCCTCCCTAGTCTCCGCCCTCCTTTTTTTCCCACTTCATGAGCGCCGAGCACCCCGCCAAAAAGAGCTACAAAGACACCGTCCGCACCCCGAAGACCGACTTTCCGATGAAAGCCGACCTCGTGGCCCGCGAGCCGCAGCGCCTTGCGAAGTGGGAGGCGGGTGGCCTTTACCAGCGCATCATGAAGCAAATGGCCGGCAAGCCGAAGTTCATCCTGCATGACGGCCCACCCTTCGCGAATGGCGATGTGCACATGGGCACCGCGCTGAACAAGGTGCTCAAAGACCTCATCGTGAAATCGAAGACCATGGCCGGTTTTCACGCGCCCTACATCCCCGGCTGGGATTGCCACGGGCTGCCCATCGAGTTCAAAGTGGTGAAGGAGGCCAAGGACCTCGCCCCGGCGGAGGTGCGCACGCGTTCCGAGGCCTACGCCCGCAAATTCATCGACATCCAGCGCCAGTCCTTCAAGCGCCTCGGCGTCTTCGGCGACTGGGAGAATCCGTATCTCACGCTCACGCCCGCCTACGAGGCCGATATCATGCGCACCTTCGCGAAGTTCGTCGAGAAAGGCCTCGTCTATCGCAGCAAGCGCCCCGTGCTCTGGAGCTTCGGGGCGCAGACCGCGCTCGCTGAGGCGGAGGTCGAGTACAAGGAGAAAACCTCCCCTGCGATCTATGTGGCCTTTGCACTGAAGAATCCGCCGCCCGGCCTCGAAGGCTCCCACCTCGTCATCTGGACCACCACGCCGTGGACGTTGCCGGCGAACCTCGGCATCGCCCTGCACCCGAACTTCGACTACGTCAGCGGCAGCTTCACGAACGCGGAGAAAGCGCACACCTTGAAGCTCGTCATCGCCACCTCGCGTCTCGAGGCCTTCCAGAAGGAAACGGGTTACGTGCTCGATCCCGCGCACGCGCCGGAGAAGTTCAAAGGCAGCCTGCTCAATGGCGGCGAGGCGCAGCATCCCTTCCTCCCGCGTGGCTCGAAGATCATCAATGCCCTCTTCGTCACCGACGACACCGGCACCGGCGCCGTCCATATGGCGCCCGGCCACGGCACGGACGACTACATCGCCGGACGCGAGCACGGTTTGGACATCCTCTCGCCCGTCGATGACGCCGGCTGCTACACCGCCGAGTGCGGATTGCCTGACTTCGTCGGCAAGCACGTCTTCAAGAGCAACGAAGGTATCATCGAGCTCCTGCAGAGCAAAGGCGCGCTGCTCGGCCATCAGGCCTACGTTCACCAGTATCCGCATTGTTGGCGCTCGAAGACGCCGATCATCTTCCGCGCGGTGGAGCAGTTCTTCATCCGCATCAGCGACTTCCGCGCCGATGCCTTGAAGGCCATCGACACCGTGAACTGGCTGCCCGCCTGGGGTCGCAATCGCATCCACGGCACCGTCGAGAGCCGCCCGGATTGGTGCATCAGCCGCCAGCGCACTTGGGGCGTGCCCCTGCCCGTTTTCTACGACGCCAACGGCCAGGCCATCATGGACGCCGCCATCTCCCACAAGGTCGCCGACGCCGTCGAGAAGCACGGCACGAACCTCTGGTTTGAAAAAGACGATGCCTTCTGGAGCGACCTCGTCGGCCTGCCCGCCGGCTCAAAGCGCTGCAAAGACACGCTCGATGTGTGGATCGACTCCGGTTCGTCCTCCGTCGCCGTTTTGGACCGTCATCCCGAGCTGCACTGCCCTGCCGATGTCTATATCGAGGGCACCGACCAGCATCGCGGCTGGTTCCAGAGCAGTCTCATGGTCAGCGTCGCCGTGCGCGGTGCCGCGCCGTATAAGACCGTCATCACGAACGGCTTCGTCGTCGATACCAGCGGCAAAAAGATCAGCAAGAGCGACCAGGGCAGTGACAAGGCCGCCAAGCCCATGACCGCCGACCACTACTACAACAAATACGGCGGCGACATGGTCCGCCTCTGGGCCGCCAGCGTCGATTACCAAAACGACGTCCCCTTCAGCGAAGAACTCTTCCAGCAAACCGGCGAAAGCTACCGCCGCATCCGCAACACCTTCCGCGTCCTTCTCGGAAATCTCCATGATGCCCCGTCAATCGGGTCAACACCGTCAACCGAGTCCCCCGCCTATACCCTGATCGACCGCTGGATCCTCGAGCGCCTCCACGTCATCACCAGCGAGTGCCTCGCCGGTTATGCCGCCTACGACTTCCGCAAGGTCGTCTCCACCATCACCCAGTTCGTCTCCGGGGATCTCTCCGCGCTCTACATCGACATCACCAAGGACCGGATGTACTGCGATGCCGAGAACAGCCCGCGCCGCCGCGCCACCCAGGCCGCCATCCGCGAGATCACCGAGACATTGGTCAAACTCCTCGCCCCCATCCTCGCCTACACCGCCGACGAAACCTGGGAATTCCTCGGCCACAGCGACAGCGTACATCTTCAACCGTTCCCGCAGCCGAATCCCGCCTTCGCTGGCGCGGAAGCCACCGCTGCCGTCGAAGACCTCCTCAAAGCCCGCGCCGTCATCCAGCAAGCCATCGAGGCCGCGCGTCAGGCCAAGCAGATCGGCTCCAACCTCGAAGCCACCGTGAAGCTCACCCTTCCCGAAAAAGGCTTCACCCACGCCATCTTCAGCGACCTCCCCGCCCTCCAGGAGTTCTTCATCCTCAGCGACCTCCACCTCACCCGCGGCCCCGACCTCGCCGCCACCGTCGAAGTCTGCACCAACCCCAAGTGCGAACGCTGCTGGCGCCTCCTCCCCGACGTCGGCACCCACGCCGCCCACCCGACCCTCTGCGGCCGGTGCGCGGAGGCGGTGGGGTGATTCTCCTCGCGTTGAGTCTATTTCTCTAGGAGCACTTAACGCAATCCATACCTCCGCTATGCTCTATCTGCGTCTATTCGGCTGCTTCGCATGCTGTGTGGTGGTTGGGCCTTCCTGCTCGGCGATCATTAACAAAGACAGCGCTCCGTTAATTCGTGTGCGACCCAACGATTCAGGCTTGGTGATTCGAGAAACGCGAACTCATGGCCCCGAGAACTTGTTCGGTTCAGGACCTCCAAATATTTCGTCAGGAGTGACTGCGGAACTCGAACGAAAGGTGAGGCTGCACAATAAGGAGCCGCGCTATTTTATGAAAGCCCGCGGAAAGCTCCAAGTCGTGAGCATGCAGGGCACGGGCGCTTCTCAATACCCGGCGCTGATGAATGCTTGGTTAGGGCTTTTTGACGCCAACTTGGACGCTGGATCGAGCGCTAGGAATATCCTGTATCAGATGAGCGAGATCCCTTGGATCAACGCCGGCCGCTGTTTCCATTCCAAACTGCGTTCCAGAACCTTCCCTTGGGGCAAAGCAGTGCTGTTTTTGACGACTTATGTGCAGGGCATAGGATCAGGCCCGGTGAACAACGACATGCTTGTGTTGGTGGTCCAAGGGTTCACCCATGACGGCCGTTTTGCTGTGAATGGCAGATTTGAAATACATCACCCACAATTGCCTGACTTGGCGGAAGAGAAGCCCACTCCGGGAAAACAGTTCATGGATTTGGATGAGCCGGGTGATAACGCGGAGAAATGGCTCGACGCTCAACTCGATGAGTCCTTTTCACCTTCGTTTCAGGAGTATGAGGCGTTCCTGTCAGCACTGGATATTGAATAAGGTTAAAGGATCCTGTTCTACCGGTATGCAGGATTGCTTCCGCCCTCCAATCGCGTCCCAAGCCCCTCCGAACCCGTGACTCGCGAAGGCAGGCACCCCGGCCCAGACAGGTGAAAGACCGCCGCTCTGGAGCGCCGCGGAAGCAGCCGAAGTCCATTGGGATCACCGCAGAGAGAAGCTTTGAATGGCTTTTCTCGGCGGTGATCCAACCTCTCGCGGTGTGCCAGCTTGGGAAGCGGGAGAAACCGCAAGCCCCGACCTCCCGACCTGCCGCGTGAACGGACGGATTCGAACCGCTGATGAGACGCTGACCTGACGCTCATCCCAAGCCTTGGTCTTTGGATTCATCAGCGTCTCGTGAGCGTCAGATGAGCGGGGAGGTAGCCTCCAGCGTTTGCAGCCTACAACCCAAACTCTTTTCGCTATCCACTCGCTTTCCTACTCCCTCCGAAGCCCATGACCCGTGAAGGCAGGAGCCTCGTGCATACTCATGACTCCTTTCGCTAACCGCGTCTCGTAGCTTGGGCTATGATCCCCTCGCGTCCTTCACCACCACGGAAGATAGAGAAACGGGCTAGAGATGGAGTCTTTGGGACCTTGCTCCAAGGTTTCAGCTTTCCGTTTCTGACGTGTATTACGCGGTCTGCTCTCCTTGTCTTTGGTGTCCTAAGCCGTGCTCAATCTGGTGCAGGCAGTCATGGCACCGAACAGGGATCTTTGGGTGGCTATGGAAGGTGACGTAACAGAGATCCACTTTCGTGGCCTACATTCATCTTTGCCAGATAGGAACGGTTTCTGCAGGAAGAAAGTGTGGATGGAAAAACGAGTAAAATCATTGTTCTGTCGCACGTTTGGTCCGCCCCCCAATGATTCGCACTGCATTTGCCCTTACTTTTATTGCCGCTCTATCCGCCTCCGCTGAGGAAACGGCTGTCTTTACGGTCCAGACGATGACGGCTCAAATGAAGTATGATACGGCGGAGATGCTGGTGGCTCCCGCGCAGCCAGTGAAGGTTGTTTTTGTGAATGGTGATGACCTGCCGCATAACTTGGTCTTCTGCCAGCCGGGCACAGATACAGCCGCGATGGCTCTTAAGCAGATGGAGAGGCCAGACGAGGCGCTGAAGCGGAACTGGTTGCCGGACGACCCACGCATCTGGGCGCACTCGAAGATGCTCAATCCGCATGAGAAGCAGGAGATCACTTTTACTGCGCCAGAGAAGCCCGGCAGCTATCCTTACGTTTGCACTTTCCCGGGTCATGCGATGACGATGCGCGGAGAGTTGAAGGTGGCCCCGGCGGCTGACGGGCTCAAGAATCTCCAGTTCGCTCTTTACCTTGGGAATTGGAAAAACCTCCCGGATTTTTCCACGCTCACGCCACACCGTTCCGGTCAGGTGGAGGACAATCGGATCGCTGTGAAGCTCGACGACTACAAAAACGAGTTCGGGGTGGTTTTTACCGGGAAGCTCAATGTGCCGAAGAAAGGAGCGCACCGCTTTTATCTGGCCAGCGACGATGGTGCCCGCATCCTGATTGACGGGAAACGCGTCGTGGAGAGCGATGGCATTCATCCGGCCAGCACGATCCAAGAAGGTTCGGTGAACTTGGAAGCGGGTGAGCACACGTTCCGCCTCGAATACTTCCAGGCAGCCGGTAACATCGAGCTCTACGCGGCATACAAATCCGCCACTTCACAAATCACGCCTTTCTCCATCTGGCTGCATCCGAATTGGAAGAGTGGTGTCAAAAAACAGAGGGAGTTCGATCCCATCCCACTCGTGGTGAAGGATGAGCCGGTCATCTACCGGAACTTCATCGAAGGGGCTGGCAACCGAGGGATTGGTGTCGGTTATCCCGGCGGTGTGAACATGGCTTGGAGTGCGGAGAGCATGAATTTGGCGGTGGTCTGGCGTGGCGCTTTCATCGATGCCAGCCGCCACTGGAACTCTCGTGGTGGTGGTCACCAGCCTCCGCTCGGCTACGGCGTCTGCCGTCCCACCGGTGAGGTGACACCGGCGCTTCACATCAGCTCCGATCCTGCTTCAGCGTGGCCGGTGTGGGACAAGGTGAAGCGCTACGAGGGCTTCCAATGGAAAGGTTATTCGCTCGACGCGAAGCGTAGCCCGACCTTTCGCTACACCTGGGGTGAGGTGGAGGTCACTGAGACCTACGCAGGCCAAGGAGATGGCAACAAGGTTGATGGCGTGCCTGTGCTGCTGCGGACGGTGGAGATTCGTGGCAAGGTGCCTGCGAATGCTTGGTATCGTCTTGCCAGCGGCAAGGTCATTGCCCAAGGAGAGGCTTTCATCGTCGAGCAAGGCGGCACACGGCTTCGTCTTACTTGTGCCGGGGCACGGTTGGCTGGCTCCAACCTCGTCGTGGCTGCTCAACCGGGCACGCTGAGCATTCGCTATGAGTGGGTGCCTTGAGGGAAGGGCATGTGAAGGATCAAACGGTATGCTGTGAAAAAATGGGAGTCGCTGAAGCTTCAAGCCACGGGCGCGTGCTTCACCACCCGCGCCTCCTCTGGGTGAAAGCAGACAAAGACACGGTCACCGCGTTTTGGCGTTTCGCTTGGTGACGCAAATCGGTTGTTCGGCATTTGCACGATCCATGAAGCATCACCCGATCGCACGATCCAACGCATGTAAGCACCAAAATAGGAAACCTCTTCGACACGTGCAGCAAAGGCATTCAAAACATCTTCGTCATCGGGGGGCTCGCGAGTGAGCCTGATCTTCTCCGGTCGTACCATCACACGTACCTCCTGACCGACTTCGAAACTGTCGGCAGAGCGCACCATGGGATGTCCGATCTCATCGCAAAAGACGCGCACGTAGCCATCTTGAGGCTTTTCCATGATCTGGCCTGTGAAGAAGTTCGCATCACCCACAAAACCCGCCACGAAGTTCGTCTCAGGCGTATCATAGAGCCTATCCGGTGCGTCCACCTGCTCCACTCGACCCTCGTTCATCACGGCGATGCGATCGCTGAGGCTCATCGCCTCGCCCTGATCATGTGTGACGTAGATGAAGGTGGTGCCCACTTGCTCATGAAGAGCCTTTAGCTCGAGCAGCATGTGCTGGCGCAGTTTCAAATCGAGCGCAGCGAGCGGTTCATCGAGAAGCAAGACCTGCGGACGGTTCACCAGTGCCCGGGCGATGGCCACTCGTTGTCGCTGCCCACCGCTGAGCTGTGCAGGAAGCTTTCGGGCATGCTCTTGCAGCTTGACCAGCACCAAGATAGCGCGGACGGCCGACTCGATCTCTGTTCGGCACTTTCCCGCCATTTTCGGACCGAAGGCGATGTTGTCTTCCACGCTGAGATGCGGAAAGAGAGCGTAGTTTTGAAACACGGTGTTCACCGGCCGCTTTTCAGGCGGAAGGGAAGTGAGATCCTTTCCATCCAGAAGAATGCGTCCGGCGTCCGGCTGCTCGAAACCGGCGATCATGCGCAGCAGTGTTGTCTTCCCACATCCGCTGGGCCCAAGTAGAGAAAAGGCCTCACCTCGGGCGATTTGTAGCGAAATGCCATCGACAGCACGGTGGGAGCCGAAGCGCTTGCTAAGGTTTTCGAGGGTGAGGTGGCCTTCCATGGCTTTTAACGATCACAGACTGGCATCCATCATGGCTCACGGGCGTCCAATACGCACCACCACGGTATCCGCGATGAGATCGTGTAGGCAACGGCGATCCGCTCGGAAGATGCACAAGATGTCAAAAAGCTGAATGCCGGCACCTACATAAGCGATGTTGCTAAAAACGCTCATCACAAAAGATCGTAGCAGCACGGCACGCACAAAGCCAGCACGGGCTCCAGTCTGAAACATGACGATGCGAATGCCTGTGATCCACTTGCCGATGGTCTGCCCGCGCATGGAAAGCATGATCCCATTGATGAGAATGACCGCGATCAGCGCCCAAGCAGCAGACTGAAAAGCGTCTGGTCGTGTTTGGATTTCTTGCATCAGGAGCTCCACTACGGCGCTGGGCGTTTCCGCTTTCACAGCTTTATCGCCCAGACCATGCGCCAACAAAAGTGCCACCGGGAGCAAACAGAGATTGTCGATGAACCAAGCAAGCAAGCGCTGCGGCCGCGTGGCAAGAGGGTCCTTCTGCGCGGCTTCCGATAGGTGGCCCGTCGAGGCCAGCGGTGGAGGCATAGCCGCCAAAGTCTCTGGTTCTGACGGTGTAAAATGCGAGGAAAGCGGTTCCCAATCTTTCATGCTAGGCGCCCAGCAGAGATCACTGGGCAAAAATTGACCTCGCCGCAGCCCGGCACTGATGTCCAGATCGGTAAACTCACCGAGTGATTCGCTTTCTCTCGCGACGTGATACTTCATGCCATGTCAGTAGGCCGCGAAAGGCGGCTGGCAACCTATCAGGCGATGATGCCCAGCTTCTTCAGAGTGGCGCTCAGTTCTTCCACCTTGTCTTTTTCCATGCCCACGAGTGGCAGGCGCAGCTCGTCGGAGCAGTGACCGGCGAGAGACATCGCTGTTTTGATGGGGATGGGGTTGGTGGCCAGCTTCAGAAAGGCCGCAAAGAGAGGGTAGTATTTCGCGTGGATTGTGTAAGCAGAAGCATAATCACCTTTGAGGGCGAGGCTCACCATGTCACTGATCTGCTTGGGAATGAGATTGGAGGCCACGCTGACGATGCCACAGCCACCAATCGACATGAAGGGCAAAGTAAGTCCGTCATCACCAGATAGGATCTCAAAGTCAGCAGGCAGGAGTTGCTTCATCTGGCTCACTCGCTCGGGATTGCCGCCAGCCTCCTTGATGGCGCGGATGTTTGGGCAGCTCTCAGCGAGGCGCACGAGCACATCGAGACCGATCTCGATGCCGCAACGGCCGGGGATGCTGTAAAGCATGATTGGAAGCTTTGTGTTGTTGGCGATGGCCTTGAAGTGCTGGAAGAGCCCCTCGGGCGTCGGCTTGTTGTAGTAAGGAGCCACTTGCAGTGAAGCGGTGGCGCCAGCGGCTTCCGCTTCTTGAGTGAGCTCGATGGCCTCGCGGGTTGAATTCGATCCGGTGCCTGCCATTACGCCACCGCGCCCCTTGGCAAAATCCACCGTCAGTTTCACCACACGCTCATGCTCGTCATGATCCAATGTGGGCGATTCGCCCGTAGTGCCACATGGCACGATGCCTGTCACGCCGTTGTCGAATTGGAAATCGACGAGACGTTTGAGCGCAGCCTCGTCGATCTGGCCGTTCTTGAAAGGGGTGACAATGGCGGTGTGGGTTCCTGCAAACATGAGAATGGAAAGAACGCGAAACTTAGAGTTGAACAGTGCCTTGGAAAACGAAATCTGCTGGGCCAAACAACGTCACATTCGTGTATTCGCTTTTCGCGGACTCTTCGAATCCGACTTTCAATGTATCACCGCCTTTCACAAGAACGCTGATAGGGCTGGGAGCTCCGGTGAGCTCGTGGTGGATAAGGGCACAGGCCACCATGCCAGTGCCGCAGGCAAGGGTTTCGTCCTCCACGCCACGTTCGTAGGTGCGGATGGCGATGCTGCCCGGTGCAATGACCTTGGCAAAGTTCGCGTTCGTTCCCTTCGGCTTGAAGGCCTCGTGGTAGCGCAAACCGGCACCCCACTCGCGGACGGGCACGTTTTGCAGATCGTCAATGAAAACGACCGCGTGTGGGACCCCGGTGTTTACGCTGTGGACCGTCAGAGCAGTGCCGGCGACGGGTAGCGTCTGCGCCAGCATCAAACTGTGCGGGGCGCTCATGTTGATGCGCACCTGCCCAGCCTCAAATGCAGCGCTGATCATGCCGGCCAGCGTTTCAAAACGAATTTGGGTCAGCGTGTCACCATGAAGACGATTCACGAAACGGCCAAAGCAACGGGCCCCATTGCCGCACATCTCGGCCTCACCGCCATCGGCATTGTAGTAGCGCATTTTAAAGTCACCGCCCTCAGTGGCGGGCTCAACGCAAAGCAGGCCATCGGCCCCGATACCGCGATGGCGGTCACACAGCTTCTCGATCTGCTCCTTGGAGAGAGCCAGCTTGAGATCGCGATTGTCCAGCATGACGAAGTCATTGCCGGCACCGTTCATTTTGGTGAAGTGGAGGATCATGGAGGGAAATCAAAGGGCGTGCACTGCATCGACAAGCGGCTTCACGAAGGCCTCAACCTTCGCGGCGCATTCGGGGAGTTCACCGTTTTGCTCGATGAGCTTCACAATGGCGCTGCCGACAACAACGCCATCGGCCTTGCTGGCAATGGTTGCGGCCTGTTCGGGATTCGAAACACCGAAGCCCACACACACAGGCACCGTGGTGGCCGCTTGGATCACGGCGACCTGCTCGGATATACCGGTGGCGATCTCAGCCTGCGCTCCTGTGACGCCAAGACGGCTTACATAATACACAAATCCCTCGGCGCTTTTGGCAATGCTGGCGATACGGTTGGCGGGGCTGGTGGGCGCGATGAGCTGGATATGGCGGAGCTCGGGTGCCGGCTTCAGTTCGGCATTTTGCGCAGCTTCATCTGGAGGCAGGTCGAGAACAAGCACACCATCCGCTCCGGCGGCAGCTGCGTCGATGTGGAAGCGTTCGTAACCGTAGGTGTAGATGGGATTCAGGTAGGTGAAAAGCACGAGTGGGATCTGGCTCTTTGTCCGCAAAGTCCGAATCATTTTCAGCACGCCAGAAGTTGTGGCTCCGGCTTTCAAGGCACGGTCGGCAGCCATTTGATTGACGACACCATCAGCCAATGGATCGGAGAAGGGCACGCCCAGCTCCACGACATCCACCCCGGCACGTTCCAAGGCCAAAACGATTTCGATTGTAGCATCGAGCGTGGGGTCGCCCGCGCAGACATAAGCGACGAAGGCCTTCTTCTTCGCGTCACGAAGGGCGGCAAAACGGGCGTCGATGCGGTTAGCTATGGCTGGCATGGGGCAGGGTGCTTAGCATGCGATTTCGCCGCTGTCGAATGCCGGAATCATGATCGCGGACGACTGCTGCGGGAGGCTTCTATCCTGCTTTCTGACCCGCTCCTTGACCCTCAATCGAGCATCGCCATGGTGGTGGCTTTTCCTTCCCATGCCCCACGCCCTGCTGATCAAATTTCCCGGAACGAACTGTGATGCCGAAACCGCCCGCGCTCTTGAAGCTGCGGGCTTCACCACGGAGGTGCTCCCTGTGGCTCTGCTAGAGGCTGGCTCCATAGGTAAGGCGCAGATGATTGTCTTTTCCGGCGGCTTCAGCTACGGAGACTATGTGATGTCCGGCCGTATCGCCCAGCTCATCACGAAATCAAAGCTCGGTGACAAGCTGAAGACCTTTGTGGCTGGCGGTGGCTATGCGCTCGGCATCTGCAACGGCTTCCAAATTCTTACCCAGCTTGATCTGCTGCCCAAAGGCAGCCTCATCCACAACACCAGTGGTCGCTTCATGTGCCAGTGGGCGGGGCTGAAAAAGACCAGCGGTAAAGCCAGCCCCTATCTCACGAAGTTACCGGAGCAGTTCGAGTTGCCCATCGCCCACGCCGAAGGCCGTCTCGTCACAGAGGGCGATGATGCGGTGAAGTATGTTAAATCCGGCCACGCCGCGCTGCTTTACACGAGCGATGTGAACGGCTCCACTCAGGCCATTGCTGGCTTGCAGGATGACTCGGGCCGTGTCTTCGGACTCATGCCGCATCCGGAGCGCTTCCTCTTCCGTGCTCAACATTACGATCCGGATTGGAATGGCGATGCCAGCCACGGTTGGGGTTATTACATGTTCAAATCCGTCGCGGAAGCGATGGCTTGAGACATGCCGCTAGTGGCGCAGTACGATTTCCTTCACGCGGCGCGGGATCATGGCATTTCGCACTACCTCCGGTGCCACACTACGAAGAAAATCGGTCAAAATGACAGGTGACTCCACGATCATGCGCTCGATTTGGTCACGCCGGTGTGTCCAACGGGAGTTTCGATGCAGGTAGTCAAGATCTGCCAGGATCTCCTCCACATCGGACTCGGAATAGCCAGCGAGCTGGAAAGCATAAGGATCGAGAATCGGAGCACTCATGGGTGTCGGAATGGGCTCATTGTGTCGAAAGTTCGCGGGGTGCCAGCATGATGTCAACGCTTCACCACGCACTCATCATGGTTCATAAGTGCTTGAACAAGGACGGCCGCAGCGGCCAGCTCTGGGGAGGGGGATTTGGCCTTGCGCGTGCCCACAGCAAGGAGCTTCTTCATAGCGGTCGCGTCCTGCGTGAAATGGGCCAACTGTTCCGAGTGGAGTTGTTGGCAGATGGAAAACTCCTTCGCATCCGGCTTGCGGGTCAGGCAATGCAGAAAAGCACTGTCGATCAGCTTGGCGATGTCTCCTTTGGATTCTGTGAAGAGTTTTTCCGCGAGCACGCGGGCAGCTTCCACAAATTGCGGTCCATTTAGCAGGATCAGTGCCTGCAACGGGCTGTCCGTGCGCTCGCGCTTCGCGCTGCACACCGCACGACGCGGCGCATCAAAAGCCAGCATGGCGGGCGGCGGGCTGGTGCGCCGCCAGGTCGTGTAGAGACTGCGGCGAAAGACGGCATCGCCAGCACTCGGGCCGATCGGTTTAAATGCCTCCGTCATTTCATATGGATTCACCGGCGGACCACCAATCTGTGTTTGCAGCAGGCCGGAGATGGCGAGCGCATTGTCCCGGATCATCTCCGCGCTCAGACGATGCCGTGGACCACGCGCCAACCATTGATTATCCGGATCATCCGCCATCGTCGCGGCATCGGCTATGCTGCGCTGCTGGTAGGTCTGGCTCAACACAATGGTGTGAATAAGCCCTTTCACATCCCAACCGCTTGCGATGAAGTGCCCGGCGAGAAAATCGAGCAACTCGGGATACAGTGGACGTTCCCCTTGGCTGCCAAAATCCTCTGCTGTCTTCACCAAGCCTCGCCCGAACAGACTGGCCCAGATTCGATTCACTGTTACACGAGCGAGCAGTGGATGATTCGGTGCCGTGAGCCACTTTGCGAGACCGAGACGGTTCTTCGGCCATTCTGGCTTCATCGGCGGCAAGACAGCCGGCGTCACAGGTCCAACCTCCTCGCCGCGTTTGTCGTATTCACCTCGAACAAGCGTGTAGGCCTTCTTTGGCTGCGGAAGCTCTCGCATGACCATCATTTCCTTTTGCGCTTCAAGCAGCTTCGTAACCTCCGCGCGAGCGGCGGTAAGTTTATCGATCATCAACTCATGTGGCAGGCTAACATCGCGGCTAAAAACGCGAAAATCATCGATCAGGCCGCCTTTGAAGCCACGATCCCGAAACCGCTCGCCGAGTGAAATCGTGTCGCCACCGCCGCCGAGGATATTTTTGGTCAGATTGTCACGAATGACATCCACCGCCGCCTGTTGACCATCGATGAAAATCCGCAGCCCCTCCGCCCGACTGGAGCCATCATTCGTCACAATGACATGCAGCCACTGCTTCAGCGGGATGGTTTGCTTGGTGCGGATGGAGATTGCATTACCCGGCCAGAAGTGAATGAGGGACCACTTCAATTTCCCGCCCTCGATCAACAGTTCGTAACCGCGGCTGGCGGCATCGGTCCAAGCCCGCGAGCGATGAAACACGACCGCGCGATCCTTCATATCGGGCGTCTGCATCCACAGCGAAACGCTGAATGGTTCATGACGCTGAAAATGGCCCACTTTGGTGTCCACTGAATCATCGCCGGTGAACTGCACCGCACTTCCTTCACGGCCTGGTACAAGCTTGTTCTCGCCTTTCAGCGTCGCAGGGTTTTTCGCGTCAAGCTGATTGGCTAGCGTGTTCTTCTCCAGCTTGTCAAAATGGAAGCGGGCGATCTCCCCATGCTCCAGATCAGGTTTTGAGAGATGCTTCGGTAACTGTTTCTCCAGTTCCGCTACTTTCGCCTTGGCTGTGACCAGCTTTGCCTTCGTCGGCTCGTCCATCATCATCAGCGTCGGCGTGGGCGGCGAGGGTGTGAAGAACGCATACAGCCCCGCCTCGTCAATGTTTTGGAACATGGAGAACAGCCCGTAATACTCCTTATGCGCGATGGGATCATATTTGTGGTCGTGACAACGGGCGCACTCGAAGGTGAGACCGAGGAAGGCCGTGCCAAAAGTCTGCACACGATCTGCCACATATTCCACGCGATATTCCTCCTCCACACTGCCACCTTCGGCTTCCTGTTGGTGCAGGCGGTTGAACGCCGTCGCGAGAATCTGCTCGTCCGTGGCCTGCGGCAGCAGGTCGCCAGCGATTTGCCAAGTCACAAATTGGTCGAAGGGCAGGTTCTCGTTCAGTGTCTTCACCACCCAGTCCCGCCATGGCCATACCTCCCGCTCACGATCCACCTGAAACCCATACGAGTCGGCATAGCGGGAGACATCCAGCCAGTCAGTGGCCCACTTTTCACCAAATGACGAAGAAAGCAGCAGTTTCGGAATCAGATGGGATACAGGCGTCTGGTCAGACGGATCAGGAGGAAGCCCGATGAGATCAAAATGAAGCCTTCTTTTCAAAGTCGATGCATCCACCCTCGGCTGGAGCTTCAACCCACGCGGCTGCAAGCCTGCACTCACGATTTCATCAATGCGCTTTGCCGCATCCTGAACCGCCATTTTGCCCACGGGCAAAGGAATCGGCACAAAGCTCCAATGTGCCTCATACTCGGCGCCTTCACTGATCCAGCGGCGGAGCGTCTCCGCTTCGGTCTTTGTGAGCTGGCCGAGTTTGGATTTCGGTGGCGGCATCAGCTCATCGGGATCGCTGGTGAGGATGCGATCGAGAATGAGGCTCTTCTCAGGTTTGCTAGGCACGATGTGTCCGTCCTTGATCGCTGCGGCACGATCATCCAACCGTAGATCAGCTTCCCGCTTTTTCGAATCTGGTCCGTGGCAATGGAAGCATTTGTCCGACAGGATCGGGCGGATGTCGCGGTTGAAACGCAGCTTCTCTACTGCCTGCACGGCAAGCGGGAAAAACAAGAGGGTCAGAGCAAAACGCATGGGCTGAAACTAAGGCGGGAGACTTCCATCTTCCACAACGGTCTTCTTCTTGACCTTCTTGATGCCCTTGACCACTTCCAAGCTTCCATGAAGCCCAACCTCGCTATACTTGCCTTCTTCATCACTTCCGCTGTGCTGGCGGATGGCCCCAAGGACAACCTCGCGGACAATGTGCGGCCCATCCCACCTCCTGGTGTGAAGGTTCCGGATGCGGACAAGACACGTCTCATGGAAGGCCTCGCCAAACTCCGTTCGGCGATCGATGAGGCCACCAAGGCTCAGTCGAAGCACCCGCTGCTCGCCGATCTGCTGCCAGACGTGGAAGTTTACCACAAAGCGGTCGATTGGGCGCTGCGATACAACGAGATCCACAAGCTGGCAGAGGTAAAGGCCGCCGATCAGGCTCTGGCCGAGGGTCTGAAACGCGCTGAGGCGCTCAAAGAAGGCAAGGCACCCTGGACGCAGCAAAAAGGTCTCGTCGTCCGTGCCTACCGCTCAAAGATCGACGGTAGCGTGCAGCCCTACGGGCTTGTCATTCCCGATTCCTATGTCGGAGCCCCCGTTCGCACCGATATCTGGTGCCATGGCCGCGGTGAGACGCTCAGTGAGCTTGCTTTCGTCGATCAACGGGCGAAGCAAGTCGGCAATGTGCAGCCGAAAGACGCCATCGTGCTGCATCCCTACGGTCGTTATTGCTGCGCGAACAAATTCGCTGGTGAGATCGACGCCTTGGAAGCCCTCGAACACGCCAAGAAATTCTACGCCATCGACGACGATCGCATCGTGATGCGCGGCTTCAGCATGGGAGGCGCTGCCGCTTGGCAATTTGCGGTGCATTATGCTGACCTATGGTGTGCAGCTAATCCAGGAGCTGGCTTTGCGGAGACGGCGGAGTTTTTAGGTGGTTTTCAAAGTGAGGATGTGAGCACGGCTTCATGGTATCAAAAAAAGTTGTGGCATTGGTATGATGCCACGGACAACGCGCTCAATCTCCAGATGTGCCCGACGATTGCCTACAGCGGTGAGATCGACAAACAGAAGCAGGCGGCAGATATCATGGAGCGTGCGCTGCGCGGCGAACAAGCGGATTTGATGCACATCATCGGCCCACAAACCGGGCACAAAATTCATCCAGACTCGCTCATCGAGATCGAGAAGCGTCTTGCCGATATCTGTGCGCTAGGTCGCGACCGCAATCCTCAGGATGTGCATCTTTCCACCTGGCAGCTGCGTTACAACCGGATGCACTGGGTGGTTGTCGATGCGTTGCAGGAGCATTGGAATCGTGGCCGTATTCATGCGCGTGTGGTGAGTCCAACCGAAGTCGCGGTGAAGCTTCAAAACATCACGGCTTTCACTTTCGACATGCCCGCTGGACACTGCAAACTTTGGCCACTCAGCCAAGTGAATGTGAACATCGAAGGCCAGCGGATCCAAGCTTCACGTCCGCGGTCCGATCGTTCCTGGCGTGCCCATTTCCGCCTCAAGAATGGCGAATGGAAGCAGGCGCTCAGTCCTGAGATTGAAGACCAGGGCAAACGGGTAAAAAAGCACGGTCTCTGCGGCCCGATTGACGATGCCTTCATGGACAAATTCGTCTTTGTGAAGCCCACCAAGTCTGCGTGGAATGCCAAGGTTGATGTGTGGAGCAAGGCAGAGCTCGAACGCGCTGAATTTGAGTGGCGCCGCCAGTTCCGTGGGGATGCGCCGGTAAAGGATGACGCCGCCATCACCGATGCGGACATCGCTTCAAGCAACCTCGTGCTCTGGGGAGATCCCTGCAGCAACGCCATTCTCGCCAAGATCATCGACAAACTGCCCGTGCAGTGGTCGCAGACAAAGATCACTGCGAACGGTAAAGACTACGATGCCAGCACGCACGTGCCCGTCTTGATCTTCCCAAACCCGCTGAACCCCGCGAAGTATATCGTGCTCAACAGCAGTTTCACTTACCGTGAATACGATTACCTGAACAATGCCCGTCAAATCCCCAAACTGCCCGATTGGGCAGTGATTGACCTCAATCAGCCGAAGACATCTCAAGCGCCTGGCGGCATCTCAGATGCTGGATTTTTCAATGAAGCTTGGGAGTGGAAGTCCGCGTCGGCGGCGAAGTAAAGCAACGATCGTCATTTGACTGAGACCGCACGGCCCTGCTGTGTGGCCTTTTTATGCCAACACGGAGTGGATTACCTCGCCGTAGACATCTGTTAGACGGAAATCTCGACCTGCATAACGGTAGGTCAACTCCTCGTGGTTGATGCCAAGCAGGTGCAGGATCGTGGCGTGCAGATCGTGGATGCTGGTCGGATTCTCCTGCGCGGCGAAGCCGAATTCATCGGTGCTGCCGTGCACGGTGCCGCCTTTGATTCCGCCGCCGGCCATCCAGACGCTGAAGCCGTAGTGATTGTGATCTCGGCCGAGTTTCGACTTCGATCCGCTCATCTCGACGGTCGGCGTGCGGCCGAATTCGCCGCCCCAGAGCACGAGCGTGTCCTCCAGCATGCCGCGCTGCTTTAGATCGCTCAAAAGGGCCGCGATGGG
This sequence comes from Prosthecobacter sp., assembly GCA_017853885.1. GTDB lineage: Bacteria > Verrucomicrobiota > Verrucomicrobiia > Verrucomicrobiales > Verrucomicrobiaceae > Prosthecobacter. The sequence goes on from JAFMIR010000011.1 coordinate 32,522, forward strand.
CTGGTCGATGTCGGCGGAGAGCTTGCGGTGGTTCGTTTCGATGTTGTCGTGGTTGTCCCACGGCTGCCCCGCGCCATGCCAGAGCTGAACCATGCGCACCCCGCGCTCCAGCAAACGTCGCGCGATGAGCGTTTGTCGGGCGTGAACGCCTTTTCCATACATTTTCCGAATGTGTTCAGGCTCCTGTGATATATCAAACGCATCCGCAGCCTCCAACTGCATTCGGAAAGCGAGCTCAAAGCTCTGAATGCGCGCCTCCAGCCGCGGATCGCTGCGCTCGGCCTTGTGCGCGGCATTGATGCGACGCAGCAGCTCGAGCTGACGGAGTTGCACGCTCGTGTCGGCGTGTGGGCTGCGGATGTTTTCGATCAAACGGTCCACCGCCTCGTGCTTTGAATCCACGTAGGTGCCCTGAAACGCGCCTGGCAAAAACGCCGCCTGCCAATTCTCCGCGCCTTTGATCGGCATGCCGCCCGGACACATTGCGATGAAGCCCGGCAAGTTCGAGTTCTCGCTGCCAAGGCCATACGTCAGCCACGCACCGAGGCTCGGACGCGGTTGGATCGAGTCGCCGCAGTTCATGAGCATCAGTGACGGCTCATGGTTCGGCACCTGCGCCTGCATCGAGCGGATGACCGCGATGTCATCGATGTGCGCCGCTGTTTTCGCGAACAACTCGCTCACCTCGATGCCGCTTTGCCCACGCCGCTCGAATTTGAACGGCGAAGGAAACGCCGCGCCCGTCTTCCGCTCCGTGATGCGATGACTCGGCACCGGTTTCCCCGCATAACGCGCCAGCGCCGGCTTCGGATCAAACGTATCGACATGCGACGGTCCGCCATTGAGGAAGAAATGAATCACCCGCTTCGCCTTCGGCGCGTAGTGCGGCTTCGCAGCCTGCAAGTCCGCCAAACCTAGCGCTGCCAAGCCCATGCCCGAGCGGGCAAGGAAGTCTCGGCGGGTGAAAGGCAGGCTGGTCATATCAATCGATAAACATGAACTCGTTCGACAGCATGAGCACCTGCGCGAGTTGCTCCCAGGAGGTGAGCGTTGTTTTGGGCGAGGCGGGGAAGTCTTTTTTGGCGTCCCAAACTTCAGCAGGCGCGTCGCCGCCAGAACCGGCGATGGTTTGAGTGGTGCTGAGTTGCGGGGACCAGAGGAATTGGTCGCTGTTCAAGCCGATGTCGATATCGACGATGAAATCGAGGGAGTCTCCTTTCTGGAAGGCGATGGAGGTGAGGCTGAGGTCAGCTTGGGAACCATGGAGCTTGGTGCCGAGCAGTTTGCCGAGGCGGGAGTGGCTCACGAAGGCGCGGATGCCGTCTCCGACCTTCGGTTCGTGTATCAAGGTCGAGCGGAGGTCGTAGCGGTCATCGGCAGGTGCAATCCAGCGACGCACGACGGCGTGCTGGCGGTTGTTTCCAGGATGACCGCCTTTGGCTGTGAGCTGTGCCCAGCCGAGTTTGGCGTTCGGCCAATCTTCGTCGCCTTGCCACGCGTGGCCGGTGAAGTGTGGCAGTAGAGTGAAGTTCTTCACGCGGCCTGTTTTCTCATCCCACTCACCGAAACCCTGCTGCCAAGCCTTGGCGTGATCGTTTTCGGCGAGAATGGGCTTTTCATCGATGGAGACGAAGGATAGCGCGGAGGCCATTTCATCGGCTTTTGGGCTGCGTTGGAACAAATAGCGATACAGCAGGTCAATTCGGGCTTCGGGCGACTTTTCGGTCGAAACGCGTTTCACGAGCGCTTTGGCCTGCTGGACGAGAAACGGGTGATTGAGACCGAAAAGCGCCTGCTGCGGCACGGTGGTCTCGGTGCGCTGGGGGATGGAGAGATCGGGATTCGCGAAATCGAAGGTGCGCATCACGGCGGGCAGATTTTCGCGATCGACGAAGGCGTAGAGCGTGCGGCGGGTGTTGCTGGCGGCAAAGAGAGGCTCGGGACGGCCACCGAGGCGCGGAGCGAGATGGCCTGCGGCGGCGAGCCAGGCATCGCGGGCTTCTTCGAAGGAGAGGCGATGCGGTGTGAGCCCGGATCGACGATACGTCTCCGAAAGCATAATCAGGCGATGCATGTGCTTCATGCTCCAACCGCTGCGGATGAACTCGGTGGCCAGCCAGTCGAGGAGCGCGGGATGCGTTGGGGGACTGCCTTGCTTGCCGAAGTCGCTCGGGGTGCTGACGAGGCCGCGGCCAAAGTGATGCTGCCAGATCCGATTCACCATGACGCGGGCGGTGAGTGGATTGCGCGGATCGATGATGGCCTGCGCGAGTTCGAGCCGGCCGCTGCCTTTCGTGAAGGGCGTTTGGTTGCCGAAGAGGCTCAGGAACTGACGTGGGACGGCATCACCTTTGGTGAGTGGGTTGCCGCGAGTGAAGACGCGTGGGGTGCTGGGCAGGGCGCGGTCTTTTAAAATGGTGGCGTAAGCCGGCACGATGCTTGTTTTGATAAGATGGCGGTCCACATCGCCCTGCGCCTTCCAAAGCTCGGTGGTGACGCCGGTGGGGAAGCACATCTCGATGTTCGCGATGTGCTCGTCGGGCACGAATGCGGGCGAATCGGCCTGCCTGAGGCGTTCCTCGGTCAATTCGACGCCGGGATGCTTGTCGAGCCACGCGACGAAGCGATGCACGATGAAGGGATTGAGATCGTTCGCGTCGAGAATCTGCCCAAAGGCTTCCTCGGGATACTTTTCGAGCTCGCGCGTGGCCTGTAGGTAATCGGCGACGCGATCACGCGTGCGTTTCATTTGCTCCTCGCGGCGTTTCGTCATGAGTTCGCGATTCTTTTTCTCCAGCGCGGCGAGTTCGTCGTTTTCGCCATTGGCGCAAGGCACCAGCGCCTCCGCGCTGCTTTGGAAGACACCGTAGAGCGCGTAGTAATCGCGCGTGGGGATGGGATCGAACTTGTGATCGTGGCAGCGTGCGCAAGCGACGGTAAGCGCCTGCGTGCCGCGCATGACGACATCAATGCGGTCGTCGATGATGTCATGCGTGACGCCGAGGAAGCGTCGCCCGAGCGTGAGAAAGCCCATCGCGGCGAGATCGGGTGAGTTTGGTGGCACAACCTGATCCGCGGCGATCTGCAGGAGCAAAAAGCGGTCGTAAGGCATGTCGGCGTTCATCGCCTGCACGACCCAATCGCGGTAAGCGGAGGCGTGGACCCAGTTCTTCTCCTCGCGGGCGTAGACGTAGCCTTTGGTGTCGGAGTAGCGGGCGATGTCCAGCCAGTGGCGGGCTTGTTGTTCGCCATAGTGGGGGCTCGATAGGAGAGAGTCGATGAGCGTAGCGTAAGCTTCATCGGACGAGTCGGACGAGTCTGGCATGGCCGGCGGTGGGAGGCCGGTGAGATCGAAATGGGCACGGCGAATCAACGTGATGGCGTCGGCGCGAATGGCGGATGTGGTTTGGAGATAGGCATCGATGTTGTTCTCCTTGCCGGGCTTCAGCGGTTGGAAGGCCCAGTGCTCCGCATGGAGAGAAGCGGTAAGCACGAATAAAGCTGCAGAGAGTCCACGCATGAGCGTGATGGCATACGGGCGGCGCATAGGCGCGCTTTCAATGCACGGCTCTCACGTGATCCGCGCTGGCGAGCGTTTGCAAGGTGCCATCAGCGAGTTCGAGGAGGAGATGACCTTCTTCATCCAGATCTAAGACGCGTCCGAAAACCTCGCCGTGCAGGGCTTGGGCACGGATTTGGCGATGGAGGAGCCAGCTTCGCTCACGGACCTCAGCGATGGCGGCGCTGAAGTCGTCATCGAGACGTTGAAACTCGGCATGAAGGCATTCGAGCAGGCGTTTGGCGAGCGTGTTGCGGTCGATCTCTCGCAAAACGGGCGAGGCAAGCTTTTGCAGCAGCGAGGTGGCGCTGAGCTCGGACGGGAAGTCAAGCGTGTTGACGTTCAAACCGATGCCGAGGACCAAAGCGAGACCTTCGCATGTCGAAACGGTCTCAGCCAGCAGGCCGCTCGTTTTGAGATCGCCGAGGTAGATGTCGTTCGGCCATTTGATGCGCGGTTGCAGCGGTAATTCTGCCTCGATGGCCTTGCAGATGGCCAGCGCGGCGAGCGTTGTGAGGCGCGGCCAGCGTTCGAGTGCTGCCGACGGCTTCAAAAGCATGGAAAACATCAAATCCTTGCCACGCGGCGCGATCCAGCGGTTCTCGCGACGGCCACGGCCCGCGGTTTGTGATTCGGTGAAGACCACGGTTCCGACGGGCTCGCTGGCGGCGTTTTGCTTCAGCCAGTCGCTGGTAGAGCCGAGCTCGTCAAAAATGCGCACGCGCCATGGGAGCGCATCGTCGTTCAAAGCATCGACGGAAAGGGAAATCATGCACGTTTGGAATTTGGATCACTGGCCTCGCCGTGCTGGTGGATTTCGTCGTGATCACCCTGGCATTCGAGGTGGGTGGTGATGAGCACGGGGCGGTCCACGCTGGCCTGCACAGCGTGCTCGATTTGCGTGGCGATGCGGTGAGCATCGCGCAGCAGGATTTGATCATTGAAAAGGAGATGGACCTCGACGTAGTGCATCTCACCGGCATCGCGATGTCGAAGCGCGTGGAATTGCAGGCCGTGCTTTTGGGTTTCGTGGCGCAGGGCGGCATCGAGCACGGCATTCAGTGCGGGATCAGCTGTGTCCATGAGTCCGCCGACGCTCTGGCGCATGAGGCCGTAGCCTGTCCTGATAATGTTGCCGGCCATGACCAGACCGCAGACGGAGTCCCAGCCATGCCATCCGGTGAGCGCGACCAATCCGAGTCCGACGATGACACCGAGGCTGGTCCACACATCGGTAAGCACATGCTTGCCGTTCGATTCGAGAATCAGCGATCCGGCTTTTTGGCCTGTTCGGATTAAATAACAGCCGAGTGCAGCATTGATGGTGATGGTGAGTGCTGTCAGGATTAGGCCCTCGTCGAGATTAGCGGGAGGAAGGTGGTTGATCCAGCGATGAACGGCCTCGTAGATAATGAAAAGCGCCGCTAGGATGATGAGTCCACCTTCGATGCCTGCGGAGAAGAACGCGATCTTGCTGTGTCCGTATGGGTGATCGACATCAGCGGGTTTTTTGAGCAAATCGAGGCTGAAAGCTGCGAACATGACTGCGGCGACGTGAACGACAGATTCTGCCGCATCTCCCAAGATGGAGGCGGAGCCCGTAAGCACATAGGCGCCCACCTTGAGAACGAGCATGAGGAATCCCACAGCAAGCGAAAGGCGCATGGCTCGGGTGGTGGAGGCAGCATGAAGCATTTCGAGGCGCTAGCATGTCTTCTGCACGATGTCGAACGGTGGTGAATGGCATGTGGTATGACTCGCGTATCCTTGGTGCATGAAACTGCCAGCCTTAGTTTTGCTCCTCGTCTTGGACGCCCATGCCTTGGACTGGACCGTTTGGTCGCCACGCGAGGAGGTCAAGCCAGAGGCGTTCATCCAGGCAAACGGCGGTCATGATGGCAAAGGCGTGCTGGTTCTCCAAACGGGCGATGGCGAGCACTGGATCGGCTGCTGGACTAAGACGCAGCCCGTGGAGGGTGGGCGGCATTACCAGTTTAGCGCGTGGAGGAAGTTCAGCGTGATGTCCATGGCTCGTCGCAACGTCTATGCGCGGGTGCTTTGGCAGGATGACAAAGGTAACCCGGTCAATTGGGAAGAGCCTGCCAAGCAAGGCTACGCGATAGGAACTGTGCCAAGGGCCGAGCCGGAGTATCCACATGATCCTGGCGGCGAATCCGGCAAGTGGTCTAGGATTGAAAGTACCTTGCGTGCTCCTGTCGAAGCAAGGCAGGCAAAGATCGAGCTATATCTGCAATGGTCTGCAAACGCCCGTGTGGAATGGAGTGACATTGTTTTGAAGTCAACCGCGCCGCCCGCGCCGCGAAGGGTGAGGCTGGCTACGGCGCATCTGCTGCCTCGCGAAGGCAAGCAGCCATCGGACAAGCCGCCGCAGTATGCGCCGCTGATTGCCGAGGCCGCAAAGCAGAAGGCTGATCTCATCGTGCTGGGCGAGACGCTGACCTATTACGGCACCGGGAAGAAGATGCACGAATGCGCCGAGCCGGTGCCGGGACCGAGCACGGAGTATTTTGGCAGGCTAGCAAAGGAGCATCACATTCACATCGTGGCCGGTTTAGTGGAGCGTGAGGGCAAGACGATCTACAACACCGCAGCGCTGATCGGCCCAGATGCCAGAATGATGGGTAAATATCGCAAGGTGACGCTGCCGCGCGGCGAGATTGAGGCGGGTATCACGCCGGGGCGTGAGTATCCAGTGTTTGAGACGAGCTTTGGCAAGGTGGGCATGATGATTTGCTACGACGGCTTCTTCCCGGAGGTGGCGCGTGCCCTCACAATCCAAGGCGCGGAGGTAATTGCGTGGCCGGTCTGGGGCTGCAATCCGATGCTGGCAAGAGCACGAGCCTGCGAGAACCATGTGTATGTGGTCAGCAGCACCTTCACCGAACATACAAAGCACGATTGGATGATCTCTGGTATCTTTGACCACTACGGCGATGTGCTGGCTCAGGGCGTGGAATGGGGCACGGTGGCAGTGGCGGAAGTCGATCTGGGCTCTCCGGCTCACTGGAACAGCCTAGGTGACTTCAAGGCGCAGATTCCGAGTCACCGTCCACCACCGCTGAAAGAGTAGCGGTGCCTCAGCGTGTCTTCTGGCGGATCAGCATGGCTGGCTCTTGCCAGTTCCAGTACAGCGGCTGCACGAGTTGGGCGTAGTTCGCAGGATCAGAGTCGAGGTGGCAGTGCGCACCATCCTTGTCCGGTATCTTTAGAGTGCCTTTCAGGGTGCCGGCCTTGATGCCCGCTTCGATGGATTGTGGGTTGATGGTCCAGAGTAAAATCTGACCGCTATTGTTAGCTCGCACGAGATAGAGAGGCCGTCGTTGGGGCGCGTCGTGTTTTTCGACGAGTGTCGCAAAATAAATATCGTCATCGTCCTTCTCGAGCGAGGCACGGCGCAGCGTGAGCAGCAATGGCTTGTCTTTTTCTTTTTTGGCGGCGGCAGGTAATTCGGTGAGAGTGAGTTGACCTAGCGCAGCATCGCTGACCTCGACCTTGAACACATCATCATCGCCTGCGACATCATAGAGACCGTTCCAGTCTGAGGTCTTCAATTCGGCGGCCTGCAGGCCAAAATCGGTCTCAACAGTGGTCTCAGGACAGGAGGAGAGCGTGGCGGCAAGGCCGAGGCAGGCGATAAGGCGAAGGGGTATACTCATAAGCGTGAATTTGGGTTACCAATTATTTAGGTATAAAGTTTACTGCTCATTTGCGCCAATCAAAAGTTCTACAGTGCGCCGTGTGGCGCCGGCATGCACTTGAAGGGCGGCTTGGCCGTTGGAGGCGAGCTTCATCGTCGCTGCGGGATCATGCAGAAGTTGATCCATGATCTGTGTGAGATCTTTAAAGCCCCGCACCTGCACCGCACCCTGATTTCGCAGTAGCAAATCGACGAGCGGCGTGAAGTTTTCCATGTGTGGGCCGAAAAGCACGGCCTTCCCAGCAAAGACCGCCTCGGCAGGGTTTTGACCACCTTCAGCCAAGAAACTCTTTCCGATCACCACAAGCCTAGCGAGGTGCTGCCATGCGGCTAGCTCGCCGGTGCTGTCGATCAGCAAACATGGTGTGGTGTCCACCTTCGAGGACGCATCTGTTCGTCTTGCGGGCTGGAGTCCTAGGCCGCGGAGTTGCGCGAGGATTTCCGCGCTGCGCTCGACATGACGTGGCACGAGAAGCAGTGCTAGGCGCGGATGTGCGTTATGCAAACGCTGGAACACCCTGGCGAGCTCTACCTCCTCACCATCATGCGTGCTGGCGGCGAGCAACACGGGCTGATCCTTGCCGATGCCGCGTTCGTTCAAAACAGCACGCAGGTTCTCGACACGCTCCGCTGGCACCTCGGTGCCCTCGGGATCGTATTTGACGCTGCCAGTGAGATGAATGCGAGCTGCTTCTAGGCCAAAAGATTGCCAGCGAGCCACATCGTCCATCTCCTGCACGAGGATCTGGCGCAGCATGCCATACATGGGCTTCACCAGCACCCGCAGCTTCCGCAGGCGGCGGGCACTGCGCGGAGAGAGGCGGGCATTCACCAGCGAGGCGGGAATGTTTCGGCGTGCACACGCAGCGACGAGGTTCGGCCATACCTCGGCCTCGACGAGCACAAGCTGCAACGGCTGAATGAGATTGAGCATTCGGCCGGGCACGCCAGGAAGATCGACCGGGCTGTAAATCGCCACGACGCGGCCTGCGTGCTGCTTTTCACATTCTTTGGCCAAGGCGAGTCCGGTGGGCGTGGTAGTCGTGAGGACCACGGCAGTCTCCGGCAAGGATAGAAGCAGGCTATTGATGAGCTTCCGAGCCACATTCACCTCTCCAACGCTGACAGCATGCATCCAAAAGCGATCGCGCGGCAATGCGGCGATGGCGGCACATGTCTCCGGTGAATGAAAACCGAGGCGCTGGGCCAGATCACGCCAGCGGCCGCCACGACGGCGCATTTTCACGAACGCACCCGGCAGCATGCAAACGAGGCCGAAGGGCAGAAGCAGGTTGTAGAGAAGAAGAACGAGCGTGCGCAAATGATTAGGAGTGAGAGAATGATGAGGGCACGGGCTGCTCACGCCGCTGCAACAGGATGATGCGGGTGGAGCCGTAGGCGCGGTCGGTGAGCAGTTCCCAGATGGCGGGATCAAAAACGGGCGGTCGCGGCGTGGCAAGCGATTCGAGCAACAGATGACCGCCAGGCTTCACGAGGTCTGGCAATGCCTCGCTGTTTAAAAGAGCGGCGGTGAGGTCTTTGTCGTCCGGTTTGTGGGCATACGGCGGATCGGCGAAGACGAGATCAAAGATCTCATTGCCACCTCGGAGCTGTTCCATGGTGCGGAAGACCTCGCCACAACGCACCATCGCGGCGCCGAGCCGTGTTTTGGCGATGTTTCGGCGGATGACATCGCAGGCACGACGGTCCTGCTCGATGAGCAAAGCGGATGAGGCGCCGCGGCTGATGCATTCGAGGCCGAAGGCTCCCGAACCGGCGAACAAATCGAGCACGCGGGCCTCCGGCATGACTTCAGCGAGCATCGAAAACACTGCCTGCCGCACGCGGTCCTGCGTGGGACGCGTGACGGATTTGGGAACTTCGAGCGGAATGCCTCCCGCGCTGCCGGAGATGAGTCGCATGAAACTTTTCCATATTCGTGTTCGCCTGTTTTGCGAACAAAACAGCTCAATCATTCGCCGCCGTGTCCCTATCGGCCCCGGCATGGGCTTTGAAGGTTTTTGCAGTTAGGCAATCTTTTCGGGCTCATGAGATGCGAGGTTGTTTTCCTCATTCGGTTAGATGACGAACCTCCAATCGCCCATGCGCAAAGAACTGGAATCAAAGTCTGGTGACACGCGCTACATCGGATGCATGGCTGTAGTAGCCGAAGCAGATTCGATCACAAGAACGTCCTCGAGAGGCCTTATTCAAAGGCGCTGACCACAGGTTTGCCATCAAACTCAGCTGGCAGAGGAACATCGAGCAGCCACAGGGCGGTGGCGGCAGTGTCGTAGGTGGTGACGGGTGCGGTGATCTTGAATCCTTTCTTCACGCTCTTCCCCCAGGCCACCCAGGGGATGAGCATGTCATCAGGAATATTGTCGCCATGCGTCTTGTCATGGCCGCCATGATCAGCACTGATCAAGATTACGCTGGTGTCATGGATGCCAGCCTGTTCGATGCTCTGAACCAATTGCTCCAGCGCTTGGTCCGACACCTTGAAAGCTTCTTTCTGCTGCGGCGATCCCCAGCCGTCTTTGTGGCCTGCGGTATCCGGATCGGCGAAGTGAATGAAGGTGAGGCGTGGCTTGGTCTCCTTGATCCAGGCGGCGGCGTTTGTCGCCTCCATCTGCGCGGGTTTTTTGTCTGCCTCGATCTCGGCCGAGCCTGCGACTGGCGCGTTCGTCTGTGGGCCACCGAAGTCGAAGACAGTGAGCGAATCCTTCTGCCATAGGTGGCGGAACTTTTGCTTGCAAACAAACATGCCGGTGATGGCTTGAGGTTCCTTGGCGCGCAGCAGTGAGAAGGCTGTCGGAACCTTCACTGGCCCGCGGATGGGGGTGTAGGCATTCCAGAGCACTTCATGTTTTTTCGGGTCCACGCCGGTAAGCATGGAGGTATGTGAGGGAAGTGTTTTCGGCGGAATGATCGTGCTGGCATGCCAAGTCACCGCGCCAGTGGCGGCCAGTTTTTGAAGCGTAGGCATCTCACTTTCCGCGATGACCGCAGGCTTGCCACCGTCGATGCTGACGACAAAGACATGCTCAGCGCGAGGCGCAGCGCAAACGATGGACGGGAGGGTGGCTAGGAGTGCGATGGTTTTGAGCATAATCCACGGAGGACAACGTGTTGAAGCCCAGTGATCTCGCATGAACGGTTGCGTCGCTGGGAGCATCGCGCCATAAAGAGTCCCATGGATCGTGCGCAGAGACCCTCCCGCTTGCTGACACGCATCGGGCAGTGGCTGGTTTACGCCTTGTTCCGGTGTGTGGAAGGTGTGTTGGCGGCCATGCCCATGCGCGTTGTTTGGCATCTAGGTCGTCTCCTTGGCACGCTGGTTTACCCGCTAGCCGGCCGCTACCGCCGTCTCGTTCATCAAAACCTGCGCATCGCTTTTGAAGGCGAAAAAAGCGATGCCGAACGCGGAGTCATCGCGCGTCGGCACTTCAAGAGCCTCTTCGCGAATTTCTTCTGCGGTCTGAAGATGCCGCTAATGGATGAGAAAAGCCTCTTGAAGCACCTCACTTGCGAGGGCATCGAAGAGCTCGAGGCCGCCATCAAGCGAGACAACCGCCCGTTGGTAAACTTGGTGATGCACGCGAGCTGCTGGGAGGTGCTGACCCAGATTCCCTCCGCATATGTGCGCGGTCACAAGCCCGGCGCCATCTATCAGGCCATCCGAAATCCCTTCCTAAACGACCTCGTGCTGCGCCGCCGCCAAAAGCTCGGTTATGTGCTTTTCGATCGCGCAAGAGGCTTCACGGAGCCCATGAAGTTCATTCGCGCCGGCGGCCAAGTCGGTGTGCTGGTGGATCAGCATGCCGGCGATCATGGCTTGTGGTGCCCGTTCTTCGGGCGACTGTCTTCCACGACGACTATTGCGGCTCTGATGGCCATGCGCACGAATGCAGCGGTGGTGCCGATGATGATCTATGACAATGGACCAGCGCAGTGGCGACTCGTCGCTGCGCCGGCGGTCAAATCTGACGAGGCTGAGGTGACTGCCGAAGGCCTCACGAACGCGATTAATGTTGCCGTTGAGCAACTGATCCGCCGTCAGCCGGAAAGCTGGTTTTGGGTGCATAATCGTTGGAAGACACCCAAACCAAACTTCCTGCTTCCACAGTATCGCCGTGGCATTCATTTGCCGGTGGGCATGGAGCCTGCGAAATTGAAGCCATTCGAGCTTTTGATCCGCAGCCCAAACTGGCTGGGCGATGCCTGCATGGCATTCCCGATGGTGCGTGCGATCCAAAAAGGTCGTCCAGACCTCAAGATTACCATTTTGGGCGAAAAAAAGCTCGAGGAGCTTTGGCTCGCGATGCCCGAAGTGACACGTTACATCGCCAAAACATCGAAGGAAGGCCCCTTTGCGGTCGCAAAGAAAATCAAAGCTACAGGCATCGTTTTCGATGCGGCGGTGCTGTGCACGAATTCGACGCGTAGCACGCTCGAGTTATGGTTGTCGGGCATTCCGCGCCTCGTGGGCTTTCGTGGCTCACTGCGATCAAAGATGCTGAGTCAGATCATCAAGGAACCGAAGAAAAAGGCCAATGAGATCGAGCATCACGCACACCGCTACATGCGTTTGGCAGCGGGTATTGGTGCGGATGTGGAGCAGCCTGGCTTGTGGGATGCTCCTGCAGCGGAACTTCCAAACGATGGCGTCATCCGCATCGGCGTGTGCGCTGGCGCTGAGTATGGTCCGGCGAAGCGCTGGCCGATGGAACGCTTTGCTGAGGTGGTAAACTCCATTTCATCGAAGCACGCCTGCATCGAATGGCAGCTTCTTGGCGCTCCAGCTGAGAAGGAGATGGGCGAAAAGCTCTCCGCGATGCTGCAAGCACCACATAAAAACCTCGTCGGCAAGACACGGCTCACCGAACTCATCGCCCAACTGCGTCGCTGCAAGCTGCTGCTCACCAACGATACCGGCACGATGCATCTCGCTGCTGCGCTTGGCGTGCCTACAGTGAGCATTTTTGGCTCGACTTGCCCTATCGCAACCGGACCACTTGGCGATCGCCATATCGTGATCCGTCACAAGCAGCCCTGTGCACCCTGCTTTGAGCGTGAATGCCCTCTTGGGCATTATGACTGCCTGACAAAAGTAACGCCCACCGAGGTGGCGCTGGCTGTGGAAAAGGCAGTGGAGCTATGACCCGAACGGTTACTTCTTCTTCGCCGGTTCGGCGTTCCAGACCTTGATGTCGTCGAAGCAACCGTCTTTGCCTGCCACGCCGAGTTCGATCTTCGTTTTGGTCTCATGGGAGATACCGGATGACTTCAAGTAGGCGGCGGCCTTGCCGTCGATGGTGACACGCATCTCATTGCCTACGGTTTCGACGACGAGGGCATACCATTTGCCGGGTTCGAATTTTGCCGGAAAGGTCACTTGGCGGCCGACGAGGAGCTTGGCCACCTCGGCTTTTTTCGAGGGATCGTTGCGCATCTCGCGGATGTCGTTGCGCATGTTGCCATCACGCTCGTCGATGATGGTCACACCATTCAGACGCACTTGCGCACGGCAGAGATGGCCATAGTGAGCGCCGGTGTATTTGCGGTCGTCAAATTCCACATCGATCATCGTGGCCCCATCGAAGCGGATCTTGCACTCGACCACGCTGTCCTTGGTGGGAATTTCGAGGCCGTGAACGGCAGCGTGCGCCTTCACGATTTTTCCACTTGCATCGGTGGTGTCCTTGTCACGCGTCTGCGTGCCCTTCAGCACGCCATTTTCGACCGTGAAGGTAGGCACAACTTTGTGCCAGACCTTGGCAGGCTCACCGCTCTGGAAGTCATCGGAGAAAAGCAGCTCTTTTTTGATCGCGATGGACTTTGAGGGCACCCGCGGCAAATCTGCGGCACAGGTGATGGAGACAGCGAGAAGGGAGAGGAAGAGATGGCGCATGATGGTGAGGTGGCAGGAGAGATGAATCAAGCTTTGGGAATAACGGTGAAGCCTTCTTTGCTGTCTTTGATGAGCCAGCCAGCGTCTTCGAGTTGCTTGCGCAGGCTGTCTGCGGTGGCCCAGTCCTTGGCCTGCTTCGCATTCCAGCGCTGCTGCGCCAGAGATTGGATGTCTTCAGGCACATCGGTGGCTGCTTCTTCCTGCACGGGAGGTAGCAGGATACCGAGAGCCTTGAGCATGAAATGGAGCCCGTTGCGTGCGGCGGTGGCTTCTTCAGCGGAAATCGCAGTGGGCTTGATCTTGTTTAACAACCCGAAGATGCCACCGAGCGCGCCGGGCACGTTGAGATCATTCAGCAGGGTTTCCCATGCGTCTTGGAAGGGACCGGGTGAAGACGGTGTGATGTTGGAAGCGAGTGACGACATGGCCTTGTCGGCCTTGGCGAGCTTTTGCAGGGCCTGGCGGGCGGAGTCGAGGCTGTGAAAGGTAAAGTTGAGCGGCGCACGGTAATGGCCGGAAATGAGCACATAGCGAACTTCGGCAGCGGTGTAGCCACGTTGCCTCAGATCCGAGAGCGTGTACAGGTTGCCGAGGCTTTTGCTCATCTTGCCGCCATCGACCATGAGATGGGCGACATGCATCCAGTGATGTGCGAATTGGCCGTGCGTGCTGCAGCAGCTCTGCGCGATTTCGTTCTCGTGATGGGGAAAGATAAGGTCCACGCCGCCGCTGTGCAGGTCAAAGTCCTCGCCGAGGTATTCGAGAATCATGGCGCTGCATTCGAGATGCCAGCCAGGACGGCCTTCGCCCCAAGGACTGGGCCAGTAATTGATGCCGTCTTCGGGCTTGCGTGCTTTCCAGAGGGCGAAATCGGTGAGCGAGTCTTTTGAGTACTCATCACTGTCCGTAGCGCTGGCGCCCTCGGAGGCACCGAGGCGCAGCTCGCGGTCTTCGAGATGGCTGAGGCGTCCGTAGTCCTTGAATGATGCCACGCGGAAATACACGCTGCCATCCGGTGCCGCATAAGCATGACCTTTGGCAATGAGTTTTTCGATCATCGCGACCTGATGCGGAATATGGGCGACGGCACTGGGCTCGACTTGCGGTGGCAGGAGATTCAATGAAGCACAGTCAGCGTGGAATTTCTCTGTCCAGCTGCGGGTGAAGTCAGTGAGGCTCTGACCGGACTTTTGCGAATCGCGGATCGTTTTATCATCCACATCGGTGATGTTGCGCACATGCAAGGTTGGGGTGCCAGAGGCCTCAACCACGCGGCGCATGACATCCTGAGCCACAAAAGTGCGAAAATTACCAATGTGCGCTGGACCATAGACCGTGGGTCCACAACAATAGAAGCGTAATGTCTTGCCATCGAGCGGCTTCACCTCGCGGTCGGTGCGGGTCAGGGTATCGTGGAGTTTCAGGGCTGGCATGAGGGCCGGGAAAGTGAATGACGAATGACGAATGTCGAATGCGGAATGGCTTGGGCTGGCCTCTCAGGCATAAAGGTGATCCACAAGGCCACGCACCTTGGGTCCCGGCAGGGCACCGCCTTCCATCTGATTCATCACATAGGCAAAAGCGATTCCATTTTCCGGATCGGCGAAAGCCATGCTGCCACCCGCACCAGGATGTCCAAAAGCTCTTTTCGATGGGCCATAGAGTTGGCGGAGTTTCCGACCATGGGTCATCGAATCTGGATCGAGATCGACTGGATCATGCATCACTCCTGCGGCGAATGCGATGGGTGTCAGCAGTACGGAGTCTTCCTTTTGGCAGATTGGAGTGTCGAGCTGCTGGATCACTGTTGTTGGCACGATTTGCTTGCTGAGCCACTGTCCGCCATCAGCCAGCATCGCGTAAAACCTTGCCAACCCCGAGGCGCTGCCCACACCACCCATGCTGGCATAACCACGCGTCCAAGTCTCGCTCCGATTGAAATCGCTCACTGCATTCAATCCGGAAGGAGATTGGAAGCTTCGGATCGTCAGTGAGTTGGGCGTATGGAACGCTTTGAGAAACGGTTGCTCAGCATCGGCGGCGGTGATCTTTCCCGGATAGATGGGTGAGACGCGATGAAACTGCGCCTCGGGCAGCCCGATCCAAAAATCGAGTTCCATCGGCTTGCCGATGATTTGATGAAAAAACTCCCCGAGGGATCCTGCACTTGTCAATCGTCGAACGATCTCATCGAGAAGGAATCCAAAGGTCCTTGCATGATAGCCCTGCTTTGTGCCTGGCACCCATAGTGGCTGTTGGTTTTCTAGCGCCTTGATGACCGATTCGTATTCAAGGATCGACACGCGCTCATCAAGGGCACACAGGCCTGCTGTATGCGTGAAGAGATGCTGAAAAAGCACTTCTGTCTTGCCGCCTCCGGCGAACTCAGGCCACACTTCCGCCACTGGACACTCGAGCGGCAGACCTGCCTGATGAAGTGCCAACAGTGCAGCAACTGCAGCAGGTCCCTTGGTGGCCGACCATACGGGAACCAGGGTATTTGAGGTCCATGCTTGGCTGCGGGCCCGGTCGCAGTGTCCATGAGCAAGTGAGAGCCATTCACGACCCTGCTGCCAAATGGAAACCGATGCGCCGATGTCTCCACGGATGTGGAAGTTCTCCTCAAACCAGGCGGTTACAGACTCCAGCCGTTGGGGCGTGAGCGTGATCATGCCGTGGTCTTGCTCTGGAGCTTCTCACGCAGAGCGGCGAGGTCCGGGTCCTTCCGTGCATGGCACCGCAGGCTCTGGTCCATGTCGAAGGCCTGCTTCAAATAGCGCAAGGCCTTATCCAACTGGCCGAGTTTAGCGTGATAGCAGCCCATGTTGTAGAAATACACAGGCTTCGTGCGCAGCTCGGCTGGTCCTCGGCTAAGGAAATCCAGTGCCTCCGCCGTGCGGCCCATCTCATGGAGGCAAAAGGCCGCGTGAATGAACCCGCCCGGCTCCGCAGGCTCCGCTAGGCACAAAGCGGATGCCAACGCAAAGGCCTCTTCCCACTGATGCTCACCCATGAGGCAAAGCAGCGTGATTTCAATGACATCCACCCGAGCCTGCGCCTCAACAGGCAGCGCTGCCAGTTCCTCCCGGGCCTCCTTGAGGAGACCCAGCTCGAGGTAGCCTTGAGCGGCTGAGATGTGTCGGTCTGAATCGGTCATGGGTGGTGGAATGGCCGGGATATTCTATATGCGGGAGGAGATGAAATCGCATGCGCTATTTCAGAACAAGAATTTTTCAATATCAGACGCTCGGATGCGCGTCAGATCACCGGTCCGGCGGTGTCCTGCCACTTGGTGTGAAATTCATGATACACAATCGGGCTGATCTCGCTGGGTTTGATTTCACTGCGCCCGCCCCAAAACACATTGGTATAAAGTAGTGGAACATTGACGTCGGCCAAGTGTTTGTCGATGGCGGCCTTGTGTGCGAGCACGGTTTCTTTGTCTGTGCCGTGGATCACACCCATGATGTTCACATTGGCGAAACGCTCGCCGCCCTCACGCCAGTAGCAGTGTGTCATAATCGGGTGGCGGCCCACTTCGCTGCCTGCGCGTTCCTCCATGCCTTGAGGCACGCGCCAATGGAAGAGCGCGTTGAAGCGTGTCACACGTTGTCCAGTCGCACTCGGCTTCACATGCTCCAAGAAAGTCGAGAAGCGGCCAATGACACCTTTTTGATCGAGTTGCTTGGCCACTTCGCAAAAACGTTCCAGGCTCACACCGGCATCTTTAGCCCTTCCAGCCCAAGGTTCAGGGCCGATTTCATCGGATTTGAGGTCGCCCTTGAGGTGGAGCAGCACGTTCCATTCCTCCGCGTCGAGGTCGGCGATGTTGGTGGTCATCATCTTTGCCGGTTCGTCCGCTTTCTCACCGGGCTCCATGGTCTTGCGGCGCACGTGCCCCACACCCAGCGCAAAAATGCCATGCGCCTGCATGGTGTAATAATCCTCGGCACCGATGAGGCGTTTTAGCACATCGCAGTGATCGTTGATGTTGCGGTCCTGCGGCACCTTGAGTGTCGTCCACAGGCGGAAATCACTGCCGCTGACCTCGCGGTCTGTGCTGCGAAGCACAACGTGGCCACTGAATGGGTCCTGCTTGAAGAGGAAATCAAAGGCTGCATCCAGCTTCTCCGTCGGCAGCTTCCACGCCACGAGGGCTCCTTCGGCCAACTTGTTGGCAAGGAGTGTCTGGCGCACGCGGCGGATCACGCCTGCCGCCAGCATGGCCCGAATGTGTTCCACGACGCTATCGAAAGGTAGGCCGCTCTGCTCCGCGATGAACTGGAAAGGGTGCTGATGAAATCCTTTCACACGGTCCTCGCTCACAGCGAGGATTTGTGCGTTCACAGGATCGTTGTGTTCAGTGGGAATGAGGGCGTCTGGCATGGTTGGGGGCAAATCGAGACGCCACCCATAGCGGCAGCCTCGAAGAATGCGAGATTTGAAATTTGCGATTTAGCAAGCAGGGGTTGCCGTTTAGCATGGGCCTTATGTCCGATCGCAAACCCACGCCCCAGCAACTCATGCGCCACCGTCTCGTCGCAGCGTGGCGTGGTGTATCAGACGGCCCCGTCATCACGCTGCCCACGCTTAGCGTGGCCGATCTGGCTCCAAAGATCGTCGCAGCGGCCGGGCTTGCCGATCGTGTGAAATTGGAGGACGTGCTCTCCGCTTGGCAGGAAATCGTCGGCGACTTGCTTTTCAAACTCACGCGCCCTGACAGCATCGAGCGTGGTGTTCTCACCGTGCGTCTGACCCAGCCCTCTGCGCATCATGCTCTGATGCTCGAAAAGTCGAAGATACTCAAGCGACTCCAAGCCAAGCTGCCAGGCGCCAAAATTCGCGACATCCGCTTCCGTCATGGATGACGTATGTCACGTTCGTCATCCTTCATCCTCCTTCATCCTTGTCACACGCACACGCTGCCCTCATCCTTATTGGTCACGGTTCCACCATGAACCCTGATTCCAGTGCCCCAACGCATCTTCATGCCGATGAAATCCGACGCAGGGGACTCTTTTGCGAAGTGGCTTGCTGTTTTTGGAAAGAAGAGCCGAATATGCGGGAGGTTTATGAAATGGTGGAGAGCGATGTTATCTACATCGTGCCCAATTTCATCAGTGAGGGCTATTTCTGCCAGCAGGTTCTACCGCGTGAGTTGCGGGTTGAGGGTCCCATTACGCATCGCGATGGCAAAACGATTCACTATTGCGATCCTGTCGGCATTCATCCCAACATGACCCGCTTGCTCCTGCAACGTGCGGATGAAGTCGCGCCCGGCGTCCCGCGTGATCAGACCAGTCTCATCATCGTTGGGCACGGCACGAATCTGAATGAGAATTCCCGCAAGGTGATTGAGGATCAAGTGTCGCTCATCAGCAATGGTGGCTATGGCTTTGCGGAGGTCGTGGATGCCTACATGGAGGAAGCACCTTTCGTGGCTGACTGGGCTAAGATGACCAGCGCGCCAAATGTCGTCGTTGTGCCATTCTTCATCGCTGATGGGCTTCATAGCTTTCAGGACATTCCCGTGTTGCTGGGTATGCGTGAAGAGACCGGTGCGGCCCTGAGTGAACTGGGCGTCTTCCATCAAAATCCGCACCAGCTCCAAGGCCGTTTGCTGTATTACAGTGGTGCCATCGGCACTGAGCCGCTCATGGCGGATGTCATTCTCGACCAAGTCCATGACTTTGATGCAAAGCATGGTATTCAAAATATCGGCTCCAAGGTCAGTCCAAGACTGAATGACCAGCTTATCGCATGGCTTGAGCTTGGTCGTAATGTCATTGGCGAAATCGCCATTGCGAGGAGTGAGAAAGGTTCATTTGTGCTACGTCATGTCGCTGACCAAGCTCGCACGGATTTGATCCCTTATCATGGATCCGTGGAAGCCCGAGAGCTCGCACGCTATGACGATTCAGGCAAATTTCGTCCGTTGCACTCCGCGCCCACGCTCAAACATGGATGGGAACTGCATCTAGGCAGCCTCGATGAGCTGCGCCTTGCACTCGATTTTTTCTACCCTGCGGCTGTCGGCAGCGCCTCAAGGCTCGAAAAAAGCAGCTTGAGTGCCACGCCACTGCGTGAATTGCTGGGCAGGCAGACTGGTATGTATCGCTTCACCAATACGATCAGTGATGATCATGCCTTCAGTATGGTGGCCAAGACTTGTGCTTCCAAAAATTGTCTTCGTCGCATCCTATGGCCACTCACACCTGAGCAGCCACTCCCAACCGATGAATCAAAAGCGCAGACCGGTGCCATTCCTTTGCTCTGCCTCGAAGCATGCCCGCATATTGTTTCTGCTGCTCGGAAGGTTGCCAAGGAGGCATTCGAAGCAAAAGAAGCAGCCCGAATCGCTTCGCAGTCGGTTTGATGTTCCAAACAAGTTCAAGACGGATCAGACGGTCAGCGGCCCTATTGCAGGCTCGGCGAGCAGTTTTTGCACCTCTTCGACGAGACGCGCGGCAGGCACAGAAGCTTGCGAGCGGGCAACGAGGTTTTTCACGATGACCTCGGGATATTCGGCGCCGAAGACAACAGCAAAACGGGCTTTGCGGTCTTCGGCCGCCTGAAATTGCTTGCCCACTTTTTGAGCGGCGAAAGGGTAGTCGATGAGCACGCCGACGGCACGAAGCTGCTGAATCGCTGCGAGGGCGTGCGCACGCTGGGCTTCATCGGCAATGACAACAAAAGCGTCGATGCTGCTGGCGGCGAGGAGGGCGCTGGTGAGCTTCATCTGTGCGCCGGGCGTACGCTTGAGCAGGATGCCGAGCACAACATCGCCCATGGCAAAGCCTGCGGCGGGCATATCCACGTTTCCATCGCTGATGAGGGCGCAGAGCTTATCGTAGGTGCCGCCACCGGCGAGGGCGCGGAGGCCGTGTTTCAAATCGAAGACCTCGAAGACGACGCCGGTGTAGTAGGCAAGGCCACGCACGATGGTGGCGTCGATTCGCACGTATTGCCAAAGGCCGCGGGCGGTGAGGTTGGCCTTCAATTCGGCGAAGGCGGGGTGGTTTTCATCCGTGGAGGCCATGAAGGCTCTCACCTCAGCGGTGGTGAGGCCGATCTCGCCGAGTTTTTTCTCGGTCTCGTCCGGCTTCGCACGCTCGATCTTGTCGATGATGCTGAGGAAGGCGGTGGCGTGCTCTGCAGCAATGTTTTTCTCGGCGAGAAAGCCGTTCCAGATCTCGCGATTGCTGAGACGGATGATGAAGTCGTCGGCGCTCACGCCGAACTCGCGCATGGTGTCGATGGCCAGCGAGATGAGCTCCGCGGCGGTGGCGGGGCCGCTGTCGCCGAGGATGTCAGCATTGAACTGGATGAACTCGCGGCCACGGCCCTCCTGTGGCTCCTCATAGCGGAAGCAGGGGCCGATTTGGAACCACTTGATGGGCTTCTTGAAGTCACGCTGGCGTGCAGTGGCCATGCGGGCGAGCGACGGCGTCACCTCCGGGCGCAGCGTGATTTCGCGGTCGGCCTTGTCGCGGAAGCAGAAGAGCTGCGCGGTGATTTCGTTGCCGCTTTTTTTGCGAAACAAGTCGGTGCTCTCCACGATGGGCGCCTCATACTCGACGAAGCCATAACGACGCGCGACGGCGCGCCAGGTGTCGGCGATGTAATTGCGCGTCGCGCATTCTTCGGGGAAGAAGTCGCGGAAGCCTTTGACGGTGCGGAAGGTGGACATGAGGCGCGATTCATCCGTGCGCAGGCCTTCAAATCAAGCAAAGAGCGAAGGGTGGAGAGCAAAGAACTCAGAAAATGCCTGTGCAGGGTTGCGGCTCTCCGCTCTCTGCCCTTAGCTCTTTGCTTGATGCTGTCCGACCTGTTTGTGCGTGATTTCCGCTGCTTCGCCGAGGCGAAGGTGGAACTGCATCCGGATGTGACGCTGCTGGTGGGGCGCAATGCGCAGGGAAAGACCTCGCTGATCGAGGCGGCCTGCGTGCTGATGCGACTGCAATCGCCGCGGACGACGAACCGGAGCGAGCTGGTTCGCTTTAAGGCTTCGACGTGCCTTGTGGAGGCAGTGTGGAATGGCAAAGAATTGCGCTATACCCAAAACGCCACCTCGCGACGCCTCGCGCTGGATGGCGTGACTTGCGGCAAATCAGCCGATTATCTTGCCGCGACCGGTTTGGTGGTGTGGATGGATCACCGGGACATGAATCTGCTACGCGGTGGCGCGGAGCATCGGCGTCGTTTTTTGGACTTTGCGGCCAGCCAGATGTTTCCGGATTACCTGCACGCCCTGCGCGGGTACGAGCGGGCGTTGCGAGGTCGGAACTATGTTTTGAAGCGTGATGCGGTGATCGCGTGGAAGCAAGCGGATGCATTTGCTCGAGTGATGGACGGCTTCGCGGCGATTTTATGGCAACGACGTGCGGAACTATGTGAGACGCTGAATCCACAGGCGTCCGCCGCGCACGCGCATTTGAGCGAGGACGCCGAAAAAACGCGTATCGCTTTCACGAGCACTTGGGAAGCCGGGAGCCTATTTGAAGCGCTGGCAGCCATGCGCGAGGAGGAGTCCAAAACCCGCTCCACGACCTTTGGTCCACATCGTGACGACATCGCGATGTTTTTGAATGAGCGTGACGCGACCCGTTTCGCGAGTGAGGGGCAGCAGCGGTCGTTCGCACTCTCCATGAAGCTCGCCCAGGCCCACGTGCTCGAAAAAGCCCGTGGCGAGGCACCGCTGATGCTCATCGACGATGTTTTCGGCGAGCTAGATGCTCATCGCCGCCGTGCGCTGCTGAGTTTGCTCCCGAACGGCACGCAAAAGATCATCACCACGACGAACCTCGACTGGGCAGCCAAGGAGGCGCTGAGTGGGATCGTGCATCAGGTGGATGGCGGCCGGGCTTGCCAGATGGCGTGAGGCGGCTAGTCTCGCACCCCTTAACAACTCTAAACATATCCCATCATGTCCGACATCGCACTCGCCAAAGGTGAAAAATTCCTCGAAGACAACGCCAAGAAGGAAGGCGTGAAAGTCACGGCTTCCGGTCTTCAATACAAAGTGATCACCGAAGGCACCGGTAAGAGCCCCAAGGCCACGGACACTGTGGAAGTGCATTACGAAGGCACGCTGATTGACGGCAAGGTTTTTGACAGCAGCTACAAGCGCGGTGAAACCATCGAGTTCCCACTAAACCATGTCATTGCGGGCTGGACGGAAGGCGTGCAGCTCATGAAGGAAGGTGCCAAGTTTCGCTTCTACATCCCTAGCCGCCTTGCGTACGGTCCCCGTGGAGCGGGTCGCGATATCGGTCCAAATGAAGCGCTCATTTTTGATGTGGAGCTCTTCAAGGTGAAGTGATGTGCCTTGTGCGGTCGCTTCAGACCGCCATATGGGTTCTTTTGTTCCTCTTGCTTTCGGTTGAGTGTCCGTTGGAACAGCCGAATGCCGCTTTATTCATCGCCGACCATCAGGGTCTATTCCAATTTTGAATACATCATTCAAAATGATAGAACTATCTTATGCCTCTGAAAAGAGGAAGAGATTACCTGCTTTTGTGAGGCTTATAGCTTAGTGTAGCCGATGCTCTCGCAGGGCATGTCCCAGAGCTTCTTGAGTTCAGCGTCGAGCTTCGTGATGCTAAAGCTCACGCCAGCCATTTCCTGACAGGTGACGATGTTGTCCACGATGGTCTGGTGGACCTTGAGGCCGCGCTTTTCGAGGATCGGTTTGGCGCCACGCAGCAGGATGAGCAGCTCCATCATGTGAGTGGAGCCGAGGCTGTTCACAAAGAACACAATTTCATCACCGGCATTCAGGGCCAAGTCATCCGCGAAGAGCAGATCGAGAATCTTCGCTGCCAGTTCATCGGCGGTGCACATGGGGATGAGTCCCACGCCTTTTTCACCGTGAATGCCCATGCCGAGTCCGATCACGTCGTCGGCGAGTTCAAAGGTTGGCTTACCTGTGGCGGGAATGCTGCCGGGTTTCGTGGAAACGCCAACGGTGCGAGTATTGTCGACCGCTTTCTGCGTGATGCGAACAAGTTCATCGAGAGAATTGACGGTGGCAGCAGCAGCACCGGCGATCTTGGTGATCGGTACGAGGCCTGCCACGCCACGGCGCTTGCCTTTTTCCGTTGGAGGTGCGGAACACACGTCGTCATTGATGATGACCGTTTTCACGGTGATGCCCTCCTCGGCGGCAAGTTCTGCCCCAATGTCAAAGTTCATCACATCGCCCGCGTAATTGCCGTAAAGATACAATACACCCTTGCCACGGTTCACGGCCTGCGTTGCCTCCAACACGATGTCCGGAGGAGGTGCGGCGAAGATTTCACCCACGGCTGCTCCATCGGCCATGCCTTTGCCGATGAGGCCGTGGTAGATGGGCTCATGACCCGCACCACCGCCGACCAAGAGAGCAGGAGCATCAGGGCGCAGGTCGTTCATTACAAGCGAACGGGTGCCCACACGGCGAGCTTTGCCATCATAGGCGAGCACGAGGCCTTCAAAGAGTTCGTCGGCGCACTTGAGAGGGTCGTTGATGATCTTTTTGGCTGGATTGGGGTTGCTCATGAGATGGCGTGGGGTGGGGAAAAGGGAGCGCCAGTTTTAGCGGTGGGCCGTTGCACTGTCAAAGCGCGAAAAGAGCCTCACAGTCGCTCATGCACGCTCAGATGATCGGGTGGTGGGTGTGCTGCATCCACATCGTGGACTTCGATCACCCGACCGTCGTCCATGCTAGCGATACGGTTGGCGTGGTGGAAAATGCGGTTGTCATGGGTGACAATGAGCACGGCGCGGTCCTGACCGCGGGCGACATGCTCGAAGAGCTCCATGACAATATGACCGTTATGGGCGTCCAGAGCAGCGGTCGGTTCATCGCAGATGATCAGGCGTGGCTCATGCACGAGCGCACGGGCGATTGCGACACGTTGCTGCTGGCCGCCCGAAAGCTGTGAGGGGCGATGATGAAAGCGTTCTGCAAGCCCGACCTTTTCGAGCACTTCTTTCGCCTTCTTCTCCGCCTTCGAGTGAGAGATGCCTTGAATAAGCAGCGGCACACTGACGTTTTCCACACAAGTGAGCGTCGGGATCAAGTGAAAGGCTTGAAAGATGAAACCGATGTTTTTGGCGCGAAACCGTGTGGTTCCCGCTGGGCTGAGGCGGCGCAAGTCTTGTCCGAAGACCGTGAGTTGCCCCTCATCCGCGGCGAGTGTGCCGGCAATGATGCTGATCAGGGTGGTTTTGCCACAGCCGGACGGACCGACGAGCATGGTGATGTCTCCGGATCGCACGTCGAGATCGATGCCTTTGAGCACTTGGATGCGCGACTCGCCATCGCCAAAGCTTTTTTGGATGCCCCGGAGCTTGGCGGCGATTTTGAGATCGTCTGGGGTGCTCATGGATTAGCTGCGGAAGACCATGGCGGGTTCAAGACGGCTCACGCGCCAGATGCCCATTAGCGCGGCGAGAGTGCAGATGCCGAGAATGACAGCGAGCACGGCGAAAGGCACAAACTCTGGCATGTAAAAAGGTGGCTGCTCATTCTTTAATGCAGCGAAGGCGAAGCCCGCGGTGCCGAGCAGGCCGATGCCATAGCCGATGATGCCCACGGTGAAGGCTTGGGTGATCAACATCAAGCAGAGGGTGCTGTTTGAGGTGCCCATGGCTTTCAAGGCACCGAGGTGTCGCATGTTTTCGAGCACGAACGAGTAGAAGGTCTGGCAACTCACGGCGATGCCAACCATGAGACCCACGATGACAGTGATACCGAAAGAGATGGGGATCCCGGTGTTTTTGATATACCACCACACGGTGGAGACATTGAAGTTTGTCGTGGGCTGGCCACGCATTTGGCCGAGAAACTCCTCGAACGAGGCTTCCCGATTGACGAAGGCCTTGAGCCCGGTTTCGCGGCGAATGTCAGCAATCGCCTGATCGAGGCTCACTCCCTCGCGTGGAGCGCAAATCACTGCTTGAAGCATTTTCCGCTGCGCAGGCACATATTGCAGCGCCCGTTCGTAGGTCGTCCACACGTAAGGGCCGCCGGTGAAGGAGGTGACGGCATCGGCGATGCCGACGACACGGGCTTCTTGGTCGTTGATCTCAAAAACGTCATTGAGTCCCACCTTCTCGCCACGTTTGGAAGCGAGGCGCTGCACCCCGAGATCGTCGATGATGACGGAGTGGGGTAGGCGAAGCTTCATGAGGTCGCCTCCAAGCATTTTGGCAGGTGCTCCGGCGAGCGTGTTGGCGTCGATACCGATGAGTTGAATGACTTTGAAGCTGCCGCTTTCGAGGCGCACGCGCTGGATGCCGCTGTATAGAGGGGAGGCCCAGGCCACGCTGCTGACGCTGCGCACGCGGGCCACATCCGTGTCGAGCAGTGGATTGGTTTCGTTCACCTGCTCCACGCGATCCTCGACGACCCAGATCGGTGCGGGTACGTTTTTGAGTGTCGATTTGGTCCAACTCATGAGGCCACAAAACACAGCGGTTTGCTGTGCCATGAGAAAGGTGGCCACCGCCAAGCCTGCCACGAGCATGAGGTACTTCGCGGAGTCGCCAAACAGCATTTTGAGGGCAAGACGGAGCATGCGGCGGAATGATACAGTTTCTCTCGCGGCGAATGGAACGTGGGTCAAAAGGAAAGGAGGCATCTACCGTTTGTCCTAGGCCCTGCGGCGATTCTTTCTGCTCAGGGTGGCATGTCAGCACTCCAAAAAGCGCTGGATTTTCTGCTTTTGGCTGCATCAAATGGCTTCATTGCGTCAGACGCTCATGCCCATGGCTACCCTCATCTTCAATCCGGCGACAGAGACACCCACAGTGGTCGAACTAACCCAGGGAGTGACGCGCATCGGTCGCAATGAACAAAATGATGTGATCCTGCATGATTCATCGGTTTCTTCCTTCCATGCGGAGCTGACCCTCCTCAATGACGGCAGCCTGTCTTTGAAGGATCTGAATTCCACCCAAGGAAGTTTTGTGAACGGCAGCCGCATCGATCAGGTGGTGCTCAAAGCGGGAGACCACCTGATGTTCTCCTGCGTGGAAGCGAAGGTGGCTCCTGCTCATGAAGAGCTCGGTGAACGCTGGAAACCCAAGTTGGAAATGCTGGCACAAGCCGTTCGCGCCGTCTCGTCGAGTCACTGAGGCCTTCTCAGAACTTTGCTGGAGAAACGATCTGCAAACTCAACAAAAAAGGCGGGACATGCGTCCCGCCTTTTGTGATTCTAGATCGCTCAATCAAGCCTTTGGTGTATCCGAGCTACTTTCGGGCAGTTTTGGAGCCTTGGTGTATTCGGCATCCGGCGTGCCTTTCAGCGCCTTGAGGAAGGTCACGATGGAGGTCACTTCTTCCTCGGTGAGTTGTTTGGCGAGTTGATATTCGGCCATCATCTTCACCATCTCCTCGAGAGTTTTCACACTGCCGTCGTGCAGGTAGGGGGCGGTTTCGGTGATGTTGCGGAGGCTTGGCACCTTGAAGAAGTGCTTCTCTCCTTCGTTTTTTGTGACATCGCTGCGGCCATTGTCCTTGAGGCCGGGCCATGGTTTCACCAATCCAAGCTTTTGATACATGTGGCCGCCAACGCCCGCCCCATTATGGCAGGTGACGCAACCGGTTTTGGCAAAGGTAGCGAAACCCTTCTTTTCCTCGGCACTCAGGGCTTCTTTGTTACCCTTGAGGAAGTCATCCCACTTGCTTGGGGTGAGTAGTTTGCGCTCAAAGGCTCCCACGGCTTTGCCGAAGTTGTTGTAGGTGACGGGGTCAGCCTCACCGGGGAAGGCTGCCTTGAAGGCCGAGACATACTCTGGCATGGACTTGAGAACTTGGACGACGAACGCCTCGCTTGGGGCACCCATTTCACCCGGGTTGAGCACCGGGCCTTTGGCTTGTTCTTCGACGCTGGGTGCACGGCCATCCCAGAATTGAGCAATATGCAGCGCGGCGTTGTAGGTAGAAGGCGAACTGCGGCCGCCGACTTTGCCCTCATGACCGGGAGAGAACGGCAGATTATCCTGGCCGAAGGTATCGAGCTTGTGACAGGAGTTACAGGACATTTTGGCCCCCTTCGAAATGCGGGTTTCAAAGTAGAGCTGGCGACCGAGATTGATTTTGGCCTCGTTGAGCTCGTTGTCAGGCGCTGGCACTTCAGTGGGGAGTGCCTTGAACATAGGAAGAAAAGACTCCGTTAGATCCACTTGGGCAAGCGCGGAGGTGGCGCTAAAGCCGACGAGGAGAGCAAGGGTGCGTGCGAGGTTCAGTTTCATGGCTGGAATTCGATTCAAAAAGCTTACGTTCGTACGTGGGTGGAAGGGCAGTGGTTTCAACCGTTTGTTTGCGCCTCGCGGAAAAGTCGCACAGCCACATGGTCGGTCTGGGGGAGGATGCGTTTCTGGATCGTGATCTCGACCGCTGCAGCAGCGAATTCTTCCAAGACGCAGGCGGCAAGGTCGGCGGCAAGGGTCTCAATCAGTCGGCGGGGTTTTTCTGCAGCGATTTGCTGCAGACGAGTGGCGACGGCTGCGTAGTCAATGGTTTGCGTGATGTCGTCCTGCATGGACTCGAAAGATCGGCGGCTGTGGATCACGACATGGGCATGCAGCATCTGAGGCGCGGCCCGCTCTTCGTCCGGCACGCCGATGTGGCAGGGGAGTTGAAGGTTGGCGAGATGAATCTGGTCGGGCATGGCAGTTGAGTCAGCGCAGCAGGCCACGGCGAATGCATTCGTCAATCAGAACGCGCGTCGGGATATTGAGGTCGAGTTTCAAGGCCTCAGCCAGCGGTAGCCAAGTGAAGGCCTGCGCTTCCTCATTGAGTGAGACTTGCGGATCCGCATCCGCGCAGCGGGCGAAGTAATTCAGAAGCAAAAAGTGAGCGGAGCGCTGAAACTCGGGCGGTTCAATGCAGTCCTGCACCATGATGAAGCGAATGTCTTGGAGACCGAGATGGGTTTCTTCTGCGATTTCGCGGATGAGCGCCTGTTCGCAGGTCTCCCCGCGCTGGATTTTGCCACCGGGGATACCCCAGCGATGGCTCCATTTGTGCGTGCGGATGAGGAGCAGCTCATCACGAGCATTCAAAATGAGGGCACCAACAGTGGCGACAGGTAGTTCCGTGCGCGGGAGGCTGCGCAGGCCGAGGAGCGATGGCAGGCGACTCAAATCGGGCATGAGCAGATCTGGTGCAGCGGTCATCAGCTGGGTGGCCGTCTCGTAGCCCGTGCAGGTGGCGATGGCGATCACCCCGGCTGCCTTGCCTGCATCGATGTCATGGCGCATGTCGCCGATGAAAGCGGTTTCCTCGGGCCGCATATCGAGGCTTTTGAGCAGAGCGTGAATTTCCGAGCGCTTGTCGATCACACCGCAGCGCAGCATTTCGAAATGATCGCGAACCTTGAGGGCGATGGCCTGTGGCATCACATGGGCTTCCGGCGCACTGCTCAGAACCACAAGACGCAGCCCCGCCGCTGAGGCGTCTTGCAGCAATTCGGTGACATGTGGCAGGAGGGTGACTCCTTCGTGGGCATGCGGAAAGTGCTCCAGATAGAGCTGCTGCAGCTCGTGAAGTGGCAGGCTGGGGAGCAGCTCTTCGAAAAACTCCGTGTAGGGCAGGCGAAAGCGAGCGCAGAATGTCTCACGATCGAGTGGTGGCACGCCGTGGGCACGGAGCATGCCATTCACGGCATGCAGGACGTTGGGGAGGTCATCCGCGAGTGTGCCGGACCAGTCGAAGAGAAGATTGCGGATCATGCACCGCCTGCCGTAGCGGCATCGCGGACGCTTTGCAATCCAAGCAGCTTCTTTGCGTCACATACGATAAGCACCCTGATTCCATCTCCTTTAAACTGAAAACTGGACAGTTCACCGCCGCTCGTCTCAAATACGCGGCCCGTGTTTCGACCCGGGCTATTTTCTCCCCGAAATCCACCACCACATTCATATCCCATGGGCAAAATCCAATTCGGCTCCGAAGTTTACACCTGGTTCATGCAGGGCACCGGCAAAGGCTACGACAACAAACTCGACCACATGATCAAGGTCGCCTCTGAGGCAGGTTTCACCGGCATCGAGCCGATGGTACTCGAAATCTCCGCCAGCGCTCTTGGTTGCTCCAAATACTGGCTTGGTCCGCAAATCGATCCGATTTTGATGAAGGACACACTGCAAAAATACAACATGAAGCTCTGCGGTCTCGCCCTCGTTTGCGCATGGGATGGTGACACCGAAGCTCCAAACGAAAAAGAAGCTGCCGATTTCACCATCAACTACCTCAAGCATTTCCCCGGTGCCATGCTCGGCACGGTCACGCTGCCCTCCGGTCGCACCAAGGACCTGCAAAAGCGCCGCCTGAACGTGGCGAAAAATGTGAACGCTGTCTCTCAGCGCGCTCATGATGCTGGTCTTGTCTGCTCCTACCACCCGAATTCGCCACCCTCATCCCTCGTCCGCACCCAAGAAGACTATGATGTCGTTCTCAGCAGCCTCGACCCGAAAGTGACTGGCTGGACGCCTGATGTAGGCCACATCATCCGTGGTGGCATGGATGTCATCGCCACACTCAGCAAGTGGCAGCACCTCATCAACCACATCCATTACAAGGATTTCTCTGGCAACGGAGCCGAGCCCTGGGCCCAGATGGGCACCGGAAAGCTCGACTTCCACAAGATCACCGAGTTTCTTGTGGCCCGTAACTACTCCGGCTGGATTATTTGTGAAGATGAGGCGCACTGCGCTGTCGATGACCCTGATGGCGTGACTCAGCAGAACGGCGAATGGTGCAAATCCAACCTGCATCCCATCGTCGGCCTCGCTTGATCAAGGTATGTTTTTCTTCGGCGCCCTCTTCCTCACGGGAGAGGGCGTTTGTTTTCAGCGTCTTCTCTGCTGCAGATTTTCTTCGCTGAACATGCAGGCCTGCCGCCGAAGGCATCACAGTTCGCACTGCCTCTCACATCTGGGTCTTCCGTTCGGTATTGAGGCCCATTTTGCGATACAAGGTGGCAATCGAGACTCCCAGCATGTAGGCGGTCTTTTCGCGCGAACCGTTGTTGAGCTTGAGGGTTTCTTGGATGAAAAGGCGTTCTTGGGACTTGATGAAATCATCGAGTTTGGTGCCAATCGGCAGTGGGGCCACACCTTCCGTGGTGGGCTTTGTGGCTACCTCAATAGGCTCGGTGATCTTGCTGGGTAGGTCGGCAGCCCTAATGCAGTGGCTTTCGGCGAAGGCGCAGGCATGTTCGATGGCGTTGCGCAGTTCGGAGACGTTGCCGGGCCAGCGATAGTTTTCCAGAAAATCGATCGATTGGCTGTCGATCGTTTTGGTGTGGGTCTTGGTGCGTTCGCCAATCGCTTGGAGAAAGTCATCGACGAGCGGCCTAATATCCTCACGGCGCTCGCGCAGCGGTGCGATTTTCAGCGGAACAACGCAGAGCTTATAAAACAGATTCTCTCGGAATTGGCCTTGCTTCACAGCTTGCTCCAGTGAGGCCGTGGTGGAGGCGATAAGGCGGCAATCGTCGGTGGAATCGCTGCCGTCGAACCCACTTCTGCGCGTCTGAGTCTCATGCATGAAGCGGTATAACTGGGTCTGGATGCGAGTGGGCAGTTGATTCACTTCAGTTAGGTGCACCGTGCCACCGGCCACACGCTGAAAGATGGAGTTTGGGCCGAAAAAATCAGCTTCTAGGGCGTCCTCCGACATGGTGGCGCATGTCAGCTCTTCAAAAGGCCGCTCTCTGCGATGGCTGGCCTCGTGGAGGGCACGGGCCGCCATGCGCTTGCCAGTGCCAAACTCACCTTCGATCAACACTGGGCTGTCATGGTTGGCGACTCGACGTACAATATCGAGAATACGCTGGATGGTCTCGCTCTGACCGATCAGTTTGGAGGAAGGAGAAAGAGGTTGAGCTAGCCTCCGCGGGACATCGCTTGGCTGGGGCTGCCTTGCGGCTTCAGCTGGTGAATCTTGGTGCCGGAGGGCGTGAAGAACTGTTTGGATGAACTCGTTGTCACCAAAAGGCTTGGTGAGGTGGTCAACAACTCCAAGGCGCATGGCCTCGATCGCGGTTTCGGCGCTGCCCGAGTTCATGAGCATCATGATCGCAGTGCTCGGGAACTGGTCACGACACACGCGGACGAGTCCGAATCCATTCACATCCCCGCCATGAAGATCCACGATAGCCAATTCAGGTTGATGGGCACGGATAGCCGCCATGCCATCCATGTGGGTGTGGCAGCCAAAGACCTCATGACCGGCGGCTTGGCAGAGCTGGGTCATCCGCTGAAGGATCGCGGCCTCGTCATCGATGATTGCTATCCTAGCCATGATTCCCTGAGAGGTTGAATGGTGAGCATGTCCTACTTGGCTCAAAACGGCCCGTCAAACACCATTCTCCCCATGTGGCAGTAGATCATGCTCCAAACTGGCCCATGAATGCCACGGCTCAATCGCCATCGACGCACCTCGGGACTCAGTGGGAGAAGGGGTTCTCCAAGTGCGCCCTCATCGGCGGATAGCAACCTGAACATAGTGCTCGCGCAGGCGTCCTTCTAGCAGTTGCAATTGGTCGGGTTTGAGAGCGCTGGCATAGACAAGCAATTCAGCGAGGAAACCTTGGAACGTTTCACTTCCGGAGGCGCTGGCTTTGGCGTCAGCCGTCAGCGCACGCCCGATACTGCCTCGGATCAGCGGCTGGCGTGGCGCATCTACTTTGGCTGTGCCTGTGAAAACACGCCCATCAGCATCTTTAGCTCGGAACTCCACTGTTCCGTTCGCATTCCAGACCAGCGTCCACACGCAGGGGGATGCTGCATTCACATCACGCGAGACGATCTTGGCAGCAGCTGGGCCGCTTTGTATGTCCACCGTCAGGTTCTTTCCATCATCCACGCGGACCACCACGCTGGCACCTTGGTCATTGCCTAGGCTCAGGATGCGCATCGGGAGCTTGCTACCATCCGCTTCCGTCACACCCAAAAGCGTGAGGCCCATGTCGCCGAGCACTGGCTCACTGCCGAAAGGAAAGCTGGAGACGGCTTGCTTTGGGGCTGCCAGTTCAAGGGCAGCGGGCTGACCTTCGCGAGCGTGGAAATCCAGCACATGGCGTCCAGCTTTGGGGCCGGAACCGTTTTTGGCCACCGGCCACGGCAGGTAAGTGGGGGAGCGAACAGGATCATCCGGGACACGAAAGAGGTTGTCTCCTCCTCGCTCGGCAAGATCATGCCACACCACCACACTTTCCCCGGGTTTTGCCTGTGCCTGCCGTCCATCCGGCTCAGTTCGATCCGCCAGCGCCCCAGTATTGGAGACAAAATAGAGTGCGAGGTTTCGATCCGCAGGTGGGTAGGCACGGTCCTCTGGCAGTTGAAAGCTCACCTTCGGCGGCGTGGTATCCACCACGGCCGAAATCAGGGGTCCAGAATCTCCACTCGGGGTCGTGGAACCGCTGAAAAACCAGTATGCAGCTACCGCAGCCAAAATCACTGCACCTGCAGTCATCACCACTGGGCTCATACGTTTGGCAGGTTGGGCAGTCCGGGAAGCTTGTGCTGGAATGCCTTGCCGGAGTGTGGGCACTGTAGGTGCCTTGGGATGCGCCTGTGGCGGACGCGAGGGAGCGACAGCTAGCGGCGTGGTGATGGCAGCTACCTCCGTGAAGGGTTTCGCATAGAGCACCGGCTCCGCATAAGCCACAGGCTGAGATTCCACGACCGGGGAGTAAATCGTGCTTTCAGTGATGGGCGCCATGCTTGGCAAAGGCACTGTGCCCGTGCCTGAATACATCATCGGCTGCTGCAAAGGCTGGCTGTAAGTAGGATAGAGGCCCATATAGGGCATCATGTGGGGCATTCTCTCCCAAGCGCGAAATTCCTCCATGGCCTGTTGGGCGCTCATCGGCCGGTCTGCGGGTTTCTGCGCCATCAGGCGCATGCACCAGGCATCAAGCCACGGTGGCACGTGCGGTGCAATGATCTGCAGCGGAACGATTTCGTGATTGACGTGCTTGTCGATGACCTGTGCCATGGACTCACCATCAAAAGCTTTTTTGCCGCTTAACGCCTCGTAAAACACACAACCCAGTGAATACAGATCCGTGCGCTCATCCACAGGCTCGCGCGTCAGTTGCTCGGGTGCCATGTAGAAGATTGAGCCCAAAACAGTGCCCTCTTGGTCCTCGGTTTGCGTCCGGGCACGGATGCCAGCACGGGCCAGACCGAAGTCGATGATCTTCGCTTGCATCCGGCCGCCGGGCAGTCTCTCCACCTTGATGTTTTCCGGCTTGATGTCCCGATGTAGGATGTGGTGCTGATGCGCGGCCAATAGGCCTTCGAGCGTTTGAGAAGCTAGCTCTTTGAAATCGTCGTAGGGAAGGGGACCCCGGGCCACCACATGGGCGAGGTCCTCGCCCTGCAGCAGCTCCATCACGATGAAAAGACCCTCCGCATCGCTCGCCACATCAAAAATCGTGACAACGTTCGGATTGCGTAAGGAGGCCAGTGTGTCCGCCTCGCGCCGCAATTCGGCCTCGACGCTCTTGTCTTGCTCGGCCTCATTCGCCGTTAAGAGGCGTTTGACTGCCACCCAGCGTTTCAATTGGCTGTCATAGGCACGGAACACCGCACCGACACCGCCGGCGCCGAGCTTTTCATAGATTTTATAGCGGTCCGCCATGCTTGCTGCGGTTGTGTAGAGAAGACAATCGTGTTTGGCAGCAAAGCCCATGCGCGGCCCATTTGGCAAGCGCGATGTTCCTCTGCTGGCAAATTTCCCCATGGCTCGGCGTATGTCTTTCATGCGTCTTCTGCTCATCACCTGCCTCGCTGCCACCGCCATCCATGCCGGAGAGCTTCAGCTCACGCTACCACCCTTCTTGTATGCCATACCGGACGTGGAGATGAGCATCTACTATGACAACATTGTGCTTACGGAGAAGCCTGAGCGCTATCGCTTCGAGTTCCGATGCCCGCTTGGCACCGCTGAAGCACGCCGCTGGTCCGTGAAACCGACCGACCAAGATGTCGGCGATCATGCCGTTGAGGTCACTGTCAAAGATCAGGCCGGTCAGACCCTCGATAGCGGCCGACTCACCCTTCATATCTCTCCACGACGCGCGGGCGAGGGCAAAATGTTACGTCTTCTCATCGTGGGGGACAGCCTCACGCACGCCAGCCTCTATCCGAACGAGATCGTGAAGATGCTGGCCAGAAGCGGCAATCCCACGTTTGCCCTGATCGGCACACACCAACCCGCAGCTGCACTCGGGGACGTTCGTCACGAAGGCTACGGAGGATGGAGATGGGCCGATTTTCTCACCAAATTTGATCCCAAGTCGGCTGGCATTACCGCAGGGCCTCTCGCCCGAAAAAGCACCAGCCCCTTCATTTTTCCCGATGGGGCGCAAAAACCCGTTTTCGATCTCCCACGTTACTTCCTCGAAAACAGCAGCAAACAGTCGCCCGATGTCGTCACCTTTCTGCTGGGCATCAACGACTGCTTCGCCGCCAATCCCGATTCGCCGGATGCTAAAATCACCGAGGTTCTCAGCAATGCTGAAAAACTCATCGCCGAGTTTCGCAAGAGCACGCCGAAAGCTCTGCTTGCAATAGGCCTCACCACGCCGCCGAATGCGCGGCAGGCTGCTTTCAAGGCCAACTACAAAGACGCGTATTCACGCTGGGGCTGGAAACGCATCCAGCATCGACTGGTGCAGCGCATGCTCGAACAGTTCAGCGGTCGTGAAACCGACAACATTCACCTCGTGCCCACCGAGTTGAACCTCGATCCAATCGATGGCTACCCCGCCAACAATGGTGTGCATCCCAACCCTTTGGGCTACGCCCAGATAGGTCATAGTTTTTACGCTTGGATGAAATCGCGCTGGTAAATTGTGTAGCTGTGGCATGACCCTCCGCATCTTCGCCGGACTTCTTTTTGCCATCTCAGCTGCCTAAGCGGGTGATTTTCGTGTCGGTGTGATCCGGGTCAATATCACGTAGAAAGAGGGTATATGGGCTTTTATTTCGAGCTATTGGCCTCGCGCTTTAAAAAGTCTCACCCTTCAAGCACACCTTCATTACCTAGCTATTCGATGGCAGCATTGGCTATATCCCAATCCGCGAAGCCTTCCGGCAGGGTAATTGCGAAATCGTCAGCACCCGCTGTCAGAATGGTGGTGGAAAAATGGATCAAAACTGCACTGCAACCGTTTGGCGAGGTCAAGAAGAGTCAGTGACTCTTCATCGCAGTTCGGCATCGAAGCGATGCTGAAAGGGTATTTTCGTTCTCGAAGACTCTGGTAAGCATACGTTAATTTGAATCTGCCATTTTTCTACCATGAATAGCCATCACGACGTTCTCATCATCGGCGGAGGGCCTGCTGGTACTAGCACCGCTTCCATTCTCGCAGAATACGGTCACAAAGTGCTCGTCCTTGAGCGGGAAAAGTTCCCCCGCTACCACATTGGCGAGTCGTTGATCCCTTTCACTTTCGGTCCCTTGGAGCGCCTAGGGCTCATCCCGATGATGAAGAAGAGTCACTTCACGAAAAAATACAGTGTCAGCTTTGTGCAACCGGATGGCAAGCGCTCGCAGCCGTTCTACTTCTTCAACCGTTACGACCGAGAGACTATCGCGCAGACTTGGCAGGTGCGCCGGTCGGAATTCGACCAGATGCTCATGAGCCACGCGCGCTCCAAAGGTGCAGAGGTGCGTGAGGAAACGACCGTGACCAAGCTGATCAAAGACGACAGCGGTCGCGTGATTGGTGTCGAAGCGCAGACAAAGAGCGGCGAGAAGCAGCATCTGCTAGCCAAGCTCGTCATTGACGCGTCAGGAAAGGAAGCTTTTTCCACGCTTCGTGAAGGCTGGCGTATGAAGGATCCGTATTTGAACAAGGTAGCGGTGTGGACCTATTACAAAGGCTCGAAAAGAGAGTCTGGCATCGATGAAGGTGGCACCACAATCGCCTTCGTGCCTGACAAAGGTTGGTTCTGGCACATCCCGATGCACGACGACATGGTTAGCGTTGGCATAGTAGCCGAGGGCAAGTATTTGAGCCGTGAGGGTGTCAAAAACCCGCGACAGATGTTTGAACGCGAGATTGGCGAAAACCAGTGGATCCAGCAACACCTCTCCCAAGGGCAGTCCACCGGGGAGTATTGGATCACGAGCGAATACAGCTTTCACTCGAAATTCGGAGCGTCACCTGGTCTGCTGCTGGTTGGTGATGCCTATGCCTTCCTAGATCCAGTGTTCAGCAGCGGCGTCATGTTGGCACTGAAAAGCGGTGTTTTGGCCGGTGATTCCGTTCATGCGGCTCTCAAGGCCAACGATCTTTCCCCGGAACGCTTCGCCGAGTATGGCCGCCTCATGCGCGAAGGAATCGAGAACATGCGCAAGCTTGTCTATGCCTTTTACGACCCGAGTTTTTCATTCAAGGATGTGGTCATGAAGTATCCTGAGGCAGGAGATGAGATCACCGACTGCCTGAGCGGCGATGTGAACAAAGACTACTCTAGCCTGTGGGCCAAGATCCGCGAGTTTGTCCCGATTCCCGATGAGTTGCCGTATGGCATGCCACTAGCGGCGTGACTTGATGAGTTAAGCGACTCAAAAGGTTCAGCTGGGTCACTCCATCTTCCAGATGGCCTGACGGAGCACGGCATGAGGCTGGTCCTTCATTTTTTCATACCACACCGTTAGCAGCGTGCCATTGCCGAGTTCCACGGTGCTAGGATAGCCGAGGTCACCACCAATGCCATCTCCACTGATGATCATGGGTTCACTCCATGTTTGGCCGTTGTCGCTGCTGAGACGGGCTTGGTTGCCAAAAGGTTTGCGGCGGTGGCCGTAGGTCATAAGAAGGCGTCCATCGCGAAGTCGCAGCAGATGGCTGGGCAAGCCCCAGACGCCTATGGGATGCGGAATGGTCCAAGTTTTGCCGCCATCCTTGGACTCGGTTTGCAGTGTCTCACCTTTGTTGGCGGTGTTGTGATTACGGATCTGTGCAATAAGAAAGCCATTTGCTGCCTCGACAGCATGCAATTCGTGGTAGGACTTGGTGGCATCATCACCTGGACGCGTCGGGATGTCCGCGAGCCAATGCCAGGTGAGACCATCATCCTTCGATTCAGCCACACCGATCTTTTTCTCCTTTGTCCAAAGTTGCTTGCCAGCGTAAAGCAGTCGGCCGTCCTTGAGCTGGATAGGCCCGTGCGGGCTGTTCAAGACGGTGGGGATGCGTGGAGACCATGTTTTGCCGCCGTCGGTGCTGCGGATGATCCATTCGCCGAGCTCGGCCCGGCGTTCTTCATCATTCAAACGCTCGTGAGCGGCCTTCCAGCGGGCAAAACGCTCCGGCGGCATCGTTTTGGAAACCCAACCTTTGTCGGTATGTTCGGCCATCATGGTGGCTTTTGTGAAGCTGTCCTCATAGGCGAGCGAAGTGAATGTTGTTGCCAGCAGCGTTCCTTTCGCCGTCTCAAGCACGCCGGAATCACGGTCGTCCGTGGCGCTGTCGAGCAGCACACGAGGAAAGGTCCACGATTCACCCTCATCGCGTGAGGTCATGGCGCAAAGCTGGCCAAAGGGACATACATGAGATTCACGGCCACCTGACCAAGAGAGCCAAAGCTCACCATTCTGCCTACGAACGACCGTGGGCCAGCCGTGGTAAAGATTGGCCTGCTGCGAGATGACCTTCGTGTCGATGACCTTCGCCTGCGGAGACGTAGCGCTGGCAAGCAAAGGAATGACTAGGACGGCGGTGGTGATGAAAAAAAGGCAGCGGATCATGGCGCATGAGAATACGCCGCAAGTCCGTCTGCCTTCACTTCAGTCACTGGTTCCCCGATGGAGCCAGCCTCACATCACCATGCCGCCATCGACGGCAATGGCCTGACCGGTGATGTAGCGGGCGTCTGGGCTGGCGAGAAAGAGCGCCGCAGCGGCAATGTCGGAAGCTTGGCCGAGTTCGGCGAGGGGGATCTTCTTGAGGATCTCCTCCTTGATTTGGTCATTCAGCACATGCGTCATATCCGTGGCGATAAAGCCGGGGCAGATGGCATTGGCGGTGACGCCGCGACCGGCGAATTCGCGAGCGAGCGACTTCGTGAAGCCGATGAGGCCGGCCTTGCTGGCGGCGTAGTTGGCTTGCCCAGCATTGCCGATGAGGCCGATGACGCTGCTGATGTTGATGATGCGGGCACCCTTTTGCTTCAAAATGCTGCGTTGGAAGGCTTTTACCATGTTGAAGGCACCTTTCAGGTTTGTGTCGAGCACCACATCCCAGTCTTCCTCGCTCATGCGCAGGAGCAGGCCGTCCTTCGTGACGCCGGCATTGTTCACAAGAATGTCCACATGGTCCAAATCGGCGAGGATCTGCTTGCCCACCTCAGCACAGGCCACAGCATCGGCCACGTCAAGGGAGTAGCCCTTCGCGGCACCGGGATGAGTGGCGTTGATGGCATCGGCGGTAGCCTCTGAATTGGCCTGTGTGCGGCTGACGACGGCCACTTTGGCCCCTTCAGAAGCGAAGGCTTCAGCGATGGCTTTGCCGATGCCGCGTCCGGCACCGGTAACGACGGCGACTTTATCTTGGAGTTTTCCCATGAAAGTGTTTTAAACAAGGCCTCACACTCACGCAAGAAAAGAACCCTATGCCCACGCTCGACCACGAGAACCAACTGCGCCGCGAGGGCTTTCGGGTGATCGCGGGTGTGGATGAGGCGGGCCGTGGGCCGCTGGCGGGCCCGGTGACGGTGGCGGCGGTGGTGCTGCCGGAGGACTTCACGCATGAGGTGTTGAATGATTCAAAGCAGCTCACGGAAAAGAAGCGCGAGAGGCTTTATGACGAGATCACCGGTGATGCGAGTATCCGCTGGCATTGCTGCGTGATCGAACCAGCCGAGATCGATCGCATCAACATCCTGCAAGCTACTTGGGAAGGCATGCGACGCTCGGCGCTGGCACTCAATCCTCGTCCCGATGCCGTTTTGATCGATGGAAAGCCGGTGAAGAATTATCCGCTGCATCAGGTGGCTCTCGTGAAGGGAGACAGCCTGAGCTTCAGCATCGCGGCGGCGAGCATCATCGCCAAGGTGACGCGTGACCGCATCATGCTGCGACTGGCGGACGAGTATCCGCAGTATGGTTTTGAGATTCACAAAGGCTACCCGACACCGAAACACCTCGCGGCCTTGAAACAACATGGACCCTGCCCACAGCATCGCCGCAGTTTTGCTCCGGTGGCGCAGTTGGAGCTCGATCTGAGATGAGAGCGAGACTTCCAGCACGACTACGCTGGCTGCGGCGGTGGTTTACCGGGCATCCTTGGGTGAGGCTGGCGGGCATCTGGCTGCGGGCGTGGCCGCAACGGCGGTTTCATCGCGTGATGATCGGGCGCAATCTTTCGACGGCGGAGGTCGGTGTGATGGGCGAGTGGATCGCCGCGCGTTGGTTGCGGCAAAGCGGTCGCATCATTTTCCGTCGCAATTTTCGTGGCGTGAGCCGTGGCGAGGTGGACATCGTCGCGCGGCATCGTGGCTCGCTGACCTTTGTGGAGGTGAAAACACGCACAAGTCGGGCCTTCGGTCGTCCGGCGGACAATGTGGGCCCGGATAAGCAGCGTCTTATCATTCGTGGCGCACAGGACTGGCTGCGCGAGGTCGATGTTCGTCCGGTGCCGTTCCGCTTCGACATTGCGGAGATCACGCTCATCCCCGGCGAGTTGCCGCAGGTGAACATCATCGAGAATGCCTTCCAACTTCCAGATAGCTCGATGGCGGGGCGTTGAGCG
Organism: Prosthecobacter sp.; assembly: GCA_017853885.1. Classification (GTDB taxonomy): domain Bacteria; phylum Verrucomicrobiota; class Verrucomicrobiia; order Verrucomicrobiales; family Verrucomicrobiaceae; genus Prosthecobacter. The sequence continues at coordinate 72,481 of JAFMIR010000011.1, forward strand.
TTACGAGGAACTCACGGCTTCCCGCATCTCGTTTTCGAGGGCTAAACGACGCTGCTCGAACTCCTCATCGGACATGCGACGCGGCACCTGATGCGGTTTGCCGAAGGTGATGGTGACCTTTGCAAAGGGCAGCGGCAGGAGAAACTGGTCCCAGGTGTCGAAACGGACGCAGCGGCTGTAATTGAGGTGCACCGGGATGATGGGCACTCCGGTGAGCTGGGCTAGTTTCACGATGCCGGGCTGCACGCGATGCAGGGGGCCGCGGGGGCCATCCGGTGTGATCCCGATTTCGTATCCTTCCCGAGCCCTTGCAGCGAGGGCGATGAGAGCGCTCATGCCTTTCTCGGGCTTAGAACTGGAGCCTCGTTCCGCCTCGATACCGAAGGATTCACACACGTCGGCGATGATTTGGCCGTCTCCGCTGGGGCTGGTGAGGATGGTTCCACGCACATGGCCAAACCATTCGTGATGCAGCCATGGGATCAGAAACATACGATTGTGCCAGAAAGCCCAGATCCAGCCACGGCGGGAGGTATTGAAAACACCAGCCTCATCACGGATCTCCCAGCACAGCGTGGCGCCGATGCAACGCATGAGCCATGCGATGATCCTGCCTGCGTTTTGGATGCGGATTTTGGCCATGAAGAACCTTCAAATGGCCGGGGCAGGGAGCGGGTGCAACCATTTCGATGCTCTTCAAGGAAGGTTGGTGAAAACTTTCGTTGATTCACAACCGGCAGGTGCCAGCGTGCAGCCTTAACATACACCTCACATCCTCATGGCCAGCGAAGCAGTGCTCACCCTCACCGAAGCAAATTTTGACTCCGAAATCTCCCTCGCATCTGTCCCCGTTATCGTGGACTTCTGGGCTCCTTGGTGCGGCCCCTGCCGCATGCTTGGCCCGATCTTGGACGACTTGGCGAAGGAGCAGGCCGGCAAGGTAGTCATCGGCAAAGTGAATGTCGACGAGGCTCCAAACCTTGCAGCGAAGTTCGGTGTGCGCTCCATTCCGATGCTCGTTTTCTTCAAAAATGGTGTCGCCAAGGAAACGGTCGTGGGTGTGCAATCCAAGGATGCTCTCACCAAGCGGCTCGAAGCTCTCGCCTGATTTCACAACACTCGTGTTGAATCCAAAAAGCCCGGGAGATCGCTCTCCAGGGCTTTGTTGTGTTAAGCGGTGTCTAAAGAGTCCTCGCCTGACAATCAAGGCAGTGGGAAACGTTGGTTTGTTTCGCTGACTTGCTTGCGGATCTCGGCGAGAACTGTGTCATTTTCGCGGTTCTTGAGCGCACGATCGATCCATGTGGCGATTTGAGCCATCTCAGATTCCTTCATACCGCGGGTCGTCACCGCAGGTGTACCAATGCGAATGCCGCCGCCAAGGGTGATTTTCTCAGTGTCGAAGGGAATGCCGTTTTTGTTCACGGTGATGGCTGCCTTGTCGAGGGTTTCGCTGGCGATTTTGCCGTTCAGTCCCTGCGGACGCAGATCGACGAGCATGAGGTGGTTGTCCGTGCCACCGCTGGTGATGCGGTATCCGAGTTGCATCAGTGCTGAAGCAAGCGCCTGAGCATTTTTGACGATCTGCTGCGTGTAGGCTTTGAAGTCAGACTTGAGGCACTCGCCGAAGCACACGGCCTTCGCGGCGATCACGTGCATGAGTGGGCCGCCCTGCACGCCGGGGAAAACCTGGCTTTGGATCTTTTTGAAGAGTTCCTCGTTGTTGGTGAGGATCATGCCGCCACGCGGACCACGCAGGGATTTGTGAGTCGTTGTGGTGACGAAGTCGGCGTATTCCATCGGTGAGGGATGCGCACCACCGGCCACGAGACCGGCGATGTGCGCCATATCCACGAAAAGGTAAGCACCGACGCTCTTGGCGATCTCACTCATCTTTTTGAAGTCAATGATGCGCGGGTAGGCGGAGGCACCCGCCGTGATCATTTTTGGCTTTTCACGCATAGCAACCTCGGCGAGTTCATCGTAATTGATACGCTCATCGGTGGCGCTGACGCCGTATTGACAAAATTGGTAAAAACGCCCGCTAAAGTTGGCGGGATTGCCGTGGGTGAGGTGGCCGCCATGGGCGAGGTTCATACCGAGAACTTTGTCGCCTGGCTGGAGCACGCTGAAATAAACAGCCGCATTGGCCTGTGAGCCGGAATGGGGCTGCACGTTGACAAACTTCGCGCCGAATAGCTCGCAGGCACGGTCGATGGCGAGCTGCTCGACCTTGTCCACTTCCTCACAGCCACCATACCAGCGCTTCGCAGGGTAGCCTTCGGCATACTTGTTGGTGAGGCAGCTGCCTTGTGCGGCCATGACGGCTCGCGAGGTGAAATTTTCGCTCGCGATGAGCTCAATGTGGTCCTGCTGGCGTTGCTGTTCGCCTTGGATGATATTGGCGACGGTGGGATCGGCGGAGGTGAGGATGCTGAGGGGGTGGGCTTGGGTATTCATTTTATCGACGCGGCGGCCATGACGGCCTCCAGCAAAGGGGGTTGAGAGCCATGCGATGGCTATGTTTTGCGCCAAAGACTCCGGCGTGGTTTTGCCAGCAAGGCAGAGAACGTTGGAGGCGTTGTGCTCACGCGTGATTTTGGCGGTCTCCACGTCGTGCACAAGGGAGGCTTGAATGCCTGCATGACGGTTTGCGGCGATGCTGACGCCAATGCCAGTGGTGCAAACCAGGATGCCTGCATCCGAGCGTCCGTCCAAAACGCGCTTACTAACCTTTTCCGCAAAGTCTGGATAGTCCACGCTGTCCGTGGTGTGAGTGCCGACGTCCTCGACAGCGTACCCTGCGGCCTTCAGATGTGCTACAAGGGCGTTTTTGAGTGCGAGGCCCCCATGGTCGGAACCAATGGCAAGGCTGCGAGGAAGGTCGGACATGGCGAATGATGAATTCAAAATGAGGAAGACGTTCCGCCGGCTTGAGCGGTTAGTTTCCATGCAGAGACTTGGGGGTGTCTGCAACCAGACAATTTATCTCATCCGCCGTCAGTCCTTGTGTGTCTGATCGATGTAGGCGACGAGACTCGGTAGCATGGCCTCCAAATCCGCCAAGGTGGCTTCGTAAGCCGCTCGTCCTGCGCCAAACGGGTCTCTCACGTCCTTGCCGCGAATCGAGTCGTCTGCGACAAATTCGGAAACCAGATAGACCTTGTTCGTATGCTCGGGGAATTCGTCCTCGATAGCTGCCCGATGGTGTGAGGACATGGCAAAAACATGCGTGGCTGCCCGAAGCATGGTTTCGTCGAGCATTCGCGAGGCGAAGTCTGGCGTCATCAGCCCCTTCTCACCAAGGATGGCGGCCGTGTGTTTGCTCATGGCCATGCCTGGGGAGGCCGCCACTCCTGCGCTGCCCACCTTATAGTCAGGCCTTTCTTTGACTAGGTCACGAAACAGACCCTCAGCCATTGGGCTGCGGCAGGTGTTTCCGGTGCAGACAAAAAGAACGTGTTTCAAAGCGTTTTAGTTTCGTCGGTGGGGCGATGGTTGTCAAAGCAGGTGAAAGGGCAATTCGATGGTGTATGACCATACGGTAGAGGGTGATGCTCCCGTGACAACATCCCGGCAGAACGGTTTGAGAGTGATTGCAAACCAAGATGGATTGAGGTGGAACACGCATCAGACGAGTCGCTTTTTTGCTCGTGAAGAAGGCGGGGCATAAAAAGTCTCATCTTTTTTAAGATCGCCACTCGCAGAAGGTTTGCGGTCGCGATTTTGACAGACGCTCGCGAGCCTGCCCGTAATCATGGAAGTGAAGCCGCTGGACCAGCCAACCAGACTTTGAGATAGTGCGCCTAAACTTTCACTTTTTACTCCAATTTTTGTTTGGAGTCCGCTTTCATCTTTCTGAAACTGCGTTTAGCACCACGAATCTTATGGCCGATATTGCACCGCCCGAACTTATGACGGTCAAGGAGACTTCAGAGTATCTTCGGATTCCTCTTCCCACGGTTTACTATTTGGTTCAGCGGGGGCAGTTGCCCGCAGTGCAGATTGGGGGACGCTGGCGCATCAAACGCAGCCTGCTGGATCGCGATGTGCTTCGTAAAGAAGAGCAGGGAAGCCAGCCCAACGTTCTAGTCGTGAATGCGGAACTGGCTGTTCAAGCCTTATTCAAGCTGTTCCTCCCCAAGGCTGGATTTGGACGTTTGGTCGTCGGAAGCGGCGCTGAGGCAATTGCTATGGTGCGCAAGCAGAGGTTTGACCTAGCCTTTCTGGACCTGAAGCTGCCAGACGTCTCTGGTGACGAGGTTTATTCCCAACTGAAGGCCATTCAGCCAGAGTTACCGATTGTGGTGATCACCGGTGATCTGGGCAGCGAAGCCCTAGGCCGCCTTCTTTGCCATGGTCCTGTCACCCTGATGCCCCAGCCCACCGAGTATGATCAGCTGAACCGTGTGATGAAACAGTTGGGCCACAAGGGAAGTGCAGAAATGCTGGAGATTTGATTTTTGGGATTCCCGGTCGCGTCTCCAAAGCGGATTCAGACAAAAGAGCGTCCGGCTTCATTTGGGTAGCAGTGCCGCGAGATCTTTGGGAAGTGCAGAATCGAAGGTCATTCGTGAGCCATCCACAGGGTGTCTGAATGACAAATGGCTGGCGTGTAGTGCCAGACGGCCCACTGGATCGGTCTTCGCGCCATAGCGTGGGTCACCCACCACGGGACAGCGGGCATCACTGAGTTGCACACGGATTTGGTGACGGCGACCCGTCTCTAGCGTTAATTGGATGAGGCTGCGTCCTTGGCCCTGTTTGAGCACTTGATAGTGCGTTACTGCCTCACGGGTGTCCTCTGATTGTGCCGAACTATAAACCCGCATGGGGTTCGATTCGTCCAGATAGGAGCGGATCGTGCCCTTGGCCTCCTTGGGAACGCCTTCGACCACGGCTAGGTAGCGCTTGTCGAATTCCTGCCAGTGCTGTTGCAGCGTGCGTTTTGCGCCCTCCGTCTTGGCAAAAACGATCAATCCGGAGGTCTCGCGGTCCAACCGGTGAACGATCCATACTTTGAGCTTGGGATTGGCGGAGCGGACATGATCCATCAGCACGGAGTAGATGTTTCTTCCTTTGCCGCTGTCTTTGGCAATCGTCAGCCATCCGGCGGGCTTTTCGACAACGAGGACCGCGCCATCCTCATGCAAGATGCGCAGCCCTGGAGGTAGTGGTGAGGTGTCGGGCGGAGCTTTTTGTGGCCGAATGGTGATTTTGTCCCCACGGGCTAGGGCGTGGTCGTGGCGCTTGGTCGAAGTTCCATTGACGTGTACGGCTCCATGCTTCAACCAAAGGCGGACCTTGGTCTTCTTCACCTCAGGGTAGGCGGTGAAGAGGAATGGCAGCAATGGTGCGGGTTTTGATACGAGGCGCTGAAGACTCATGGGCGGGCTGACATCGCGCAGGCGAAAGGCTTTGCACGCCCTTTTTGGCCGCGACCGCATTGAAATACCCCCATATGGTCGCTCATTCGGCGGCACGGAGCGATGTTGAAGATCCAGGCAGAGGCCAGCTAAACATCGCCCGAACTTCAGCATCACAAAACAGCCTTCGATTTGAAACCTGAAACTTGCATCTCGCATCGCCCGTTCAAACTCATGTCATTTGTCCCAACCCCTTCCATACGAGTGCCTGACACCCCCACGATTCTTTATTGCCGTTGTGCTTACGCCCAGGTCGTTCCAACAGGTGTGAAAAACGAGGTCCTCGGGAAGCTCTGCGAATCTAGCACCAGTTTTGAAACGGTAGCTGATCTTTGCGAAATGGCCGCCCATCGTGATCCGCGCCTTCAGGCCATCGCTAGTTGCGCCAAGCTCCGCATTGCAGCCTGCTATCCCCGTGCTGTCCGCGGTCTCTTCCAGCAAGCTGGATCTCCACTGCCCGAAAACGCTGAAATCCTCAACATGCGCACCCAGACCGCCGGTGAGGTCACCGAGGCCCTTCTCCAATCCCAAATCTAAAATCTCCATCCTAAATGATCACGCACACCCATCGCCCGCTACGCGTCGTTCTTTATGAAGGCACTGGCTGCATCGCGCTTCCGACTGAAGCGCGTGCCAAGGTCATGATGACTCTGCTCGACAAAGGTTATGCGGTCACCCGCAGCGGTCGCGGAGCCAGTGCCATGCCGCATGACGATTGCAGTCTACTCGTGCTCGGTGCCTTCGAAGGCAAGGCACCTGCGTTGGAGGATGCCACTGGCCAGATCACCATCGACACACGTGACATCACTGGCCTCGAACCGGATGCCATTATCTCCTTGGTCGAAAAGAGTCGCGGTGACAAACCGATGAACGAGCCCGGCAAGTGGAAGCCTTGGTTTCCTGTCATCGACTACACGCGATGCACGAACTGCATGCAGTGCCTGAGCTTCTGCCTCTTCGATGTCTATGGCGTCAGTGAGGACAACAAGATTCAGGTCCAGAACAACGACAACTGCAAGACCAACTGCCCTGCATGCTCCCGCGTTTGTCCCGAAGTGGCTATCATGTTCCCGAAGTATCAGGGTGGCCCCATCAATGGCGATGAGGTGAACGAAAACGAGGCCAAGCGCGAAAAAATCAAGGTGGACATCTCCTCGCTGCTTGGTGGAGATATCTATTCCACGCTCAAGGATCGCAGCACCGCTTTCAAATCTCGCTTCAGCAAGGAACGGAGCGCTGACAAGGCTTTGGATGAACGTAAAAAGTGCCTCACGAAGCTCGTCGGCGATGGCTTCATTCCAGCCGATGTTTTGGCCAGCCTTCCCAGCACCGATGAGATTCTCAAAAAAGCCGAGGCCGCCAAAGCCAAGGCAGCCGCCGCCCTAGCTGCGCAATAAGCATCTCGGTGAATCGTTCTCAACAATGTTGGCTGGCGCTCGCGGTGATCACCGTGGCCTACGTTATCTTCTGGATCCTGCTGTTGGGAGCCACCGCGACCTACGCCACGCCGGATTCATGGCTTCGCGTGCTCGCCTCCCCGGAGATTCGGCATGCCACTTGGCTTAGCCTTGTCTCTTGCACGACTGCTGCAGGCTTTGCGCTGCTGCTCGCCGTGCCGGTGGGCTACTTCATGTCCCGTAAGAGCTTCTGCGGCAAAGCTTGGCTTGATGCTGCGCTCGACATTCCCATCATCCTCCCGCCGCTTGTCGTCGGCCTGTGTCTGCTGATCTTTTTCCAAACCTGGGCGGGTAAGGTCATCGAAAAAGCCATTCCTTTCACCTACACTGTCGCAGGTGTGGTGCTGGCGCAGTTCGTCGTCGCCGCCTCCTTTGCTATCCGCACCATGCGCGGCACCTTCGATCATCTTTCGGCTAGACCCGAAGATGTGGCGCTGACGCTCGGTTGCACGCGATTTCAGGCCCTGTGGCATGTCGCCCTGCCTGCGGCACGTCGTGGCATGGTCGCCGCGTTTTGCATCGCCTGGGCACGCAGCCTTGGAGAGTTCGGCCCCATCCTCGTCTTTGCCGGTGCCACGCGGATGAAGACTGAAGTCCTGCCGACTACCGTGTGGCTTGAACTCAGCGTCGGCAATCTCGAAGCTGCCGTCTCCGTGAGCCTTCTCATGGTCCTGATGGCCATCGTGGTGCTCGTCATCGTCCGCCGCACTGGGGAAAAAGTATGATCCAGCTTGAACACATTACTTGGAGTGCCGATGGACGCGTCATCCTTGACGACCTGATGCTCACCATAGCCTCAGGCACTTATGCTGTTCTTATGGGCAGCACCGGATGCGGGAAGACCACGCTGCTCGAAGTTCTCTGTGGTCTTCGCCGACCTCAAAAAGGACGCGTTCTCATTGATGGCTGTGATGTCACCTCTCTGGAACCTCGTGAGCGTGGCATCGGTTATGTGCCGCAGGATCTCGCGTTGTTTCCCACGCTGAAGGTCTATGATCAAATCGCCTTCGCCTTGAAGCTCCGCGGTCTGACCGCTGCCGCCCGCGTCCGCGAACTCGCCGACGAACTCGTCATCTCCCACCTGCTCGATCGCCAGACCGAGACGCTCTCGGGTGGTGAAAAGCAGCGTGTCGCCATTGCTCGTGCCCTCGCCGCCAGTCCAAAGTTCCTTCTGCTTGACGAACCGCTCTCCGCTCTCGACGAAGCGATGCGCGGCGAGGCAGCAGCCATGCTCCAACGCATCCAGCAGCAGCATCAACTCACCGTCCTTCATGTGACCCACTCTCAAGCCGAGGCCACTCAGCTTGCCGATCTACAGTTGAGATTCGAGCGTGGGCGTGTCGAGCCTGTATTCCGGCCATTTTAGGCAGGTTTTCGTCGATCATCTCGTGACAATGAGCGCACGCTTTGCCCTGAAACGAGGCGCAACGGCAAGGCATTCACCGTCTTGCTTGGCAAATTCCACCGAGCAGCCTATACCTCGCGACTTGCATGAACATCCCTCCGCCTGATCTGCCGCCTCCGGAAAACCTACCGCCTTCAAGCGGGTTGCCGCCACCGAATCTTCCGCCGCCCGCGGACCAGGACAATCAGCGCGTCATCTCGCAATTGGAGCGTGCTCCGCTAGAGACCCATACGGCTACAAAGGTTGCCAAGGAGATCGAAGAGGCGATCGCCGAGCGTCCTTTGCTTACTGCCGCCGCTCTGCTGGAAGACGCTAAGTGCTATCCATGGCGGCGTGGCCTTGATCACTTGCTGCGTGTCGGATCACTGCTCGTCTTGGCGTTTGCCATTGGAGCGAAACTGCCGCTGGCGGGAATCGTTCTGACAATCATTGCCGCGATTTACTTGGGCGATTTCCTTTACCGGGTGGTGCATTCGACGCTGGCAGGTTCGGATGTCCCACCGGATTGGCCAAAGTTGAACGAGCCGGTGGAGGAGCTCATCAAGCCGGGGGTGCGCATTGTCTCCGCTTTTCTCGTAGGACATGGAGCGTGGCTCTTTGTTTGGTTGAACACGGCCTCGCATGTGGGCATGAATCCCGTGGCACAGTGGACGAGCTATCTCGTGGCGGCAGCCTATTTCCCCTTCGCGATGATGATGATTGTATTCCAAGAGCGCTTCGCAGCCTGTGCTCCTTCAGTTTTGATTCCTGCTATGCTGCGCTGCATGCCTGTAGCTAAAGTTTTGCTGGGTCTATCCATGATGGTTTTTGTGATCATCAATGGGCTGAGGCTTCTTCCTTTTGTGGGGGATTTGCTGGCCGCAGCCGCCGGGCTTGTGTTTTTCATCATGCTGGGTCGCATGGTGGGCATGATCGCCGCGCAGCATCGCCAGGCGCTCGCTGAGTTGCAGTGATTCAATCCATTTCCGGGCGTGGATCCCGCGAAAGCAGCGCTTTCATGCCTTCATGGGCAGATTTGCCACCATGGAGGACAGAGTGGATCTCATCAAGCAACGGGGTTCGTACACCGCGGGCTCTCGCAGCCTGATAAAGACTGACGGTGTTCATGACACCTTCCGCAATCATCCGAGTGCTCGAGAGAATTTGCTCTAATGGCTGCCCTTGACCTAGTAGCAAACCCACACGGTGATTCCGACTATGAGCCGAATAGCACGTTGCGACGAGATCGCCGACACCGCTGAGGCCGTAGAAGGTTTCGGCACGTCCGCCCATAGCCACGCCGAGGCGCACCATCTCCGCAAGAGATCGCGTGACGAGGGCTGCGATAGCATTGTCTCCCAGCTTGAGACCTAGGGCAATACCAGCGGCGATGGCATAAGGATTCTTCATTGCTCCAGCCCACTCGGCTCCGGTGATGTCATCGGTTGTGTAGCAGCGGAAAAAGGGCAGCGTGAAGCAGTTCTGAACTGCCTTGGCTGTTTCCTCATCTTCACAAGCCACGACAGCAGCTGTGGCGAGCTGCGCAGCCACTTCCTCCGCATGATTCGGCCCTGTGAGCACGGCGATGGTGCTGTGTGGCAGGGATTCAGCAAGGATTTCACTCATACGACGGCCGGTGTGCATTTCGATGCCTTTTGCGCACGAAACGACAACGCTGCTCTTGGCTGCAGGACTGCCCGCTATGAGTCGAGCAGACTCTTGGATGCCTTTGGATGGCACGACAAAGACGATCATGTCCGTGGGCTTCAAATCGGCTACGTCGCACACCACCTCGACATTCGCGGGCAGTTCCAGATTCCGCAGATAGCGTGGGTTTTTCCGCGTGGCGGCGATCTCGCTCATCAAGGCCGCATCCCGGCCCCAGAACTGTACACTCATCCCACGCCAAGCGAGCGCAGAGGCCAGAGCGGTGCCCCAACTGCCCGCGCCAATCACGGCAGCTCCATGCATGCAGGGGAAGGCACTCATGGGGTGGGTATTTTTTTGGCTCCCGCACGGTTTTCCGTGCCTGCCAACAGGCGCTGGATGTTGGCACGGTGTTTCCAGATGGCCAGCAACATGACAACGATGCCAAAGGTGAGCATCACCGCGTCCCATCGATCTTCACGCCACATGACGAAAGCCATCGAGCTGGGGACACTGACCGCAGCGGCGATGGAGGCCAGAGACACATATTTGGAGGCAAAAAACACCACCAGCCAAGCTGCCCAGCCACCGAAGAAACCTGCCAGTGACATGCCCATAAGCACACCGGCCGTCGTTGCAATGCCTTTGCCACCTTTAAATGAAAGCCAGAAGGTGTACATATGCCCGAGAACCGCAGAAAAGCCACCGACGACCTTCGCGGTGGAAATCAGTTCGATGTTTGCGCCGGCCGCTTTCATCCAACTCGCCGCGAGAAACACGGGCAACCAACCTTTCATCATGTCGAGAAGGAAAACAGGAATGCCGATGGGTTTACCCAGAACTCGGACAACGTTTGTGGCTCCAATGTTGCCGCTGCCGTGCTGGCGGATATCGATCCCTCGCAGTCTGCCCGCCCAGTAACCGAACGGCAGTGAGCCGCACAGGTAGCCGCAAGCGGCGCTGGCGAATAGGGCGGTGGTGGGAGTCATGAACAGCATGTCTTAAAGACTCGCGGCGGCGTGCCAAGCTCAAAATGCGCCATCGTTTCATTCCACTGGCGGTGGTGGCACGGGCGACCAGCGGTAAATGCCATCCATCCACGCTGCCTGCGTGACAGCGGTGGCGGGGCGTGACACATCCACCCACAGCCCACCTCCTTCACGTCGCAACATGACGCGGACATTTTTCGGAGACTCTGGAGACTCAGCCTCTGGCGGTCGAGTGGTGATCTCCGCATAGCGTTTACCACCTTTCTGCCTCAGCGCCGAGTTCGGAATTTCGATATTCAGATCTGACCCCTGAGCCTCGTTGCCGCGCGTACAGCTGAGGCTTACGCGGAGGCGGCCGTCCTTTGCCGTTCGGATGCTCACGTGGCCGCCAAACCCGTCATCATATTCGCCATCCCAACCGCCATCGTTTTTCACATCGACTCGCTGTTCATTAAACGAGTAGGCTAACATCGTCGCTTGGGCCAACTTGATCCAGTGCTCGCCATCCTTCTCCGGTGGAATGGTGGTCGTAGGCTTTTCAAGCAGGCCGGGCTTGGTCTCAGTGGTAGGAGGGGTGGGTGGAATGTAAGCGTTTTTCATCCACAGCTCGCGCAGTTTCGGCCAGCGCAGCTTCCAGTCTTGGACCAGCGCTTTGTCATCGGTTCGGCCGTCGCGCAGGGTGTTCTTCCAAGCGCTCTCCAACCTAGTATTTGCTGTCTGGAATTCTTTTTTCGCCAATTGAAGCCACTTTTCCTCGCTGATTCGGCGGAACTCGCCGCGGATACCCGGATCAGGCTGGTCTGGCTTTTCCGTGCGGAAGAATACAACCATCTTGGTGTCCGTCACCTTGGCGGTGAAAAAAGGTCCACGATCTTGTGTCTCGTCCTCCACAGCGGCTGCAAAAAGTAGACCGCTCTCGCGTTTTTCACCTTGCCCGGCCCAGACCATCGTTGAGCCCGGATCCCAGTTCCACCGCACCAGCAGCTCTACCCGTTTCGAATCGGTTTCTGTGAGAGTCAGGTGGCGCCCGCCAGCCTCGTCGTGGTATCGGGTGACTCTCGTGGCCGCAGCCAGCGGCATGGCGAAACACAGAAAAAGGGCGAAAAGCTGGATGAGACAAGGCATCTTCCATACAGACGCACGGACGGATTGAAACTTGGGGCTGATCTTCTTCAAAATTGCACTTGGAACCTCCGCTGTCCTGTCTATCGCACAAGCAGCACTTTGATGAAAAAAGCCCTCCTCGCCCTCGAAGATGGCCGGGTGTTTGAAGGCACGGCGTTTGGCGCCGAAGCCACGCACACCGGCGAAATTTGTTTTAACACTTCCATGACCGGCTATCAGGAGGTGCTCACCGATCCTTCTTATCGCGGTCAGATTGTCACGATGACCTACACGCAGATCGGGAACTACGGCGTGAATCCGCTCGACTTCGAAAGTGAGCGTCCGCATGTGCGCGGCTTTGTTATCGAGGAGCTTTGCTCGGTGCCCAGTAACTGGCGTAGCACTCAGGATCTCAGCTCGTGGCTCAAGGAATGGAACATCCCCGGCATTCAGGGTATTGATACACGCGCACTGACGAAGCATCTCCGAACCCGCGGCGCCATGCGAGCCGTCATCACCAGCGAGGTGCTGAGCGCGGACGAGGCTGTGAAGCTCGCTGCCGGCAGCGCTCCAATGCAGGGCAGCGACTTCGTGAAGGAGGTCACAACCTGCAAAGCCTACGTCTGGGATTCTGAGGACACTGAAAGTCGTGAGTGGGATATCCCCAGCCCGTCCCAGAATCGTGAAGGCGGCCCCACTGGTGCCTTTCACAACCTTCCTCCAGTCAGGCATCACATTGTAGCCTATGACTTCGGCGTGAAGAGAAACATCCTGCGCCGCCTGCGCCAGGCGGGCTTCCGTGTCGATGTAGTTCCCGCCACCACCAGTGCCACAGACGTGCTCGCAAAGAATCCGGATGGCATCTTTCTCTCCAACGGCCCCGGCGATCCCGCCGCACTCGACTACATCCACAGGGAGGTGAAGCAGTTGATTGGAGTGAAGCCCATTTTTGCCATCTGTCTGGGACATCAGATCCTCGGACATGCCTACGGAGGCAAGACCTTCAAGCTCAAGTTCGGCCATCGCGGCGGCAACCAGCCCGTCAAAGACTTGCGCAACGGCCAAGTGGCCATCACCAGCCAGAATCACGGTTTTGCGATCGATCCATCTAGCCTTCCTGGCAATGTTGAGGTCACCCACATCAACCTCAATGATGGTACCGTCGAAGGCATGCGCCACCGAGAGGCCCCTGTGCTGAGCGTTCAATATCACCCGGAGGCCGCCCCCGGCCCGAACGACGCGAAATACTTCTTCTCCGAGTTCGCCGCGATGATCGACAAAGGCAGCTAAGCTACATTCTTTATTCAACTTCGTCCTTCGTCATTCCAGCCACATGTCCACCATTGTTGTCACCCAGAAAAACGGTGTCGCCTGTATTGGGGCGGACACATTGAGCTGCCTCGGCTCCCTGCGGCAAAAGGCTGGGCATGTCGTGAACAAAACGAAGATCACCAAGATTGGCGATACCTTCATCGGCCTGACCGGCACCTCGGCCAGCCTTGTGGTGCTCAATAGCTACTTCTCCAACCCCGATCGTCCGCGCGATTTTTCTTCATGCGAAATGATTTTCGAGACCTTCCGCCACGCTCACGCTTGGCTGAAGGCCGAATACTTCATGTCCAGCATGCCCGATAAGGGAGAGGAATACGAGACCACCCAATTTTACGGCCTCGCCGCCAATGCCCATGGCATCTTCGCGCTCTACTCCTACCGTTCCGCTCAGCAGTTTCACAAGTTTTGGGCTGCTGGTTCTGGCCGAGACTTTGCCCTTGGAGCCATGCAAACTGCCTACGATAAAGGCAAGAGCGCTGAGGAAATCGCGCGGGCAGGGCTTGAAGCCGCCGCTGAGTTCGATAGCGCTACCGCAGCTCCTTTTGAGATTCACACGATTCCGATGCCGAACATCTCGAAACAAAAAGCAAACAAGAGGAAATAAATTTCGGGCACGATCCAATCGGGGGTCTCGTCAAAATGAAGATCAATCGCCGCCTCCAGCGACTTTGGGAGAGTTGCCGAGGGCTTCTTTAACAATAGCCACAGCGTAATCGCGGTTGAGTTTGGTGATCCAGCGAACGCTGATCTCTTTTGGGCATGCGGCTTCGCACTCGTACTGATTGGTGCAGTTCCCAAAGCCTTCTTTGTCCATCTGGCGGACCATGCCAAGGGTGCGGCGATCCTTTTCGGGTTTACCTTGGGGCAGAGTATTGAGTTGGCCGGCTTTGGCGGAAACGAAAAGCATGGCACTGGCATTTTTGCACGCGGCCACGCATGCACCGCAACCGATACATGCAGCTGCATCCATCGCCGCATCAGCGACTTCTTTGCCGATCGGCAGCGCGTTGGCGTCCTGTGGAGATCCAGTGCGAACTGTGATGAAGCCACCGGCCCGCTGAATACGGTCAAATGCGCTACGATCCACGACGAGGTCCTTGATGACCGGGAATGCCTTGGCACGGAAAGGCTCGATCCAGATCGTATCGCCAGTGCGGAACTTGCGCATGTGTAGCTGGCAGGTCGTCGTTGCTTTCTCGGGACCGTGCGGCACACCATTGATCTGCATGGAGCACATGCCGCAGATGCCTTCTCGGCAGTCATGGTCAAAGGCGACAGGATCTTGGCCTTTTGCAATGAGGCGCTCGTTGACGATGTCCATCATTTCGAGGAACGAGGCATGATCTGGAATATCCGGGGCTTCAATGTCCTGGAAATGACCGGGTTGGCCTGCGTTTTGACGCCAGACTTTGAGGTGAAGGTTGAGTTGCGACATGGGTGCGAAAAGAAAGACGTTTACTTGTAGCTGCGCACAGCCAGATGGACTTCTTCAAAGCTGAGCGGCTCTTTGTTCAGCGTGGGTTTGCCGAGATCGCCTGTGTATTCCCAAGCGGCTGCATAACAGAAATTTTCGTCGTCGCGTTTGGCCTCGCCATCGGGGTATTGATGCTCCGTGCGGAAGTGGCCGCCGCAGCTTTCTTCGCGGTTTAGGGCGTCGAGGCAAAGCAACTCGGCGAACTCCATGAAATCAGCCACACGTCCAGCTTTTTCCAGTTCAGGATTGCAGGCATCGCCGCTGCCGGGCACAATTACATTGGTTTTGAACTCCTCCCGCAGTTCGGGGATGCGTTTGAGGGCTTCCGTGAGTCCAGCGCGGTCGCGGGCCATGCCGCACTTGTCCCAGACGAGCAGACCGAGTTCGCGATGAAAGCTATCGACGCTGCGTTTGCCTTTGCAGGCGAGGAAACCCTTCGTCTGCGCGGTGCAGACTTCGAGGGCCTTCTTGAACTCCGGATGCTCGGCGGTGACGCTGCCGGGCTTTTGATGCACGAGGTAGTTCGCGATGGTCGTCGGGATGACGAAGTAACCATCAGCGAGGCCCTGCATGAGCGCAGAGGCACCGAGACGGTTCGCGCCGTGATCGGAGAAGTTCGCCTCGCCGAGCACGTGGAGGCCGGGGAGGTTGCTCATGAGATTGTAGTCCACCCACAGGCCCCCCATTGTGTAGTGCACGGCCGGGTAGATGCGCATGGGCTGTTTGTAGGCGCTCTCGCCAGTGATGCGCTCATACATGTCGAAAAGATTGCCGTAGCGCTCGGCGATTGTCTTTGCGCCGAACTGCTGAATCGCTTCTGCAAAATCAAGATACACACCGCGACCGCCCGGGCCCACACCTCGACCGTCATCGCAGGCTTCCTTCGCCGCGCGGGATGAAATATCGCGCGGAGCCAGGTTGCCAAAGCTCGGATACTTGCGCTCGAGGATGTAGTCGCGATCCGCCTC
Organism: Prosthecobacter sp.; assembly: GCA_017853885.1. GTDB lineage: Bacteria > Verrucomicrobiota > Verrucomicrobiia > Verrucomicrobiales > Verrucomicrobiaceae > Prosthecobacter. The sequence continues at coordinate 88,262 of JAFMIR010000011.1, forward strand.
CGGGATCTGACCGGGCGGCTTACCGATGTCCTCTTTCTTCTTCGGCACCCACACGCGGCCGTCGTTGCGGAGCGACTCGGACATGAGTGTGAGCTTGCTCTGATAATCGCCACTGACCGGGATGCAGGTCGGGTGAATCTGCGTGTAGCAGGGGTTCGCGAAAAACGCGCCCTTTTTATGCGCCCGCCAAGTGGCGGTCACGTTGCAGCCCATCGCGTTCGTCGACAAGTAGAAGACATTGCCGTAGCCGCCGGTGCAAAGAAGCACCGCATCGCCCGCGTGAGCCTCGATTTTGCCGGTGACGAGATTGCGCGTGATGATGCCCTTCGCGTGGCCATCGACGGTCACTACATCGAGCATTTCCGTGCGCGGATACATCTGCACACCACCCGCGGCGATTTCTTTGTTCAGAGCCGAGTAGGCGCCGAGAAGCAACTGCTGGCCAGTTTGACCACGTGCATAAAACGTGCGGCTTACTTGAGCGCCACCGAAGGAACGGTTAGCTAGCATTCCTCCATATTCTCGGGCAAAAGGAACTCCCTGGGCCACACACTGATCGATGATATTCACGCTCACTTCGGCGAGGCGGTGAACATTGGCCTCGCGTGCGCGGAAGTCACCACCTTTGACCGTGTCATAAAAAAGACGATGCACGCTATCGCCATCGTTCTGGTAGTTCTTCGCCGCATTGATGCCACCTTGTGCAGCGATGGAGTGTGCGCGACGGGGGGAATCTTGAAAGCAGAAACACTTCACCTTGTAGCCCAATTCGGAAAGCGTCGCCGCAGCTGAGGAACCCGCTAGGCCACTGCCAACCACAAGGATGGTAAACTTGCGTTTGTTTTTTGGATTGATGAGCTTCGAGTCCTGCTTGTGCTTGGACCACTTCATGGCCATCGGGCCGGAGGGAATGTGGGAGTCGAGTGGCATGGCGAATGAAAGACGGAGAACTAAGGTCGAAGGGCGTAAAATTCAGAATCAGCGGCCGTAACCCAATAGCCAAATGGAGAGGACTATCGCGGCGTTTCCGACAAAGATGAGACCAGCAAAGGCGTAACCGGCCTTTTTAAAAAGAGGCTCTGACTTATCGGTGCTGATGCCGAGCGTTTGGAAGAGGCTGCTGAAGCCGTGGCTCAGGTGGCTGCACAACAGCGCCATCGCGATCAGGTAGAAAATGGAAGCAGGCGCCCAAGAGAAGCCATCAACGACCATCTTGTAGACGTTATGCACTTTCTCGCCGTGCAGGTCGATCTTATAAGCATCCTTGTCGAAATCGTTGCCGATTCGGACCGTATAGTGCAGCAGGTGGTATATGATGAAGGCTAGGATCGTCAGGCCGCTCCAGATCATCGTGTGGGAGGACTTGGAGCTCACTTGGGCCTTGTGCTGGCCATATTTATCCGGACGAGCGGCGTTGTTCTGTTTCGTGAGGGACACGGTAGCAACGATGTGGACCAAAACAGCCAGCAGAAGTCCGACTCGGGCGATCCAGACACCACTTCCGTGCAGAGCAGTTTGCAGCAGGTGACCATATTCATTGATCGCATCCTGACCGGCGAAAATGAGCAGATTGCCGACCAGATGTCCGAAGACAAATCCGATCAAAATAAGGCCCGTTAGGGCTACTAAAATCTTCTTGCCTATGGAAGAGGCGTAAAATCGTGAAAAAGAATCAAAAACAGCGCTCATGTGGAGAGGGAAAATCCAAGATGAGCATACGCTGTGCGGCTGCAACCGAGATTCCAAAATACATAACTTTCAGATGTCTAGCATGTGGCTAGACTCGCACGATTGAATCAAGGATAAAAAGCTAGGGTTACCCCGGCGACTCACTTCTTATCAAAGAGAGAGGTGATCTGGTAGGTTTTGGATAGGTCTCCGTGCGCTGACATGGCCGTGTCCTTGGTGAAATCCCCTTCCTTGGAAACGATGGTGATCGTATTCGTGCCTTCTTTTTCTCCTTTGGTGATGTCGATTTTTTCCATGCCGGGCAGTTTGGCAATCAAAGCCGCTGAAATATGCGCTTCACAGGTGGCACAGACAACGCATGTGATTTGACCTATGTAAGTGTGTTTCGTTTCAGCCGCGAAGATTTGTCCGGCAAGAGAAACGATCAGCACAAGGATCGCGGAAAAGGGGTTCATGGCTCATCCAAGATGAAAAGGGATCTGCGCGGCGGCGAGCACGGTCTTGAGGTCTTCGGGTAGCGGGGCGGTGATTAGCAATGCTTGGCCGCTGGCAGGGTGTTCTAGGGCCAATTGGAAGGCGTGAAGGAAGAGTCGGCGGGCTTGCAGGGTCTTTTTGAGTGCACGGTTTTGCTCGAAGGAGCCATACACATCATCCCCGACGAGTGGAAGATGCCGCGAGGCGGCTTGGACGCGGATTTGATGCGTTTTTCCGGTGATGAGATCGATCTCCAGCAGCGAAAGACGGTGTGGGGCACTGTAATGCCGAAGTCGATAACGCAGTTCCGCGTTCGGTCTTGGTCCTCGGCGCACGGCGGTACGCACCTGATGCTGCTCATGCGCTGTCACTAGGTGATCCAACCACACCCCTTCGGGTTTCACCCCCCCTCCGCTGCACAAGGCGAGATATTTTTTTTGAGCCTGCTCGGCTTCAAACGCCTCGCGGCACTTTTCAGCCGTTTTCTCATCCTTCGCGGCCAAAAGCACTCCTGAGGTGTCCTGATCGAGCCTGTGAATCAGAAAAACCTCGCCAGCCGCTGTTTGGAAACAACGTCTCTCCGCGTCATAACGCCCCTCAAACGCACTCCTCTGGAGTTTCTGCGATTTGGGGTTTGGGTGGGAGAGCACGCCATGCGGCTTGTTCACCACGATAACATGTCGGTCCTCATGAAGAACCGGACACCGGGTGATGGGTGCAGGCGTTGTCATCAGTTCGCGCTGCGCATGTAAGCGACGATGTCGGCCACGTTTTGGGCGGTAAGTCCGAGTTGGAAAGCGCTAAGCATCAGGCTGCGCTCGAGCTTGCCCCGCTTCTGCACACGGCTTTTGGGCACAAACTGGTTCACGCCGCCCATGCTGCGCACAATCATGATGTCACCTTCCGTCAGAAGCATGCCGTGGATGGTGGCACCATCCTTGGTCTTGATCTCTTGTCCTTCGTAGCCGTGAGCGATATCCTTGCTGGGCTCAAGAATCGCCTGAGTAATGATTTCGCTAGGCTGGCTGCGGCCCCAGCCGTCCAGGTTAGGGCCAAATTCAACACCCTGACCGTTGAATTGGTGGCACATCACACAGCGGGTAACCAACTGCGCTCCGTTCTTGGCATTTCCAGTGAGCTTCAGCACATCCGCCACTTGATAGGTCGCGGGTGTGGCGGTTGGAGTGACGATTTCCAGAAGCTTGGCACTGTCCGGATCGAAGATGCCTTCTTTCTTCAACTCCTCAGCGATGCCAAAAGTGCTCCAGTCATCGGTGCTGCGTTTGATGATCCACCACATGACAGCGGCATGAATCGGCGAGGCCTTATCCTTGGCCAAAGCCAGCACGGCTTTGGCAGCGGAAGAGTCAGGAATGAAGGCGAGGGTGTTGAGCGCGAGCATGCGCTGTTCGGAAGAGAGCTTTGCATCGGCGGCACGCTTTTGAAGATCTGCCACTGCGGCCAAAGGATGCAGACGCCAAGTGAGGTGGGCAAAACCCTCGCTCCAGTCGCCTTCGGGCTTCAGCTTGACCCATACCTCGGACTCTTTGCTGCTGCAGCCTATTCCCCAAGCTTCCAGCAGCGAGCGATCACTGCCATCGATCTGGCGAGCCATTTGGGCAAGCATTGGGGCGCTCTGAGCCGCCGATACATCACGCAGGGCCACGGCCACCTCACGGCGGACCATGGGCGATTGATCTCCAGCCATGACATTGAGAATATCGAGCACATCATCGGTTGCGGCACGGAGGGCCCGCAGTGCCACCAGACGCTTGGTGGCGTCATCACTCTCCAGCCAACTCCGAGTGGCGATGAGGCCTTTTTCGCCGAGTTGGGCAGCAAGCCATACGGCGCGGGAGGCGAGGTAGGGATTCGGATGATCACGCAGCTTCAAAACTTGCGGCAGGACTTTTGTTCCGGCTTCTTTGAGCTTCGTGAAACCCACATGACGCACGTTGTTCACGGGGGATTCCATCGCGGCGAGCTGGCCTTCAACGGTTTCATATTGGATGACGGGGATCTGCGGCTTGAAGCCTTGGGGTGCGATGCGGTAGATCGTGCCGCTGCAAGTTTCATCGGTGTCCTGATGGCCGCCCGTGCGCTTGTCATACCAGTCACTGATGTAGATGGCGCCATCGGCACCCACACAGACATCGGAGGGGCGGAACAGCGTGTGGCGGTCATTGGAAATGTTCTTGGCTCCGCCAACGAAATCGCTGCCCTTGAAAACACCAGTGGTGTTGGTGGTGCAGAAATCAAAACGCTCAAGCTTGAAGCCGGCACCATCGGGTTTTGGTCGATAACCAAAAACAACATTTCGGCCCGTTTCACAGCTCAGCAGTAGGCCGTTCCATTGGTCGCCGAGGGCTCCATTTTCGTAGAAGCAAAGTCCGGTTGGAGCGCCACCACCGTAGACATCGCCAGCAGGGATGATGCCGGGGTCTTCCTGCCGCCACTCGGCCACAGGAATTGCCTGCCCGGGGCGCTTGTCGGCGCGCCACTGGCGTTTTCCATCGCTGGAAAAGAAACCGAAGCTGCCGCCCTCAATGAGATGACTTACGCGGCAGGCGGGTGGGTCGTCGTTATCATTGAGAAACATGTCCCCAAAGCTCGTGCGCACGCCTTCATAGCTGTTCCGATAATTGAAGCCGAGGATCTTCGCTTTATGACCGCTGGGTTCGATGCTGGCGGTGAAGCCACCGACATAGACATGACCATCATCGCTCTTCAAGCCGGTGTAGGTGTTGTTTAGGTAGGCACCACCGATGCGGAATGTGTTGCCGCTTTTGTCACTGAAAAAAGCACCGCAGTTGCCATTGCTGAAGTAGAGGCGGCCATCGGGTCCGGCATACACGCTGTGCAAACTATGATCGTGTTGAGGTTGCTCAAAGCCGGAGAGAAAAATCTCACGCGTGTCTACATCGGGGTCGAATTTTAGGTCGCGGTTTACATCGGTGTATTTGATGATGTTAGGCGTGTTCGACACAAAGATCACGTTGTCGAAAACAGCCACGCCCAGCGGGCATTCGAGCTCTTTTTCACGCACAAAGACATGGCTGCTATCACACTTGCCATCACCATTGGTGTCTTGCAGTACGCGGACGCAGTCTCCTTCGCGGCTGCGACCACTGTGACGACGGTAATTGACGCCCTCGGTGATCCAGACTCGGCCCGCGTGGTCAATGTCCATGTTTGCCGGGTTGAAAAGCTGCGGCGAGGTGGCCCAGACAGTGATTTCGAGGCCTTCGGGAACGTGGAACATCGAAGGCTCAAGATGTTCGGCCTTGGTTCTATCGGGTTCGAAAGCAGGCTGATGGTAATCGGGTTTGAAAGCAGGCTTCGCGACTTCAAAAGAGCTTTTATTCTTTTGGGTTTTATCAGGCTTAGCGGCAAAAAGCACGAGCGGTGCAGTGACCGCGAGGGCGAAGAGCAGTTTTTTGGGGTTAGGCATGGCTGAAGAGGGGCGTACGGAACGTGCGGAAGTTTGACCTCTTGCGTCTTGCAGGTGACGGCGACGCAAAAGGCTCAGAAGAAAGAACGATATCGAACTCGCCTAAAAAAACGCGAGTCATTGGCATGGATCAACAAGAACAGAGCACCTCAAAGCATGGTGCTATTCAGGATCTTCAAAAAAGGTTTCTTCTGCGGCGTTGAACTCAGTCATGCTGTGGACAGATCATGCGCACGAGACAAGGCCATTGCTTTGCAAGAGACTTGAGAAGCTACTCTCAGGTAAGCTAATCGGTTAATAAGCCGCATGGAAGGCGGAACTGGAAGTCAAATGGCGCAGGCGGAGCTAGCCCTAGGCGGACATAAGTCGGCGTGTGAGATAGTCGGCCAATATAAGGAAGCGAGTGAGGGCCGGTCTGAAGTCCTGTGGTTAATTCAATTCGCACTTTCACGACGCGCCGTTTCGACATCTTTGCGCCGAAAACCCTGCACACGTCCATTGCCACGGAAAAGATAGACCTTTTTGACATCCTCAAGCTTCATGATGATCCACGGAGAAAGCACGTTTCGTCCGTTTTTGGTATAGACCAATGTGTCGGCAAGGTAGACGCAGGAGTGAAATGCATCCCCAGTCAGGCTGTCGAGAAAGAAGAGAATGTCTCCAAACTGGTAAGGGGCCTCAACGGGTAAGAAGTTTTCAAGCACTTGGCTCGTGGCAAGACGTGAGTCGAGCAAATACTGGCTGGCATCGAAATTGTAGAAGTTCAGTGACGTCCAGTGGCAGTCCGGAAGCTGACCGTTTTTGGCCATGTCGAGACTTGGGTAAGTGTAGAGTAGCTTGCGTGGCAACGCAGGGAGAATGTGAGCCATGCCCAGATCGTGAAGTGTGCTGGAATCCGCAATGGAACGCATGAGCGGCTCAATGTCCTTGCGACGGATGCCGACACCAAATGACCAGTAAGATATGAGTTCCGGGATATTTGTGGAGGATTCAATTTTCAGGCGAACCATCAGCGAGCGGGTGCGGGTGCATGCTTTGTAGATGGCACGTGCCTCGGAGTCGGACTGCGCATGACTCAATAGCACCGGGATGTCGCTGAAGACAAGGGTTTCACCACGCATGTAGCTGAGTTGCTCAATTTTGTCGATCAGATCTCTCCGAAGCTTACTGGTTCGGTACCATTCCTGAACGGATACACCCGTGATCAAAACTGGGTCTTGGCAGTATTCGTTATCAGGCAGCTTGCCGAGCTCAGAGTAAATGTGTGCACGGACTTGAGGTGTCATTTGCTCAACGAGCGAAACGCTCGGCAGTAGATGCAGCAGGTCGCCCTCGGTCACCTGCGCTTGAGGCAGCATCAATGAAGCAATTTGTTCGGGCGTGAGTCCCGCTTCGTTGAAAAAACCTTCTAACTTCGGCTTGAAAGCCAGCGGGAAAGTCCAGCGCGGCTGAATGCTGGGTAGGGCGAAGTTTTCGATCAATGAGGACGGCGCCTCTAGGAAGATGTAATCACCCACAAGATTGCCCCACGGGCCTGGCGCGGAGGTGTAGCCCTCTTGGGTGGATGTTGTTGAAGATGTATTCGCTGCCGGAGGTGCTGCGATCATCGTATTCTGTACTGGCGTTAGTTGCGGCGAGCCTCCTCCTGTCAGCAGTGTATTGATATCTGTGCTACCTTGGGCACATAAATGGCAACTCGCTATTAACGAGGCTAAGCTGATGGTGAGTGTGTTGAAAAAATCGCAATGAAACATTTTTTGGGCGATGTGGCGTCGCGCGCCACAACAAAATAAGTAAGAAGATTGTGGCTACTTGCATTTATTTTTTTTTATTGTTTTAGATTTAAGTCTACTTGATGAGGCGGATCGCTCATTTGGCTTGGATTTCGGATACGACATGCCCTTGTTGCCAGTCCAACAAGAATCGCCAACAGCAGCATGGCGGCGAATTGAAGGGCTCGGCTCGAGAACATGGCTGGAGATTGATTTCAGTGGCCAGGTTGTGAATCGTGATGTGATTGAATGGAGGCGCTGGCACGCTCCAAAAGACGTCGTTCGTGATCCGTTAGACTACCCATACCGCCCGAAAAAATCTTGTCGAGCACCTCATTGACCTCGTCCTCTAGGTTCGCTGCCTTTGTGTCAGCCAACGGTGCGATTTCGGGAGGCATTGCTGATGGCTCGAAATCCATTTCAATCTTGGAACGGGTTGTCGAGCGTGCGTTGGCGAGGCGGCGTTGCGCTTCCGGTTGCCATTGTGTTGCATAGGTCATGGGGCGTCCGCCATGTCCCAGCGATTTCGTGTAAATCCAGCCGGCAAAGGCTCCACCCAGATGAGCGAAGTAAGCGATCTTAAGCCCCTCAGGCATCCAGTTTGGGAAGAGAAGGCCACCCAGGGCGAAAATCATTTGTATGACGACCAAAGCCTTGGCTAGCGTCCACAACCGCATCGGCACTGGAATGATGAAGTAGATAAAAACAGTGACTGGCTCGTCTGGTAGCAGCAATGCCAGCGCCAACAACAGTCCGAAAGCCGCACCAGAGGCGCCAACGAGCGGCGTGGTGGTATCGCCATGTACCAAGCCATTCACCATCATCTCGAGCGCCGCTCCAGCGAGGCCACTCAAAAAGAAAATTTTCAGCAAGTGCGCTCCCCCAAAAAGATTTTGCACTTGGCGTCCCACAAACCCAAGCATCAGCGCATTGAGTAGGAAATGGCCCGCGCTGCCGTGGATGAACATGTAGGTGATTAACGTCCAAAAGTGTCCTGCTTCAAGTCTTTGAGCACTGACACCACCATCCAAGATGACCGGATAAAGCGTGTCCGAGGTGAACTGCAGCAGAAAGACGGCCGTGATGGCGATCATGATCCAAGCGTATGCTGACAGGGATTTTGCCCGGCTCATCAAGGAGTGGTGTTGAAGATCACGCATGCAGTTGCGGTCGGACATGGACATGCAGCGACTGTGCGTCAGCCCATGCGCGGAGCGAGGTTTTTTTGAGTTGAACTCTGGCAAAGCTGCCGTCAGACGCTAAACAAAGAGATTATCTACATGTCTTCTTTCGAAAAACTCCTCGATCATGTGCGCCAACGTGCTCCGCACGAGGCGGCGGAGGCCCTTGAGGCTGCGCCGGAAGCGGATGCCGCCGCTGTTCTTGAGGAACTCAATCCGATGGTCGCCCAGCAAGCGCTGCACCACATGACTGATGAGCGCCGCTGCGCCATCTTGGCTGCCGCTCCCATCGAGCAAGCGCGTCAGTGGATGCAGAATACTCATTATCCTGAGGATAGTGTCGGTTGGCTCCTAGAGCCGCCAGTGGCTGTGTTTCGTCCTTCAATGACTGTCGGCGAGACTATTGCGGCGCTGCGCAAGCTCACGCTAAAAGCCTCTATCACCTACGGATATGTCACAGATGAGGAGAACAAGCTTCTCGGCGTACTGGTGATGCGGGATCTGATGCTCAGCGAGCCTGACAAGCCGATCACCAAGGTGATGTATGCGAACGTCTTTACCCTCTCGCCAGAGATGCCGCTCACAGAGGCTATGAAAGAGGCGGTGAATCGTCATTATCCCGTCTATCCTGTGTGTGATGTGCAGGGACACATGCTCGGACTCGTTCGCGGCCAGACGCTTTTTGAGGCAAGGGCCATTGAGATCAGCGCTCAGGCTGGAAGCATGGTGGGTGTGGAAAAAGAGGAACGTCTCACCACGCCGGTGAGCCGAAGTCTGCGTTTCCGCCACCCTTGGCTGCAGATCAATCTTGCCACCTGTTTTGTTGCCGCTGCAGTGGTGGCCATGTTTCAGCACACCTTGGATCGGGTGGTGATCCTCGCAGCATTCTTGCCTGTTTTGGCCGGTCAATCCGGCAACACGGGATGCCAAGCTCTTGCTGTCACCTTGCGTGGTCTCACCCTCGGAGATCTCAAAGCCGGTGATGAGCGTTTGCTCATTTTAAAGGAAGGCCTGCTCGGTCTGATCAATGGCATGCTGGTGGGCATCACCGCAGGGCTGGGCATGCTGGCCTATGCGCGTATCTCAGGGAACCCAGACGGCACCTCGCTTGCTTTTGTTGTATGGGTGTCGATGGTTGTGAGTTGTGTAGTCAGCGGCGTGGCGGGAGCTGTGATTCCGCTCTTGCTTAGGAGACTGGGACTAGATCCGGCCACAGCGTCCAGCATCTTTCTCACCACGGCCACGGATGTCGTCAGTATGGGCGTCTTCCTTGGCCTTGCTGCCTTGTTTGTATGATTCAATGGAGCCGCGAGGAATGGAAGGCGCGCCAGGCTGCGCATTTAGGGCGCGTCGAGGTGCTGGCGGATCGTTTCGCGCTTCGGCGCAGCCACGGCACGAAACATCCTGTGGAGGACTTTCTCTTCACCTACTACAATCTATCTCCTGCCAAGCTGAAGGAATGGGTCCCACCGCTTGGTGTGACTCTTGAGGTGAGTGCGGAAGACTGGCTCGAATGCCCTTGGCTGGCCTCGGAGTGCTTCGTGAGGGAAAATGGATCGGTTTGGTTAGATCCACGACGCTTGACTGATCCAAAACGGCAGCTCGCCAATTGGGTGCGTGAGCTATGTCAACGTGTTTTGGAACGCCCTTCGCGGTTTCGCTGCCATGGGCTGCATGAATGGGCCATGGTCTATCAGCAGTCCTCAGAGAAAGTCCGTCATGAGGGCTATGAATTGCGCTTACCGGCCTTAGAAATTGCAAGCTTGGTTGAATCGCAAGCCTTGTGCTGCACGCATTACGATGCCTTCCGCTTTTTCACGCCTTCGGCACGGCCTTTGAACGCGTTTCAGCCCTCGCTCGAGACGCGTCTGGAGATGGAGCAGGGCGGCTGCCTCCACACCAACATGGATCTCTACAAGTGGTCCTCCAAGCTCCTCCCTTGGTGTGGTTCCGATCTTGTGGGTGAATGTTTTGCCAAAGCTTGGGCCGCACGCCAGCTCGACATGCGTGCCAGTCCGTATGAACTGCGTTCGCTGGGCTATGAGCCTGTGTTCATCGAGACAGCTGAGGGACGTGCCGAATACGAAACGTTGCAAAAAGCCATCGCGGATGATGCAGAACCGCTGCGTAGGCGACTGCACGCCGCCGCTACGGCCGTCATGCGGGCTTAGAGCATCACGACAGTCCCTTGCCCTTTGTCTCGGGGGCAAAACGCACCACGATCACACCCACGAGGTAGATGCTGCAGAGCACCGTGTAAGCGCTAGCGGCCTTGGCGTATGCCGGCGTATCTGATGTGCCGAAAAGACCGACAAGGTTCGCGATTTGTAAACCACCCACGGCGGCAATGATGCGACCCACATTGAAGCAGAAGCCCTGACCGGTGGCGCGAACGCTGGTGGGGAAAAGCTCGGGGAGATAGAGCGGGAAGAATCCATAGAAGGTTGCGGTAAGGCCGCCCATAAAAAATGCCGCCACATAGAAGGTGGTATCGATGGTATGGCAGAACTGGTAGAACACGATGGCGGAGACGCCGGCACACAAACAGCAGATGGTGTAAGTCACACGGCGGCCCAGCCAGTCCCCCGCGATGGGCGTGAGCACGGTGAAAAGAATGGCCCCGAGAGAGGTGGCCATCTGGACAAACTCCTTCGGATGAGCACTGAGCTTGCCCGTGGCGTTGTTGAGATCGATGGCCCATTTCGGGGCCTGCTGCGCCGCGCCCCAGGTGCCCAGCAGGGCCACACCGGCCAAGCTGGCACCGATGAGCAGGTGTCGCATGATGAGTGAACCCTCCGTGTTTTGCATGGAGCCAGCGATGCCTGCGCGGCGCAGGTAGCTCTTTACCGGGAACACATAACCCCAGAAGACGATGCCGAGTCCCACAATAGTGATGACGGTGGCGGAGTCCGCTTTCACGCCGTACTGAGGCCCTAGTGGTGACCATGCAAAGATGATGACAAGCGCGGTGAGGCCACCGAGCAGCACGCCGAGCATGTCGCTATTGCTCCAGTGGCTGGTGGCCCCACTGGCCTTCTCCTCCTCCCACTTGTGGCTTTCCGGCACAAAGATCTGGATGAGAAATATCAGCAGCGCAGGAAGAGCCCCGGTGATCATGAGGAACCGCCAGCCGCCATTGGAGAACCATGAATCGGCGAGTTGCTGGCCCATGCCACAAGCGATGAAGATGTTTTTCACCTCGGCGATGAAGCTGACGAGCGAGAGGCTTAAGAGCGCTACCAGCAGGTAGCCCACATTAGCCGCCGCACCGATAAGCCCGGCGATGAAGGCGCGGTTGCCCTTCGTCCACAACTCGTTCACCAAGGCGACACCAAGTGCCCACTCACCGCCCATGCCGAGCGAGGCGACAAAGCGCAGTCCCGCGATGTGCCAGGCCTCACTGGCCAGACCGCACAAACCAGTGAAGATCGCATAAGTGAAAATCGAGAGGCTCATCGCACGCACGCGGCCGATGCGGTCGCCCAGCCAGCCAAACAGCACTCCGCCCGTCGCCGCGCCGACGAGGAAGGTGGCCAAGATCACATTGAACCAGTTCAGCACGACCGGATTGCCAGGCTCTACTTTCAGTAGATCTGCCAGCGCTGGGCTGCCGATTAGCGGAAACAGGCCCATTTCAAAGCCATCGAACAACCAGCCGAGGAAGGCCGCGGTGAGGGCCATGTTGCGGCCAGAAGAAGAAGGAGCGGAATTGGATGCCATACGAGGTTGGGGAATCAAAATCGATAGAATGGCAACAAACGGGCACACGGCGAATGAATTTCGTCTGCGGGAAAAAATGAGTTCCTTTGGTCCCAATCGCTCGAAGCACTTTACAGTGGCACATCATTCTTCATCCATCCCGGCCCGTTTTCCGTCCCCTCTTATCGATGACCACCAAGCTCGATCTCAAGTTCACTAGCCTACTCAGTGATACCGCCTCTAAACTGCAATCTCTCGAAGTGCTCCCACGTGTCCATACGGAAGCTGCCGAGGCGCTGATCGCCACCGCCAGTGAGCTTGGCCTTCAATTGAATCAATTCGCTATGCGGCTTATCGAGGCTCAGGAGGCCAAAATTGCTGCGGACGAGGCTGATAAAGAGGCTGCTCGGCTCGCGAAGGAACAAGCCATTGCTGAAAAAAACGCTCAACGTGTGCGAATCCAAGCTGAGAAGGAGGCAGCCAAACTTGCTGCAGCTGAGGCGAAGATCAAAGCCATGGAGGATAAAGAAGCCGCGCGCCTGGCCAAGGAGCAGGCTGCTGCTGAAAAAGCTGCCGAACGTGCCCGCCTCGATGCCGAACGTGATGCCGCCCGTAAAGCGGCTGCTGAGGCCAAAGAGCGTGATCGACTAGAACGAGAGGCCGCCCGCGAGGCGGAACGCGAAACAGCTCGCAGGGAACTCGAAGCGATGAAGGCTGCTGCTGCGGCTCTTAAAGCCAAACAGGAAGCCGATCATGCCGCAGCAAAAAAAGCCGAAGAGGAAGCTCGAGCACGTCGTGAGGCCGCCCTTGTCAAGGCACGCGCCGAGCAGGACGCCAAGATGCGCGCCCGTCAGGCTGCCTCACTGGCCATTCTCGCAGCTGAGAAAGCCGCGATCCAGGCTAGAAAGTAATCAGCCAGTTTGCTTATCTCATCCTTCATGCCCAGCGCAAAGTGTTGGTTTTCCACAGGCTCATAGACGCTTCGGATTCACTCGACCGGTAGGGGGCATGCCTCGTGCGAGGGTATCGAAACGAGCACGAAGCTCTTTGATCGCGGCGGAGGCTTCTGCATCAGGTTTCAGTGCACGATTATGGAACTCGTGGGCATCGTTCTCGTGATCGTAAAGCTCGATGCCGTTCATTCCTTCATTCCATTCGGTGTAGCGCCAGCGTTCGGTGCGAATGGAGCGGCCCATGACTTGATAGGGCAGGCGATCATCGGCGGGGCGGAGGATTTGGGTGATGGCGATGCTGTCCCACTTTTGGGTAGGATGATCCAAAAGCGCACGCAGGCTTTTTCCGTCGAGTTTGGAAGATGTCAGTTGGGCGAGGTCGGAGAGCGTTGGGTAGAGGTCGATGAACTCGACAATTCGTGGACATGTTTGCCCGTTTCCTTTGGCCCCGGGGGCGCGGATGATGAGCGGAGTGCGGGCGCTTTGTTCGAACAGGGTGCGTTTTTGCCAGATGCCAAGATGTTCGCCAAGATGATAGCCGTGGTCACTCCAAAGAGCGACGATGGTATTGTTGGTGAGGTGGAGCCGGTCAAGACAGTCAAGAATACGGCCAATTTGCGCATCGACGAAAGAAACACTGGCACGGTAAGCTTGTAGAGCCTTTCGGCAGGTGATTTCGTCGAGGTTGTAGTGAGGTAATGGGTTATTGTGGGCGAAAGCGCTGAGGGGAATATCGCTGCGGTCATCTGCTGGGGCATCAGGGAGGCGGATGGAGTGAAGTGGATGCAGCTCGAAATATTTTTTCGGTGCAACGAAGGGCGTGTGAGGTCGGAAGAAGCCTACCCCAAGAAAAAAAGGCTCATCGCGATGCTCCTCCAGGAGTCGGATGGCCTCGGTGGCGATCATGCCATCGGTTTGTTCCTCGTCGGTCCCATCGGCAGCCAGCCAGCTGAGCGCGGCGCTGATGGGTTTTTGCGGTGTGGGATTGATGATGAATTTTTCGTCGGTGACATCACGACCTTTCGGATTCACGACAAGTTGCCACGAGAGTGTGTCGTCGAGGCCATTGGTGCCGATGCCGTTTGGCACGTCGTAATGATAGATTTTGCCGATGCGGGCGGTGAACCAGCCGTTTTGACGAAAGAGTTGAGGCAGTGTGACCACACTTGGCAAGGTTTCGCGGAAATGACGGTCAAGGTCATAAACCTGCGTGGCATCGGGCCGGCGGCCGGTGAGCATGCAGGTGCGGCTCGGATTGCACAGCGGGATTTGATTGTAGGCGCGTTCAAATTGCACGCCGCTTGCTGCGAGTCGGTCGATGTGAGGCGTGTGTGTGCAGTCGTTCGCGAGATCGTCGATGGCAATGAAAAGCACATTTGGCTTTGCAGCCAAGAAGGACATGCAGGTTAAGAACGCCCAAGGCAGGAGTATGAGTCGCAACATGGCTGGTGAGGGCAATAAGTCACAGATGCGGTGCCGTTACACTCAATAGCATGAATCGGCTGTGATTATAAACTTGAGGGTGCATTCAGAACCGGGGCATTTTACGTGTCTTTGGAGGTCTTCTTGATGGCTTGTCTATGGCATGAGGCGCATTTAAGCCTTGCTAGAGCAGGGGAATGAAAAGCTTGGCAAAGCCGTTGCGGAGCTGTTGGACCAATGTGGCGGATTCGAGAGCTTCGCGGGTCACTTCATGGCTGGTGGAACGTTTCTGACGGAAAATCTCACGAAGGCAGGTGGCGAGTCCGCGATCGTAAAAGCCGACGTTGAACTCGAAATTCAGGCGCAGGCTGCGCGGATCCCAGTTCGTGGAACCGATAAAGCTCCAAATGCCGTCAATAACGAAGATCTTGGTGTGATCAAACGGTGGCGTTGATTCAAAAATGCGGCATCCGACTTCCAGCAGTTGCGGGTAAAGTGTCTGCGCTGCCCATGCGACGAATGCTATGTTGTTCTCTCGTGGCGTGAGGATTCGCACTTTTACGCCGCGAATGGCGGCGAGGCGCAGTGCAGCCACGAGCACGGCAGTGGGTAGAAAGTAAGGTGTGGCAATGAGGATTTCTTCCTTGGCGCTGTTGATGGCAGCAAAGAAAGCGGCTGGCATAACCTCCATGTCTTCATCCGGACCATCGACGATGCCGATGGCGCTTGCTGGGCCATTTCCATCGAGTGCCGGGAACCACTTGGGGCCATCGAGTATTTCGCCCGCACAGAAGGCCCAGTCTTCCGCAAAGACTCGTTGGATCTGTGCGACGATGGGCCCCGTGATCTCAAAGTGCAGGTCCTGCACCGGATGGTTCGGATGACGGGAGAGCATGTTTCCTTCCCGGATGTTCATGCCGCCGGTGAAAGCCTTACTACCGTCTACGACCATGATTTTCCGGTGGTTGCGCAGGTTCATGGTGATGAGTCTCAGCAGAAAATGGTTGGGCATGAAGCGCTTCGCCTGAACACCCGCTTCCTGTAACGCATCGACGACGGGCGGCCAAGAATAGCGTGTGCCGGCGTCATCTACCATCACACGAACTTCCACGCCGCGCTTCACCGCCACAGTGAGCTGGGTGATGAATTCAGAACCGATGCCCAATGCCTCAAAAATATAGCTTGAGATGCTGATGGTCGTTTTTGCGCCTCGGATCGCCTCAAGCATGCGCGGCATCGCTTGGTCGCCATTTTGTAGCGCTGTGACGTGATTTCCATGTGTGAAACAGAATCGAGAAATCTTATCGAGAGTCACCGCAACGTGCTGGTGATCACGTGCTTCATCACTTGTAGGATGAAAAGGAAGAGGATTGGTGGGCACGGGATCGTGCCAAGGCTCAAAGTGCTCCCGCCGGTAGTGTCGACCGCGGCGGCGGAGAATATTGATTCCAAGAAAAAGATACAGAATTGGTGCAACAAGTGGCGACAGGACCACAAGCGCCGCCCAAAAAGAGGCGGACCGATGATCGCGATGCCGCAGCAGGATGTGTGTCAGTGCGGCGAGGCCGCCGAAGATGGAGATAAAGGCAACGATGTAACCCCAGTGAATGACGACAGCGGCGGGCAGCATGCCACATCATGCGCAGGGTGAGTTGGTTTGCCAAGCCCCGGCCTTTAACCTATGAATATGCTTTGGTCTGCGCCGCGCGTTGGGTGCTTCGATGTGGCGTGAATGGCATGATTCTTTACGCTTAGGGCACGAAGCGCGTCCGGTTTTGGCTCGCCATGCGGTTTGTTTCCGCTAAAGCCATTCTCGCCACTTTTCCAACCCTCGCATGAAACGCTACGCCCTCGGCATCGACTACGGCACAAACTCCTGCCGCTCCCTTCTCATCGACCTCGAAAACGGAGCTGAGGTCGGATCGACCGTGTTCAATTACCCAAGTGGTGAAATGGGAATCCTACTTGATCCGAAGGATCCGCATGTCGCGAGACAGAATCCGCAGGACTACCTCGAAGGGCTTGAAAGCGTGGTGAAAGGTGCATTACAGCAAGCCAAGGCGAAGGTGATAGGCTTTGAAGCTACGCAAGTTGTTGGCATCGGTATCGACACGACGGGCAGTACGCCGATTCCCGTGAATCAAGATGGCAAACCGCTCGGCCTGCTGCCGGAATTTAAAAACAACCTCAATGCGATGGTGTGGCTGTGGAAGGATCACACTGGGCATGCCGAGGCGGCGGAGATCACAAAGCTGGGCAATGAAATTCGCCCACAGATCATGGCGAAGTGCGGCGGCATCTACTCCAGTGAATGGTTTTGGAGCAAAATTCTTCGTCTGCTCCGTGTGGATGAAAAAGTTTTCGAGGCTGCTTTTAGCTTCGTTGAACATTGCGACTGGATTCCAGCCGTTTTGACTGGAAACACAAACCCTCTCACCTTGAAGCGCAGCGTCTGTGCTGCGGGTCACAAAGCCATGTTTGGCACTGAATGGGGCGGGTTGCCTGACAAGGTTTTTTTGGCCAAACTCGATCCCAAGCTCGCCGATCTGCGTGATCGGCTTTATTCCGAAGCGCACACCTCGGACACGAAAGCGGGCGGCTTATGCGCCGAATGGGCGAAGCGTCTTGGCCTGAAGGAAGGGGCGGCTGTGTGCGTCGGTGCTTTTGATGCGCACACCGGCGCGGTTGGCGCAGGTATCAAAGAGGGCACTCTGGTGAAAATTCTTGGCACCAGCACCTGTGATCTGATGATTTCACCCATCAGCAAACCACTCGCCAACATCCCTGGTGTATGCGGCATTGTAAATGGCAGCGTTCTACCCGGCTACTACGGCATCGAGGCCGGACAGAGTGCCGTGGGCGATCTCTTCCTCTGGCTGGTCAACCATCTCGTGCCAGACAGCTATGGCCAAACTAGCGGTGAGAAGTTTGCGAACATGGAAAGAGCCATGGAAGGCCAAAAACCTGGTGCCACGGGCCTGCTGGCACTCGATTGGAACAACGGCAATCGCACCATCCTTGTTGATGTGCGACTTACCGGCCTACTGCTTGGCCAGACGCTACACACCGAGGCGCATGAAATTTACCGCGCCTATATCGAAGCAACGGCGTTTGGTGCTTTGACCATCATCAAACGTGTCGAAGAGTATGGTGTGAAGATCGAGGAGGTCATTAACACAGGCGGGCTCTCCATCAAAAATGCCACGCTCATGCAGATTTACGCCGATATCATCGGTAAACCGATGAAAGTCAGCCAGAGCGAGCAGACTTGTGCTCTTGGTGCGGCCATCTTTGGTGCCGCCGCAGCCGGTGCAGGCACTTGGCAGGAGCTGCAAAGCAAAGTCACTGCCATTCGAGAGAAAGTATATCATCCGATTCCGGAAAACGCGGCCGTCTACAGGGAGCTGTACGCTCTTTACCGTGCTCTTCACGATGCCTTTGGCACTGCGGATTGGAGCGGGAAGCTCAACCACGTCATGAAGGAGTTGTTGGCTATCCGGGCGAGTCAGAGTTGAGTGGGTGTTTCAGTCACGCGCATCTCGGCTCTATTACCATGTGATGGTTCATCGCAGCTTTGACAAAGCCGTGAAAGAGAGGATGTGGGTGGTTTGGTTTGCTGAGGAACTCAGGATGAAACTGACAAGCCACAAAGTAGGGGTGGTTGGGTAGTTCGATGATTTCGGCAAGGTCGCCCTTCGGGCTGGTGCCGGAGATTCGCAGGCCCTTCTCCTCCATCAGCTCTTTATAATCACTGTTAAACTCGAACCGATGGCGGTGACGCTCGGTAATGGTGGCGCTGTGGTAGAGCTCATAAGCTTTGCTGCCGGGCGCGAGATCCGTCACCCAGGAACCGAGGCGCATGGTGCCACCGAGCTGCTTCACCTTTTTCTGCTCTTCCATGAGGCTGATGACAGGATGGGGTGTGGTCTTGTCGAACTCCGTGCTCGTGGCACCTTTCAGATCACACACGTTGCGAGCGAATTCAATGACAGCGATCTGCATACCGAGGCAGATTCCGAAGTAAGGCACCCCGCGTTCGCGGGCGAACTTCGCGGCAGTGATTTTACCCTCGGTGCCTCGATCTCCGAAACCGCCCGGGATCAGGATGCCCTGCAAACCGTTTAAATAGAGCTCAGGCCCTGCCTTCTCGATGCTCTCAGCATCCACGCGGACGATCTCGACCTTGCAATCATGCGCAGCGCCGGCGTGTGTGAGTGCTTCATAGATGGACTTGTAGGCATCCTGCAGTTCGATGTATTTGCCGACGACGCCGATGCGGACGTGATGTGTCGGGTGGATGACGCGCTGCACAAAACTGCGCCAGCGGGTGAGATCTGGCTCGGTGGTCTGCAGATCGAGAAGCTTGCACACCATGCTGTCGAGGCGTTCTTCATGCAGCTTCAGCGGCACTTCATAGATGGTGTTTTTGACGTCGCGCACCTCACCGACTGCCTCGATAGGCACGTTACCGAAAAGGGAGATCTTCTCCCGCACATCCTGATCGAGCGGGTGCTCCGTGCGGCAGAGGATGATGTGCGGAGCGATACCGATCTCACGCAACTTGGCGATCGACTGCTGCGTGGGTTTGGTTTTTAGCTCCTGTGCCGCTTTGACATATGGCACGAGGCTCACATGAATGAAAATGACGTTTCCGCGACCTACTTCCTGGGCGAATTGGCGGATGGCTTCGAGGAAGGGGAGGCCCTCGATGTCGCCCACGGTGCCGCCAATTTCGGTGATGATGACATCACCTTGCATCTTTTCGGTGACTTCGTGGATGCGTGCCTTGATCTCGTTTGTCACATGAGGGATGACCTGCACGGTGCGACCTTGGTATTTGCCGGCACGCTCCTTGTCGAGCACTGACTGATAAACCTGACCGGAGGTGAGGTTGTTCAGCCGGGAGAGGTTTGTGTGGGTGAAGCGCTCGTAATGGCCTAGGTCGAGGTCCGTCTCCGCACCATCGTCGAGCACATACACCTCACCGTGCTCGTAGGGGTTCATTGTGCCCGGATCGATGTTCAAATACGGGTCAAACTTCTGCATGATGACCTTCAGACCGCGCAGCTCAAGCAGGGTGCCCAGCGCTGAGGCGGCGAGGCCTTTTCCGAGCGAACTGACGACACCTCCAGTAACAAAAATGTATTTCATAGCTTTCTCTGTTCCGGGACCGCGTTTGGGTCAAGCCCTAGCAGAAAATTTGCCATTTTGGTTTGTTTGGAACGGCCAGGTAAGGCAAAGCTTTTCGCTCTGAAAATACCTTGGTGGCGCGCGAATCGATTCACTTCCCAATCAGATGCTTCTCAATCGCGGCCGCCTGCTCTGGGGTATCCACGCCAGGACTCAGCTCGTTCGTGAGTGCGACGCGGATCCGGGTGCCGTTTTCGAGGGCCCGGAGCTGTTCGAGGCTTTCGGTTTGCTCGAGGCGGCTGGGGGGCCAAGAGACGAACTGAAACAAGAAGCTGCGCTGGAAGCCATAGATGCCGAGGTGGCGGTAGCTGCGCGGCCAGGCGTCGGGGTTGCGCTGGTAGGGTAGGGGGCTGCGGCTGAAGTAGAGGGCGTCGCCTTGGGTGTCGAAAATAACTTTGACGACATTTGGATCGCTGATCTGCGCAGCGTCTTGGATGGGCGCAGCAGCGGTGATCATCTGCACGGATGGATCATCGCGCAGGCTACACGCGAGCTCGTCAATCAGGCCAGAGGAGATAAGTGGCTCATCGCCCTGCACATTGATGATGACGCGGTGGTCTGGGAAAGACTTCGCGGCCTCAGCGATGCGATCCGTGCCGCTGGGGTGATTCGGGTCGGTAAGTACAGTCTGAGCTCCGAACGACGAGGCGACTTCAGCGATGCGGGCATCATCGGTAGCGATAATGATGTCGTCGATCTGCTTGCATTCTTGGCAGCGCTCCCAGACATGCTGGACGAGCGGTTTGCCAGCTATGAAATGAAGCGGTTTGCCAGGGAAGCGAGTGCTGCCCCAGCGTGCTGGGATGGCGACGAGAGTGCGGGCAGAGTCAGTGGAGGCCAAAGCGATAGGTGAACGGTTCGTGGCAGATGCAGCGGCTGGCAAAAGGGTGCAAGCGGGACTTGGCGAACCTTTCGAAAAGCTCACCAGCTGCTCATGGCAGCTCCTTGAGTTGGATGTGGCGGTATTCCATCACACCGCGATCACCTTCAAGACCAATGGGGCCGGTGGCAGGAAGAGCGAGTGCGGCTTCAAGGACCTCACCATTGCAGGTGCAGTGTGCAACGCCGTTCTTCACGGTGATCTCGACCTGGTTCCACTCCTGCGGCTTGTATTGCTTCAACTCTTTGTAAGGACCGGCGAGGAGGTAATCACGGCATTGAAGCTGCGGTTTGCGGATGAAGATGCCGCTGTCCGCATTCACCGAGGCGCGAAATTCGAGCTTGAGCACGAAGTTCTTCGGAAACACCGCCACCGTGTAGATCTGCCCGGTGAGCTTATCCGCCTCCGTGGGGAAGGTGACGACGATTACGCTATCCCTGACGATGTAGCGCCCTGCGTCCGCAGCTTCGGTTTTGGCGTCATGCTTTGCCAAAATGGCACCAGGGTTCGGATCGTCCTTTTTTGTCTTGTCGCGAAAGCACCAGCCTGTGAGGTCTTTGCCATTGAAGAGCGAGACAAAACCCTCCTCTGGTTTCCAATCCTCCGCGTG
>JAFMIR010000067.1 GCA_017853885.1 Prosthecobacter sp.
TATCGCATCATCGAGGGCTGACCGGTGCATTGCAGCACCGAGTGCCACAGTTCTTGCGTAGGATCGACCTTTCGTCGGCCCTGTGTGACAAGCTGTAAGGGTAGATGAATGAAGGAACCATGCCAGCGGCCGACGAGCATGCCTGTCTTTCCCGCCATGCCCGCATGCACCGCCGCTTGTGAAAGACGAGAGCAGTAGACATTGTCCTGCGCATTTGCAGGCACACTGCGCACGATGTAGCTGGGGTCGATGTACTTGAGGTTTACCTCGGTTCGGCGCTCCTTGAAGCGGGCGTTGATTCGGTCCTTCAAAAACTGGCCGATGTCGCCATAGCGCTTGTTCCCGCTGGCGTCCGTGGTGTTGTCATTGACCATCAGATGTTGGCCTGCTCCCTCCGCCACCACGACAACGGCGCTGCCGCGCTTCATGAGCCGGTGTCTCAGGCATTCCAGCAATCCGCCTTCTCCTTCCAGCTCAAAAGCCACTTCTGGGATCAGCACAAAGTCGACATTGCTGCCCGCTAGGGCCGCGTAGCAGGCGATGAAACCGGAATCACGCCCCATCAGCTTCACAAGGCCGACACCGTTCACCGCGCCAGTGGCCTCAACGTAGGCGCAATTCACCGCCTGCACCGCTGCGTCAAAGGCGGTCTCAAAACCAAAGCTCTTGTCGAGGTAGCGGATGTCGTTGTCGATGGTCTTCGGGATGCCCACCACGGCTTTTTTGAGGCCCCGTTTTTCGATTTCCTTTACGATCTCCGCCGCGCCACGCAGCGTGCCGTCACCCCCAATGACGTAGAGGATATCCACTTGGGTTTCTTCGAGCGTGTCCACCATTTCACCGATGTCTTGCTGACCTCGTGAGCTGCCGAGCAATGTTCCGCCAAAGTGATGTGCCTGCTCCACTGAGGCAGGCTTCAAAAGCAACGGCGTATGACCATAGCGCTGCACGAGTCCTTCATAGCCGTATCGAAAGCCATATACGCGCGATACGCCATACTGCCGATGGCATTGGATGACGAGCCCGCGAATGATGTCATTTAGACCGGGGCACAAACCACCGCAGGTCACGATGCCGACCGTGGTTTTCGCAGGGTCAAAGTAGATCTTTTCCCGCGGGCCGGCTTCTTCATAGGTCGGCGCGGAAGAATCACGCCCGTCTTCCAAAAGATGGCTGTGGTAGAGGATTCTATCACGTGCCTCCTCTTTGAATGGTGCTTCCACCGCGCCGATGCGGTGAAGTGGGGAGTCAAACAAACATGGGCCTAGCGTGGGAATGGTCGTATCGTGCGGCGCGGGGGTCATGGCTGGGAACTACTGTATTGAAGCAAGACGAGTGCCAGCTCGGCGCATCATGGGCCTAGAACGGCAGCAGAGAGTAGGGTGGCTTATCCACCAACAATCCGTATCATCAGGCCATTTGGTATCGTTAAAGCTTTCTGACTTATGATGCTCATGAAGCTTCTTTTTGTTTTCCTCCTCCTGCTGGCCGCCCTTGCCCCCGCAGAGTCCAAATACGATGCCGCCAAGTTGCCGAAGAGGCACGACTACTTCGAGCTGCGCGATGGATTGGCGAACTGCCAGCGCAAGTTCACGCAGGAGAAAACCGGTCGCGTCATTTTCTTCGGCGGCTCCATCACGGCGGGCGGTGCGTGGCGTCAGCACACCTGCGATTACCTCACGAAGAAGTTCCCGGACACGAAGTTCGAGTTCATCAATGCGGGCATCGGCTCGATGGGTTCGGTGCCGCATGCGTTTCGGCTGGAGCGCGATGTGTTGGCGAAAGGGCCGGTGGATTTGCTCTTCGTCGAGGCGGCGGTGAATGACAGCTCGAACATTCCGCAGCATCCCGATCTCATGTTGCGCGGCATGGAGGGCGTGGTGCGTCACATGCGCATGGTGAGCCCGCTGACGGACATCATCCAGCTTCACTTCGTCATGCCGCCGCACATGGATGACTACCACGCTGGCAAGGTGCCCGCGTCCATCGCCCAGCATGAGCGTGTGGCCGTGGCGTATGGCAATCCGTCGTTCAACCTCGCGCGTGAAGTCACCGATCGCATCGACGCGGGCGAGTTCACCTGGGCGGACGATTTCAAAGGCCTGCACCCCTCGCCGTTCGGTCATCAGCTCTACGCCAACAGCGTCGCCCGCATGCTGGACGTCGCTTTTGCCAAATCCATCTCCGCTTCCGCGAAAGAGCATCCGCTGCCCGCGCCGCTCGATGCTCAAAGCTACGCCAAAGGCCGTCTCGGCGACATCGCGCAGGCGAAAATCATCAAGGGCTTCACGCTCGTGCCTTCCTGGAAACCTGCCGACGACGACAAGCAGCCCAACGGCAAAAAGATCGGCGTGCGAGAGGGCTTTGTGAACGTGCCCGCGCTCGTCGGCACGGAGCCGGGCGCGGAGTTCGAGTTCAGCTTCGAAGGCACCGGCTGCGGCCTTTTCATCGCCTCCGGTCCCGATGCTGGACAGATCGAGTTCAGCGTGGATGGTAGTGCGCCTCGCACGCTCGACACGCTGACACACTGGAGCAGCGGCCTGCATCTTCCGTGGGCCCTGATTCTCGACGACCAGCTCAAACCCGGCCCGCACACCGCAAGAGTCCGCCTCATTGCCTCCAAGACCGCGCTGCGGGTGTTTCATCTGCTGCTGAACTGATTTTCGATTCTTCCATCTCCACCACCAACCATGAAAGCGCATTCTCTCCTGATCACTCTTCTCCTGACCGCCATCGCGCAGGCCGATGTGTCGCTGCCCGCGATGTTTTCGGATCACATGATTCTCCAGACTGATGCGGCGGTGCCGGTTTGGGGCTGGGCGGCGGCGGGGGAGGACGTGAGTGTTTCGATCGCGGGCCAGACGAAGGCGGTGAAGGCCGATGACAAGGGCGAGTGGCGAGTGAAGCTCGATCCGCTGAAGTCCGGCGAGAGTGCCACGATGACGGTGAAGGGCAAAAACACGATCACGGTCCAGGACGTGCTCGTGGGCGAGGTGTGGCTGTGTTCGGGGCAGTCGAACATGGCGTGGACGGTCGGCAGGTTGCGTGCCTTCAAGGATGAGCAAACCACCGCGAATGCGCCGCAGCTTCGCATGTTTGTGGAGTCGTCTGGTGGCGCGGGGGAGAGCAATGTGAAGCCGCGTGGCGAGTGGAAGCTGACCACGCCGGAGAATCTCGCCAACTTCAGCGCGACAGCGTATTTTTTTGGCCGACATCTGCATCGTGAGTTGAAGCAGCCGGTCGGTTTGCTCGTGTCCGCCGTGGGCGGCACGCCGATCCAAAACTGGATCAGCCCCAAGTCGCAACGCACGCACCTGGAGATGGCGAAGCCCTTCACGGCGCTCGACGCTACGATGAAAACCTGGACACCGCAGCGTGCGAAGGAGCTTTATGCCCGACAGCTCGAAGGCTGGCAAAAACTGGCCGACAAGGCCAAGGCGGAGAACAAACCCTTGCCGCCGAAACCCGCGCCGAGTCCTGATCCTCGCACACGGGCACCGGGTAACCTCTTCAACGGCAAAATCGCCCCGCTGGTCGGTTACGCGATCAAGGGCGCGATCTGGTATCAGGGCGAGTCGAACGCCTTCACCGTCGAGGGTGGCAAATTTTACGCCGAGCAGCTTCCGATGCTCGTCAAAGACTGGCGCGAGCACTGGGCGCAGGGCGATTTCCCCTTCGCGTGGGTGCAACTGCCGAACTTCCACAACGAGCGCTTCCTCGGTTGGTGCGAGGTGCGTGAATCGATGCTCAAGACGCTCGCCGTGCCGCACACCGGCATGGCGATCTGCCTCGATCTCGGCGACCCGAAGGACATTCATCCGCAAAACAAACAAGAAGTCGGCCGCCGCCTCGGCCTGTGGGCGCTGGCGAAGGTTTACGGCCAAAACATCGCGTGGAGCGGCCCTTTGCCGAAGTCGCAGCAGTTTGAGAACGGGGCTGCGGTTTGCACGTTCGAGCATGCGGA
Source organism: Prosthecobacter sp. (assembly GCA_017853885.1). Taxonomy (GTDB): domain Bacteria; phylum Verrucomicrobiota; class Verrucomicrobiia; order Verrucomicrobiales; family Verrucomicrobiaceae; genus Prosthecobacter. Next base: position 3,965 of record JAFMIR010000067.1, read on the forward strand.
GGGTCTCAAAGCACGCGCAGGCCAGATCGAAGGCTTCGAACTCGCCGGAGTCGATAAAACCTTCCATCCCGCCATCGCGAAGATCGAGGGCGAGAAAGTCATCGTCACCTCGCCGGAGGTGAAAACACCCGTCGCCGTGCGCTACGCCTGGAAAGACGATCCGAAGGCGAATCTCGTGAACGGCGCGGAACTGCCCGCCTCGCCCTTCCGCAGTGATGCGTGGTGATCGGTGCGTTTCATCGACAGAAGAGCCGAGTGAAACGAGACAGACAACCGGATGTTGCCCGAAGGGAAGCGAAGCTCATCAATGTGGACAGGAGAATGTCCCTGAATTGATTCTTCTGCCCCCATTCTCCTGCCTATTGATTTCAATGAAACGTCTTTTCGCATTTCTCCTCGTCGCAACCTCCGCATTGCATGCTGTTGATCTCACTTTGACCTCGCCGCTCGATTATCAGGTCGTGCAGCGGAGCAGCCCGGGGAAAGGGTTGCTGCGGATCGCGGGTGAGTTGTTGGAGGCGGTGTCTTTGGCTGATGTGGCGATGGAAGCGCGGCTGATCAGCGAGAAGGACCAGACTTCTTGGCAGCGTGTGGGCGGCTCGGTGACAGGGAAGAAGCTGGCGGGCATGGTCGAAGCACCAGCGGGTGGTTGGTGGCGGCTGGAGGTGCGGGTTTCGCAGGGTGGAAAACAACTCGCACTCGGCAGCGTGGCGCATGTGGGCATTGGCGAGGTGTTTGTGATCGCGGGGCAGTCGAACTCGGCGAATCATGGCGAGGAGAAGCAGACGACGAAGACGCGGCGCGTGGCATCGTTCGATGGCAAGGCGTGGCGCATCGCGGATGATCCGCAGCCGGGGGCTAGCGGGGGTGGCGGCAGTTTCGTGCCGGCGTTCGCCGATGCGGTGGTGGCTAAGGAAAACGTGCCGGTCGGGATCGTGGCGTGTGGCATCGGCGCGACGAGTGTGCGCGAGTGGTTGCCGAAAGGTGCGACGTTTCCGAATCCGCCGACGTTGGTGAGTCGCGTGGAGCAGCTCGTAGATGGCAAATGGGCCAGCAAAGGCGCGGCGTATGAGGCTTTCATCGCACGGATGAAGTCGGTGGGGCCGCTGGGCTTCCGCGCGGTGCTCTGGCATCAGGGCGAGAGCGATGCGAATCAGAAGGACGCGACGCGCACGTTGTCAGGAAAGCTTTACCGCGAGTGCTTGGAGAAACTGATCCGCGATTCGCGTCGCGACATCGGCTGGAGCGCGCCGTGGTTTGTGGCGCAGGCGAGTTATCATGTGCCGGGCGATGAAGGCAGCGATGACATCCGCGCGGCGCAGGCCTCGCTTTGGAAGGATGGCATTGCCTTCGAAGGTCCCGACTCCGATGCGCTGAAAGGCAAACTCCGCGAACGCGATGGCAAAGGCGTCCACTTCAGCGGCGAGGGCTTGCGCGTTCATGGCTCGAAATGGGCCGAGCAGGTCCTGCCGTGGCTCGCCAAGCAATGGACCGAGCCTCGCCATGCGAACGATGGCACCGAGTGGAGTGATTTTGCACAGCTTCCCGAATGCCACAGCCTCGGCTGGGTGAGCGCGAACGTGCAGACGAAGGACACGAAGAGCTGGAACGGTGTGCTCGACGAAGCGAAGTGGGGCACGCCCGATCCGCAGCAGGTCGTGAGCCGTAACTGGGACTGGAAAGTGAGCGAGGCGCAGTGGCGCGAGGCCGTGAAGCAAAAAGGCGAAGGACGGCGCGAGGAGGTACGCTTCGATCTGTGGTTGCCGAAGGACCTCCAAACGGCTCGCGGTATCGTCGTGATGTCCGGCCACGGCAGTGGTGAAGGTCTCTTCAAGCGTGCCGACCTGCGAAAGCTCGCGCAGGAGCTGGGGCTCGCGTTGTTCAAGTTCACCGGCAATCCGATGCAGCGCGGCTTTTGGCCACAAAGCCTGCTATTTGAGCATATGCGGCAGTTTGGCGAAAAAAGCGGCCATCCCGAGCTGAAGCACGCGCCGCTCTTTCTCTACGGCCATTCAAACGGCACTGGCTTCTCCGCCATTTTCACCTCGTATGTGCCAGATCGCGTCTGGGGCTGGGTTTCAATGCGTCCAGGCACGACGTTTCAGGTTTATCAGCCCGGAGCCGCCCAAGTCCCCGGCCTCGTCATCTTCGGCGAGGACGATCCTTTTCTCGCGCGACCTTCCAAAGACGAAAACCTCGCCGTGGTGCCCGCGCTGCGAAAAAACCATCGCGCCCTCTGGAACCTCGCCGTCGAGCCCAAGACCGGTCACGGCCCCGGCGAGAAGACCTGGCCGCTCGTGTTCAGTTTCCTGTACCACAGCTTCAACGCTCGCGTCCCAGCCGATGCTGATGCGAAAAGCGGTCCGGTAAAGCTCAATGCCCTCGCTCTCGAAAGCGGCCACCTCGGTCAAAACTGGCAAACGAAGCCCGGTGGCTACCAAAAGCTAACCACTGCACCTTTCGTGGATTTCAAGGCAGACAAATCCACGGCTTCTTGGCTTTTGAATGCCGACCATGCGAAAGATTGGCAGCAGTTTCAAAGCACGGGGGAGATCAAGAAGTAGAAGACACTCATGAATCGCCGCCATTTCCTCAACCGCACCGCAGGCACGCTCGCGGCATCGTTGCTTCCGGCCTCCGCAGCCGGTGCGAAAGCGATGATCGTGTGGGGCATCGCGGAGCTTTGGCAGTGGCTGTATGAGAGGCAGAAGACCAGCGGTCATGACTCCGCCGACTGCCTTCAGGCGCATCTGGATCATAGCATCCGGCATGTCATGTGGGCGCTGGGGCGCAGCACGCTGGATTACCAGAGTGCGCTGCCCACCTCGACGATGTATGTGGGTGATACACGGCCGGAGACGAAGGTGATTGGTGATTCGTTTCGCCAGGAGTGCTCGCTGCGTGCGGCGCTCGCCTTTGCGGAGAAGAACGACATGGCCATCTACGGTCGCCTCGGCATGAACCGTCACTACGGTGACTCGCTCGGCGGTGCCTTGCGCTCGAAATACATCGCTGCGCATCCTGAATGGATGGAGCGGCATCGGGGCGGGCAGGTGGATGGCACGAAGGTCAGCTTTGCCATTCCCGAGTATCGCGCCGAGCGCATCGCGGTGCTCATGGAGGTGGCGCAAATCGGTGCGCATGGTCTTTGCCTCGACTTTTGCCGTCAGCCGCCGGTGGCGCGTTATCATCCGCACATTCTCGATCCGTGGCTGAAGGCCGGTCACGCTGATCCGAGGCAGATGACCACCGGTTCGCCCGAGTTTCTCGAATGGGCGCAGCATCGTGCGAGCTTCGTGAATCTCTTCATGCGTGATCTCCGCGCTCAACTCCGCGAACTGGCGCAAAAGACGAAGCGCAAGGTGCCGGTGATGGTCCGCATCCCCGAAGCCACGCTCGACATGAACCTGATGGAAGGCCTCGATCTACGCACCTGGCTCAAGGAAGGCTGGGTGGATGAGATCGCCCTCGATCCGCTGTGGATCTGGGACTTCGACTATCTTGACACCGCCAAGCCCTACCTCGAACTGGCCCGTGCCCACAACGTGAAGCTCTACGGCGGCACCAACACCACGGCGGGCAAAAGCATGAAGGCCAACGCACGCGCCTTCCTCGAACGCATCAGCCGAAACTACAACGAAGGCGTGGACGGCATCGCTCTTTTCCAAACCGACACGGCGGTGCTCAATGCTCAGCTCAAAGGCTTGCTCGGCCCGCTGCTGCCGCGTCTCGGTGATGCTGGGGGCGTTGGTGATTTGCTCGCTACGGCTCGAAAGAAACAGCCGCAGATGAGTGACAACGAGCGCTGGTTCGGGCTCGACAATCACAGTCTGCTCCCGCAGCTCAGCGGCTCGCCCCGGCTGAGTCTTGAGACGATTTGAAGCTACACAACGGCATCTGACGCCGTCCTTTCTGAATCCGATGAAACACCTTTTTCTCTTCCTGGTCGCCTCGTTTGCCACACTGCACGCTGCCGAGCCTTTCCCGACTCCAGCCGCGTTGTGGAAGGACTACGATCCTAATCAGGGTGCCTTCAAAGAGGAGATCGTGAAGCAAGAAACGCGTGATGGCATCTTCAGCCGGGACTCCTACATCAGCGCGTATGTGCTGGGCGAGGAGATCCGCGTTTACTGCCGCTACAAGGTTAAGGCGGGTGCGGCGAAGGCTCCCGGTCTTCTGGTGGTGCATGGCTGGATGGGTGCAGCGGAGCCGGATCGGAAGTTTGTCGAAGATGGCTGGGCCGTGATGGCGCATGACTACTGTGGCAAGACGGGGACACGTCCGCACTTCACGAAGTATCCGGAGAGGCTGCGGCATGGGAACATGGATCGCACCGTGGCGGGACCCGTGCGGGCGCAGGATCTGGACGGAAAACAGATCACCGATCCGAAACAGACCTCCGACTACCTTTGGTATGCGATCCAGCGGCGGGTGCTGAGCTATCTGGAGCAGCAGAAGGAGGTGGATCGTACGCGGCTCGGGGCGACTGGGTATTCGTATGGCGGCACGTTGATGTGGAATCTCGCCACCGATTCGCGCGTCAAAGCGGTCGCGGCTTACTTCGGCATCGGTTACAACGACTACTACCGCGACAAGCAGGTTTGGCTCTACAACGTGCCTTACGTCGAGCCGCCGAAGTCGTCGGGTGAAGAGATCATCTTGGCTTCGATTGTGCCTGAGGCCCATGTGCCGTTCATCACGGCGGCGACTTTGTTTTTGAATGGCTCCAACGATCATCACGGAGGGCACGAACGCGGGCTGGAGAGCTTCAAGAAGTTCCCGAAGAACGTGCCGTGGTCCTTTGCGATCCAAGCCCGAGGACATCACGACACCGAGAAGATCGGGCACAACACCAAGTTCTGGCTCGAAAAGCATGTGCTCGGCAAAGACGTGGCTTGGCCGGAGCGTCCGAGGTCTGAGATCCGTCTGGATGCCGAAGGCGTGCCGGAGCTCGTCATCACTCCGGCGTCTCCCGACACCGTGCGCAAGGTGGAGATGTTTTATGCGCTCAAGAACCCATGCAGCTACGCCCGTGCCTGGCGTGACACGCCGAGCGTGCGGCAGGGACAGCAGTGGATCGCCAAGATGCCGGTGCTGAATGTGGAAGACTACGTTTTCGGTTACGCCAACATCACCTACGACACGACGATCGTGCGCTCGACCGACTTCAACGCGGCGATCCCTGCCAAGCTTGGCAAAGCGGTGGCCACTGACAAGCCATCGAGCGATCTTTCCGGCAGCGGTTACAGCGCCTGGAGCCATATCGCCGAGCTGGAAGGCCCGAAAGGCATCCAAGGATTTCGTCCCACGAACAACGGACGCGGCTCCGGCACCGAGCAACTGCACGATCCCAAATGGCAGGCTCCGGCAGGTTCGCGGCTGAGCTTCAAGTTCTACTGCACCGAGCCGCAAACCGTGATCTTCACCGCTGCCGACCACAACTCGGTGGAGCTTGAGATTACTGCCTCCGACGACTGGCAGGAGATGACCATCGCCCCTGAGCGGCTCATCAACCGCTTCAACCAAAAGCCCATGTCGAACTGGTCGAGCGTGGGCAAAATCCACTTTCTACCCAAACCAGGCTCCGACCTCACCAAGGTGATCTTTGCCGATTTCAAATGGGTGCCATGAACCGGCTGCTTGAACACGTTGTTTCACCCAATCAACCCCCGAAGCGATCCGATCCATGAAAGCTCTCGTCTGCGCCCTTTTGCTTGTCCCGCTCACTTCACTGTTCGCCGCCGATGCCGATGCCAAAAACGGCCCCGTAAAGCTCCGCTCAATCACGCTCGAAAGCGGTCGCTTCGGCCAAAACGGGCAAACGAAGCCCGGCGGCTATCCAAAGCTGCTCATCACGCCCTTCGCGGATTTCGCCGGAGATAAATCCACTACCTCCTAGCTGCTGAATGCCGACTATGCGAAGGATTGGCAGCAGTTTCAGAGCATGGGTGAGATCAAGAAGGAGAAGACACTCATCAACTGCCGCTATTTCATCACCCACTTGTTCTTTGACCATCATGAAGCACCCCATCCTCCTCGCCATCTTCCTTATTACCTATCTCCAGGCTGCTGACGGGCAGCGTTTTGACCTGAGCAAACGGGCGAGCGAGATCGACTCGCGAGCGAAGGAGCACCCGGAAATCAAGTTCACCTTCATGGACGACAAAGGCAAGCCGGCGGACCTCCAGCATGCGGTGGTGGACACACGCGTTCCATCACAGGGCAAGCTCGTCATCTGGCTCATGGGGCATAATCAGGGGCTCTTCGAGCGCATCGCGAGCTACGGTTATCATGGCATCCAGCCCCATTACTCGAATGGTTGGTTCGCTGGCCTCACGAAGACGCAATACGAGGACGGCAGCGGCACGGCGATCGGCAAGGTCCGTCTGGAAGCCGCCACCGGTGAGGATTTCAGCCCGCTGGTGAGCATCCCGAAGCCTGATGGCATGATGGAGCGCTCGCTACAGTTCGTGAAGTGGCTCGTTAAAGAGAACCCGGACGGAAAATGGGAGCAGTTTCTCACCGCCAATGGCCATGGCTTGCGATGGGAGAAGGTCATCATGAGTGGCATCTCGCACGGTAGCACCACGGCGGCCCGTTTTGCCATGCATCAGAAGGTGGACCGCGTGGTGATGTTCTCCGGTCCGCGTGATAACACGGAGACGTGGCAGGGAGGCACCTCCGCCACGCCCTCGAATCGCTTCTTTGGCTTCACGCATGTGCTCGATGGCGGCTGGACGGCGGATCACTACTGCCGCTCATGGCAATTGCTGAAGCTGCACGATCACGGACCCATCGTGAACATCGACTCTGCTAGGCCTCCCTATGGGAACACCCGCCGCCTCATCACCAACATCGACGTGAAGAACAACGCCGGCCGTGCCCACACCATCGTCGTGCCCGGCGGCAAGGATGCGATGGGCCAGTGGATCTACGACGAGGTCTTCCGCTACCTCTTCACTCATCCCGTGGATCAAAGCGGCCCCGCCGTGCCGGTGGATACCGACTGCGAGATGGACCAGCAGGTCAAGAAGTGAAAGCATGAACGCCCTTCGCTCCAAGCGCTGTGCTTCTTTGCGGTAAGACCGAATCACCATCCCATGAAACTCAACCTGGTCCTCCTCGCCACCATCTCGCTGGCACCTTTCATTTCGTCCTTCGCCGCCGATGCTCCGGTCAAGACGCAGAAGCCCGCTCCCGAGCACCGGAAGTATGAGTTGCCCATCGAGCCTGATGAAAACGTCTCGTATGGCCCGCATCGGATGCAGGTGATTTACTTTTGGCGGGCGAAGTCCGAGCAGCCCACGCCGCTGCTCGTTTACATCCACGGCGGCGGTTGGCAGGGCGGGGATCGCTCGGTGGTGCGCAGCATGCTCAAGCCTGCTCTCGAAGCGGGCATCTCGGTGGCTTCGGTGGAGTATCGCATGATCAAAGACGCCACCGCCGACGGCCTCGTGCCGCCGGTGAAGGGCCCGATGCTCGACTGCGCCCGCGCTTTGCAGTTCTGCCGGAGCAAGGCGAAGGAGTGGAACCTCGACAAAACCAAGGTCGCCCTGTCCGGCGGTTCTGCGGGTGCCTGCACGAGCCTCTGGCTGGCCTTTCACGATGAGATGGCGGACCCAAACAGCCCTGATCCCATTGCCCGCGAGTCCACGCGAGTACTCTGCGCCGCTGTGTCCGGCGCCCAGACCACGCTCGACCCACATCAAATGCGTGAATGGACGCCGAACAGCAAATACGGCTCGCACGCCTTCGGCATCGCTTGGGACGCGAAGAAGAAAATTTCCTCCTTCCAGATGTTCTACGATGCCCGTGAGCGCCTGCTGCCTTGGATCAAAGAATACTCGCCCTACGAACTCGTCAGCCGCGGCGATCCGCCCGTGGGCCTCTTTTACAGCAGCCCGCCCAACCTCGG
>JAFMIR010000035.1 GCA_017853885.1 Prosthecobacter sp.
TCGCATGCTTTCAGCGCGCAGGCGGGAGGTGATCCGCCAGGCCTCGATGCCATGTAGCACCCCCGCATACGGAATGCCACTCACCACACGCAAGAGGCGGAGTGCGGGTAAAAAGTGCAGATGCGTGGAGATCACGCAGGCAGGGCGTTCCGCCATGGCATGCCGGCTGGCAGCGGCAGCCATCACATGAGAACGGAACGGAAGGGATACCCCTGCGTAGGAATGCACATCCAGCCTGTCTTCTGCGAGCAAGGGATCATCACCGGCTAGTCGATCATTGCGCACAAAGACACGCAGCCGACGGTCTGGGAAGCTGTTCAAGAGCGCTCTCACCAAATAACGTGAGAAGGCTTGAATACCTCCAGCGTCATCCCGGATACCCGGTGCCCAAAGATGAATGGGTTGGTTCTTGCTGCTGCTCATGCTGCTCCAATCATCATTCCACCACTCCCGTTTTTAGCAGGGCCTTATCCGCGTCCACCATTCGGTGAACCATTTCGACAAAGGTTGTCTCAGGACGCCAACCCAACTCACGTTGGATCTTTGCCGAACAACCGGTCAGCGGCACCGCCTCCTCATCGCGATAAAAGTCTGTGTTCACCTCCACATGCTTCCGCCAGTCCAGTCCCACATGACTGAATGCGACCTCACACAGTTCTTCCACGCTGTGCAACACGCCGGTGGCGACCACGAAGTCCTCCGGATGGTCGTGGTTGAGGATCGCATGCATCGCCTTCACATAATCCGGCGCATAGCCCCAGTCTCGCCGGGCCTTCAAATTGCCGAGTTGAATTGTGCCGCTGCCTTCAAGCGCGATGCGAGCCACTGCCATGCTGACTTTTCGAGTCACGAACTCCGGCCGACGCCTCGGGCTCTCGTGATTGTAGAGGATGCCCACCCCGCAGAACAGGCCGTAAGCCTCCCGGTAGTTTCGCACCAGATGATAACCCGCCAGCTTGCTGATCCCGTAAGCGCTGCGTGGCATGAACGGTGTCTCCTCCGTCTGGGGTGCCATGGATGGCCGACCAAACATCTCACTGGTGCCAGCGAAGTATAGCCGGCACCCCGGCTGAAACTCCTGCAAAGCCGCGAGCAGATAGTGTGTGCTGGCAATGTTGTTTTGAATGGTCTGATAGCCATCCGCCAACCTCTCACCCACAAAACTGGATGCAGCCAAGTGATAGCATTCGTCGAACGGAGTTTGGGAGATCAAACGGTAAAGACCAGGCAAGTTGTCTAGGCTCACCGCATGCAAATGGCAGCGCTGATAAAGCTCCGGCGGCACATCTCGTAGCAGGTTGCCCCTGATGTATTCGAGACCCGTCTGGCGCGCCAAACCATGCACCTCGTAGCCAAGGCTGAGAAGATAGTCCGCCAGATAAAAACCGTCCTGCCCAGTGATGCCAGTGATGAGTGCTCGTTTCATGGTGAAGCCCTATGAAGATCGCTTTATCTTTTTTTTGCCTCGATCAAAAGAGTGTGGGGGGACTCCGGCGAACTTTCCCATTCGTGAGACATCACCTGGCTGTCAAACATTACCGGATAGCCTGTCTCCGTGATCGGTTTTACAACCCGAATGGCTTGGAATCCTGCTGCGACCGCGATTTCCTCCAAAAAGCTGGGTGTTAGAATGGTGAGATGTTCCTGCCGACAGAAAACAAAGTTTTCAAGACGCCCGCCGATGGAATGGCGAGCATCAGGAAAGTCAGAAAACCACGCCGCATTACCCGCCAGATACTCGCGCATCGCTGCGTCACCATTCGGCCCACCCACGCGAATCACGCCTCCTGGCTTGAGCACACGGTAAAGCTCACGAAAGTGCACTGGAAGATTTGGCAAATGCTCGATCACATGATGCGAGTAGATCGCGTCGATGGATTCATCACGGAAAGGAAGGTGCTTCGAGATATCCGACCAGACATCACACTTCGCGGTAAACATGTTCGCATCCACATTGATCCAGCCGTGGAGGTAATGACGCTGCCCGGGGCCGAGTTGCACGCGGATCGTGCCCCCATTTCGGGAGGGTGGCGAGCGAAATGCTTCATACAAGGCCCCGTTCATTTGCATCAGCGGCCCAGCGATACGGTAAAAGAGATTTTTGGCCTGTCGTGTGAGCATGATTTTTGAGAATTAGCATGGACGCTCGCACCAAACCGCACCGCCCCAGATGGGCAAACGTCTGGCTTCAAGAGACTCGCCCAGCGCCACAACTTGGTAGCCTAATTCATTTTGGAGCTTCTGAAAAGCAAGCCACTCGGGTGCATCGGCGCTGCTAGCGTGAACTTCCAAGTAGATTGCCGGCCCGTGTTCCCGCAAAGTCTGTATGGCACCCTGCAATACTTCCGCACCACTTCCCTCCACATCGATTTTCAGAACATGGGGCACAGGCTGGCCTGCGGCCACCAATTGATCAATCGTGTCACATTGGACTTGTACCTTAACCAGTGTTTCCCAAGATTCCAAAAGCGTAATACGGTCCGAAAAAGTACCTTGGGTATGGTCGGTTTCATGAAAAGTAAACTCTCTGGGTTGATTGTCCGCCGCGAGCGCAAGTTTGAAGGGCTGCACATTGGCCGCAAAGTCGTTCAGCCGCAGATTCCGTTCGAGAAGATCAAAATTGGCAGGAGCAGGCTCAAATGAAAGCACCTTCCCAGCAGACCCGACAAACTTGGAAAAATACAAAGCCATCTGGCCGCGGTTTGCACCCACATCATACACCACCATGCCCGGTCTCACCTTGGCTGCCAAAAAACCTTGGTTCATGACTTCGTGCCCCCAAGCATACGTTGCACCCATGCCGGGGGAGACCACAAAACGTGCCCCGCGGATGGCCCCTCGCCGCACCCTGCGCACCGAGCCGTGAGGGTAAAGAAGGCGGATGATCTTTTGTTTCAGTGACATGCCGTTTGAGCTGGGATGGTGGCGTCTTTCAATGGCCGAGGACGAAGACGCAGGAAAAACCAGCTCACTAGAGCGGCATACGTAACGCGGGCGATCTCCGCGCGATGAGCGGCGAGGTGGGAGGGAATCATCTGCAGGCCAGTCCACACACCCTGAGACCAGCCGAAACTCAACACGTAAAGCACCCGGCGCAGCACTTGCCAAAGACCCATTGGCCAGAGCAGCACGGGGTAACGCAGGTAGGGTAGCAGGGCCATATTCGCAATCACCGTGGCGTTGACTCGCGCGGTTACGTCCACGGGAAGCGGCTTGTCATGCTTCACATGCAACTGCGGGTCATGCACAATCAAGCCACCAAGGGCATGCAGTTGCAGGCTGATGTCTGTCTCCTCCATGCCATACGCAATAGGCAAGGGCACAAAGCCACGGGTGCGCGCATGCCAACTTTTGCGGAAGACACATCCGCAACCCGAGCTGACCGCAATCGCATGCGGCCCGAGCATCTCTTTCTCGAAGTCTTGGCTCGCTGCGCTGTACATCGCCGCGCCTGGAAACTCTTGGAACAGACGCAGCACGCGCGCAAAGTAGTCAGGCTGCTCAGGGAAAGAATCATCGTCAAAATTGGCGACCAGTTCGTGCTTGGCCGCCGCGATGAGGCGATTCCGTGCCCCTCCAGGCCCAATGAGGTGATCACTCACCAAAAGCTGAATTTCTGGATGCTGCCAACGCAGGACCTCAAGAATCTCCGGGTTGCCACCATCCACGTGGACGAGGATCTCTTCCGGCGCAGGTTCACAGCACTGGATGATGGAGATCGTCTTAAGCAAGGCCTCAAGCCGCTCAAAAGCGGGCACAATGGCCGTGATGGGACAGTAGGACCGTTTGGTAGAAGCTGGAAATGCGCTCAACAACGGATCAAAAAAGAATAGGCCTATGGATCAATTCGTGCCAGGTGACAATTTCGGCGCATGAATGGGAGTCATCGGCTGACGAGTGTAACGGCGCTTTACCAAGGGCTCCAGAAGCATGGAGAAAGCCAGACCGTGCACCGCAAAAAGAAGGATGTTGGCCGTGTGATTGTAAATCACGCCCATGAGCATATAAGGGGTGCTAATCAAAGCCGCCATCAGCAGGATCGGGCTGTAAACCGGATCACGGCATTGAAAAAACACCTTCCAAACAGACAGTAGTAAAATGATTCGCAACATATACCACGCGATAGCCGAGATGGGTCCGACCTCGGCAATGATCTGCCCCACTTCCTGATCGTACACCGGACATTTGTTTTTGGCTGGAGGGATCTTTAAGCCACGTCGCATGCCGTCTGAAGCAGGGTGTGCCATCCCGATCCCGAAACCCGTGATACCCCCGTCTTTCAGAGACTGCTGGATGGACCACAGAGGGTGCTGCACAGCCCGGAAAGCAATGTTGTCATTGGATACCTTGGCTCGGGTGGAGAACATGAAATAAGCCTCGTAGAAAAAATAGGAACCAGCCATGGCGCAGGAAACCAACCCAACAACCAGAATGGAAGTGAAGTTTTTGGAGGCCACTAGCCTGCCCGTCATGGAAGCCAGCAAATAACCAGCGATGATGAGCACCATCGTGTACATGGAAGAGCGGGAGCCATTCATCAACGAATTAGCAGCCAGCAGCGGAAGGGTGATGAAGGTGATCACCCACTTGTGACGTGTCTGCGGTATGGCCAGCAGCGCGATGCACAGCGTGGAGAAAAAGATGATGAAAGTGCTGTGCCCGGTAATGTAGGAAAATGTGCCGGTGATGCGCACTTTTTCTCCGAAGCCAAAGCCACTAATGTTCTCAGCCGAGCTTTGCGCGTAGACATTCAACGGACTCGCCGAGCCAGCACGGAACTGTAAGACACCTAAAACGCAGATTGGAATCGCCAGCATCGAAAACCAAGTTAACTGCCGCACCATCTCATCCCTCGTTCGGAAAAGATAGGGCATCATGAAGACCAATGGCACGTAGTAGAGATAAATTTTCAGGCCGTAGAGAGCCAAGATGGAGGAACCAATGTTGGTATTCAGCGCAGGAGGCACCAGCAACACTCCCAGCACGCAAATCAGCAAGACAGGCAGATTGAGCCGGTAAGCACGCACATCCAGATCTGGAGAAATCATGAATTTCAAATAGGCCCCAAAAAGAAAGATGTCTTTGAGGAAGTAGGCTAGCTCTTGAGCACCTGGCATCACCCACTTGCGAATAGCCCCTTCGAACAGAGCAATCACCAAGGCTATCTTCACCGCCATACGCCAGTTGGAGTAAGACCATAGGGCCACTACCGAGGCTGCAATCAAGCCATAGGTGGCCAATTCCATCCCAGTCATTTTGGCGGCAAAAAACAAGCTCATCGGATGGTAAGAAAGAGAAACAGATTAAGGTAGCATGGTGGCGGGATACAAACCAAAGGCAAGCTGTTCACCGGTTCGTTGGATGCCTCAAACCGGCGGCACTCAGCACTTGTTCGATCTTCTCCGCATAGGACCCGAGGGAAAACTCCGCACGACGTGCAACGGATTGATTGGCACAGGCCTGCAAATGATCGTAAGTAAACATCCATTCAATCTTGGCGGTCAAATCCTCGACATCAAAGCGTCGAAAGCAGCAACCGGCTTCTCCGATGGCCTCCACCATGGCGCCTTGATCGGAGGCAATCACCGGTAGTCCACAGGTGATAGCCTCCGCAATAACCAAAGGATTGCCTTCCGTATGTGTCGAGGATGGCACGACCAACAGACGGGCTTTTCGATAAGCTTGAATCAATGCCCCCCGATCCAATCGGCCGAGCATCTGAATGGGGATCTGACACCTCGAGGCCTCTTCGACCAACTGCGCTTGATGCTCGCCTTCACCAGCAAAAGCCACCTGAAGCGGCAGTCGGTCGCGCATTTGATCAATAGCCTTCAAAAGATGGAAAATGCCTTTTCCGTCAATCAGCCTGCCCACAAACAAAAGATCATACTCTTTGTCACATACTGCAGACTGATCCACAAGTTGCAGCAGTTCCGCATCAATCGGATTCGGCACAGCAAGGCACTTTTTACCCGGTAACAACTTTTCGAGATGCGCTTTCGCAAAGCGACTGACCGTCACATGCAGCGTCGCCCGTGCGGCCAAAAAGTGCCGCAGCCACGCTCCCGGGCCACGTTCATTCTGACGCACGAACAGATCTGACGACTGGTAGATGGGTATATAGCTTTTGGCGAAAAACAGCGCTGGAAGGCACACCTTGACGGAGATGCCACCATTCAAAAAAACCAGATCCGCTTTCACCACTTCGCCAAGGATTTGCAGCCAACTAGTCGTGCGAATCACGCGAAAGGAAAAATCCCGCGAATCCTCCTCCAAAGTCTCGGTTAACAGCGTAACCGAATGTCCACGTTCAGTGAGAAACCGGCAGAGAGTGAAGGTATTTCGTTCCAACCCTCCCATGACTGGGAAGAAAGTACGGGAGTAAACGAGAATGCGGCTCATGCCTTGGGTTTGATACAAACGACGGCGATGTTGTCACTAAACCAGCGGCCTTTGAAAAAGGGCAACACTGACTGCCATTTCACGCTCGGCGCTTTGGGAATGCCGCCGATATTAGAAAACTCGAATGACACAGGGCCAAAACCGGCCTCCTTCGCGATGCGCTCGAAGTCTTTGCGCACCAGCGCCGTGATGTGCGCTGGGTAGCAGTTGTCCGAAAAATAGGCGAAATGCCCAGCCAGCAGCAGCGCGGACAGAGAGCGTATGCTTTCCTGGTTCGGCGTGGTCACGATAAGCAGACCGCCTGGCTTCAATAGACGGAAGAGATCGCGATAGGTGGCCCTCGGGTTTTCGAGATGTTCAATTACTTCGGATGAGACGATCGCATCAAACGAGCCGTCAGGTGATGGCAATGTGTTGTTCAAATCCCCCTGAATCCAGCCAATCTCCGACTTCAGTTCAGGCGGACGTGGCAGAATGTCCGCCGCCCACATCTCGGCATGCGGAAACGCTTCGTGAAGGATGCCGGGAAGCGTTCCGATACCTGAGCCGTAGTCGAGAACCTTGCCATTCAGACCGCGTTCACGGCAGATGCGCAGCACCAGGTCGTAAACCGGCCTGGCGCTGATTCCGCAGGTGATCTCAGCGGCTTTCAGGCGATAGGCTTCGAGGTCGTTGTTCATCGGGCAAAGAAGGGTTCACTTGAGCAGAGAGCGATAAAGACCGCGGATATTCCGGCGGTAAGTTTCCGGGCCAAATTGGGTAGCAAAGGCTTTGGCCACTGCCGCATGCTCGACCACGAGAGAACGGTTCTCGGCATACATCAGGAGACGAATGGCCAGGGCCTCCGAGTTCATCGGTGGCACCCTCCAGGACAGATCAGGCACGGGAGCGCCGCAGTTGTCCGTCACAATAACCGGCAGCCCACAGGCCATCGCCTCAAGTGACACAAACCCGAAGCTGTCTGCCACCGAGGGCAGCACCAACACGTCATGTCGCGCATAGGTCTGGCGCAGTTCAGCTTTGGTCTGCGGATCGAGTATCTCAATCGAATCAGCAGAGCCGCGCAAATGTGACTCGCACTCCGGATGACGTGGCCCCACCAAGGTCAACTTCACCGCCCTGCCGCACATCTTGAGCGCCTCCATCAAAAAGGGTATGCCTTTGCGAAGATTGATCGAACCCACAAACAGCAGGCGAAGCGGTTGCGAGCTATCTGTCTCCTTCACTGGTTCATCACGATGCCAAAGCGCAGGATCGACCCACAAAGGACATTGAAACAGGCATTCGTCCGGAAAGCCGCCACGAAGGAAGCTTCGGCGATGCACATCGGAATAGATAAGAATCTTTTCCGCTAGTTCATACTCACGACGCTTGCGCTCGGCCATGCCGGGCAGGTCGGGGGCAAGCTTCACTGCCATACCTGCTCGCTCGCCAGCCTCCTGCAGCACCTCTTCCAGGAAAGTCGGGTGAAGCTGTGGACAGTCATGAACGCGGATCACGCCCATTCGTCGGGCTGTTTCAAACAAGTGCAGATCACAGGTCTCGCCACCCACGATCACTTTCGGCGGGTTCTTGTCCAGCTTGCGGGCGGCCCAACGATCAAAGGCATCATTCACCGTGAGCCAGTCATTGGCACGTCGGGGGTTCAACTTATCCCGCAGGGCTTTCATCAGCAGCGGCCAAGGATGCTCCACCGCTTTTTCTGGTGGAAATCCCTGCACCTTGCGGCTCGCCAGCGCCTTCTGGCCGATCACATGCCCCAGATGATGCCCCCACTTGCCCGGCGCGTTGTAAATGGAGCAATAGAAAGCCTGTAAAACGCCTTCCTCATGCGCCGCGAGCGCCAGTTGGTAAGCCTGATGCACCCCGCTGTAAGCCACGCACAAACTGTTTTCTATTTCAGACATTACGCAATGACGCTATGCAGCAGCACTCAAGCTAACATTTGCTCCGGTATTGGGCTGGCAGGGCAACCTAGTTTGATGGTTCACCCAATTCATTTACACTTTTTTGAGAAATGCCTGCACTTCATTCAATCCCTCCAACATCTCATCGAATCCCCACTTGGAAATGATCTCTAGGCTTTTACGACCTGCTTGCCCGCGTGCCGCCTCATTGCCGCACCACTGGTCAAGGATCTGGGTCAGGCGTTCCACATCCCCCGCCGGGAAGATGCTGCCGTTCTCCCCTTCCCGGACAAGATCTGGACCGCTGCCCACCTGATCGCTCACAATCACCGGTTTGGCCGCGTTCATGACCTCGTTCACCACGAGGCCCCACGGCTCGAAAACCGAAGGAAGCACGAACAAGTCACAGAGGTCGTAAAAAGCTGGCAACTCCGTCTGATTACGAAAGCCGAGGAACTTCACCAACTCTGGTGCAACTTCGGCAGCAAGTTTTTCCAAGGACGGCCGGAGTTCACCATCGCCCACTATCAGCAGCAGCGGTTGGACGTCTGCCATCCGGCCAACGGCGCGAATCAACGTGGCTGGATCTTTTACCGAAATCAGCTTGGCACAGAAAAGAATCACCGGACGACTTGGCTCAATGCCCAATTCTGCTCGCAGCTTCTCGCGATGCGGAGCCGCTTCCTGGCAGCGCTTTTGGAAAAAAAGATTGTCCACCACATAAGGAGCCCGGAAGATGCGGCAGGACTCGACACCGTAGGCACGATACAGCTCAGCATTGCGCGTTCCAACCGCGAGGAAGGCGGACACCTCACGGAACTTTCGGCTGAAAATCCATTGGTGAACAAACCGACGGAGCTTCCCGCCCCGAACGCAGCCGAGGAAAGTCTCGCCACGCAACAGGATGGGTAAATTGCGCCTGCGAGCCTGTCGCCAAGCTGCCTGGGTAAAGGGATGCGCCCAGCCATGCACCCACACTGCATCGAAAGCCTCCTTCTCCAGCAGGTCGGCTATCTGGCGCTCAAAGTGCGCCCGCTGCTCCTTCACGTTGCCTTTCGGATCCTCGGTGTTCAACACGGTGCTCGGATAGCCATCGAGCAGCGGCACATCCCAGGACAAGTGTTTGCCGAAGCCTTTGTCAAAGTAAGCTCTCGCCGTGGCGTCATGGCCATAGATGACATGAACGTCCACACCTCCCGCCCTCAGATGCCGGATCAGGGGTGACTGATATTGAATGGGATGCGTGAGAAAGTAAGCAATTCGCATCAGTTTATAGGGTCTGCTTCATCCGCTGATTTCACCGATGAGCGAGCGTTTGATCAATCTGAGTCATCAGCGAAATGCGTGGATAATCTCAAGTTCCGAGTAGCAGCTTCGCAAAAGCCGCCGCGGTGTTCTCGCGTTTGTGGGGGCGATACCAAGTCTGCCCGGCAGCGGAGATCGCATCGAGGTCTGGCACGATGGAGCCCAGTTCGTTCACCGCAAGGAGATGTACATTGCGCTCTAGGCCTTCTGAAAGTGGCAGGTGACCATCCACCAGAAGGGGGACAACGCCATGCGCCATGAAGGCGGCCAACAGGCTGGATTTACCCAAATACTCCGGGTTGTAGGCCACAAGACCCCACCGAGCTGTGCGAAGGATGGCAGAAACGTCATCTGCGCCAAGATACCCCGTGCGGGTGACGACGATGCCGCCAAAAACCTCCGCCGGAATCTCTGCCGAGCGACCTAGGATGGTCACTCTTGCCGGCTTGAGCATTTCGATGACTCGGCGAAGTCCCGTGAAGCCTGCATCCCACTGCTCGGCTTGGTAACCAAAGAAAACGAGATGCGCTTCACGCTGCGATGGGGGTGGCGCATCAGGAGCTTCCCCGAGGTTGGAAAAAACGGGCGACACATGAATCCTCTCATGGTGGGCTGGAATCCGATTCTCCAGCCAGCGGGCGGACCCTGCACGGTTGGTGATCACTTGAAGAGACTGCTTGGCCAAGCTCAAAGCCACCCACCGCTGCACATACGAAAGCCAGAATGCGCTACTGCTGGGCGGACCATAAGCGAACAACTCATGAAACATGGTCACCAGCCGGATTTCTGGTCGCTCACGGCGCAGGCGTTTGATTTGCAGCACCAGTCCCACAGGCGCTCCACGTTTGGCAAAGCCATAGCCGGAGTATTGCAGCATCAGCACTTTCGTTCCGGGCGGCGCTAAGCCTGTCCATCGCTGGCTGCGTGGCAAGACCGGCGCTTTCTCCGCGTCCCACTGAGGACTTGCCACGAGAACGCCCCCCTCGATTCCCTGACGCTCGCGAAGTTGGCCAAGCAAGAACTGTGTCTGCTCGCCGATACCGCAAGTTTGCGGCACAAACCGGGAGGTAAGCACCCATAGTGGGGTCGCGCGTGAGTTGTTCATGATTTCAGCCACAACAACAACTTAACGTTTCTTTTCGGATGGATAGACGATGAAGTTGTCGCCGTTATGGGCGGAGTTGAGGTCAGGTTCGATGTCGAAAATGTAGCTGCGAGCCTTGAGCCAAGCGATCGCGTTTCGTGATGAAGCCATATACTCATGCGAGAGTTCGATATAAAACACCGGGCGGAAGCGCTCGATCAGCTTATCCGCTCCGGCGAGCACCTGATCCTCGAAGCCTTCGGTGTCGATCTTGAGGAAATCGAGCCGCTTGAGCCGGTCGAGCAACACCTTGTCGAGCGAGTCGATCTTGATCTGCACCTCGCGAACGCTGCCATGAAGCTCGACCCCATCTCGTTTGATGGTGGCATTGCCGGACGAAACAGGAACCATGAGCGTCTCCGTGCGAGCTTCCGTGCCGCAGCCGAAATTTAGACATTCCACGCGGTCTTTGAGACCGTTCTTTTCCACCACCTCCACCAAGCGGGGATAAATAATCGGCGAAGGCTCGAAGGCGATCACGCGGCCCTCTGGACCGATGAGATTGGAAAACACCAGCGCGGTGAAACCTGTGTTGGCACCTACATCCACTACGCAGCCACCTTTTGGCAGCCACTTTTTCACACTCTCGGTCTCAGCCGCCAGCCATTCCGCTCCGTGCATCTGATAGTAGATCTCCTGCTGATCGCCATCGCCATGATAGGGCAACCATGCCCAGTCGTGAAGCTTCCAAACAGTGCCACCTACCACAGAATGGCGGGCATCCAGCGAACGCTTTGTCAGCTTTATACGCAGACGGTTTAGTGCACCACGAAGGGTCTGCTTGGGATGAAAGAGTCGTCGGAGCAGATTGTTCATGCTTCAGAAGATTCAAAGATCTCAGTCCAGAAGACGACGGTAGGCAGAGGCTAGGTTTTTGGCGGAAAGACGCCAAGTGTGAGTAAGAACCTTGCGCCTTGCCTCTTGACCAAAAGCCCAGGCGGTCTCAGGACTGTTCTCGTAGCGGTTCAAACCTTCAAGAATAGCCGGTGTGCTGCCCACCGGGATGAGTAGGCCGTTTTTCTCATGATCCACAAAGTCCAGCATGCCGCAGGTGGCCGTGGTGAGGATGGCCATGCCAAAGGCAGCCGCCTCGATGAGCACCAGCGGCTGGCCTTCATGAAAGGAAGGTAGCACCAGCGTGCCATGTGTTTCATACAACCGACACAGCTCCTCATCGGATTCGATCTTCGAACGTACCGTGATGCGAGGCAACAGGTCCGTCGGAAAGGCACGGAGCACCTCGTCCTCGGGAATCATGCATCCCGCCGCGGTGAATCGCCGATGTGGATTGGCCCGCAGGAAGTCCACGATGGCGGGAACCATGTCGAGCGTGCCTTTCCGCTCGATCCACAGCCCCATGAAAAGCACATCACCACGCGGAGCGGAGACATGCTGGCCGCGTTCCAGGAGGTTCGGATCCACCCCGCTGTGATGCACAGTGATCTGATCTGGCCGGAAGGTGCCACGACCAACCAGATACTGCGCATCCTCGCTGTTCGAGGTGACGATGTGATCGCACCATGGCAGGCCGGTATAGCTGATTTTGGCCTGCAGCATCGCCAGCAAACGGCTTTTCAACCGCGTCTTGATGCCATGCGAGGCACCATAATCGAGCATGATGCGCCGGCCACGATCCTCGATGCCGTAGGAAAACGCGATGAGCTTGTGCTGGTGACGCGGTTTTCTTAGGCGCATTCCAAAACCGACCGCGAGAGGCTCGTGCACCTCGATGAGATCATACGGGCCATGTTTGGCGATATGCCGGGCCGCGGCATCCGCTGCCTCCCAAGGACCTGTGAAGCGGCGTATCCGCTTCGACACACGGGAAGGCACATCTTCCTCGTAAAGCGAATCCACTTCGAAGCCCATCTCACGAAGATGGTTCGTGGTCAGGACCATGGTGCGTGTCATGCCGCCCCGGTAGTTGCCGGGAACGAGGGCCACACGAAGGAGACGAATTGGGCGTTCAGTACTCATCAGGCATTCCGACGGATGACGTTCAAACTGCGTGCCGTCTCCAGATGGGTGAACTCTGGATCAAGGGCGATAACCTCCTCAAAGAATCGGATGGAGCCCACCGAATGCACCATGGCCTCTGGAGCACGCGCTGTATCATGAAAAGCAGCGATCCCGCCGGGCTTGAGCAATTGTCTCACGATCTTCCAATCCGCCGCGAGGCCCTCATAACTGTGATCCCCGTCCACAAAGAAAAAATCCACCTGCGCAGGCAGGCTGGCCACCGCTCCGGCGCTGTCCGCCCGAACCATGCGCACCTTGGAAGCCGCACCCGCACGAGCGATCTGCCTCAAGGCGATCTGCTGCAAAGGCTCGCCACCTCCCGGATAAGGGTCCACGCAATACAGCGTGGCATCCGCCGGCAGCACATCGGCCATTTCGGCCGCCGTGAGGCCCATGAAGGTACCAATTTCGACAGCAGCCTTGGCCTTGGCAATATGGTGGCAAAGGCAGGCACGCTCCTCAGGATGTGTCTGGCTGTAGGCTTTCACCACACCAAGCGCATGCAGGCAGTTGTAAAGTCGCGGCCGACGGGATAGACGGGGAAGCAAACTCATTGAGGTTTGATCATCATGCGGCAAGTGTAATCCACGCGACACAGCAAACCGAGAATCTCTTTCCTTTCAAAGTACTCGTCCACCGCCTGTCTAGCTCCACGCCAGTGGCCGTAGTCATCGATGATCAACACGCCACCAGGTTTCAATCGCGGATAAAGATGGACTAACTCGTGAAGGGTAGACTCATACCAGTCCGTATCGAGCCGAAGCAGGGCGATCTCGTCGGGTATTGTGGCCGGGATGGTATCCTCGACCTTGCCTTTGACCAGATGCACCTTGTCCATCGAGTAACCGGTCTCCTTCATCACCCGCATCACATCTTCAATGCTGGCTTCGCACCATACCCCGGCGCCTTTTTGCTCGGCAGCAAGAAGCTGGGCTGCCGAGACGCCACCATAGTCCGCATCATGCTCGGTCGGCTCGGACATGCCCTCAAACGTATCATAAAGATAGAGGTCACGACTTGTATCTCCGAGCTGTTGTAGCGTCCGTGATGCCACAGCCATATTTCCACCACGCCACACGCCACACTCGACAAGCGAGCCTGGAATGGCATTTTTAACAACATATCGGACTGCATCCTGTGTCGAGGCCAGTCGATGAAGGGAAGTTAACGTATGAGGCCGGGCCTCTTGAAGAATTTTCAGCATCTCAGGCGTGAGATCAGTCGGCTTTGCTTCTACTTGGGGATACCGAATCAGATCGAGCCCAATCGGACGAATGATACTGCGAATGATGGACAGAAGCGTTTTGAGCATCACGGCAAGTTTACAAGGTTACTTTCTCTTCAGCCAGACCTCGCCGTATTCGGCGAAAGGAGAAGACTGACCGGTCAGCGGCACGACTTCGAAACCATTGAGCTCCACAAAGTTTGTGAAATCTGCCGCCGTGTAGCCGGCACTTTCCCAAGCATAAGGATGCATCTCAACGCAAATGGAGAGTGTAGGGTCTTTGACCACCTCCATGGCCCCTCGCAGCACCTGAAGTTCCCAGCCTTCGACATCGATCTTGAGAATCGTCGGCTTCAACTGCCGCTGGCGGCAGAAACCATCCACAGTGATCGCCTTGACTTTCACAGGCGTAAGTTTCACCGGATCGACGGTCGTGGGAGCAAGCGTGTTGCTCGGATGGGTGCCAGCCATGAAAAACGTCACCTCGCCCTCCTCTGGTCCCACCGCGGCCTGCACGATCTCCACACGATCGTTCATGCCGTTTTGCGTTAAGTGACGACGCAGCACCGCAGCGCTGTCTGGTGAAGGTTCAAAAGCAAAGATGTGACCCTCCTTGCCGATGTGCCGTGTGGCCAGCATCGAGTACAAGCCAAACTGGGCCCCCACATCCAGGATGATGCTACCTGGCACGGTGCGCTTTTTCAGCCAGTTCCACACGTCTGGCTCGTAGCTGGAGGACAGGAAGCGGCACATGGGCACCAGGCGGATTTCCGGCTCGCCATTGATCGCACGCGGAATACCACGCCCGAAGGTGATTAATTCTAGAAACGCCGTGTAGAGTCGGCTCTGAAGCGAGAGATTGGAACGCGACTCGCGAACCCCAAGAATACGGCGCAGGCCTCGCAGGAGTTTTTCAATCGGATGGATAGTCATGCAGAAGGAAGCCTAAAGGAAAATGAAAGACCTACACTCGGGATGACTCGCCATTCATCGCGGCCAGATCCCAGCGCAGGTTGCTCCAGGCATAGCCAAGCGCCCATAGCAGCGGCGGCAGAAGTGAAACGCCGGACATCAAGAGCACACCCGAAACGGTGGTGAGATCGGCCACGAGCACGCCAAGAATGTAGCCGCCGAGCGTGAGTGGAATGTTCAACCACGAAAGCCTTACCCAGCCTCGCACTTGCATGAACGTCCAGATGACGCTGTTCAACACTCCGATTCCCTGCACCGCAAAGGCCAGCGGGAGTTCGAGGCTCAGATGCGAGTAAGAGCCACCCAGAATCCACAAAAAAGGACGGGGAAACAGGCAGGCTGCAGCAATCACCAATAAGACCGCACCGAAAGTGCCTGTGATAGACACAATGAACTTGGTGCGCACCAGCCTTGGACATTGTGTGGAGGCTACATTCGGCAGTACCAAGTAGTGAAAGATCGCACCAAAAATAGAAAAGAAGACCGTCAGACGAGACAACGCTCCTATGTCCGCGATCTCTGTCACCCCCGAGGTGAAAGAAACAATCCAGGTCGCAATCTGACCCTGCACGCAAAAGAAAAGGTGGTTGGCGTAAAGTGCCCGCACAAAGCTCCACACCTCAGCTTTTTGAGTCTGGGTGCCAAATGCCCTGCCGGCTACTTGGCGCACCCCCCGTTTGGCCAACCCCGCATGTAGCCAGATCGAGGCCACGGTAGCCAGAAAGGCGGGATACACGTGCCACCAGCCCGCCACGAGCACGATAGCGGTGAGACCGCAGCGCAGCAAAACACCACTGAGTTCCATGATCTGTGTGCTTTTGAGTTCTCCTGCGATGCGCAGAGTCACCGGCAAAAATTTAGAGCTTGTCACCGGCCATAGCATCACGGCGGCTGATCCCACCACCAAAGCGGCCATGCCAAAAGACATCTCGGTGCGAGTGAAGAGCATGAAAAAGGGGGGGAGCGTCAGCACCAGCGAGAGCAGGGCCAGCCGATTCCGCACCGAAAGGCAAGCATCCGCCACCTCGGCGAGCGCTTTTTTGTCCCCAGCAACCCGACCGGACATCGAGGTGATGGCCGTGCCGATGCCACCATCGGCGAGCAGACCAATCGTGGCCAGCAGCGAACCACAGATCGTCAGCCAAGCATACTCGTCCTTCGGCATCCAACGCACTAACATGAGACCGGTGACTGCGCCGATACCTTGCACGCCTACTTGCGTAAACAAAACGCCCCCGGCCTGCACGGTCCAACGTTGAATCTTTTGGCGCAAACTCACGAGGGGCTATGAATCGACCTGTCACCATCTCCGGGCTTTCTCCAGATCGAGGTCTGAGTCATCACGTTGCGGCTCTGATGCACGAGCGGCCAGTCTTTCGGGACATGGACATGCGGTGGGTCCTTCCAATCGGTGTTGTCGATCAGGAGTAGGCCACCGGGCTTGAGCTTGGACAGCGCGGCCCTCGCGCAGACCGGGCGATACCAGCCGTCCACGAGCACGAAATCGAGGGAAGCATCCGGCTCCGATACGATGGCAGCGGCATTGGCTGGAAGCACCGCATAATCCAAGGCATAGGTTTCCGCCTCGGGATGCTCCAGTGGAATGTGCCGAAGGTCCACGTTGGAGAGTCCCGAGACCATGCTCCTGACCTGCTCAAACCACGTGACATCGCTCTCGATGCTGGTGAGGGAAGCCAGCCGGCGGGCGAACCACAGGGTGCTGCGCCCACTGCCCCATTCCCAGCCCAGCATGTCTGGCCGCAAATGTTGATCCAACCACGCAATGGCTGCCGGTGCCAACCAAGGATGATCCGGGTGCCGCTGCTCATAAATCCAATTTTGCAGCCGCCTGGCAAGGTAGAGCGGACGGAGGAGATGGCGCAGGCGCATGGGGTGAGACCGTCCGATTTTTCAGTGAGCTGCCACCCTGGTGCCAGCTACGGCACCAACCCATGCCTGGTGCTCTAGGTACCACTTCACGGTTTGGCGAATGCCGGTTTCAAAGTCATGCGACGGCACCCAACCCAATTCGCGAGATATTTTGCCGATGTCCATGGCATAGCGGCGGTCATGGCCGGGGCGATCGGTGACAAACGTGATCCAAGAGCGTGAATCCCCCCCGAGTTCAGGTTGGAATTCATCCATGAGATCACAGATGAACTGCACGAGCTCGATGTTCGATTTTTCGTTTTGGCCGCCGATGTTGTAAGTTTCACCTGTCTTGCCGGTGCTGAGCACGTTCCATAATGCCTCGCAGTGGTCTTCCACATGAAGCCAATCACGCACATGCAGGCCATCTCCGTAAACAGGGATCGACTGCCGGGCGAGGATCCTTTGAATCACAACGGGGATGAGCTTCTCTGGATGCTGATACGGGCCATAGTTGTTCGAGCAGTGGGTGATGACCGTCGGCAAGCCATAGGTGTGGTGATAGGATCGAACCAGAAAGTCGCTGGAGGCCTTGGAAGCACTGTAAGGCGAACACGGAGCGTAAGGCGTTGCTTCCGTAAAGAGGCCGGTCTCACCCAACGAGCCATAGACCTCATCGGTTGATACATGCAAAAAACGGCACACGGATTTCGCTGATGAGGAAGCGTGTGCGCGATAGGCTTCGAGAAGGTTGAAGGTGCCGTTGATGTTGGTGGTGATGAAATCCGCAGGACCCGCTATGCTGCGATCCACGTGGCTTTCGGCCGCAAGGTGCATGATGTGCGTGATGTCATGCTGGCGGATGACTCGAATCACCTCGTCCTGATCACGTAGATCCACTTTTTCGAAGGCATAGCGAGGATGCGTGCCATGGATGCCGGCGAGGTTTTCGAGATGTCCGGCATAGGTGAGACCGTCGAGATTGACCAACTTCGCCACCTCCGGCTTATCGATGACATGCCGAATGAGATTCGAACCGATGAAGCCTGCGCCGCCAGTGATGAGGAGATTCATGGTCCGCAGATTGCGCAAAGATAAAACGCAGATGACATGAGGGAATTCTGATGACCGAAATCGGTGAAATCGGCGGAGGATTCACGCCCCGCGCTGGCCATGCCTTCGTGCATCCATGGCCACATCAGCCAAGTAGTCGCGATATTCGCAGGCAGGCATGGTGGTGAGAAGGTCCTCCAATAGTCCTACTGTGAGAAAGCCGCGATGCAAAGCTGCCTCCTCCGGGCAGCCCAGCTTGATGCCTTGGCGTTTTTCGATGCTGTGCACATAAGCGGAAGCCTCATGCAAACGGGTGCTGGTGCCGGCATCTAGCCAAGCCGTGCCACGGCTGAGGCGCACGACATTCAGGGTGCCGCGACGTAGGTATTCGTTGTTCACATCCGTGATCTCAAGCTCGCCACGCGGAGAAGGTTTCAATGAGCGCGCAATGGCAATGACGTCGTTGTCATAGAGGTAAACACCGGGAATGGCGTAATGGCTGCGTGGATGCGTGGGTTTTTCCTCGATGGAGATCGCCTTCCCATCGACTCCAAACTCCACGACCCCATAGCGCTCGGGATCGTTCACACGGTAGGCGAAAAGCGTCGCGCCCGATCGGAAGGCGGCACAGGCGCGCGGAAAGGCATCTCCACCAAAAAAGATGTTATCCCCAAGCATCAACGCGACCGAGTCTTTGCCGATGAAGCTTTCCGCGATCCAAAAAGCTTGGGCGATGCCTTCAGGCTTTGCCTGCTCACGATACTCAATGGAAAGACCCCAACGCTGACCATCGCCGAGCAACTGCTTGAAGCGGGGCAAATCATGCGGAGTCGAGATCAGGCAAAACTCACGGATGCCTGAGGCGATGAGCACCGTGAGCGGATAGTAGATCATGGGCTTGTCATACACCGGCTGCAGTTGCTTCGATGCGACCTTTGTGAGCGGGTAGAGGCGGGAACCGCTGCCTCCTGCGAGAATGATGCTCTTCATAAGAGGGAGGCGGCTTTTTGATGTTCAAGAGACTGCTCGAAGCTGATGAGGCGGCGGAGGAGGGCGTTGTAGCGGGAGTAGGCGTCGCCGGGCTGGGTGCGGAGGAGGGCGTAGAGCTGGGTTTCGGGATCGGGAAAGCGATCGGGCGTTTTGGTGGGCATTTTCAAGCCGCCGCGCTGGAGGCGGCTCCAGGCGATGGCGAGGAGGCAGGACTCAGGCGAGACCTGCCCTGCGGCGTAGTCGGTGAGGCCACGCTGGATGAGTTCGAAGCCGGGGAGATGATTCATTCGGCGCAAAAGGCGTCCACAGCAGAACGAAACTCAGCGGGGGTGATGGCGGGGTAGCGAATCAAGGCGGGTTCGATGGCATGAAACAGTTCGTGAAGGCGGTTTTTGGCGATCAATCCATACTGGAGCATGGATTGGACATCGAAGAGATCACGTTCATGGCCACGCTCGATGTTGAGGTCGAGCTGATCTTTGAGCGTGGCGATGGCTTCAAAGAGGCCGGAAGGCTCGGGATCAGCTTTGAGATCAATGTCGTTGGTGGTGCCGCGCCAGCCATGCAGAAGAGCGGTCGCGCCGCCGGTGAAATAAATGCGTCCGGGGCTTTTTGCTTTGCTGCCAAGAGCGGCCATGAAGCCTTCGATTTTGGTGATGGAAGCTGCGGAGCGCATTGGGGCCGGACTAGACTGACAAGTCGGACGGATCAGCGGGTTACGATCCAATCGTTGAGAACCAGCACGTCCATCTTGGTGCGAAGAAAACAATCGAGAGCTTCTTGAGGCTTGCAAACGACGGGCTCGTTTTCGTTGAAGCTCGTGTTGAGCACGATGGGGACGCCGGTGATCTCCCGGTAGGCTTCAATCAGCCGGTGGTAGCGGGGGTTGGTCTCCTTGTGCACGGTTTGGAGGCGGCCGGAACCGTCCACGTGAGTGGTGGCGGGAACTTGGGCGCGCTTTTCGGGGCGAACTTGGAAGACCTCCATCATGAAGGGCACGTCGTCGTCCTGCTCAAACCATTCGCTGACGCATTCACGTAGGATGGATGGTGCGAAGGGACGGAACGATTCACGGCGCTTGATCTTGAGATTAAGGATGTCTTTCATATCGGCACGACGCGGATCACCAAGGATGGAGCGATTGCCGAGAGCGCGCGGGCCCCATTCCATGCGGCCTTGAAACCAGCCGATGACCTTGCCTTCTGTGATGGCGGTGGCGGTGGCTTGGCACAGCTGGCCTTCATCATCGAAACGGCGCACGGTGCATTTTTCGGCCTCGATATCTGCGGCGCGAGCGGCAAGCAGATTTTGAATCTCGTCCTCAGAAGCACGTGGCCCCAGATAGGCATGGTCCATGACATAAGGCGGACGGGCAGAAGTGCCCGCACCCCCTTCGATCTGCCTGCTGACCACGAAAGCGGCTCCAATGGCGCCACCGGCATCGCCTGCAGAAGCAGGAAGATACAGACGCTTGAAGGGCGAATGAAGGTAGACCTTGCCGTTGGCGACCGAATTCATCGCACAACCGCCGGCGAAGGCGAGGTTGTTGCACTTGTACTTCGAGTGAAGGCTTTGCAGCAGGGCGAAGAAGGCTTCTTCATACATCCCTTGAGCGCTACGCGCGATATCGCGGTGCTTTTGCTCCAAAGGAGCACCCTTTTCACGCTGCGGACCGAACAACGACTCCATCGGCTCCCTCTTGTAGAGCGTGCCAACCTCCGGCGCGCAGTTGTCCCAGGTGTAGTGGACATCCTCGTTGTGGTGGCGGAAGTAGTTGAGATTGAGCTTAAAGGAACCATTCGGCTGGATGTGCACAAGCTCGCGCATCTCCTTCATGTATTTGGGCTCGCCATAAGGAGCGAGGCCCATGACTTTGTATTCATCACCGAAATGAGGGAATCCGATGAACTGGGTGATGACGCTGTAAAAGATGCCCAGTGAATGCGGAAAATACACGCGACCATCGATCTGGATGTCATTTCCCTGCCCCATGCCCCAAGCCGAGCTGGCGAAATCACCAAAACCATCGATGGAAAGGCATACCGCTTCATCGAAATCGGAAACGAGAAAAGCAGAGGCCAAGTGCGCCAGATGGTGTTCGACGTGGTGCACCTGTGCCCGCAGTGTCTCGCTAGGAAAAGCCGCTTGAACGCTATCCTCAAAGGAAGCAGCACGCCGGATGTTGGCGAGGCGCTTGAAGATCAAGCGGAGGCTGGGGCGACGACGCAGGACATAGAGAGCACGGCGAAGACGGTTAACCCTCGGGTTCCGGTTGATGGCGATATGATCCACATCGCTCAATCGCACACCAGCATCTGCGAGGCACCATTTCATGGCTTCTGTGGGCAGACCAGACCAGTGCTTGATGCGGCGAAAACGTTCCTCCTCAGCCGCAGCGACCAGCTTTCCGTCTTTCACTAGGGCGGCAGAAGAATCCCCATGAAAGGCATTGAGACCCAGAATCATCATGAATCAAATCCGAGCATGCTGCCGCCATTGGTCGGTGTCCATGAGGGCAGACCAAAGAGATGAGGTTTGCCGAGGTGGGGGCGGCGGGTTTCCAGAATCAGAAAGCGAACTGTACCATGCTGAGTTTCAACGAAAAGAGCAAACTTCGTGACGATCCTTTGGGTTGCCCGTCGCTCTTTGCTGCTTTTGAAATTCTTGCTGAACTTCATGATTTCATCTTGTAAGCAACTCTCTCCATGCCCTTCCGCCTTTACACCCTCCATTTTGCATGCTGGGGGCTTTTGCTGACCCTCACGGGCACGCTCGTTCGAAGTCAGGAGCCGAATCTCCAGCCTCCCAAGAGCGGTCGCAAGAGCACCTTGGGGATGCCGTTTGTGGCTGTGCCTAACACTACGGTCCTGTTTTCCGCCTACGAGACCCGGGTGGGTGAGTGGAATCAGTTTCTGCGTGCCAGAAAGTATCCGTGGAGCTTTGAACCCCATTTTAAACAGGATGAGAACCATCCGGTGGTGGGAGTAAACCTTCAGGATGCCATCGCCTTCTGCAACTGGCTGACTGAAAAGGAGCGTGATGAAAAATTCCTCAACAATGCGCAATCTTACCGACTTCCCACACCGGAAGAATGGGATGCCGCAGCAGGCCTAGCCATGGCCCGCAAAGGAGCGGCTTTCACAGCCGAGGACAAGCTGGCGGATAGCCAGACCTTTCTGTGGGGCATATTGTGGCCCCCTCCCGCCAAGGCCGCCAACTATGCGGATCGCGAGATCGAAGGCTATTCCGATGGTTACGAATACACGGCCCCCGTGGGCCAGTTCACCCCAACAGCGGAGGGACTTTACGATCTCGCGGGCAATGTGTGGGAATGGACTGACAAGCCAGACGTCAAATCTTTGACAAACGGCATTCTCCGAGGCGGCTCGTGGGCCTATTTCCGCAAAGAATGCCTTGTGAGCTCCTACCGTTATACCGTGCCGGCCGACCTTCGCATGCCGACCATCGGATTCCGATGCGTTTTCGAGGACAAGCAACGCACTGCCATCCTCTTGGCCGAGCGTGAAGCCACGAACAAGCAGAACCTGCAGGATCAAATCCGCAAGATGCAGACGACGGATGATGCTGACAAAGCGGCGGTCGAGGCACTGAGAAAACGCATGGCAGGCGGCGAGAACACCTCCGACCTGCCAGATCCGAGCAAGCTCACGCCACCCAGAGCAGGCACTTCATTTCTCAACACACTGGGGCTTCGCTTCACACCGCTGGAAACAGGCAGTAGTATGCTGATCTGCAGCACCGAGACTCGTGTGAAGGACTTTGAAGCATGGCTGAAAGCTGCCAATGGCACGTGGGTGAAAAAGCCCCCCTTTCTTCTCGGTGACACTCACCCCGCCGCCGGCGTGACTTGGGACGATGCCAAAAGCTTCTGCCAATGGTTGACAGAGAAGGAGCGGCAAGAGGGTCTGATCCCTTCAACCGCCCGTTACCGCCTGCCCACCGATCTGGAGTGGAGCCTCGCTGCCGGGCTGAAGGGCGAGACAGGAAAGGACCCGGCTGAGCGCCATCGGTCGAACCCAGAGCATTTTCCCTGGCCCACCAAAAGCCAGACCGAATGGAGGCCCCCCGTGATGAGCGTCAACCTCGACGGCACACGCATCCCGGGTTTCAGCGACAGCTTTTCCTACACGGCACCGGTGGACAAATCGATCCCGAACCCGCTCGGACTTCACGAGATGGGTGGAAATGTCTCGGAGTGGACTGAAGATGTCTGGCCTGCTGCGCCAGATGAGCGTGTCATCCGTGGAGGCAGTTGGCTGATGTTTGAGCGTGACCGGCTTTTAACTTCCTCCCGCGATCATGCTCCCAAAGGCAGTGCCCGTGCGGATCTGGGCTTCCGCCTCCTGCTCCATTTGGATTGAGTCATACAGTGGATCGTCACCAGCTACCTGCTTCCATCATGAGTTCCGATTCATCCAGTCCAGTGGTTCCGCAAAAACAAGAACCGATTCCACATCGAGCCCTATTCCAGACTTTTCTGGCTTTGTTGGTTTTTGCCGTGGCTTGGCGGCTGTTTTACGACAACCTTGTCATACAGGCCAAAAACTGGTGGGGGAGGCGTTACATACCCGCCGCGGTTCGTTACATCGAAGCGCGGGACTGGACGAATGCGGCGCGTGAAGTCAACGATGCTACCTATTGGGCGCCCAAAGATCCGGAAGTGCTCCGAGCTGCCGTTCTATTTCTCGAAAAGACGGGGTCAGACCCGCGCTCCATGATCCGATTTTTGCGTATCCTAGATGAAAAGGGCCTGCTGAACAAAGAGGACCTGTCTCGGCTGGGTAAAGCGTATGTGGCAGTGCCGGACTTGAAAATGGCTTATGCCACCCACGAACGCTTTCAAGGCGAGTCCATGCGGCAACGCCCGGCGTTGGAGCTGCTGTCTGCTATCCAAAAAGCTGAGGGGCTGGCAGCCCGCTCATTCTTGACTGCACGACAGGCCCTGATCGCCGATTCGGGCAATCCCCAAAGTGTGCTCGACTTGGCCCTGCTAGATGCACGCAGCGGTGACCCTTCCCTCAGCGGACCCGCACGCGAACGCCTCTGGCCCATTGCAAGAGGTGGCACGGAGCAGTCCCTTGCAGCCATCGAATTCCTCACGCAGCATCCCCTTCTCACCGCTCAGGAAGCCGCCGACCTGCTGAAGTTGGTGGAGGGCTTCAAGCAGAATCCTAAGACCGAGAAGGTGCGTTTTGCCGTGCTTTCATCCCTGATTCGCCTCCATCCCCATGAGCGTGAGAAGCTCGTCAATGCGGAAATCCGCCGCTGGGATGGTCAGACGGTCCCCCTGCTCGAACCTCTTATCGCTTGGCTCGTTCAGGAGCAGCAGCACGAGCGTGTCCTTCGCCTGATCTCAAGCCAGAACGCGACCTCTCATACCGTCCTGCTACCGCCCTACGCAGCGGCCCTCCGCGGCCTAAAACAGTGGGGCGCGCTCAAAGAGTTGCTAGCCGGTCGAGTGAATGCTGACTTTCCGAGTGCACAACTGAGCATTTGGCAGGCCGAGGCAGAAAGCCACCTGAGCGATGACCCCACCTATCCCCGCCGTCTTCTCAGCACGGTTTTCGATCAAACGGGCCGTGGCGAAAACGCTGAAGCCGCCATGCAAGCCGCCGAAATGGCGGAACATCTGGGCTATTGGGACCTCTCAAGCCATTTTTGTGAGGGCGTGGCTTTACGCCACCCCGGAGCCGCGATGAGCATGTATCTCAAAATGTATGAGATGGCGCAAAAAGAGACCAATGGGGAAGCGATGCTGCGCTCCAGCCAACAGCTGTTGAAGCTGAAACCGACCGACGTTGTGTATCTCGATCGCGCGAACTACCTGCGCCTCGTTCTGGGCACGGATATCGAGATCGCGTTGAAGACGCTCGACGAGGCCGCCCAAATGCCCGCCCATTACATGCCTGCGGACAGACTCGTCGCCATCGCCTTCTTGCGTGCCTTGGCCGCCTACCGTCAGGGCCGCGTGGACGAAATCGGGGCCGCTCTCGCGCAAGTCAAAACCGTGGACACTTTCCCGCCCGGAGCGCGTGCGGTCTTCGCCGGCCTGCTGGCCGTCAGCGGCAATGCCGCCTCAGCCTATCAGGTGGCCGAAAAAGTGCCATCAACGCTGCTCCTTCCCGAAGAGCGGCGTTTTCTCGCCCTTGCCTTGTAAAAATGCGCTTCAGCGGTAGCGCGATAGGCCTTCGAGGTACTGTCGCGCCAAATTCGACTCCGGCTGCTGGAAGAAACGGGAGACAGGCGAGCATTCAAGGGCCTTGCCCGCTGCCAAAAACACCACCTGATCAGCCACCTTGCGGGCGAAGCTGATCTCATGAGTGGCCAAGACGATGCTTTGCCCCTCCTCAGCAAGCTCGCGAATCACATCCAACACTTCGCCTGTCATCACGGGATCAAGCGCCGAGGTGGGCTCATCGAGCAGCAGAAGCCTCGGTCGCGGAGCCAAGGCACGGGCGATGGCTGCACGCTGCTGCTGGCCACCCGAAAGCTGCGAAGGACGCTTGTGCTCGTGGCCCTCAAGCCCGAGGCGATGAAGCCATTCGATGGCACGCTGCTCCGCTTGCAAGGCAGACATGCCATGAACCTCCTGTAGCGGCAGCGTGATGTTTTGCAGGGTGGTGAGGTGCGGAAAAAGGTTGTAGCCCTGGAAAACGAATCCATTCCCACGGCGTTCCGCCTGCGCGCCTACCTCATCGTGCGGCAGGTCACGGCCGTCCACGCACACATGGCCCTCGTCAGGCACCAGCAGGCAGCCTAGCACCCGTAGCAGTGTTGATTTACCACCGCCGGAAGGCCCCAACAGCGCGATCACCCGGGCATCGTCCGGTCCGGTTGAAAAAGAAGCACCATCAAGCGCAACATGGCTGCCATAGCGCTTTACCAGACTCCTAGCTTCAAGTTTCATAGGCAAACCTCCTTTCCAAACCACGAGCCAGCCTCGCCAGCGGTAGCGTGACAATCAAGTAGGCCGCCGCCAGCGGCAGATAGCCCTCCAGTGGGGCGTAGCTGGCCGCGTTCATAACCCTTACCTTCTGCACCAGTTCCTCAATGCCGATCACCGACAAAAGCGAGGAATCCTTTAGCAGAGACACGAGCTGCCCGGTGGTGCCAGGCAATGCACGGCGCATGGCTTGGGGCACGATCACAAAACGATAGGTCTGCATCCGGTCAAAGCCCACCGCACGCGCTGCCTCCAATTGTGAAGCTCCGATGCTCTCCACAGCCCCGCGAAAAATCTCCGCCAGATACGCGGCGTGAAAACTGCCCAACAACACAATTCCCACCAACATCGGAAAGCCTGCATGCAGCGCCTCGGCAATGATGTAGTAGCCGATCAAGAGCTGCACCAGCAGCGGCGAACCCCGAACCAGCTCGACCATGCCTGCACAGATCAGGCGAACCGGCATCCACCGCCCACGGCAGCCTAGCATCAGCAAAAATCCTGCCGCCACACTGACCACCATGGCTGCCAAAGAGAGACCCAGCGTCGTCAGCCAACCCAGAGCAAACTGACCGCGATACCTCCAAACACCCGCCCAGTTCCAGCGGTAATCCACCGCCAGAAACATGGCGTAGAGCCCCGCTGAAGCAGCCAGCAGGATCACAAGAATCCAGCCAAGCCGGCGTGAGGTGTCAGGCGTAAATGAGAACGTTTTGTTAGCCAAGTAGCTTTATCTAGCAGCATCCTCGTGCGCACGCCACGTTCATTTCTCCGCCAGCACCGCTGCGGGTGTCGGCTTCGATTTCAGGAAAAGCTTCACCCCAGATGCAATCCCCGCAGCAAGCTTCTCCTGGTGCGCCTTCTCCCTCAGTCGCCGCGCCTCGATCGCGTTCGTCAAGAAACCGCACTCCACCAGCACCGCTGGGCAGCGCGCCTCCTCAATCACCACATAATCACGCTGCTTCGTACCACGATTGACCGCCTGAGTTTCCTCACAGGCACAGCGCTGGACCAGCGAGGCCAGTTTTTCGCTCATCGAGTCTTTTCCTTCCTTCCGGCCCGTTTTGCGCATCGCGAGCAGCGACGGCTTGCCGGCAAAGTAAGTCTCCAGCCCCTCCGCTTCCGAGCCGGAACCGTCCGTGTTGATATGCACACTCACAAACACTTCGGCTCCGAGCTTTTCTGACAACACGGCGCGCTCCTCCAAAGGCAAGAAGACATCGCCATCCCGCGTCATCACCACACGAAAGCCAGCCGCAACAAGCTCCTCCCTGACTTTACGGGCGATTTCGAGAGTGAGGTGTTTTTCGATGGCGCCATTGGCCACCGCTCCTCCGTCATGGCCGCCATGACCGGCATCCACGATGATCAGAGGAATTTTTTGCTTTTCTTGCTCACAAGATTGACGCCATGGATTTTCAGGAGTCACCAACTGCTGCTGGAGAAAGACGATGCAGAAGAAGCCTGCTGCCAAGGCCCCATAGGAGCCCATGACGCGCAGCGTTAGGAGAATGACATGAACAAATTTCAAAAAATTATTCATTCTTCTAAAATATTTTGTTGATTTAACAACCTGAAATTCTAAAATCTCTGGATCATGAAGCACTTGCCGCTCTTCTCATTCATCGGCTGGACCTTGGCGCTGATTACCATCATGGCCCCTGCTCTTCCGGCACAACCCGCCAGCAGCTACGCTTATCTGCCGCCATCGTCCGAAGGTTACACACCGCTCACACCCCGCTCTAAGGAACGCCCTAGCCTTTCCCACACAAAAACAACTGCCACGTCGAAGCGCACCAAGACAGCCTCCTCGTCTCATGAAGGAACGCCGAAAGATGAACTCCCCCGCAAGGTGGCCAGAGTTGAAGCCAATGACCAACTGCAGGATTCACGCATCCGGAAGCTCGAAAAAGACGTCTCCAGTATTAAAGGCAGCTCCGCGCGCCCGGCGAATTACGACAGTCCCTCTGCCAGCCTTCGCCCCCACACCACCTATGTCGTTAAACCGGGAGACAGCCTGTGGGGCATCGCTAACCGCCACCGCGTGAGTCCTGGAGAGATCATTCAGCTCAATCGGATGAAGGGCGACACTGTTTTGATCGGCCAGCAACTTCAGATTCCTGATCCGCTCAGCTCCTCGTCCACCATACAGACGACCTACCAAGCCCTTCATCATGATGTGCGGCCAGGCGATACCTCGAGCGCCATTCTCAAAAAATATGGCATCAGCCGCACGTCCCTCATGGAAGCCAACCCTCGGATCGATTTCGGTGCCGCCTTAGTTCCCGGCTCCCGCCTTGTCATCCCTAGCAAGAGCCCGCACGTGGACACAGCTCCAAAGCCAAGCTCCTCAAGCAGAAGCGGCTCCTACACCGTACGCTCAGGCGACAGCCTCAAGGCCATCGCCATCCGTCATGGAACGACCACGGCTAGCCTCGCCGCCCTCAACGGCATCCAAGACGCTAACAAACTCATCATCGGCCAGCGCCTGATTCTTCCTGAGGGCAAAACCAGCCCAATTGCCGAGACCTCTCCAGAGCTAATGGCTAAGCCTATGCCAACGCCGACTATGGCTAAGCCTATGCCGATGCCCATGGCAATGCCCGCTATGGCTAAGCCCATGCCGATGCCCATGGCAGCAGTCTCCAAAGAAACCGCATCGGTGACCAACAATGACCTTCCTGATGCTCCGCCACCTAGCGTTCCTTCTCCCTCTCCAACGATTCCCCTGGCAACGAAGTCGGCTACCAACAGCATCGTGCCCACTGACATTCCTGCCATTCCCAGCGATCAAGCAGTCACCTCTCCTGAAAGCCATCGTGGCGTGCTTGCCTACCGAGTGGATGCCACTGACACCATCGACAGCATCGCGTCCCAGTTTGGCACTACGCCGGCACGAATCCGCGAGATCAATCATCTCCAACCTACAACCAAGCTCAGCATAGGAGATGAGATCGTGGTGCCAGCTTTGGGAGCCGTTGCTGTGGGCGATTGATCAATCCTCGTCCGACTGTGGAAGTCGCAACCCAACACGCCGCTCGTTGGGATAATACTTCTCCCGGTGAAATCGCCGGTGTCCCACTGGGTCAAGCCAGCGCCAAGCCTCATCCGCATTTTCTGAAAAGTGCCGGCAAGACGTGCCTGTAACAAGCACCCAAGCTGCCACTCCGATTTTTAAAGCGGCGAGAAAGCAAACGGACGAACGCAAGCAAATCATGAGGTATGACTGATGCGCCAGCGCCCCCCCTTCCGTCCAGCACTACTTCAGTCCTTGACCCTCCTGTGGGCGGCGTGGGCCGAGTGGAAAGAAAGAACCCGAGGGCGCATCAACCAAACCCTTCACCGAATCGATTTCGGTAAGACCCAGTTCATCTGCGACACCAAAGGCGCTCTCGCTTTTTCATCTTAGCCATGTCACAAGAAGCCCTATCATGCTCGACGAACTCATCCTCCATCTTGACCCTGAGCCGCATGACGGCGCTTGGAACATGGCCGCAGACCAAGCGTGGCTGGAACAGAGCCGGGAGCCCGTGCTACGTGTATATCAATGGAACCAGCCGACGGTGACCATTGGCTATGCACAAAGCCTACCCAAGCTCGCGGAAGCCCTACCTGAATGGACCGTGGTGCGTCGTTGGACAGGTGGCGGCGTCGTGCTGCATGAAAACGACTTCACTTACTCCGTCATCGTACCCGGTGGTCACCCGTGGGCGGAAACCCGGCCTCTCGATAGTTACCGACTCATCCACGACTCACTGGCAAAGGCACTTGTTGCAGAGGGGTTTAGCGGCTGCAGACTTGCCGGGCCGGAGGACTTGATTGAGAACCCCTTCTGCTTTGTGGCACCTGCTCTGCACGATGTCGTCCGCGGTAAGGTGAAGATTGCCGGTGCCGGACAGCGGCGAGGTAAGCTTGGTCTTCTACATCAGGGCAGTGTGCAGAATGTCTTGCTCGACGAGGCGTTCTGGCCGCGCTGGGCCGCGCAACTGGCGTCGAACGTGATTATCCAACCTGTCATGCCGGAAGCTGTGTGCCTCCGCGCTGATCAACTGAAGCTCAAACGCTACCAACTGCCTTCGTGGCTCAACGAAAGGGAGGATGTGCTGGAATGACACGTGTGTTTGTCTATGGAACGCTGAAGCGAGGCTGCGAAAACCATCGCTGGATTGACTCGCAGCGCTTTGTCGGCGTGACGAAGACGAAACCTGTTTACCGACTCTACGACCTCGGTGGATATCCCGGCATGGTGAAAGCCAAAGACGGAGTTGCGGTCGAGGGCGAACTCTGGGATGTCAATCCTGCAAGTCTGTCACGATTGGATATTTTGGAGGATGTGGCGGGCGGCGAATACGAACGAGCGCCCATCGAACTCGAATCTGGACAAGCCGAAGGCTACCTCTATCTGCGCAGCATTGACGGCTGTCGGGACTGCGGCACTTCATGGTGAGCCTCGCTTAACCGATGGCTCGTTTCAGCGCGTTCTTCGTGATGCGTTGCACACGCTCATCCGGTCCATGCGGTCGAGAAAAGTGGCTCCATGGAATCATGTGACCCGGAGGGTCGCTGAGGCCTTGTGCCCAAAAGATGGTTGTGGCGTTGAAGACGATATTTTTCTTCGGTCCTTCGAAAACGGTGGCAGCATACTTGCCGAGGCGTGTGCCGCCAGCCCAGACGTTTCCTTCGGCGATAACTTCTAGACCTTCGCGTGCGGTGTCGGGATCTCCATGAAACTCCCAGCCAACGAGGCCAGAGATGCAGTCCCCTTTCTTCATCCCCGTGCCCTCAAAAAGCCAGTGATCCGGCTTTGCACAGGTCCAATCCCCACCGCCGTTGAATGGCACGGTGGTGCGAGCCCCAATGATGTCACGCTCATCCGGCCCTGGGTGAGTAAAAGGACCGAGCACCTTCGAGTAAGCTTGTTTTTCCTCCTCACGGAATTCGCCGTAGCAAGTTTCACGCGTCAGGCGGCGGTTCACATCCCCCTTCGCGTTCGACGTGAACGGCGTAACCATGTACACATCGTTGGCGGACAGCCAGAGCACGCTGAGACCATCGGCAATGCCCCGCTTGACGTTGTTAAACTGCCTCACGTCCCAGTATTCATCGTGCCCAATGCTGACCAAGGTCTTCACGCGACTCAAGTTAGCAGGGTCGAGGTTGTCCACATTCGAGCAGTAGGTGACATCGTAGCCTTCTTTTTCGAGCCAGTAGCAAAGCGGATACTCCCACAATAAAAACTCACCACTGCCCATGCTGAGCGGATTCTCAAGGATCTGGACGTATTGGCCGTAAGGCCGGTCAAAGCTGACGCTGACACCCGGTGCATGCGCCGCACGAGGATCTGTGTAGAGCGATTCATTCAAAGGCCATCGGTTGTAGGCCTGCCAAGTGTTGTCACTACACTGAAAGAGGATGTCGGCAGGACGATCGTCTTTGACGATGAAGATGACGTAGCTTTCCCAGTAGGGTTTGTCTGCGGACTCGGGAAGCGTGGTGAGCTTGCCGAGATAAACGCCGCTGGGCCAATCAGCTGGGATCGTGATTGTGGTAGAGGCCTTCCACTGGCATTCGCGAAGGCGCTGTGCCGCCATCTCAGGTACAGGCTGTTCGATGCCTTCAAAAGGTCCCAAGGTGGCCATCGAACGAGATCCCGCTCCACCATAATAGCCCATGCGAAAAATCTCGATCTTGAATTTGGCTAAGGGTTTTGTGCTGACGAATAAATCCATTTTTTCGCCGGCCTTGACGGATTGCTTCGAGCAGTACCCTTCGATCAAGGACGTGCGATAGGACTTGCCTCCATCGGGCATCACACGAGTGATCTGCCAAGCCGTGGTGCCCTGTTTGGCATTCTCCGCGTTGATGAGGTCTGATTGGCGAGGCAATGCGGCCTTGGCGGTTCGAAGAGCCTGCGCCGCACCGGCTGCAGCTGAGGTTTTGAGAAAAACACGACGATCCATGATGGAGCAATACGCAGCGAACCCTAGGCGTATAGCAGACCATGCCCGTTCACCTCCCGACCCGCCGCAGCTTTATCACACAACTCGGTGCCGCCATGACACTCTCACAGCTTCCTGCGACTGGCGCGGAAGTCGATGAAGGCTTGATTGCCATTTTGAACGACACACACATCGGCGCCCAACAAGCATCCGACTCGTCCATACCCACCCATCTCAGAACCACTGTCGATTGGCTACTCTCACTCCCGAGGCGTCCCGCTGCAGTGATCATCAATGGTGACCTTGCTCTGAAGGATGGACAACGAGGGGATTACGAACGCTTGGCGAAGCTAATCGAGCCATTGCAGGCTGCCAACCTGCCTCTGCATCTCACCATGGGCAACCATGATGACCGTGAAGTGTTTTACGATGTGATGAAGCCATCATCGTCCGCCGTGGAGTCAAAGTTTGTGAGCCTAGTCGAGATGACTCACATGAACTTGTTTCTCCTCGACTCGTTGAAGGCCACGATGATCACCCAAGGCCTGCTCGGCCCGGCACAACTTGACTGGCTGATGAATCTGCTCGATGCCCATGCGAACAAGCCCGCGCTTCTGTTTGCCCATCACAATCCACGCCTTGGAGGTGAGCCGCTGCACTTCCCAGGCGGCCTTGAGGACTCCGAGCCACTATGGCGCGCTCTTTCGACGCGCAAGCAAGTCAAAGCCTACATCCATGGCCATATCCATCACCGAAACTTTTTCGAGCATCAGGGCATTCACATCCTGAACACGCCTGCCACGTCTTATGTGGCAGACAAAAAGACCTCCACCACCGGCTGGACTACGCTGCACCTTACCTCAGAGGGTGCGGAGGTAACCACCCACACACATCAGAGTAGTCACGCTTGGAACGACCTGAAGGTGGCTCTGCGCTGGAGATAAATCAGGCGGTCTGAAAGAATGGGATGCCCAACTTCTCCGCAATACGAAGCGGGCGACGCAACGCCTCGGTCATGCGCAGAGCCTCATCTGTACCACGGAGGTCTTTGCAGTCGGGATGGGCCTCCGGTGATGCGAGCAAGCCAAGCTGATGTAGGACATGCGCGGTGCTATGCTTGTAAGGTGAAGCACTCATGCGTTCATCAAGACGGAAGACGAGGTCTTCCATGGACTGGAAGGCTTCGAAGAGTTTATACACCCTCGTGTCGAAGCGACCCGTGCCAGTTTTGAACCGTTTGTCCGCCACGGAATCGAACAACCACATGTCACGCGCGGCACATATGAGCGGGCAGGCACTCACACCCGCACCGATCAGCAATGGCAAGCCCATCTTGATGGCGGAGGCGATTCCGTAGTCATCCCCGCTATGCGGTGAAAAGGGAAGCTTCTGATCTTTGCACATCGCTGCCCAGTAGTGAAAGTGAGGCTCGTCGAGCGTGCTGACCTTCCCGCCCACATACTTCGGATGCATGGCGATCTGGTGGAATAGCCACGGATCAAACGGCGTGGCCCAAGGCACAAAAGAGGGCTCTAAAGCATGTGCAATGGCCGGGTGCGTGCAGTGCTCGGCGATCCGGAAGTAAGCATCACGTCTCGGCTCGGATTCGAGCACATTCAGCAGGCGTGAGGTCATGATCATCACCTCGCAGTTGTCGTGCGATTGGGCAATGTCGAGCAGTGGCCAGTAGCGCTCGGCCTTGAAAACACTGTCTTTCTCAGCGCCGCGTGCGGTAACACCCGCGATAAATCGCTGCTGGGGAAACTCCGTCCTGAAACGTCGCAGAACCTCAGCGTAAAGCTCGTTGCTGAGATCAAAAATATAGCCTGTGTCCGCATTCAACACGAAGACGATTTCAACGCCATAGTGCGTGGCGCATTGCTGCATCCAGTGCACGCTCTTGTTAAAGCCATCCCAATCAGGCTCACGGTTTTTGAAGGGAAGCAGCGTAGCCACACAGAGGCGTGCCTTGCGCGTGTGATCGACTAACTGCTCCTCACTGGCGTAAGCCCAGATGGTATCCGACCAAGCAGTGGTAGGCGTCAAATCGGCTGGAGAGGTGATGAGGTCACGTTGAATGGCCATAAGATGCTGCAGGGGGTAACCGATGCTTCTTCGAGTGGCAAATCGGAATGCCTTATCGTCTCGATTGGTGAATGTGATGCGATCACCACCCAAAAACATGAGAAGGTGGGCCATGGCTAAGCCTATCTGCATGCGCCGAAGCCATGACATTGATCTCTCCAATTGGACAATCCTTTTCGTCAGGGCTATCCGGAAAGCATGGAATCACTGCCCACGCTGCACGAGATCGAAGCGGCAAAAAGACTCATTCGTCCACTGATTCGCGAGACACCCATGTATCGCTGGCCGCTGCTGGAGGCAGGGTTGGGCTGCGAGTTGTGGCTGAAGCACGAGAATCATACGCCGGTGGGTGCCTTCAAGATCCGCGGTGGCCTCGTCTACCTCAACGAGCTGAAACAGAGTAATCCGGATGTGAAGGGCGTCATCGCGGCAACCACAGGCAATCACGGTCAATCCATTGCCTTTGCGGCGAAACAAAACGGGCTGCGTTCCGTGATCGTCGTGCCGCATGGCAACAACCCAGAGAAGAATGCAGCGATGCGATCTCTTGGAGCCGAGTTAGTAGAACACGGGCGGGAGTTTCAGGATGCGCTAGAGCACTCTCGTAAGTTGGCTAGCCAGGAAGGGCTGCATCCCGTTCCCTCGTTTCACCACTGGCTGGTGCGCGGCGTGGCCACCTACGCGCTAGAGATGTTTCGCAGCGTGGGCGATTTGGACGCGGTTTTTGTCCCCATTGGTCTCGGTTCAGGTTTTTGTGGCGTCGTAGCTGCGCGTGAGGCGCTGGGATTGAAGACTCGGATCATCGGCGTGGTATCCGAGCATGCACCGGCGTATGCCCTATCTTACCGGAGCCGTCAGTTCATCCAGCAGCCAAGCACAACAGCGGTCGCAGAAGGCGTGGCCTGCAAGACCCCCAACCACGAAGCCTTGGCTCATGTGCTGGCGCATGCGCATGACGTTGTGACGGTGAATGATGATGAAACGGTTCAGGCGATGCGTGAAATCATGCAGGGCACGCACAACCTTGTCGAGGGAGCCGGAGCGCTGGCCTTTGCGGCCTTGAAGAAACATCAGAAGGCATGGAGGGGCTACCGAACAGCCTGCATTCTCACCGGCGGCAATGCCAGCATGTCACTGGTGGAGCATGTGCTCAGAGGGATACGCTAGAGAAAATCAAAAACATGGTGATGCGCCCGTTTTGGGTTTGAATGCGGATATGAGCCGAAAAGCACGCCCCCCCAAAGCTACCGTCAAGCGCGCCGCAGGTGCCCAACCGCCCGGATCGGAGGGCGGTCGTTGGCGTATTGCCCTTGAGAGTGCGGGTGATGGCATGTGGGACTGGCATCTACCCAGCAATTCAGTGATCTACTCTGATAGGTGGAAGACCATGCTGGGCTACAAACCGGCTGAAATCGGTGATGCATTTCACGAGTGGCAGAGTCGTGTGCACACGGATGATTTA
Organism: Prosthecobacter sp.; assembly: GCA_017853885.1. Taxonomy (GTDB): domain Bacteria; phylum Verrucomicrobiota; class Verrucomicrobiia; order Verrucomicrobiales; family Verrucomicrobiaceae; genus Prosthecobacter. The sequence goes on from JAFMIR010000035.1 coordinate 35,337, forward strand.
AGAGGGGTTTTGGAACAGGTCCAGACCCATCTGGAACGAAAGTCACCCGCTTATTCCGTCGAGTTTCGCATGCAATGCAAAGACGGTGCATGGAAGTGGATCTTGGCGAGGGGTATGGTCACCAGTCGTGATGAGAAAGGAAAGCCACTACACGTCATCGGCACCCATACGGACATCTCCGCTTGGCGTTCTGCTCAGCAGCGAGAGTCTGGCATTTTACGAATGATCATCGAGGAAAAACCGCTGAAGGAGGTTCTTGATGAAATCGTGCATGGCATAGAGGCAGCTCATCCAGGACTTTCAAGTTGCCTGATGCTGCAAGAAGAGGAAGGCGAAGCACTACGCGTCGCATCCGGTGGACGTCTGCCTGCCTTCTTCCGTGAGGGACTCGATGGCATGCGGCCTGGACCTCAGCAGCCATGCCCCGGACGAGTGATGCATCTGGGGGTTCGAAGCTTTACCCGCAATATTGCCGATGATCCATGCTGGAAACGTCTCAGGGCATTGGCAACCCGTTCCAAGCTGGCATGCTGCTGGGCGGAGCCTGTGCGCAGCGGTTCGGACAACCTTCTGGGAGCTTTGACCATCTTCCGGAGGCATCCGAATGCGCCTACAGTGGCAGAATTGAGCGCAGTAGAGTCCGCAGCACAACTGGTGGCCGTGGCCCTCGACCATCATCGCGCGTTGAAATCGCTACGCGAAAGCGAGCAACGCTTCGCGCATGCCATTAGCGCCACCACGGATGGCATCTGGGACTGGGATATGAAGAGTGACAAAATTTATTTGTCACCACGCTGGAAAGAAATGCTCGGATATAAAAGCCATGAGCTGCCTGACAACAGGCAAAAGGCATTCGTAAGCCGTTTGCATCCTAAGGACGTAGCCTCATTCGAGTCCGCGCAGAATGCCCACATCAAGCATGACATGCCTTTTCAGGTGGAGTTTCGTCTAAAGACAAAGCTTGGTAGTTACAAATGGTTTGCCGCTAGAGGCAAGGTCTTGCGCGATGCCAAGGGGCACGCGGTGCGGATGACCGGCACTCTTTCAGACATCGACGCCCGCAAGCGTGCCGAGGCTGCCCTGCAAGAAACGGAGCGCTTCAACAAAGCTGTGCTTCAACAGACCTCAGCCTTGATTTTGGTCATGGATGCGAAGGGATGCCTCACCCATGTGAATCAGGCGGTGATTGACCTCCTAGGCTATACCAAGGAAGAAATCATCGGTCGTAATCCTTGGGAGATCGGCTTGCTGGACACTCACGAGGTTCCGCAATCACAAAAACGCTTTCAAAATCTCCTTAACGGCAAGCTGAATCCACCTGTGGAACTGCGTGTGCATGCCAAAAACAAGCAGGCGTACCAGATTGAGATTCGCGGCACGCCGTTTTTTCGTTCGGACAAATCTCTCCAGAGCGTCATCATCACGGGCACAGATATCACCGTTCGCCGCCAGTTGGAGCATGAAGTCATCCGCGTGGCGGAGGAAGAACAGGCCACCATCGGCCACAACCTGCATGATGGGATCGGCCAGACACTCACGGGCATTCATGCTCTCACCCTGCAACTGGAGAACGAGCTCCAGGGTGAGCAGAAACAATCGGCCGCACGTATCGGGCAACTGCTCCAGCAAGCAGTGTCTGAGGTGCGGCGCATGTCCCATGGCCTTTCGCCGGTTTCCGTGCGGCATCGAGGTCTCGCAGGAGGACTCAAACTTCTCGCGGAAACCATCAGCAAGGATTTTCGCGTGAAAACAACCTGTACCGTGGATGCTGAGGTGCGCTCGAAAGATCCTGAGGTCGAAGCGAACCTCTACCGAATCGCGCAGGAGGCCGTCAACAATGCTATCCGCCACGGCAAACCAAGCCACATCCTCATCTCCCTCAAACAGCTCACCACCACGCACGCGGCCATTGAGGTGCGTGACAATGGTAGCGGCATGAAGTTGAAGCAGAAAAAGCCAAATGGCATCGGTTTGCGCGTCATGCGCTATCGTTCAGATCTCATTGGCGGTGATTTGACCATCCGTGCCGCACCAAAGCATGGAGTTCAGGTTACTTGCCGCTTTCCATGCCCTGTAGTGACCAAACCGGAAACGAAGCTATCGAAGTCACTTAGGGTAGCATAAACCAACTGTCATCACCTCATGAGGCGCGTCACGGTCGCTTCGATGGCCTCTGCCCAGATCCGATAGCCTTTTTCATTTGGGTGGAGGAAGTCGGGCATGATGTCCTTTGTGATCAAGCCGTCGGCGGTGAGGAATTTCGCGCCGATGTCGAGGAAGGTCACGTTTCGCGTGCCATCTAGCTTCGCGATGAGTTGATTCACCGCGGCAAGCTTCTCGCGCTGAGGCCCGGGCTTCTCGCCGCGTGGGAAAATGCCCAGCAGCAGGATTTTCGACTGCGGTAGCTTTTGATTCAGTTCCGCGACGATGGCAGTGATGCCTGCGGCGATGTCCGCGGCTTCGCAGGTGCCACTGTTGTTCGTGCCGATCATCACCACGACGAGTTTGGGCGCGATGCCGTCCACCGCGCCGTGCTGGAGCCGCCAGAGAACGTTCTCCGTCTTGTCCCAGCCAAAGCCGAGGTTGCCGGCATTCCGCGGCGCATAAAACTCACTCCAGGTCTTCTGGCCGCGCAGCGCGTAGCTGTCGAACTTCTCGCCGCCGAAGAAATGCGTGATCGAATCACCGATGAAGAGGATTTGCGGCTTCGCGCGCTTCACAGCGACGCTGGTGAGCTCGTGGCGTTTTTTCCAATCATACTGCGGCCAGCTCCGATCCTGCGTCACGGGCACCACGGTGCTCGGAAGCGGCTTTTGGCCGGGAATAGGCTCAAAGTTCATGCTGGCGATTTCGCTCATCGTTTTGCGATCCGCTGAAAAAGCACACGCTTTGACCAAACCACCTCCTGGTAGCGAAATCGGCGCGAGATACGGATTCGACTTCGCGATGGGATCGGCCTCATTGATCGTGTAGAGCACGTTTTCGCCCGTGAGCGTAACCATGCCGCCCGCATCCCGCTGGATCTGCGGCGGTGCGAGCTTGAGGAGTGTTTCCGCGTGCAAAGAAGCCGCGGCAAGAAGGATGAGGAAAGCGCGCATGGTTGATTTTAAACGATGAAACAGAGACAAATTCCTCGCAAGCTCCAAGCAACCGTGCGCACCCAGTTGGTGAGCACGAGGCGGCGGATCACGGCGTCGTCTCGGCCATTGGCGAGGCGAGTATGCATCGGAGCCTGCCAGATGGCGGTGCTAAGGCAAATAACAGGAAACATCGCGAGGCTGATGAGAAACGGCATGCTGCGCAGGCCTTCAAAAAAGAGCCAACAAGCGGTTGCAATCTCAGTCAGAAAAAGCGGAACAATGATGAAGCCAATACGCAGACAGTGATCAGAGTGGTAGACGCGAAATTCCGCTGCACCAACGCGCCGGAACTGCGGATACACGATGATCTGAATCACCCAAATGAGGCCCACATTGAACCAAGTAATGGATTCTTGAATGGAGAGATAGGTGTTCATGTTACTTTATCGCCCAACGAAGTTTCGCAGGCGCGGCGCGTGGATTGGCGCGAATTTCTTCGGCAGACGGGCGAATGACTTCGTCATTCGTTTCACTGAAGATGCCGCCACGCAGTGCATCGCGGAAGAGGTGCTTCACGCGGCGGTCTTCGCCGCTGTGGAAAGTCAGAATGGCCACACGACCACCGGGACGCAGGCAGTCGGGCAACTGATTGAGGAAGGTGTCGAGCGCGGTGAATTCTTCGTTCACGGCGATGCGCAGGGCCTGAAAGACACGGCGCACGGTGGCTTCCCCCTCTTCCTCATCAAGCCGGTAGGGCAACGCGGCGCGGATGGCGGCGGCAAAAACGCGTGT
>JAFMIR010000107.1 GCA_017853885.1 Prosthecobacter sp.
GCAAGTTGAAACAAGCCTTACAGAGCTGCTTGACGAACTCTCAACCGTCATTGACATCCAACCCAAAGATAAGCGCAATTTTTTAAAGCTTGCTGGCGAGTCAAAAACATTTGATTCATTCCCAGTTAGAACTTTGTTAAGTGATGTTGAAGTGGCTAGATTTACCGCGCAACGCTTTAGATTTCCAGGCGTTGAAATTAGGGCTCGTCTATTTAGGCAATACCCTTATGGCGAGTTAGCATCACATCTAATTGGCTACATTGGTCGTGTATCTCAAAAAGATCGCGAAAAATTAATCGCCGAATTAGACTCTAGTAAAAGCTTAGATGAAGATTGGGCACAAAGAAAAAATATCAATCTGCTTGGCATGCCTTACATTGGAAAGATTGGTGTAGAGCAAAGTTATGAATATGCTTTAAGAGGCTCACCTGGTTTTGAGCAAGTGGAAATTACTGCTGGGGGACGGGCAGTCAGAACCCTTTCAACATCATCATCTACACCAGGCAAAAATCTCGTTTTATCAGTCGATATCAAGTTGCAGGCACTTGTTGAAGAACTCTATGGAAAACGGCGCGGTGCGTTTGTGGCAATCGAGCCAGAAACAGGTGACATTCTTGCGTTTGTTTCCAAACCCAATTTCAACCCAAATGACTTTGTTGAGGGAATTGATGCGGGCACTTGGAAAGCCCTTAATGAATCACTAGAAAAACCGCTTTACAACAGGCCGCTAAAGGGAATCTATCCGCCCGGTTCTACTTATAAACCATTCATGGCGCTAGCAGCTCTTGAGACTGGCAAGAGAACCCCGAGTCAATCTATTTCAGATCCTGGTTTTTTTACTTTTGGTAATCACACCTTCAGGGATGACAAAGTTGGTGGTCACGGTAGTGTAGATATGGCTAAGTCAATTATTGAGTCCTGCGACACTTACTATTACCACTTAGCAAGAGACATGGGCGTGAACATGATGCATGACTTCATGAAGCCTCTTGGATTTGGCCAAATCACCGGCATAGATCTCGAAGGTGAAATTCGCGGCATCTTGCCATCCACAGCATGGAAAGAGCGCTCATTTAAAAAACCTGAACAACAAAAATGGTACGAAGGTGAAACTATTTCTCTAGGCATTGGCCAGGGATACAACAGCTTTAGTATTTTGCAGTTAGCACATGCCACAGCTAACCTAGCCAACCAAGGTGTCGTAATGAAGCCGCACCTTGTAAAGTCAATTGAGGATCCAATTAGTAAAGAACGTACTCTCACAACCCCCAAAGAGAGTTATAAGATTCCTCTTAAAAAAGAAAACATTGATGTCATTACCAATGCAATGCTTGATGTTAATAGATTTGGAACGTCGGCCGCCGCTTTCAAAGGCGCCTCATACAATGCCGCAGGCAAAACTGGAACAGCTCAAGTATTTAGCTTAAATTCAAAGTCATACAGTCATAGCAGCACCCCAGAATTTTTGCGCGATCATGCTTTGTACATTGTCTTCGCTCCGGCTGAAAAACCAAAAATTGCTATCGCCATGGTGGTAGAAAATGCTGGATTTGGCGCTGCACAAGCCGCCCCTATTGCTCGCAAAGCTCTTGATTACTACATTGAAGGTCGTTGGCCTAAGGAGATCCCAGAGTGGAAAAACGCTCCTTAATTAGTCGCATTGATTTTTTGTGGTCTGGCTTGGATAAAACTCTCGGGTTCATAGTTCTTGGTCTAGTAGCCATTAGCATGGTGACATTCATTTCTGCCAGCAGTGGCACGCCCGTTAAATTTATCGACCAACTTCGCAACCTTGCATTAGCTTATTCTGTGATGTTGTTAGTTTCTAAGATTCCTCCTAAATGGTTAGAAAAATCTGCAGTTTGGATTTACAGCTTAGGCATTGCATTGCTACTAGCTGTAGCCGCTTTTGGCTTGATCAAAAAAGGGGCGCGCCGCTGGGTGAATGTTGGTGTAGTAATTCAACCATCAGAAATCATGAAAATTGCTATGCCGCTAATGTTAGCTTGGTATTTCCAACGACGCGAAGGCATTCTTAAAAATTGGGACTATGCAGTTGCGGTCCTTTTGCTCGCCTTGCCAGTAGCATTAATTGCTCGCCAACCAGATCTAGGTACGGCGCTTTTAGTTGTGGCAGCAGGGCTATACGTCATTATTTTGGCTGGCTTCCCCTGGAAATACATTATTCCTGTGGTTGCATTAGGCACTTTTTGTATTTTGTTAATTATTATTTTTGGATCGTATATTTGCGACCCTCAACTTGCTTGGCCAATATTGCACGACTACCAAAAACATCGTATTTGCACCTTGTTAGATCCAAGTACCGACCCTCTAGGCAAAGGCTTTCACACGATTCAATCCGTCATAGCGATAGGATCAGGTGGCATCTTTGGAAAAGGGTGGCTAAACGGCACACAAGCTCACTTAGAATTTATTCCAGAAAAACACACCGACTTTATTTTTGCCGTTTTTTCTGAAGAGTTCGGCTTAATCGGTAACGTGGTTTTATTGGCCTTATTTGCAGCGCTGATACAAAGAGGGTTTGCTATAGCCTCAAATGCACCAACATTATTTACAAGATTATTAGGTGGCTCAATCACGCTTATTTTCTTTACCTATGCCTTTGTAAATATGGGCATGGTTAGCGGACTATTACCGGTTGTTGGCGTGCCGCTACCATTCATTAGCTATGGTGGCACTGCGCTTGTAACCCTGGGTGTTGGGGTTGGTATCTTGATGAGCATCCATAGATATAGGCGCTTGGTTCAAAGCTAATAAAAAAGCCCAGCTAGTGCTGGGCTTTTTTATCGCCATTTGGCTTATTTCTTACGTTTATTTACTGCATCCTTAAATGCTTTACCAGCTGTAAATTTAACTGTTTTTGCAGCTGCAATCTTAATTGCTTCGCCAGTTTTAGGATTACGACCAACACGTGCAGCACGCTTACCAGAACCAAATGTACCGAATCCAATCAATTGAACGCTATCACCTTTAGTAACTGCTTTTTTAATATTGTCCATAATTGAGTTCAAGGCAAATTCTGCCTTCGCTTTAGACAATTCTGATTCTTCTGCAATCGCAGTAATAAGTTCTGCTTTATTCAATTTATGCTCCTTATCAATCGTTGTATGATGAGTTGTACGTAATAAATACGCCGTTTAAATTGTAACCACAATTTTTATAATAGAAATGGCTTTTTTAATAGGTTTTATATAGAAAAATCCTGTTTTTCTGCGCTCTTATATCAAAAGTAATAATGTCGAATGTTCTGGTAGGCTCTCTGATTGTTTTTTGCTCTGCAGCACTTTATGCAGTCTTCTTTGGTCTTAACTCTTTTTTATTTCAATCACTAATTTTTTCTTCCGGAGTCTCATGGATTTTTCTGCCTGCCGGATTGCGACTTGTGTTGACTCTTTTATTTGGTGGTAAAGGTGCATTAGGGATTTCAATATCATCCATACTGATAGGTATATTTTTTTACTTTTCCGATCCAATCATTGCTATTGGCGCGGGCATCTTAGGCGGGCTTGCGCCATACGTAGCTCGTTTAACTGTATTCAAAGATTTAAATGTGATGACAAATCTATCCAACCTCGACGGATCGAAGTTGCTCAACTGCATCTTTATTTATTCACTTATTAGCCCCTTATTGCATCAGGCTTGGTTCACTTTGACAATTCCAAACAATTATTTTTGGGACAACTTAGGAGTCATGATTATTGGCGATTTAATTGGATCGCTAATTATTGTTTATCTATCCAAAGGCCTAATCTTTATCTCAAAAAGATATTCAAAAAATTAATTGCCGCCATTGGTGATAAGCCCTGCTGTAAGTAATGGTTTTGAATGTTTTATGATGAGCACTCTTTCAAAAGAAGAGAGTCAACATGACAAATCAAGACGCAAAATTCCTCACAAAGGATAACAGTCAAGAAGCAGCCAAACTGATTGATAGCAAAGAGTTGGTGGGCAAGCTGGGGTACTTAAATATTCTGCACGAAGGAGAGGTTTATCGCCTTCGCGTTACAAAATTTAGAAAACTGATTTTGACTAAGTAGTCACTCCACAACAATCACGTCAGAAACAAAATGCCCAGTGTCGCCAAAACAACTGGTGGGAACTCCTACGTGCTCTTTATAGACTAATGCAACACGTTTACCCATGCTGTCGTTGATTTTCTTAACAACCGCCTCATCGTGAACAGTGAAATTAAATTTTTCTGTGAGCGTACCTGGAATATTGATCATCGCTAACTCACCTTCCCAGGTTTTACAAATCCAACCTTTTTTAGAAAATTTTTGTACGTATCCAGCACGTTCGCCAGCAGAATAGTTCCAAGTTAATGTTAACCACGTATAAATACAGAATAGGGCTGCTGCTAAAAAAATAATTGCTAAAAAACGTTTCATGGCTTCTCCAATGGGGCATCCTGCCAAACGGGATGCTTTTGCATAACACTCAAAAACAAGTCTGACTCAATATGATCATTTAACCATTTTTTAAGTGCTTCTAATTGATATAGGCTAAATAAAGCCTCATCAACCATATGAAACTGCCTAATAAATGGAAATATTGCTATATCTGCCATTGAAAGTTTGGCTCCTAGCAAATATTGTGTTTTCTTTAATTGATCATTCAATGGTCTTAAGTGTTGATTCAAAGCCTTTGCCAACACATCCTCAGGATTTACTTCAGAAAATCTTGCGGGGTATTTGTATTGATCTAATATTTTTTTAAAAGCACCATCGTTGGCATCTATTAAAGCGGTTGCACCCACATTATTTTCGTCGGTCAACCAACCATCTGGATCATGTTGTGACAATGCCCATTTCATGATGTCTAAACTTTGCTCTAAAACCAGGTTGCCATGCTGCAATACCGGCACCGTTGCTTTGGGTGATATCGCGAGCATTGATGAGGGCTTTTCTTTAAGAGAAATTTCTCTAATTTCTACAGGTATGCCTGCATATGCTAAAGCCATCCTTGCTCTCATCGCATAGGGACAGCGCCGATATGAATACAGTATGGGTTTATTGACTGATGATATTGATACCATTTTTTTCTAGCATTTTTACTAGGGCATAAACCGCTTGATTTGCGGGCGTACTCAAACCATACTCTGCAGCCTTTCTAACAATCAAACCATTCAGGTAGTCAATCTCAGTAAGCTTACCTTTTGCCAAATCTTGTGCAGTAGATGATTTTTGACCTGACATGGTCACACCAATTACATGGTTCGCCTGACTTGCTTCTGTAGAAGTAATCATGACGCCCTCTTTTTCGGCAACCATCAAACATTCTTGTGTAATTTGATTGATGAGATTAACAACCTCTGGAGTACTCACCATCTTTCCATATTGAATTTGACCAATGGCAGAAATACCGTTGTAGCTACAGTTAACTAAAAACTTAAGCCAAAGGGCTTTTCTAATATTGCTAGATACCTCACAAGGTATGTTTGATTTCTGAAAAAAATCAGACAGTAAATTTAGCTCACTTGAGTTATTGCCCAATGCCCCTAGAACAAGCTCACCGCGACCGAAATGCTTTAATTTTCCAGGGCCAACCATTGCGGTTGCAACATAAACAACTGTTGGATAAGTTGGGTTATCTACCAGCTTTGCAATTCGTTCTGCATTATCAACTCCATTTTGCAGACTTAATATCGCAGCACTTTTATTTAAGTACTGCTTAACCTCCTCGATGACGATCTCTGTATCTGGCGATTTCACACAACATAAAACAATATCAGCGTCACTCAGAGATTGGTAGTGTGACTGAGCTTTAACTTGTACATAATCTTGGAAGCTCAGGCAATCCATGTACAAACCATTTTTGGCAATGGCCTCAACATGATTGACCCTTGCAATCAGAGTTACATCATGGCCTGCTCTTGCAAGCATTCCGCCAAAAAAACAACCTACCGATCCGGCACCTAGAACAACTACTTTGGGAGATTTATTCAAATTAACGTTCTCTATTAATTAAATAATTATTGGTAATTCGTTATTTTTTACTATCAATTTTTTCACTTAATTCTTGTACGGTTGCAATTAACATGGCCAACTCTTTTTCTTTCATCATGTCGATTTTTTGATGCAACAATTCTATTTCTAGCTCAGCCTTAACGTTAACTTCAAAATCATTATTAGCCTGATGACGATCTACATCAGCCTGCCGATTTTGGCTCATCATAATTGCAGGGGCGGTATAGGCTGCCTGAAAAGACAAAATCAAATTTAACAAAATGAAAGGGTAAGGATCCCACTGGCTATTATTAATTGAGTTGAATGATATCCAACCAATAATACAAATGGTTTGGCCAACAATGAATTTCCAAGAGCCAACTACCTTAGCTACTTGATCTGCTATTTTTTGACCAACCGTTAAGTCAGATGGACCATCAATATGTAATTTCGCTTGATGGGGATATCCTTGTCGATGCTTGCGTCGATGCTCTCGCAAGCCTTCTAATATTTTTAATTCTTGTTGTGTTGGTGTATTTGCTGACATAGTGAACCCTTTTTAATTCTCACCATGTTTACTTTACGCCAAAAAAGCAAAACCACCCGAAGGTGGTTTATAGATTCTTGGTGGCCCGGGGCGGAATCGAACCACCGACACAAGGATTTTCAATCCTCTGCTCTACCGACTGAGCTACCAGGCCAAGAACGAGGATTATATACGAAACCTCTGATTAAACCCCAAAATCTGGATTAATCGCCCTTGAAGTTACCAACATCAATACCCAATGCTTTTAGTTTTCTATATAGATGGGTTCTTTCTAGGCCAGTTTTTTCTGAAACTTTTGTCATACTGCCAGCAGCTTGGGCCAGATGATGCTCAAAATAAGCCTTTTCAAATAAATCTCTGGCTTCCCGCAAGGGCAAATCAATATAACTAAGATTAAATGTCTCGGCTTCTACTGCTGGAGGCGCTGAACTTTCCTGTGATTTTAAAGTTGTTGTCGTTATGGGTTGAGGCTCTAACTTGGTTGGCGTAGCAAACAAATCTTTAGGGGGTGCTTTTTCTAGGGCCTGCTCAACTGTTTTAAGTAATTTCTGTAAAGCAATTGGCTTCTCTAAAAAATTAACTGCACCAATTCTTGTGGCTTCAACGGCTGTATCAATCGTTGCATGGCCAGACATCATGACCACAGGCATAGTAAGCTGACCATTGGTAGACCACTCTTTTAAAAGAGTTACACCATCAACATCAGGCATCCAAATATCTAAGAGAACTAAATCTGGTTCTAGGTTCTCTCTGGCATTTCTGGCTTCTTGAGCATTTTGCGCAGACACCACAGAATGACCTTCATCGGTCAAAATTTCATTGAGCAATTCTCGAATGCCCATCTCGTCATCAACAACCAAAATACTTGCCATAACTTACTTTACTCTACTAGTTGATTGAAATATATAGACACTTCTGCGCCCACAACTTGATTTTCTTTTGTGCGATTTCGCAACTCAATTCTGGCACCATGTTCGTCGACAATCTTTTTAACCATGGCTAAACCCAAACCCGTTCCTTTAGCCTTCGTAGTCACATATGGCTCAAAAGCTCTGCTTAAAATTCTTGGGGCAAAACCAGTGCCCGCATCCAATATGCTTAACTTAACAATGCCTGCCCCAGCATTAGCACTTGCAGGATATGGCAAAAATTCGGTTTTTACCAATATTGAAAACTGATTGTTTTGATGCGCCTCAACGCTCGCATCAATACCATTCTGAATTAAATTGTGCACCACCTGCCTGATCTGAGTTGCATCAGCCAATATTAATGGGCAAGATGCATCCAAATCGGCCTTAACAGGGCTTCCTTCATAAAGCCCCAAAACATCGATTACCAAATTATTAACTGACAAACTTTGCAAGTTAGCTTCTGGAGTTTTAGCAAAATCTCTGAAATCATTCACCATTTGTTTCATGGCCTGAACTTGCGTCACAATGGTTGAGGTACTACGCTCTAAAAACTCTTGTTGAGTAGCGTCTAAATGCTCTTTTAACTTGAGTTGCATTCTTTCTGCAGATAATTGAATTGGGGTTAATGGATTTTTAATCTCATGGGCCAATCGTCTTGCAACCTCTCCCCAGGCAATTGATCTCTGCGCTGTGACCACCTCAGAAATATCATCAAACACGATGATATGTAGATTGCTCGGTAACGTTGTTCCCCTAACTAGTAGAGTAATTCCATTTTCATGCTGCGCATCTAAGGCTACGGGGTCATCCAGAATAATTTGCTTTTGCCAATGCTCCGAACTATCAATACTAGAAATCTTGTGTTCATTGAACGCATCTTTAATGGCTACCTCAAATTTTTGCAGCCTATCTAGATGGCCCAAATTTTTTCCAATTAAATGATCTAAAGATGTGCCAAAAATTCTAGCCGCACCAGGGTTAGAGATAACCAATTGATAGTTGGCATCTAATACACAAACGCCCGCTGTCAAATTTGATAAAACACTTTCCGAAAAAGCTTTGGCATCCTCAAGCGAGTTTCGCGCCTCCAATAATTGCCTAGTCATCACATTGAATTGCTTAGTTAATAGCCCAAGTTCATCGCCAGTGTTAATTTCAGGCTTTGGAGAAAGATCGCCCTCTGCAACAGCTTTGGTTCCCTTAAGCAGCATAATTAAGGGATACGCTAATTGCCGGCCCAATAACAATGCCAAAGTCATCGCTATAAACAGGGCCAAAAACAACGTAATTGTTAATGTCCCGATATACATTTTTCTCAAGCCAGTTCGTCCTAGGGCTTTTTCTTGATACTCTACATAAGCCTCTTGAACAGCCAGTGCGTTATTACTTAGATTTACCGGCATCTCTTTAACCAATAACAAGAACTTATCCTCTGACTGTTCTCGCAAATTAAATGTGCCCAAGTTATTTGAACCCGTTAAAACAACCGGTATAACTAATTTAATGGTGTATGAAGTTTTGTTAATGGCTTGATTGGGTTCATCAACTTGAGAAAAGTACCCCAAAGATTTAGCTTGCTGTAACTTATCTGCCTGCACCATTTCAGAAACATATGAGCTCAAACCTAAGCTGGCACTAGAAATAACTTTGCCAGCGCTAGTAAATAAAGTAGCCTCCTGAATGTCGATTGACTGCCGCTGACGCGACAACACCAAAGTCAAGCCACCTTCTCCCGAAGACCTTGATGCAGATTGAATCTGATTAGCTAAATCTCGACCCTTGATTAACAAATCAGCTTTGGCTGTTTCTATGGTTGTACGCCCTAAATTTAAGCCAGCTTCAAGCGCTCTCTCAACCTTAACATCAAACCAAGATTCAATACTGCGAGATACGAACTGTAGGGATACGCCATACAAAATTGCCCCAGGCAACACGCCTACTAAAGCAAAGAACATCGCTAATTTAGCAACAAGCCTTGCGCCGAAATACTTTTGTCGCCAACGGATTGCAATACTTGTTACCAACACAATAATGACGGCAAGAAAAAGTATGCCCACCAAAATATTTGCAGCATATAGCCACGCAAAATATTCATCAAAGAATGAGGTGTTCGCCGAGGCAACGGCTAATAGGCTCAACAAAATTAGCGCCAAAACCACAACAATACCAACCAAAAATGGTTTAGCTAATAACTTCAGCATGGTTACTGCCCACCCAAAGCTTTAAGTGAAAAATCGAAGCGATACCACTCACTTTGGAGATTCCAAGACTTAGAATTAATTGCATTCACCTGAAAAGGTTTGGCTAACTGGTTCGTATCTAAGCGCATGCGTATTGATGCTTGGTATGTTTGTGCAGGATCCAAAAGACCAGGCTCAATCACAACCCAGTCCTCTAATGTTTTAACAGCAATCAATGCTTGCTTGAGTGAAGACGCACTAAAACTAAAGTTACCCAAGGTAACCCTGTACTGATTAGTCAAAGCTTGATAGGAAATTTTTGAAACTCGCTGGGCCTCTACCAACTTAGCATCAAACCAATACCACCTAGATTTTGTGACATAAAAATCGGTCACAAAATGAAGGGTAACCCCTTTGTTAACTAACTGCTCAAGTGTGGGGTTAAGCTCAAGCGCAACATCAGCATTTAGCGCCCAAGATTTGTCTTGTTGTTGAAGGCCAACCTTATTAAAGATGATTTGATCTGCACGCACATTCCCCATCGATGCAATCATCGAGAATGTAATTACAAATATCAGCCTTAGTATTTGATGCATGCGTATTAGTTATTACTTTTTTCTTTCTCAAACAGGGCGTAAAAGAAGCCATCGTGCTCTTTAGATGGCAATATTTGTCCTGGGGCATCTAATCGTAACGCATTTGGCATAGAACTCAACCACCAACGTGCCTGCAACTCTCCCTCTTCAGGAAATACCGAGCAAGTCACATATAACAATTTGCCGCCTGGCTTAAGTAGCGCCCACAGAGCTGTTAATATTTTTCTTTGCATCACCTGCAAATTTTTAATATCTACTTCTTGGCGTAAATATGTAATATCTGGATGTCTTCTAACGATGCCAGACGCAGAACAAGGCACATCCGCCAAAATCGCATCATATTGCACCCCATCAAACCAACCTTTTGGCTCTGATGCATCACCCACTAAAACACGAGCATTGTTTAATTTCAAACGATCTAAATTTTCTTGAATTCTTTTGGCTCTGACCGAATCAATCTCCAATGCATCCAAGTTAACATCAAACAACTCTAACAATTGAGCGGTTTTGCCACCAGGGGCAGCACAGGCATCCAAAACTTTATCGCCGGCTCGCAAACGCAATAAAGAGCCGGCCAGTTGTGCTCCAGCATCTTGAACTGAGCATGCGCCGTCAAAAAAACCAGGAATTTCATTGACCGGTACAGGCGTTTTTAATTCAACTGCATTTCCTAATTGAATTCCAGAAATAGAGTTAATCTTTTTATATTCAAGACCTGCCTCTTGGAGCTTTTTCAAATATAAATCTTGCTCGCCGTGAGGAATTTGTCTTTGGTTAATGCGCAATGTCAGTGGTGGCCGACTCTTTGAAGAATCAATAATTTCTTGAGCTCTCTCAGAATATGCGTGTTTAATTTTTCGCAGCCACCAATCAGGATAAGAGGGATTTTTATCTTCTGATATCTCTAGATATAAGTTTTCGTTTCTTAAAACTCTGCGCAACACGGCATTAATCAAGCCTTTTGCATAAAACAAGTTTTTATCTAAATGACAAACGTTGACCGCTTCATTAACTAAAGTATGCGTTGCGTACATTGGCTCACGATCTTTTTCGGGAACAAGCGCAACGGCTGCCCATAAAACATAGAGAGTTAAACCTGGCGGTGTTTTTTGGACATATTGATTAAGAACTTCTTGAACCCAATATCCTCGTCTTAAAGCCTGAAAGGTAATACTTTGAACCGCGGGGCCTAAACCTGTTGGAACAATTTCTATAGCGGAGGTTAAAGATGAGCCATCCTGCACCTTCTGTAATA
>JAFMIR010000102.1 GCA_017853885.1 Prosthecobacter sp.
TGTGAACATGCTTCTCGGCGGCATCATCCGCATCCGCAAGTCGCCGAAGACCATCGGCGTCATTATCTCGCACTTCGCCATCTTGTTTATGATCGCCGCTGGCGCAGTGAGTTACCATTTCGCAGTCGAGGGGAACATGAACCTCCGCGAGGGCGAGACGAGTAATGAGTTCCTGAGCTTCCACGACCGCGTCATCGAGATCGAGAAGGTGCAGACGGATGAAAAAGCCAAGCGCAGCGTGTTGGTGATTGACCAATCCAAGTATCAAGACCTCACGGATGGCAAAGGTCGCACTTTCACGCACGAAAGCCTGCCTTTTGACCTCATGATCACCGGTTGGAAGAAGCACGCGCAACCGAAAACCGATCGCGATGGCAGCCGCGCGGATGCGATCGACGGCTATTTCATTCAGGAAGTCAGCACGCTCGATGAATCGGGTGCTGCAATGGCGGACGAGGCTCTCGCCAGCGCCTGCGTGGCTATTGTGAAGGACAAAAAAGGCGGGGCAGAACAAAAGGGCATCCTGTGGGAGTTCGCCGCCGCACCTTGGACCGTGACCGTGGGCAGCGACAAGTATCTGCTCTCCCTCGTCCATCGCACCTACAAGCTGCCCTTTGCCATCAAGCTCGACAAAACCGAGCAGGAGAAGCATCCCGGCACCGAGCGGGCGCGTCGCTTCACCAGTTGGGTGACCAAGCTGGAGGCTGGTCGCGAGGAAAAACGCGTTATCACTATGAACGAGCCCGTACGCAGCGAAGGCTACGCGGTCTTCCAGAGCACCTTCAGCTCCGGAGAACGCGATGGCACCTCAGTGAAAAGCAGTGGCTTCATGATTGTCGAGAATCCATCTGACCACTGGCCTTTGATCTCCTGCATCATCGTGGCCGAAGGTCTGCTACTTCATTTCCTTATGATGCTGGCCCGCTTTATCAAAGTGAACCCGTGGACTTTCTCCATCAGCATCATCGTCGCTTTTAATGCCGCGTTCGTCCTAGCAATGTGGAAGCTGCTTTAAGCCAACCTCAAACCCTCCAGCCATGAAACGTCTTTTTTGGGTTCTTACTTTTGCTCTGACTCATTTTCCGCTAGCCGCGGAGCTTCCATCACTCGATCTCTTCCGTGATAAAGAAGTCGTTGAAACCTTTGCCTCTATTCCTGTACAGGAATCGGGTCGCATCAAGCCACTGGAAAACATTGCCACCTACCGATTGCTTCGCTTTCGGGCTCGTCGCAGCATCTGGCTCACGGAAAATGGCGAGATGGACGGCAAGCCGATCACCGATCCAGCGACTCAGAAGCATATCGTGAAAGAAGAGGGAAAACCGATAAAGCTTAGTGCCACCGAGTGGTTGTTAATGAGCTGGTTCCGACCAGACATTGCTAAGCTTGTGCCGCTCTTCAAAGTCGACAACTCCTCTGCGATCACCGAGCTCGGTCTCACGGCAAAAGCAAAGCGTGATCAATACACCTTTGCCGAGATCGAGCCAGCTCGTCAGACGCTCATGGAAAAAATGGGCAATTACCGAGATATCCCTCCTAAGAAGCAAACGCCGGAGCAACGCATGATCGTTCAGCTCGCCGCGAACTTCCTCGACTACGAGATGATCACCGGGCACTTCGATTTCATTCGCTCGCCTGTTGGTGATAAGCTGGATCAATTGCCTGCCGGCATCGAAAAACCCTTACGACTTTCGAAGAGCCTTAATGCCCTCGCCAATGCCGTGCGCACCAGCGGCGGCCCACCCATGCAAATTCCTTGGTTCCGCGATTTCGGCAAAGGAGCCCTCGGAGCAATGATGAGCGGCAATCCCGTGCAGCAACTCCGCATCTTCCCGCCCGAGTCAAAGGCGAAAGAGGTATGGCACGGGCCTGGCGAGGCAATCTTTGGGGCCATCAATGGCGAGAAAGACGTCGATTCCGAACAACTTGGCTGGCTGTCGACTTATGAAGATGTTTATCTGGCCTTGCCAGATGCCGCGAAGTTCAAGACGGCATCAAAGACTCTTCTCACGAAGATTCAGGAGGCCGCGAAGTCTCGCAACGAAGGCCAGTTCATCGCCTTGGAGCGTCACTCGATCAAAGCGGACTACTTCTTCTACGCGCAGTGGATCTTCCTCGTCGGTTTTGTGGCTATGGCGCTGTCCTGGATCGCTCCGGGTTCGAAGCTGGAAAAGTTCACCAAGATCGCCGCATGGCTGTTTTTGGCCATCGCGACGGGTTACGCCGTCACCGGCGTGATCGTGCGCTGCATCATCATGCAACGTCCACCCATCACCACGCTGTATGAGACCATCCTCTTTATCGGTGCCTCGGTGGCGTTATTTGGCCTGATCGCCGAATGGATCACAAAACGGGGTCTCGGCCTGCTCGTGGCCGCGGTGGGGGGCACGGCCTGCATGTTCCTATCCATTCAATTCGAGGCCAGCGAGGCCACCGACACACTCCAACAACTCGAGGCCGTACTGATAACGAACTTCTGGCTTTCCACCCACGTGCCGCTCATCAACCTCGGTTATGCCGCATGCATGGTCGCCGCCTTGATTTCGATGATTTACTTCAT
>JAFMIR010000012.1 GCA_017853885.1 Prosthecobacter sp.
CCCTGAAGATGACGCGGATAGATGCCTTCACAGGTAGTGGCGTGAAACGCATCTGCAGCGAAAATCGAGAATCCACGGAGGAGCAGGGCGAGCAAAAAGAAGTTCTTCATTTGATCTCTTCGCCGTGAGCGAGCTTGTTGTTGTCAAAGATGTTGTCTTCGCCACCTCCAATACGTAGCGAAGGTGCGGCTTGGCGGTCTTGGCGACGATCGGCGATGAGACAGCCCGTGACGAGGCTGTGGCTCGTGTTTTGCAACAAGAGCCCTGCACCATCGCTGTCGAGAATGGTGCAGCCGGAAAGGTTGAAGGTATCGCCGTTGAGAATTTGCACGGCAGCTGGATGAGCACGAACACCGTCGATGTGCAGTCCGGCGAGGGTGATGTCACGGCAGTCACGAAAAACAAGGCCGCCCTTCGCTGCTGCAGCCTTGCCTCGATAGTAGGGTGGATTGCGGTCAAAAGTGTTTGGACCGATGGCGAGGTTGCTACAATCGATGGCGAGTAGGTCGTGCTCGAAACCTCCGCCAAAGGTATTGCCATTGATGACGGCTCCACGCACCTTTTGAAGATCCAAGTTCACGGCGACATCCGTCAGGATATTGTCACAGATGCTGAGATGGCCCCAGCGCACAGTTTCGTCGCTGCCGTAGGGTTTGCCTTTGCCGATGAAGCGCACGTTGGCCGAACCGGGGGAGACGCTGTTGTGCTGAAGGGTACAGCCAGTGATGCTCACTTCAGCCGTGGACCCACCAGTGCAATCAATGAGCACGTTAGCGGTCGGTGATGCTTCGGGGGTCATGTTGCTCTCGATGTCGCAGGTGCCGATGTGGAGATTCCGCA
This sequence comes from Prosthecobacter sp., assembly GCA_017853885.1. Taxonomy (GTDB): domain Bacteria; phylum Verrucomicrobiota; class Verrucomicrobiia; order Verrucomicrobiales; family Verrucomicrobiaceae; genus Prosthecobacter. Next base: position 841 of record JAFMIR010000012.1, read on the forward strand.
CACCGCCACCACGGGTCACCACGCCGCCGCCGCCATTGTAGCTGATGTGGCAGCCGATGATGTTCGACTGGTGGAGGTCGACATGGTCGTAGAACACACCAATGCCGCTATTGTGATACAAATGGCAATCGCTGATGATCACATTTCGGTTTTTCACGCTGAGCCGCACGCCATGCCGAGCCTCATGCACCGAAACACGCGTGATGGTGAGCTGCATCGTGCCCGTGGCCTCAATACCGTCCGCCTCGGTGTGCGCGCCGACGATTTCGATGCCATCCAGCATGGGAGTTCGCTGTCGAGCAAAGATCTCCGGCTTCAAGCTCGTGGGGTCGGCTGTGCCGCCATGGCTGCCCTTCAAGTGAAAGGCAGGACCAGCACCCTCCATGACAAATCGCGCCACGCCATCGCCAATGAGCGAGATGAACCCCGTTTTATCGAGATCGACCACAATGGACTTGGTGAGGCGATAGGTGCCGCGGTCAAAACGCACCGCGCCACCAGCATCGACCAGCATTTGCACTGCAATGGTATCATCCGCCTTGCCATCACCGACGGGCTTGGCGTGAATCGGTGACAGCGAAGCGATGAAAACAAGCGTAAGAAACCGGTAGATCATAAGGACTTCTCATACGCTCCTCAGGTCTTCATTCGAGCGATTCAAAATACGCCTTGAAGGCTTTTGAAAGCCCTTCACCAAAAGTCACCCAGTGTTTTCCCAGTGCAGGCGCCTTGAGTCCGACGATGTCGTTGCAGTTGAATTCCAGAATCGCCGCATCGATGCCAAAACGAGCAAAGAACCCTTCGCCGAGCGAGCCTGGGTTGTGGAAGCTAGGCTTTGTCGAGCCTTCAACGAACCACGTGTGATCACGTAGGCACTTTTCGAGGATGCGCATGCGTGCGAGGTGCTTTTCACCCTCGGATCCTTCCGGACGACTGAGATGCAACAATCCGCTGCCATCATTATGAAAATCGAGCGCCAGCGTTGGGCGCCTGCCTGCCTTGACCTCCGCTGCCAGCCAGTTCTCAAGCGCCGCATTTTCAGGCGCCAATCGTGGATCGGCTGGCTTATCCCACTTCCGATTCAAATCCCACCCACCGAGATTGAAACGCGTCCCACCACGTTCGACACCATCCTTGTTGGCCATTGGAAGAATGCAGACGTTGTAGCTCGCGAGACATTGTTCCGCATCGGCATCTCCTTTGAGCAGACGTTGCACAAGTCCCTCGATCACCCAGTTGCCCGCGGGTTCCCAAGGATGTGCACGCGCACGCAGGAACACGCGATTCACTGCTGCTGCTCGACCCACCCGGATGATTTCCAACTCACGCCCCTGCACTGTTTGACCGATGTTCTCAATCGCCACCAGCGGATTGGTTTTGATCCTTTCAAGAAAGCGGTTCAGATCCGAAAGTCGGTAAGGCTCCGCACGCGCGACAAAAAGTGCGTCTGCAGGCATCTGAAGCGTCACTTGGACGCGGCCCGGTTCCGGTGACTGGGTGCGCACAGGGGTCCACATTTTGCCATCCAGCGAGGTGACGACCTGCTGGATTTCTTTGGCCACTGAACCGTGGCGACCATTCCAGACATTGTCTAAATTCTTAAACTCCAGCGTGAGCTTGCGGCCCTTCGGAGCCTGAAGACGAAAGTGAAAATGCCCAGCCGCGCGATTCGGTGAGTTCCGCTCATGATCGTAGTTCAGGTTCACCAGCACGGTGCCGTCCGCAGCGAACTCATACCACAGCGGCGAGGCATTCTCGAAGCTCGTATCGATGAAATCGAGCGGCGGTGAATCGGTGGCAGCTCCCGCCATGATGATGCCGATCATGAAGTGAAATAGCATTGAAAAGAGGAGAAAAGTCAGGGTGCGTTTCATTTGCAGATGAGATACGCCGCTCATAGCCCGCTGCCGGCAAAGAGCCATGCGGTTTCAGAAAAACGCAGAAGATGGTATTCGCACGGATAGGCTGAAAGGCGTAACTTCTTTCCGGATCGTCGGCTGCTCGAGCGGGATGAATGAACTCATCGGGACGCTTCAACCAGCCCATGAGAGCCCAGTGGCAAAAAACTAAGCTATCAAAGCGGTGGCGATTGCATCGAGTTGTTGAAGCATTCAGGGGTTTTGCAGCGTTCACGCGACTGTCATGCGCTTCTTGTTCTTATTTGGAATTTCCATATGGATTGCTGCAGCTTCGTCAATCGCGGCGACGGCACGTCCGAACATCCTTTTCGCCATCGCAGATGACTGGGGGCCACATGCAAGCGCTTATGGCACACCATGGGTGAAAACCCCGGCTTTTGACCGCGTGGCAAAGGAAGGCCTGCTCTTTAAAAACGCCTACACGCCGAATGCGAAGTGTGCGCCCTCACGGGCGTGTATACTAACCGGGCGGAACTCTTGGCAGCTTAAGGAAGCGGCGAATCACATCTGCTACTTCCCCCCGGAGTTCAAAGGCTGGGGTGAGGCGCTCGTGGAAAAGGGTTGGAATGTCGGTCACACGACAAAGGGCTGGGGTCCTGGCTCGGCAAAAGATGTGAATGGTAAGCCACGCGAGATGACAGGGAAAGCGTGGAACAAACGCAAAGCGAAGCCTGCCACCGAGGAAATGAGCAACTGCGATTACGCAGCCAACTTTGAGGACTTCCTTAACGCCACACCTACGGGAAAGCCATGGTGCTTCTGGTATGGCGCGATCGAGCCGCATCGAGGTTATGAATTTGGCAGCGGTGTCAAAAAAGGCGGCAAGAAGCTGAGCGATATCGACCACGTGCCAGCCTACTGGCCGGACAACGAGGTGATCCGCAATGATATGCTCGACTACGCCTTTGAAGTAGAGCATTTCGACGCGCATCTCGGCCGCATGCTCGCGGAACTCGAAAAACGCGGCCAACTCGACAACACTCTCGTCGTGGTCACCGCAGATCACGGCATGCCCTTCCCGCGCAGCAAGGGAAACGCCAACGTGCAGGCGAATCATGTGCCGTTTGCCGTGATGTGGAGGGGTGGCATCACCGCGCCGGGTCGAGTGATCGAGGATTTCGTGAGTTTCATCGACCTCGCGCCAACTTTCATTGAGGTGGCTGGATTGAAGTGGAGCGACACCGGCATGGGGGAGAGCCCTGGACGGAGCCTAACCGATTTGTTTGCGAACGCGCCGAAGCACACGAGGGATCATGTGCTGCTCGGCAAGGAGCGCACGGATATTGGCCGCCCTAACGACTGGGGCTATCCGATCCGCGCTATCGTGACGAAGGACAGCGTGCTCATCGAAAACTTCGAACCCACACGCTGGCCTGGGGGCAATCCGGAGACCGGTTACATGGACTGCGATGCCGGTGCGACGAAGAGCTTCATCATCGACGCGCATCGAAAGAATCCGAACGATCCGTTTTGGCAGCTTTGCTTTGGCCTACGTTCCGGGCTGGAGTTCTACGATTTGAAGAGCGATCCTGACTTCGTAAAGAACCTACCTGCTGATCCACGCGTAGCTGCTTTGAAGGACCAACTCCATAAAGAGCTCAAGGCGCAGGGGGATCCCCGCATGGAAGGCAAGGGTGCCATTTTCGATCAGTATGAACACGCTGCGAAGGCCAATGTCGGTTTTTACGAGAAGTTCATGCGAGGCGAACCGGTGAAGGCGAATTGGATCAACCAGAACGACATCGAGCCAAAGCCGGTGCCATGAGTCGGCGGATTTGCTGCTCGCCACGACCTGAAGGAGCGGTTAAACATGTTCATGGCCACTTCACACGATCGTGCGCACACTATCGCTGTTTTCTGCGACTTTGAAAACCTCGCCATCGGCGTGAGGGAGGCGAAGTATGACAAGTTTGACATGACCAAGGTGTTGGAGCGTTTGCTCCTGAAAGGCAGCATCGTGGTGAAAAAGGCTTACTGTGACTGGGATCGATACAAAAGCTTCAAGGCCACGATGCACGAAGCGGCGTTTGAAATGATCGACATTCCGCATGTGAGCAAGAGCGGTAAAAACTCTGCGGACATCCGCATGGTGGTGGACGCACTCGACCTCTGCTACATGAAGGGACATGTTGATACGTTTGCCATTGTGAGCGGTGATTCCGACTTCTCACCGCTGGTGAGCAAACTGCGCGAGAACAACAAGACCGTCATTGGCGTGGGGGTGAAGCAGAGCACAAGCGGTCTTTTCATCGGCAACTGTGACGAATTCATCTTTTACGACGATCTCGTCCGCGATGAGGAGAAGGCCAAGGTGCGTGCCACACAGGCCAAACAAGCCGCGCCGCCACCAAAACCCGCGTCGGCAGACAAGAAAGCTGAAAAGCCTGCCGGTGATCCCGAAGAAGCCATCCGGCTCGTGATGGAAACGATCGATGCTTTGCTCGCTCGTGGAGATAAAGACGCGGTATGGGCCAGCCATGTGAAACAAGCGATTCGCCGCCTACAGCCGCAGTTTGAGGAGCGCTTTTACGGCTTCCGCAGCTTCAGCTCTCTGCTCGAAGCTGTGCAGGAACACGATCTTGTTCGCTTGGAAAAGAAGGGCGAAGGCGGCTATCTGATTCGTGCCGTCGCAACCGGCGAAGTATGAGATCCGCAAGGCCAGCATTATATTCCTACCTTCCAAGCATTATGGAGCCAAAAACAGCTCTTGGGATGCTTTCACCGGCTTGGGCTCACCCAAAGTCATGGTGAGGGTGGAGCCTTCTCCTTGGATGATGCGAATGAGGTAAAGGCGTTTGCCGCCAGGCTCAATTTGCAGGTCGATCTGCTTGAGATACTTCTTCACGAGCAGCGGCTTGGGAACGAGAGTGATGGTGGCAAACTTCGCCTCCTGCTGGGTGACTTTGACAGTGAAATTTTCCGTGAGAGAGGCGGCATCCATCTCGCGGCCGTCTAGGAAGCGAATCCAAGCGCGGGCGCGGCGGTCGTCGGGGTCCAGCGTTTGCCAGGCGGCGTCCTTGCCATCTTTGAGGAAGGCTTTTTCGCCATTGAAGAGGAGCGTGGTAGTCGGTGGTGAGCCGAGTTCCCATCGGAAACGACCGTCCTGCATCTTCCAAAACCGGCCTTCGCTCTTCGCGGGCTCCTTCAGCACCGGCGTGCTGCGTGTCTGCTGAAAGGTCACCTGAATGTCGCCGACGTTTTTCTGGTCGGCGGTCCACTTTTCAAACACCGGCGGCAGTCCCTGCGCCGCACAGGAAAGCGTGAGAAGGCAGAGCGAGAGGACGAAGCGGATCATGCGAGGTGCGGGAATGGAGTCGTGGAGTCGTGGAGTCGTGGAGTGATGGAGTGATGGAGTGGTGGGGAGAGCCAATCAACACTCCATTGCTCCAATACTCCATCACTCCGCCTTCAGATACGCGATGAGATCCGCCATCTGCTGCGGGTTGATGGCGGCTTCGAGGCCTTCGGGCATGAGGGAGATGCCGGGGCTGGTGAGGGATTTGATCTCGCTGCGCAAGACGGTGTCCGTGCCGCCATCGGCGCGTTTGAGGGTGAGATTGCCGGCGTTCTCGCTGGCGATGAGGCCGCTCAAGGTGCGGCCGTCGTGGGTTTCGACGAGGTAGAGGCTGAAGTTCGGCGAAACCTCGCGATTCGGGTCGAGGATGTTCGTGACGAGCTGCTCGGCGGTCCAGGCTTTGATGGTGCCGAGGTGTGGGCCGACGTCGTTGCCCTTGTCTGCGAACTTGTGGCAGACCATGCAGGCCGTTTCATAGACTTTCGCTCCGCGGCCGGCATCACCGCCCTGTGTCGTCGTGAGATACGTCTCGATGACCGCCTTCCGGTTCGCCGAAGAACCATCGCCGATGAGCTTGGCGATGCGCTCGGCCAGCGCGGGCGTTTTTTGCCGTGCAAGCGTCGCCTTTGCAGCGACGCTGAGATGCGCGGGTGTGATCTTCTTCGCCTCGATGGCATCCAGTAGCTTCGCAATGCGATCCGTGCGTGAGAACAGGATGGTGGTGGCTTTGTCACGCAGCGCGGGCGTCATCTTCGGCCACGCGTCGATGAGCATGTCGGCGACGGCGGGCTCACGGTAGGTGCCGAGGGCTTCGAGGGCGGCGAGTTGGACCTCTTGTGGCTCGGAGGGCATTAATAGCGCTCGAATGAGGTTAAATACCTGCTCGGCAGGCGCGAGAGAAGTGGCGACAGGAAGTGCGATAAGTTTTTCATCGGCAGATTTTGAGGCGACGATGGTGCTGATTGCTTGAGTGCCAATCTCCCGAAGTCTCGCATTGGTGACTTCGTTGGATGAAACCATCGCCAGCGAGATCGACAACCGGGTCGCGTATGGAAGCATTGCTTGCAGCACTGTAGATCTCAGCAAAAGCGGGAAGTCATCTTTGCTTAAAGCCGTCATGATGACCGCCAGCTTCGATCTTTCACCTTTCGCAGCGACCGAACCTGCCAGCCGTGGGATCAAGGTACTGCTTTTGATGAACTCCAAATGTCGGTCGTTCATAAGCCAAGGCACGAGCAGATTGTCCGCTCGATCTGCGGCAATGCAGAGGACCATCGTCTGCAACCAAGAGTCTGCATTCACTCTGCTACCAACACCTCTCATGGCCTCGCTCCAAAAAGCACCTCCGGCTCCGTTTTCGGCAGTGGTGGACAGATCCCGCATTGAGAACAGAGCTTTGATCGCAACGCGGTTTTCTGCATGGACAGCCAACCGTGGGAAAGAAAATTTTGAAGCGTCATGCCTGAGGTCGCCACTCCATTTCAATGCCTGAACGAAAGGCTCGAACAGTTCGGCTGCCGCTTCCGCCACGGGTCCGTTCAACGGACGAGCGGCATTTTCCAAGCTTTCCTCATTCAAAGCGGACAACGCCGACAAAGCATGGAGCGCACACACTTTGCCCTGCTGTGTCTTCCCGCTCTTGACCATCTCCCGCAATGGCTCCACGGCGACTTTGTCCTGACGCTCAAATAGCAAACGCTGCGCCGTTTCGCGGTGCCAGGCGTTGGGGTGGTCGAGGAGGGCGACGAGGTCTGGCGTAATCGCGTTGGACAAAGCCACTCTCCGTTCTTCGGCCTTCGCTCTCTGCCAGTTCTTTGGAGCGAGGCGGAAGATGCGGCCCTTGTCGCGACCGCGGAGCAGATCGACGACGGCGTGGATGTCATCAGGGATGCTCCAAGGGTGCTCAATCACTTCGCGATACATGTCGCAGACGTGCAGGCAGCCATCGGGGGCGTTCACGAAATTCACGGGGCGGAACCAGAGGTCGTCGCTGGTGCAGAAGTTTGCTTTTCCATCGACTTGCACGGCTTTGAAGGTGACGCCGTCGGGGACGAGCTTCATGCGGTAGAAGAGATTGCCGGCCACGTCGGCGACGAAGGCGAAGTCGCGATACTCTTTCGGATACGCATCGCCGCGATAGACGGTGATGCCGCTCGATGAAGTGACGACGCCAGCACCGACGAGCTCGCTTTTCGGCAGGTGGCTGCCTTCCTGCACCCAGCGCTTCGCGCGGAACTCGCGCCAGGGCTCGGGCGGGCTGGTGCGATAAACGGGCAGTTGGTCGCCAGCCTCGGCGCAGTCGTTCAGGGCGCTGGGGACGACGAGATACGGATTCCGCGCAAGGTAGCGATACGGCAGGACGACGTGCTGGCAGGGATTGCGGATGTTGCAGAGGAAGCGGTTGCCCCAGTCGTCGAAGGTATTGCCAAAGCGTGCGCCGCCACTTTCGAGTTGCGCATCACCGGTGCTGGGATCGAAGGAGAAGTCGTTGCGCTTGATGGCCAGTGGTTTGAAGTCTTTCGGCAGCGGCATGACGCTCTCACTGCCTGGCACGCGCTGGATTTCGCCGCCGTTTGACCCACCGGCGATGTAGATGCGATGGTCGAGGCCCCAGATGGGGTTGTTCATGACGGCCTGCACGTTGAGCTTTTTGAAACCGGTGAAGACTTTTTGCCGCACATCGGCCACGCCATCGTCATTCGTGTCTTTGAGATACCAAACGTCTGGCGTGGCGGTGACAAAGATGCCGCCTTTCCAGCACGCGGCGCCGGTGGGCCAGGAGAGACCGTCGGCGAAGACGGTGGCCTTGTCGAAGATGCCATCGCCATCGGTGTCGGTGAGCAGGCGCACCTTGCCGATGTGGGCATCGGTGGGGTTTTGTTGACTGGGCTTGTGCGCGGCCTTGTCGGTGTAGGGGTAGTCGTTCATCTCGCACACGTAGGCGCGACCATCGGCATCGTAGGTGATGGCGACGGGATCGGTGACGAGCGGCTCCGCGGCGATGAGCTGCATCTCGAAGCCATCGAGCACATGGAAGGTCTTCGCGGCGTTTGGCGGCTCCACCGGCGGCGTCGAGGGAAAATCGAGAGCACGAGCAGCCCAAGAAGCCCATAGAAGACACAGAAAAAAGAGACGCATGGCGGGTGAGAATACGTTTGCTGCCTTCCGTCTGTTCCGTGGCAAGCCTCACCTTGCAAGCAGGACTCTCCGCGCCACACTAGCCGACCTTTTCCCAAACGCCATGCCCAAAAAAGCCGCTTCCAACCAGTCTCTCCATCGCAAACACAGCGCCGTCGTTGTTGACGGACCAGAACGCGCCGCCAGCCGCGCGATGCTGCACGCTGTGGGCTTCAAGCGCGAGGACTTTAAGAAGTCACAAATCGGCATTGCCAGCACTTGGAGTATGGTCACGCCGTGTAACATGCACATCGACCGTCTCGCCAAGGAGGCTGCGAAGGGCGTGGACGCGGCGGGCGGCAAGAGCGTGATCTTTAACACCATCACCATCTCCGACGGCATCTCGATGGGCACTGAAGGCATGAAGTATTCCCTCGTCTCGCGAGAGGTGATTGCCGACTCGATCGAGACAGTGGTCGGTTGCGAGGGATTTGACGGTTATGTGGCCATCGGTGGTTGTGACAAAAACATGCCGGGGTGCATGATTGCAATGGCGCGGATGAATCGTCCGTCCGTGTTTGTTTATGGGGGAACCATCCTGCCCGGCTGTGTAGGCCCGGACAAAAAGGAGGCGGATATTGTGACAGTGTTCGAGGCGGTGGGGAAACACGCCAACTGCCAGATCAACGACAAGCAGCTCGCGGACATCGAAGAACACTCCATCCCTGGGGAAGGTTCCTGCGGCGGCATGTACACAGCAAACACCATGGCCAGTGCCATTGAAGCGATGGGCATGAGCCTGCCAAACTCTGGCGCTCAAGCCGCCGTGAGCAGCGATAAGCTGATCGACTGCTTCGACGCGGGCGCCGCCGTCATGAACATGATCAAGCTGGGCATCACACCGCGTGACATCATGACAAAGGAGGCTTTTGAAAATGCCATCACCCTCATCATCGCCCTCGGCGGAAGCACCAATGCGGTGCTTCACCTCATCGCGATCGCCCACTCGGCCGGCGTGAAACTCGGCATTGATGATTTCACCCGTATTGGCCGGAAGGTGCCGGTGCTCGGCGATTTGAAGCCAAGCGGGAAATACTTCATGAACGACCTTGTGCGCATCGGCGGCACCGTTCCGCTCATGCGCACGCTCGTTGAGGAGGGGCTGATGCATGGCGATTGCCTGACTGTGACCGGCAAAACGATGAAGGAGAATCTTCGAAATTCGAAGATCACTTATCCAAAGTCGCAGACGATCATCCGACCGTTGTCGGATCCGATCAAGAAGGACAGCCACCTCGTAATTTTCAAAGGCAACCTCTGCCCCGAGGGAGCTGTTGGCAAGATTTCCGGCAAGGAAGGCCTCGCCTTCACCGGGAAGGCCATCGTTTTCGACAGCGAGGAGAAAGCCCTGCAAGCCATTTTGAGCGACAAGGTGAAGAAAGGACATGTCATCGTCATTCGCATGGAAGGCCCCAAAGGAGGTCCAGGCATGCGCGAGATGCTTTCCCCAACCTCCGCCATCATGGGCAAGGGTCTAGGCAAGGACGTGGCGCTGATCACGGACGGCCGCTTCAGCGGTGGCAGCCACGGCTTCGTCGTGGGTCATGTCACACCGGAGGCTTTCGTTGGAGGCCCGATCGCTGTCATCAAGAATGGCGATCCCATCACCATTGACGCGGAGAAGCGTCAAATCACTCTCGGCATTCCGGACAAAGAGCTGAAAGCTCGTCTCAAGAGCTGGAAGCAGCCCAAACCCCGCTACACACGAGGCGTGCTGGCCAAATTTGCCAAGCTGTGCACCAGCGCCAGCGAGGGCGCGGCGACAGACAAGGGGCTTTAAAGATCGTGCTTGAAGCCATGCTTTGAGAATGATCTTGCCTCATCTGCCCCATTGATGGCATCTTAGCTGCTCTTTTAGGTGGATCCCTTTATCGGACTTTCTTTTGGTTATGCGCTTCCCTACCTCCCCTAGCCATCAGGACCGTTACAGTGCTGGCAACTCTTTCGTGCCGGTCCTGATCATCGTCGCCGCCTTGGGCATCAGCGCAGCCATCTTTTTCTTGTTCACCAAAAAGAAGATGCAAGCTGGTAAAGCGGCCGAAATGGCCGAGCCAGCCATCAAAGCAGCAGAGGAGCCTGCAAAAGCTTCCTCTACGGCGGGTCAAAAAGAGAAGATGGAAGAGAAGCCAACGGCCAACACAAGGCCGACGATGCCTGCCGCGCCCAAGCCAGCCCCAGCGCCCGCTCCGACTTCGTTTGGTTTTGCCCGACCGCTTGATCTTGGCAAGCAGATGGCACGAAGCTTGGCCACAGGCGACTTTGCCACTGCCGGCCAGCTGGCTGCGGCATCTGACCCAGAGCAGGCCGCGATGGCGATGCAATTGTTGCAGAAACTAGCCGACATGGGCTTCAAGCCGGGTTCAGAGGACCAAGTGGAGCTTCTCGGCCTCGTGGAGAATCGGACCCGCATTGCGGTTCCGCTGATGCAGCCCGGCGGCCTCGCCTCCGTCCGTCTCCAGCTCGACATCGAAAGAGATGAGCGCATGGGCTGGAAAGTGGCCAAGATCACTCTGCCGAAAGAAGCCCGTGACGCTCTCTCGGCCGTCAAACCGCCCGCGATGCCAGCCAGCACGCCGAAAGCTGGCGCAGCGCCCATCCCCTCCGCTCCAACGGTTGCCACACCCCACGCTCCAGCGATGGCAGCGAAGACTCTGTTTGCCGTCGAAGAGACACCGGATGCACTCAGCTTTGCCGGCCAATTCGTTCGACTGTTGCTGGAGCATGACTTTAGCTCTGCGAGGAAGTTGGTGGATGAAAAGAAGGTGCCCGTGGAGCGCCTAGTGGGACTTTGTATCGTCTTTGAGGAGGGCCAGTATCGCCTGAAGCCCAGCAAGCCACTCATTGTCACCGTGGCAAATCCTGAAGTATCTTGGGTGATCGCCCAAGTGGAGTCTGAATCCCTCCAACAAAGCACGGAGTTCGGCTTGGAGCTGAAACGTGAAAACGCCTCTTCCTCATGGAAAGTCATCGGCGTGAATCTGTCGCAAATCCTTGGTGCCTTCGCCCAGAGCGCGAATAAGCTGGGCATTCCATACACGCCTATCGTACAGAATCCCAAGGGCGGCGAATCACTTGCCCTCTACTTCGAATACGACCGCGCTGAGCTGCACCCTCGGGCGCAGAAGCAGCTCGAAGTCGTCGCTGGCGTGTTGAAGGCTGATTCGGCCAAGAAGCTCCGCATTACCGGCCATACTGACGCCCGGGGTGATGACATCTACAATGTCCGGCTTTCGCAAAGCCGCGCCGAATCCGTGAAGCAGCAGCTTGTGAGTCTCGGGGTGCCCCAAGCTCAAGTCGAGACCACTGGCCTCGGGAAAGCGCAGCCGCTGAGTCCCAACCAAAAATCGGACGGCACTGACAATCCCGAGGGCCGATCCCACAACCGCCGCGCGGAGATCTTCCTCGATTTCTGATTTTCACCCGCATGGCTGGACCGCTGCTCATTCGTCACGAAGGTCACACACCTCGAGAACGCAGCACCTGCGGCTGGCGCGATCGGCTCATCAGCCGCGAAGACGCAGAGCTGCATCCGGCCGCGTGGGCGCATGCAGTCGACATTGACGGAGCGAAACGGCACTACCACAAGCGCTCCACCGAGCTCTACTACGTCCTCGAAGGCAGTGGCACCGTCGTGCTCGATGGTGTGGAGCAGCCCGTGAGCAAGGGATCACTTGTCCACATTCCGCCCGGTGTTGTGCATGGGGCGTCTGGGAAGATGCGTGTGCTCGTCGTAGGCATTCCAGACATCGCTGAAGACGACTATTTTGAGATGAGCGAGACCTAAAGTAGGCTCTGACGCAGCCTTCGTACGGCCTCAGCGTTTGAGCGAAAGGCAAACTGGTCCAGCGGCACCTCATCGAGCGGCATTGGGCTCCACTCCATGACCTCAGCGGGATCGGCTTGGAGCCCCATAAAACTTTCCACCCGTGCTAGGAAGAACAGATCGATTGTCGGCCAGACAAAGCCTTGGAAGGGATAGTGATTGTTCAGCGAAACAAAGTAGCGAAAAGCCTCTGGTGGAAGATGCAGGCCGATCTCCTCGCGTGTTTCGCGGGCGGCTCCTTCCTCGCCTGTTTCATCGGCCTCAATCACGCCACCCGGCATCCCCAAGAGCCCCAGACCAGGCTCGTGACCCCGGCGAAGCACCAGCAAACGCTGATTTGCATCAAGAATCATCGCCACTGCAGCCGGAATAGGCGTGACGAAATGGCGGTAGCCACATCGCCCGCATCGAAATTCGCGTTCGCTCACGGGCTCCGGCCCGCGGCAACCGCAGTTGGTACAGAAAGAGTAAGGTTGGGACATCAGCGAGCACATCAGACCGCGAGATTCCTCGTTGGCGAGCGCGTATTTCAGGCTCACTCTCGGCGGCGAATGCACACGGCAGAAATAAAGAGCCTCGAAAAGGACTCGTCACTCTTTGCGCTATGTCCTCGGCCATGTGCGAAGGCTTGCGCCTAGGACATTTCCTCCCATCTTCCGCGCCCCCATGCCCGAACTCGACAAAACCTACACGCCAGCCGAGGTCGAAGCCCGCTGGTATCAGCGCTGGCTCAACGACAAGTGCTTTGAAGCCGATCCCGCCCGCGTCAGCGAGAAGCGCCCGGCTTATTCCATCGTCATTCCGCCGCCGAACGTCACGGGCATCCTCACGCTCGGCCATGTGCTGAACAACACCATCCAGGACATCCTCGCCCGCCGCGCCCGCATGCTGGGGAAGGAAGTGCTCTGGCTGCCCGGCACCGACCACGCCGGCATCGCCACGCAAAACGTCGTCGAGAAGACGCTGAAAAAGCAGGGCGTCATCAAGCACCGCGACGATCTCGGCCGCGAGGGCCTCGTGGCGAAGATCTGGGAGTGGAAGGAGAAGCACGGCGGCATCATCATCGAGCAGCTCAAGAAACTCGGCGCCTCCTGCGACTGGAGCCGCGAGCGCTTCACCTTTGACGACGACTACAACGCCTGCGTCATGCGCGTGTTCGTCGATCTCTACAAAAAGGGCCTCATCTACCGTGGCAAACGCATGGTGAACTGGTGCCCGTCCTCCCTCACCGCGCTCAGCGATGAGGAGGTCGTCATGAAGGCGCAAAACGCCATCATGTATCACTTCAAAGTCGAGGTCGTCGAGGAGCCCGGCACCTGGCTCACCATCGCCACCACGCGTCCGGAGGTCATCCCGGGCGATCAGGCCATCGCCGTGAATCCGAAGGACGAGCGCTATGCCCATCTCATCGGCAAACACGTGCGCCGTCCGCTGCCGGTGGAAGATCAAGCGCTGCTGCCGATCATCGCCGATGAGCATGTCGATTTCACCTTCGGCACCGGCGTGCTGAAAGTCACGCCCGCGCATGATAAGGCCGACTTTGAGATCGCGCAGCGTCACAACCTGCCCGCCGTCGATGTCATGCATTCGAACGGCGTGCTCAACGAGCTCGCAGGCAAAGACCTCGCCGGCATGGAACGCTTCGCCGCCCGCAAGCGCGCTGCTGAGTTGCTCGCGGGAATTGGCAGCCTCGTCAAAGAGGAACCGTATCAGAACAACCTCGGCTACTCCGAGCGTGCCGACGTGCCGATCGAGAGCCGTTTGAGCGAGCAGTGGTTCCTCAAATACCCGAGCGTGAAGGAAAGCCAGGCCGTTGTGGCCACTGGCGAGATGAAATTCCACCCCGACCGCTGGGCGAAAGTCTATGATCACTGGATGACCGGTCTGCAGGACTGGTGCATCAGCCGCCAAGTGTGGTGGGGGCATCGGATCCCGGTGTGGTATCGTGGCGAACAAACCTACTGCGGCACGGAAGCTCCTCAAGGCGAAGGCTGGGAACAAGACCCCGACGTTCTCGACACTTGGTTCAGCTCCTGGCTGTGGCCCTTCGCCACGATGGGATGGCCGGAGAAGACTTCTACGTTGAAGGCTTTCTACCCGACGACCGATCTCGTCACCGGGCCAGACATCATCTTCTTCTGGGTCGCACGCATGATCATGGCGGGCTTCGAGTGGATGGGCGAGCTGCCGTTCAAGAACGTCTATTTCACCGGCATCATCCGCGACAAGCAGGGCCGGAAAATGTCCAAGTCGCTCGGCAATTCGCCCGATCCGCTGGAGCTCATCGCGAGCTACAGCGCCGATGCGTTGCGCTTCGGCATCATGCGCAGCGCGCCGCTGGGTCAGGACATCTGCTTCGACGAAAAGAACGTCGAGCTCGGCCGCAACTTCTGCACCAAGCTCTGGAACGCCGCGCGCTTCCGCCAGATGCAGGGTGGAGCCACCGAGACGGAGATCAGCGCCGCGTTGCTCAGCAGCGACGACAAATGGATCCTCCTGCGCCTCAACACCGCCATCGCCGAGGTCAGCACCGCACTCGAAGAATACCGCTTCAGCGATGCCACCGCCACGCTCTACCGCTTCTTCTGGAGCGAGTATTGCGACTGGTACGTCGAGGCCTCCAAAGCCGTGCTGCAAGGCAGCGACGAGAAGCGCAAGGCGAACACCCTCGCCGTCATCGACTTCGTGCTCGGGCACACGCTGCGTCTTTTCCATCCCTTCATGCCCTTCATCACCGAGGAGCTGTGGCACGGCATGGGCTTCAACGCCGACCTTCCTGAAAACCAAGGCGGCAAGAGCATCATGTTCGCCCCGTGGCCGAAACCGCTCGATGCGGACGAACTCGCCCACTTCGGCATCCTTCCCGAGGACGAACAGGCCGCGAACGACAAGTATAAGGCCGTGGAGCTTGGCCGTGGTCTGAAGAGCACCTTCAATATCAACAAAAAGGTTCGTTTCGTGCTCAAACCGGCCTCCGAACTGCCTGCGCACGAAATCGAGGTCCTGCGAATCCTTCTCAATGCGGAGCCCTTGGAGGTCGATGCGGCCTTCCAGCCGAAAAAAGGCACTCCAGCGGCTCTGACGCCTCTTGGCGAGCTTTTCTTGCCTCTCGACGGTTTGATCGATGTAGAGGCCGAAAAGGCCCGCGTCGGCAAAGAAGTCGCCAAGGTCGAATCCGAGCTCGAAAAGGTCACCGCGAAGCTCGCCGACACGAACTTCACCTCCAAAGTCCCGCAAAAGGTGCTCGACGAGCATCAGCAACGAAAGACCGACTGGGAAGAGAAGCTCGCGAAGCTGAAGGTGATGCTCGAAGCGCTCGGTTAAACCGTTCAACCTCGCGCCACAATCTGTTCGATCGCCCACGCGGCATGCTCGGCGATCAGCGGATGAAGATCGGCGGCGGCTTGTTGGAGGGCGGGAAGGTCTTCCGCCGTGCCGGTGTTGCCGAGAGCCACGCAGACGTTCCTCAGGAAGGCGTGGCGCTTGATGCGCTTGATGGGTGATTTGGCAAACAACGCCCGAAACTCGTCTTCGGTGAGCGAAAGGAAATCGCGCAGGCTTTTCGCGAAGACGCTCTGACGGGCTTGGAAGGCGGCTTCGTGACTGGCTTGGGCGAAGCGATTCCAGGGGCAGGCTTCGAGGCAGTCATCGCAACCGTAGATGCGGTCGCCGATTGCTTGGCGAAACTCGAGTGGGATGCTGCCTTTGTGCTCGATGGTGAGATACGACACGCAGCGCCGCGCATCCATCGTGCGCGGCCCGGTGATGGCCTGCGTGGGGCAGGCGTCAATGCATCGCGTGCATTTCCCGCAGAAGTCACGGGCCGGTTCATCGGCCGGCAGCTCGAGCGTGGTGAGCACCTCGGCGAGGAAGAACCACGTCCCGAGCTGGCGATGGATCTGCATCGTGCTTTTGCCACCCCAGCCGAGTCCGGCCTCACTGGCAAAATCCCGCTCCAACATAGGCCCGGTATCGACATAGCGTCGCGTGATGCCACCTTGCGCATTGAGGAAGTCTTCGAGGGCCTTCAAACGCTTCTCGATGAGATCGTGGTAGTCCTCATTCCATGCGTAGCGGGCGATGCGGTAGTCGGTGACGGGTTTCGTGCCTTGGAAATAGTTTGTGGCGAGCACGATGACACTTTTCGCACCTTCGAGCACGAGCCGAGGATCACTGCGGCGCTCCATGTTTTTGGCCATCCAGGCCATCTCGCCATGTTTGCCCTCGGCGATCCATTGCTGGTAAAGTTCACGATGCTTCGCAGGGGCTGCCGTAGTCACGCGGCAGTCATCAAAGCCCAGCTCACGTGCTTTCACACGGAGGGCGGCTTTGAGTTCGGCGGGCGTCATGAGCTACATCCTTCTTTTGCGGCAGAGGTTTCTCAATGCTCAATTTAGTCCGCTCATGTCTCCCTGCCCGCATCTCCCATCGCCTGATCGTGCTTACACCTCGGAGGATATCGCGGCGCTAGGTCACCACCGGGGGGTAGCATTTGTCGAAACGTGCCTGAAGTATGCGCAGTGCCTGTGGCTGGAGGGTTTCCCTGCCAAAAGCATCCTGCTCATCAATCGCGCGATGTCTGTGCCCTGCGATGCGGTTGAGCCACCGTATCGGGCAATCGCTTGGATGCTGCAAAATCGTCCGCAGGGTCGCTTCATCGGCAATCCGCGGCGGCACTGGCAGCACTACGCGACGCGGATGAACGAAGGCCACAAAGAACTGCGCATCTGGCGAGCGTGGGCCTGCTGGTTCCTCGCGTGCCGGATTTTGCCGGAGGCGGAGTTTCCGGCAGATCATGAGCAGATTCGCGAGGAAGGCATCGTGGAGCCTTCGAGGCTGGACATTGCCGCGCATCTGCCGCCAGCGGACTTCGCGGCATGGTCGAAGGTGCTTTCGGATTTGGGTGTGGAATTGGCCGAGCCACCACCCGTGCGCATCCGACGCATCGGGAGCAGCGAACTGCCAGTGGTGAAGCGTCTGGCGCATGAGATCTGGCATGCCAGCTACCCGGGCATCATTCCCGTGGGCCAAATCCACTACATGCTGAGAATCTGGTATGAGCCGGGTGCGATGGCGCGCGAGATGGAGATGCGCGGCGTTTGGTTTGCGCTGATTGAGGTGCAGCATCTGGGCGCGGTGGGCTATGTGAGTTTTGAGAAGCTGCCGGAGGAGTCGGTCATCTTCATTAACAAGCTCTATCTCCTGCCTCAGATGCATGGCCGCGGCTTGGGTGCGGCGGCTTTGACATGGACGACCGATCGTGCCCGAGAGAACGGTGCTGAACGCATACGGCTGCGGGTGAACAAAAAGAACGC
Organism: Prosthecobacter sp.; assembly: GCA_017853885.1. Lineage (GTDB taxonomy): Bacteria > Verrucomicrobiota > Verrucomicrobiia > Verrucomicrobiales > Verrucomicrobiaceae > Prosthecobacter. The sequence continues at coordinate 18,370 of JAFMIR010000012.1, forward strand.
CATCGCCATTCGCGCCTACCTGCGCCATGGTTTTACCTTCAAGGAAGACATCGTGACGGACATCGGCAGCGGCTACGTGATGGACGATTATGTGCTGGAGAAGGTGATTCGTCCGGTGTCGGGTGGAGGAAATCTGCCCGCTTGATTGACAAGAGGAGATGCCTGCTTCTTCATTCAACTACATGACTCCAACCCCAACCGATTTTCCGTCCGTAATCGCCCCTTCGAATGCTTACATGGTCCCCACCGTCATCGAGGCGGATGGCCGAGGTGAGCGCGCCTACGACATCTACTCCCGCCTGCTGAAGGACCGCATCATCTTCCTTGGTGGAGAAGTGAATGACACAATGGCGTCAATCATCATTGCTCAGCTGCTGTTCCTCCAAATGCAGGACCCGAAGAAGGACATCAACGTCTACATCAACAGCCCCGGCGGCAGCGTGACCGCAGGCCTCGCGATCTACGACACGATGCAGTTCCTCACCTGTGATGTTTGCACCTACAGCATCGGCCTTGTGGCCTCGATGGGGGCAGTGCTGCTTTCCGCCGGCACAAAGGGCAAGCGCTATGCCCTGCCCAACTCTGACATCATGATCCACCAAGTCTCGGGTGGTGCTCGAGGCACTGCGAGTGATGTGGAACGCACGGTAGAATACATGTTCGGCCTCAAAAAGCGTCTCAACCGCATCCTTGCTCATCACACCGGCAAATCGGTGGAGCAGATCGAGCGCGACGCCGATCGCGACAACTACATGTCTGCTGCGCAAGCGGCCGAATACGGCCTGGTGGACAAAGTGCTTGAGTCCAAGCGTGACGTCGGCAACGGCGAGACCAAGTGATTCAGATAGCCTGTTTTAGACTGTTACTCAAAAAGGATGTCTGACATGGCTGGCGAGCGCGGCGGCCTTCGTGGCAACGAAAGAGCGAGGAGGCTATTGCAACAATAGCTAACGAACCAATGACGTTGCCCCGTTGCCGGGAATCAGGCAGACATTTTGAGGATCGGTCTAAACTCAAGAAAAGCGGGAATCACATTTTCGCCTTTTTTGCGCCCCCTCACCGACGCAGTCCCTGCATGCGAGCGTGGAAGGATTCGAGCATCGGGGCCATCTCCAGCTTCGCGCCGAGCGGGGCTTCTTTGAAGAAGAGGCCCATATCCTTGGTGAAATTTTTCTCAAAGCCTGCGGGGTCCATGTCGATGAGTATCTGCATTTCCGGGTTCTTCGCAGTGCGCTTCTTGATGTCACGGTGAATGCTTCCCACGATGCGGCGACGGTCCTCAGCGGGGAGTTTGTCGATGCCCTTCATCACCGCGTTGAAGTGCTCCTCGACCACGCGGCCGATGTACTCACTCTTTTCCTCGTCGGTGAGGGACTTCATGAAGCGATCGATGGTCTCCTCGCCATCCTCACGCATGAGAGCGCGTTGAGAAAAGTCGAGCTTCACGACGGATGAGATCACTTTGTCGAGATGCTTCATACGCTGCTCATGAGCCAGGTGCTCGTCCCCAAACCACGGAGCCTGGCTCATTAGAGACAATGTCTTTTCGGGCGTAAACACAGAGTCTTCCGTGGCCCACATAACGACCGCCACACCCGCCCAGACAAGGACGAGAAAAGCAATCACTTGAAGCCAGAGACGCTGGGATTGCATAGAGGGATCAACGTTGACCGAAGCGGCGGCTGATGATGGAGAGAAACTCCCCGGACTCCTCGACTTTGAGCTTTTTCGTGAGGGCGAAATAGATGGCCGCACCAGCAGTGATGGTGACTCCAAGGGTGGCACAACGGGCGATCATGCTCAAATGTGGCCAATCCGCCATCAACGTGTATTTGGACGCGAGGCAAAGTCCACCCATCGCGCCAGTAGCGAGACCAATACGACTCAGTGACGCGATCAGTGAGGTGGTTTCTAGACCTTTCGCAAACTTTCGCATGGCTAGGTAAAGCACGGTGAAGTTCAGAGCCAGACCGATAGCCGTCCCCCAAGCGAGAGCGGTGTGGTCCCATCTCAGCACAAAGACGGTGAAGGCATTCGCGGCCGCAGTGAAAGCGATCACAGCAAGGGAGGTGTACATCGGAATGAAGCGCTTGCCGATGGTATAGAAGGACGGCTGCAGCACCTTGATCGCGGCGTAGAAGACAAGGCCGAAGGCAAAAGCTTGGAGCGGCGCAGCGGTCTGCGCCACATCGTAGGCTTTCACGCGGCCGTGCTCAAAAATGACGGAGATGATTTCGTGCGAAAGCAGCGCCAACCCCGCCGCGCAGGGCAGCGTGAGGAAGAGCACGAGGCGCAGACCTTTCGCCAAAGCACCGCGAAACGCCGGTGTGATGCCTTCCGTGGCCAGACGCGAGAGCATCGGCAGCGTCACCGTGGCAACAGCCACGCCGAACAGGCCGAGCGGCAGTTGCTGAAGCCTTTGCGCATAGCCGAGCCAGCCTGCGGCAGCCTCTTGTCCAGGTGTAAACGAGGCAAAGATCGAATTTAGGAACACATTCACCTGTGTGCCGCCCGCTGCGACGAGCGAGGGCCACATCAGGTGTAGCACCTCCTTCACGCCGCTATCATTCCAGCCAAAATCAACACCAAATCGAAAACCCGCCCTCTTCAAGGATGGGATCTGCACTGCGAGTTGCATCACGCCACCGATCAGCGTGCCCACCGCGAAGCCTGCAAGCCCCTTTTCCGTGATCACGCCAACGCGAAACGGCGTGTCGATAATCCACGCGCAGGCGTAGCCACCGATGATGCAACCCAGGTTGAAAAATGCGGATGCTACCGCCGGGACAAAAAAAACTTTTTTGGCGTTCAACATGCCCATCACCAGCGCCGTGAGGGACACGATGGTGATGAAGGGATACATGATCTGCGCCAACCACACGCCCAAAGCCACGCTGCTTTCATCTTTCCACCCGAGCGTGAGCAGCGGGAAGATCACAGGTGCTAACGCGGTGCCTGCCGCCGCCACCATCGTCATGAAGCACAGCGAGAGGGACATCATTTTCCTTCCAAGGACCCAGGCGGCTTCATCACCCTCGATTTGGATCTTCTTTGAGAAAGTGGTCACAAAGGCTGTCGAGAGCGCTCCTTCGGCAAAAAGGTCCCGCAGCATGTTCGGCGTGCGGAACGCCATCGTGAAGATGCCGGCGAATTTCATGCCAAAAACGCCGCCAAGCACTTGATCACGCACGAGCCCGAGGATGCGGCTGCACAGGATGGCGACAGAGACGATGCCGGTGGATCGGGCTTGGCTGGACATTGGATGAAGGTGGAATTGAAGCCCGAAGCCCGGATGAAAGCAAGATATGCCGTGTGCAGGCGCGATGAAATCGGTTCCGCGTTCACTTCCTCTCCCCAAACAACGCCTTCAAGAACGGCGCATCCTTGAAGTCGCCACCTCGGCCCAGCCGCACGATGATGAGATCCAGAGAGGGTAGGACGTAAAGCCGCTGACCGTAACTGCCAATGCAGGCGATGAGATCCACTGGCGCAGCTTTGCTCAGGCAAATGTTTTTCCAAGATTGGGCCACGAGCTTCCGCTCCATCATCGTCTCTACGTCGATTTCACGGCTGCTTGCCGAGCCCGCCGCCTGGTTGTTCCAGAAGCCGTAGGCATAGGCCGCGTTCGCCTTGCTACCTCGGCTCACTTCAGCGAAGAAACCTTTACCGGTATCGAGCACAGGTTCCCCGCTTTCGAGAATCATGCTACCGAGGCGGCTCCACTCGCGGGCCGTCTGCATCCATCCAGCGGCCAACAGCGGCATACCTTTGCCATCCGGCAGGTAACGTTGCGAACCGAGGCCAAGCGGCACGAGCACCTCGCGCTCCAAGAAACGTATGGGCGATTTGTTGACGAGCCTTCTCGCCAGCACCTCGTGAAACACTTGGAGGCTCGCAGGACCATAAAAGAACTTTTCGCCTGGCTTCGCGAGGCTGCGGGCCTTCAACGCGGCGGCCGTGCGGTCTGAATGGTTGTTCTCATGCAGCTCCGGCATCGGTGAAAGTCCACTGCTGAAGTTGAGCAGGTCACGAATGACGATCGTGCGCTTCGTTTTGTCCTGAGACCACTCTGTGATCGTGTCGGCCACAAGCTCGTCGAGCTTCAAAATCCCCTTCTCGGCCGCGACAAGGGCTGTAAGACTCCAAAAGGCCTTCGTTCCGCTGTAAATCTTCTGCGGGATGCTTTTGCCGCCACCGTTCGCATAGGTCTCGCGGATGGTTTTGCCCTTTAATTGGACCAAGAAGGCCGTGCCACCGGTTTGAAGCGAATAAGCTTCGGCAGTGGCCAAATCCAGCGCCCGCAGCGGATGCGAAGCTGCAAGTAGGCAGACAGAAAAACACATGAGGGACTTCACTGCGGCAGACCCTAGAGCCTATCCGGCGGCTTGGCACCCGAAAGCTCGGCCTAGTGACCAAGCCGTTGTTTGCCTTCCGGCCGGTCTCTGCCATCATGCACACCGTGACTGAAGTCATCCGAATCCCCGGCAGAGCTTTCCTGCATTTCATTTCTTACATGGGCCAGATCGCCTTTCTGGTGCGCGATCTGATGATCGCATTCACCAACCATGTTTGGCGGCTGAACTTGGTGGCCCAGCAGATCGTCTCCATCGGCTATGGCTCGCAGGCGGTCGTGATCGTGACCGGCGCCTTCACCGGCGCGGTCTTCACCTTCCAGACTTACGCGAAGTTCAAAGACTTCGGCGTGGAGAGCAGCGTAGGAGCCATCGTATCCGTGGCGTTGTGCCGTGAACTGGGGCCTGTGCTCGCCGGCCTCATGGTCGGTGGCCGCGTGGGTGCCGCAATGGCTGCGGACATTGGCACCATGAAAGTCACGGAGCAGGTGGATGCCCTCCGAGTGATGGGCGTGCACCCGGTGGACTACCTCGTGCTGCCGCGCTTCATCGCTATGATGATCTCCATGCCCATGCTGGTGGCGGAGTCGATCTCCTTTGGCCTACTGGCCTCTTACTTGGTGGCCGTATATGGCTACGGCATTCCAGCCCCTTGGTTCCTGAGCCATATGGTCGACCATACCAACCAGTGGGACATCGTCATCGGCATGATCAAGGGCTTTGTGTTTGGCATCATCATCACCCTCGTGGCCTGCCACCAGGGTCTGCGTGCGGAAAATGGTGCAGTCGGCGTTGGCATCGGCACCACGCGAGCAGTCGTCATCAGCTCGCTGGTGATGCTCATCGCCAATTTCTTTCTCTCCATCCTGCTGAATTACATCTGGCCGCTGGGCAACAACGTCTAGCCTGAACCCGCCGCATGATCGATCGAACCCAAGAGCCCTTCATCCGCATCCGCGGCCTGCACAAGCGCCTCGGCTGGCAGGAAATCCTGCGCGGCATCGACCTTGATGTCTGGCGCGGCGAAACGCTCTGCATCATTGGCCCCAGCGGTGAGGGCAAGACTGTGACCATGAAGCACGTCATTGGCCTGATGCAGCCCGATGCTGGCATCATTCGGGTGGATGGCATCCAGGTCAATGGCCTACGCGAGCGTGAATTGGCGCCCGTGCGCCAGCGGGTAAGCATGCTCTTCCAAAATGCCGCGCTCTTTGACAGCCTGACTGTGGAGCGAAACGTGGCTTTTCCTCTTCTTGAGGCCGGTCTGCGTGACAAGAAGGAGATCAAGGAGCGCGTGCGTGATGCTCTTGAAGTCGTGGGCCTCTCCAAACATGGAGACAAACTACCGGTGAATCTCTCCGGTGGCATGCGCAAGCGTGCCGGAATCGCCCGCGCCATTGTTACCAGAGCCCAGTGCATTCTTTACGATGAACCCACCTCATCACTCGACCCGGTCGTCTCCGACGTGATCGACACCGTCATTCTGCGCCTTCAGGAACGCCATGGCATCACCTCGCTTGTCGTCACGCACGACATGAAAAGCCTCTTCAAAATTGCCGATCGCATCGCGATGCTCAAAGATGGTCTTCTTCGCTTTCTCGGCACAAAGGAAGAGCTCCGCGCCAGTGAAGATCCCGTTGTTCAAGACTTCATCAACGGTCGCGCCGAGGTCGATTTCTAAACCACCCTCTCCAAACCCTGATCCTTCACCCACACCACCATGGAAGAACGCGACAAAAAAACCGAGCTGCTCGTCGGGCTGTTCCTCACCATTGGGCTCATCATGCTCAGCCTCCTCGTGCTGCAATTCGGCAGCGTACGTGACCTCTTCAAAGGAAGCTATTTCCTAAGCGTCAGCTTTCCCAACGCTTCCGGCCTCAAAGAGGCCTCGCCCGTCGTGCTTGCCGGCAAACGCATCGGCAAGGTAAAAAACAAACCACGCCACAACGAAACCTACACCGGCGTCATCATCGACCTCGAAATCTTCGAAGGCGAAAAAATTCCCTCCGGCTCTACCTTCACCGTCACGACCGCAGGACTCATGGGGGATGCATATGTGGACATTGAGCCTCCAAAGCACCTCACCGAAGAATTCATTAGCGAAACTCAAGACGGCATCATCAAGGGTCAGGAGGCCGGTGGCCTCAGCGATCTCCAGAGCGCTGCGGAGCGCATCGGCAAGCAAGTTAGCTCGGTGCTGGAAGATGACCTCAAGCCCGCGCTAACCGAAATCAAGCAGGCCATGACCAAAGTAAATCAGGAGGCCCTTTCCAAAGACACCATCGAGAAATTCAAGAACGGCATGACAAAGCTCGACTCCACGCTCACGCGTGTGGATGAGAAGCTCCTGAATGAAGAAAACGCGAAAAATCTCAAAGAAGCCATCGCCGAACTCAAAGAGGCAGCCACTAGCTTCAAGAATGCTTCCTCAGCCATTGAAGACAGCTCAAAGAAAATTTCACCGCTCATCGAAAAGCTGGACGCACCCATCGCCAAGGTAGACAAGGCCATGACCACGGCAGACGATGCCATGAAGTCCATTAAAGAAGCTGCCGATAGCTTCTCCATGGCGGCCAAGAACATCACCAACGGCAAAGGACTCCTTGGCGCCCTCATCAACGACCCACAGATGAAGTCTGACTTCCGAGACTTAATCTACAACGCTAAGGTGAATGGCTTTATCTGGTATAAAAACACCGCGGACAAAGAGCGTGCAAAGCAGGTTGCTCCACAGCCTGAGCCCGCCAAGCGCAAATCGCTCTTCGGAAACTGATCAGTGTGCGATTTGCACGCCGCGCAGGCCAACCTCACCCTCGAACGCGATGAAATTCGCCTGATTTTTCTCCGCGGAAAAAATGGCATGTTTAGCTTTCGCAGTGGTGCCAGCGCATTGGACGGTCAATTCGTCATTTTGGAAGGTGAGGCGCACCGTGAGCCATTCGCTCGTCTTAAACTTCACCCGTGTTTTGGCCAGAGACAGCATCTCGGGCGAAATGAGCGTGATGTCGAGATTCGCGCGTGAAAGCACCACACGGAAGCTGTGCGCCTGATCGACGGTATGAATGCGCAGCGAGTGCCGATCCGCATCTCCGAGACGAATCTGGAACTCCAGCACGCCATTGAGCATCTTCAGCGGCCCGGTGAATGGCGCGCCTTTGTCGCCCGCTTTCGCAAACCACGCGCCATCGCGCTGCGTCCAGCCTTTGAACTTCATCAGATCAAGTGGATCGGCATTCTTCAGCGGCGGCAGCGGCTCAAACGCGGCCTTTGACTTCACGCCTGCGGGCGGCAGTTCACGGCTGTAGCCGCCGTCACGGTAGCGATTCAGCAATACTTCGAGCTCTGTGACAACCTCAGGATGCGCCGCGGAGAGGTTCTTCTCTTCCGCGATGTCATTTTTCAGATCAAACAGCATTCGCTGATACTGCGAGGCATGCGCCTTCTTCGCCGAAGGCTTCACATCATCCGCTGGAACACCTTCGATCCATTTGTGCGGCCCTTTGCGAATCGCAAAGACGCCATCCGCGCTATGCACGATCACATCCGGCCGCAGCGAGTCTTCATATTTTTCACCCAGCCAAGCCTTCGAGATGTCGTGGCTATCCTCCGCACCTTCGCTGACTTTCGGCAAGGCATAGCCCGTAATCTTCGCCACGCTGGCCAAGGTATCGACGATGCTGATCGTTTCATCGCAGACCGTTCCCGCAGGCACGTGACCAGGCCAACGCACGAGGTACGGCACGCGGAAACCACCTTCCCACACATCATGCTTGCCTCCGCGGAACGGCCCCACGGGCTTCAAGCCGACCTTCTGCGCATCGGTTTGCACGAGATTGGCATTCTCCGGCTTGTTCACGCCGCCGTTGTCGCTTGTAAAGATGACTAACGTGTCCTTGGCGAAGCCTTTTTGATCCAGCACATCGAGCACGCGGCCCACACTGAGGTCCAGATCGCTGATGAAATCGCAAAACGGCCCGCCTTTGCTTTTGCCCGCCGTGCCCTTCGATGGCGTGATAGGGTTGTGCACGGCCACCGGCGTGAAATAGACGAAAAAAGGCTTCTCCGCGCTCTGCTGGCCGATCCAGTTCACGATCTTGTCCGTGAGCGTCTCCATCACGTTTTCGTCCACACGCTTTGGGGCATTCAAATCGAGCGTTTTGACCGCTTTGCCCTTCTGCTGACCCATCGTGACATACGGCGGACTTGGCTGCGATGGGTTTTTCTTGTTCAAACCGGCCACCCAGTGGTTTTCGACATACACACCGGCCATATCGCCATGATTGCTCGGCACGCCAAAGTGGTAGTCGAAGCCGATTTCGAGCGGCCCGGGCTTCAACTCCTTCGTGTAATCACAGCGCTCCGCCATGCCGTAACCAAGATGCCATTTGCCAACGGCGGCACAGTTATAGCCTTGTGATTTGAGCATCGAAGCCATCGTCAGCCGAGTCGTCTCGATGTGCAGCGGCGCCACCGTGCTCAAGACCTCGCTGATGAGCGATGTGCGCCAGCAGTAGCGGCCTGTCATCATCGCGTAGCGTGTGGGCGAGCAAACGGACGAAGTTGTGAGCGCATCCGTGAAGCGGCGGCCTTCCTTCGCAAGCCGGTCGAGGTTCGGCGTGCTCACCAACTCCGGATTCGCGCCATAGCAGCCGACGCTGCCCCAGCCGTAGTCATCACTCAGGATCACGACGATATTCGGCTTCGCGGCAAAGAGCGATGAGCAAAGGGCGAGGAAGAGAAAAGCACGTTTCATGGCCGCGCGAGAACGGCGAAACCGGCGGCGCATTTCATCTCACTTCACGAGAATCTCCCGCTCGGTGGCATCGATCTCCGCTTCCCAGGCTTTGAGACGCTCTTGGAGGTCTTCGACGATTTCAGGATGCTGGTAACCGAGGTTCGTGCGCTCGCCGATGTCGGCTTCGAGGTCGAAGAGCAGGTCCATCGTGTTGCCATCGTTGATGTACTTCCATTTGCCGTGGCGGATGGCCTTCTGCTTGCGATTCGAGCGGTCGATTCGCCAAAAGAAAGTGCGGTCGACGGGCTTGGCATCGCTAGTGAGCAGCGGGACGAGGTCGATGCCGTCGAGGAGCTTTCCGGGTGGCGTTTTGGCACCTGCGGCAGCAGCGAAGGTGGCGTGCAAATCCATCGTGATGGCCATTTGCGAGGTCGTTTTGCCTTTCGGTAGTTTCGCCGGCCAGCGCATGAGGCAGGGCACGCGAATGCCGCCTTCCCAGAGGGTGGCCTTATGATGGAAAAGCGGCGTGTTACGACTGTAGCGCTCGCCACCATTGTCACTGGAGAAAACGACCAGTGTGTTTTCCGCGAGTCCGCTTCTTTCGAGCTCGGCGAGAATCATGCCGACACCTTTGTCGATGCGCTCGACCATCGCCTTGTAAATCAAGCGGCTGCCATGATGCATGCTTTTTTTCGTGACCCTCGGTGTCTGCGGTGCATCCGGCGGCTGAAACGGTGCATGAACAGCGAGGTGGGGCACATAGAGAAAGAAAGGCTGCTTTGCATGGTCTCGGATAAATTTGGCAGCCCGGTTGTTGATCAGGTCAGTGAAATAGCCTTCGAGCTTCACAGGCTTGAGACCTTCCCGCAGCGCGTAAGTGCCGTCGTAGTAAGCATGCTGATAGTAGTCACAGTGACCTAGCAATTCGCCGAAGTACTCGTCAAAGCCCCGATTGACTGGGTTAAACTCGTCTTTGAAGCCTAGATGCCATTTGCCAAATACACCGGTCGCATAGCCCACGGTTTTAAGCTTCTGCGCGAGCGTAATCTCGGTCAAAGGTAGTCCCAAGCCATGAAAATCCTTCTCCGCCACCCACTCGTCGTTCACGCGACGGAATTGCTCGACCTGATAACCAAAGGCGAACTCGATACCGCAGCGCTGCTGCCAGCGTCCGGTCATAAAGCCGGTGCGTGTGGGTGTGCAGACCGGCGCATTCGCATAGAAATCGGTGAACTTCACGCCCTCCGCCGCAAGTCGATCTATGTTCGGCGTGGCGATATCCGTTCCACCCATACAGCCAAGGTCGCCATAACCAAGGTCATCGGCGAGAACGAAAATGATGTTTGGAGGAGCCGCTTGGAGCGACGAGCAGAGGGCGACGAGGATGAGCAGAAGGCGCATGGCGTAGTGACGAAGGCAGCGAGCATCTTGTTTCGGTATTCTCGCGCAGGTGCAGATACCGTTTGTCACTCCGCAGCCGCGCGTTAGAACACCTACGCCATGGCAAAAGCTGTCACAGGACTGTTTGCTGATCTCGAACGAATCCTGCTCTCTGCGGAGCAGATCCAGACACGTGTGGTCCGAATGGCCGCAGAGCTAAATCGCGTTTTTGCCGGGCGCACGGTAAGCGTGGTGGCATTGATGGATGGCGCATTATTTTTTGTAGCGGACCTTTTGAGGCAGCTCGAAATACCTGTGAAACTCCATACGCTGAGCGCCAACAGCTACCACGGTGGTTTCGCGAGCAGCGGTGACGTGCGGATGGACTGGCCTGCGGACCTCAACTTCGAAGGCAAGGATGTGCTACTGCTCGATGACATCCTCGACACCGGCCTCACCCTCAGCGTTTTGCGGGACAAGATCAACGCGCAGCGGCCGGCCAGCTTGCGCACAGTCGTACTACTGGCGAAGAAGCGTGAACGTGTGCGGAATGTGACTGTCGAGGACATTGGCTTCGAGATCGAAAACGAGTTCGTCGTTGGCTATGGCATGGACTATCAAGGCCACTTTCGAAACCTGCCTTGCATCGGCATTCTGAACCCCTCCTAAGCCATGACCGTGCGCGTGCTATTTTTCTCAGTGCTCAAGGACATCACTGGCGCAGACGAGGTGCCGGTGACTTGCGGCGAAGGGTCGACGATGGGTGCTTTGCTCGAAACGCTCTTCGAACGCTGGCCTGGCCTCCGTGCCTGGGATGGTAGCCTGCTGCTGGCGTTGGATCAAAGCTATGTGAAGCGTGATGCGAAACTGCACGAGGGGGCCGAGGTGGCGGTGATGCCACCTGTTCAAGGCGGCTGAAGCCTTATTCAAGCCTTCCCCACCCAAAGCATACGCACACCGAAGACGATCAGCAGCACGCCAAAGATCTTCGTTAGCCGCTCATCGCTCATGGATTTGAGCCAACTGGACCCAAAGTAAGCCAATAGCGATGACGCAACCGCAGTGATCCCCGCCACCTGCCAGTTGACCAGCCCAGCACGGATGTTTTGAGTCGTGGCCATGAGCGCGGTGGGGATGATGATGGCCAGAGAGGTGGCAACCGCAGTCTTCTGCGACAGTCCCATCAGCAGCACAAAGCCCGGCACCATGACCACACCCCCACCCACACCGCAAAGCGCAGCAATGATGCCGCTAACAATGCCGATGCCTAGACACTTGAGGATGAAGGTAGTGGTCATGCGCGGAAAGAGCAGCGCGGCTGGCAGAAGTCGAGGATAGAAGCGCATGCCATTGCAGGTTCTTTAGACCCATGAAGCTCCTCACCACCCTCGCCGCCGCGTTTGTCCTTTCCGCCTTCTCACGGGCTGCTGCCGATCCCATCTATGAACTGCGGATTTATACCTGCCATGATGGGAAGCTCGATGCGCTGCAGAAGCGCTTCCGTGATCACACTTGCAAGCTTTTCGAAAAACACGGCATGAAGAACATCGGCTACTGGGTGCCGGTGGATGAGGACAACGGCTCGAAGACGACGCTGATCTATGTTTTGGAGCATGCGAGCCGCGAGGCAGCAAAAGAGAGTTTCAAAGCCTTCGGCACCGATCCTGAGTGGCAGGCGGCCCGAAAAGCCAGTGAGGAGGGCGGTAAGATCCTTGCGAAGGCACCAGAGTCCATTTTCATGATACCGACGAATTACTCGCCCGCTTTGAAGATCGAAAAGAGTGGCAAGCCACGCGTCTTTGAGATGCGCACCTACACCACGCCTCCCAACAAGCTCGATGCCCTGCACGCCCGCTTCCGTGATCACACGATGAAGCTTTTCAGCAAACACGGCATGAGCCACCTCGCCTACTGGACGCCGATCGATGCCGATAAAGGCGCAGGGACGAAGCTCATCTACATTCTCGCCCATGACAGCAAGCAGGCGGGCCTTGCCTCCTTCGGGGCCTTCCGTGCCGACCCGGAATGGATCCAGGCAAAAGCAGCATCCGAGAAGGATGGCTCACTCACGATCGAACCCCATTCGGAAGGCGTAAAGAGTGTGTACATGAAGGCGGCAGACTTTTCTCCAATCCAGTGAAGCTCAGATCATTTCTTCGATCATCAATCAAATCACGACCTGAATTTTCGAGACACCTGTGATGATGACATTGGGGGCGTGGGCACGACCGTCAAAAAAGCGGATTCAAAGCATCTGAACAGCACACTTTCACCGATGGGCCGCATTTTATTTCTGGCACAGGCGCGCTTCTCCACGCACCATTCTGCCGATGAAAACGACCCTTCCTCCAATCTTGGAGTCCAAGCTCGCAGACTTTCGCCGGCGCGTTTGGGTAGTGAAGGTGCTGGAGGGTCTGCTTGCTGGAGTAGCAGGGGTCTATGTGTCATGGCTGATGTTGTTTGTTCTGGATCGTTTCATCGACACGCCCGTTTGGGCGCGCTGGATGCTCATGCTGGGTGGTTCGGCGGTGTTGGGTCTTGGGCTGCCGCTCAAATGGCATCGGTGGGTGTGGCGTCAGCGCCGTCTTGAAGACGCGGCTCGCCTGCTCAAGCGCACCTTCCCACGCCTTAGCGATCAACTGCTCGGCATCGTGGAGCTTTCACGGCAAGAAGACACAAGCCGCAGCGAGCGGCTGGTACAGGCTGCTGCACAGCAGGCGGCTGACGCGGTGCGAGACAAAGAGCTCAACTCTGCCATGCCAACCCGTGTTCTCACGCGCTGGACCTGGGCGGCGAGTTTGCTGATGCTCCTTTTCGCTCTTGCGTGGTTTGGTATTCCCCTTGCTACGAAAAACACAATGGCCCGATGGCTGATGCCGTGGAAGAACATTGAGCGCTTCACCTTTGCGCGCATCGTGCCGCTGCCTGAAAAGCTCGTCGTGCCGCTCGCAGAGCCGGTGAAGCTCACGGTAAAGCTCGACAAAGAAACGCGCTGGTCGCCGCAAGGCGCGAAGGCGAGCCTCGAAGGCCAGCCGCTCATTCAAAGCACGCTCAAAGACGGCGCGTATGTGCTCGCCCTGCCGCCGCAGAAGGACGACGCCACCTTGAAGCTCTCGCTTGGCGACGTGCGCGAGCAAATCGCCGTACTGCCGCGGGCGAGACCGGAACTCACGACGCTCGCCGTGCGCACGAAGCTGCCAGCGTATCTGAAATACCAAACGCAGCCCGTCATCGAGGTGCGCGGCGGTTCGTTGAGCGTGTTGAAAGGTGCGCAGGCCTCCATCGAAGCCACCGCGAGCCGCGAACTCGCCAGCGCCTCGCTCGATGGCCAATCGCAGACGGTTTCCGGCGACAAAATGACGACGAGCTTCAGCGAGCTCGCCGCGGACGCGGAGAAAACGATGACGTGGAAGGATCGCGATGGCCTAGAACCCCGCGAGCCGCTCGTGCTGCGACTGCACGCGGTTGAGGACGAGGCGCCGAGGCTTGCTGCGCGTCGCGAATCGCTTGAGCAGGTCGTTCTCGATACCGAAGTCGTGACCTTCGAAGTCGATGCGCAGGATGATTTTGGCATTCAACGCGTCGGTCTCGAATGGCGCAGCGTAAACGACGAATCCACCAAGGGCGACAAGATCGCCGCGGCCGGTGAACCGGAGAAGAAGACTCTCAACGCGAAAGCCACCTTCTCCGCCGTGCGCGATGGCGTGACGCCGCAAACGCTCGAAATCCGTGCCTGGGCCGAAGATTACCTGCCGGGGCGCAAACGCGCCTACTCCGCCGCTTTCCAGCTTCAGATTCTCAACAAGACGGATCACGCGCTCTGGCTCACCGAGCAGTTCGGCAAATGGCTCGAATCCGCCCGCGAAACCTACGAACGCGAGCAGCAGCTACACGCCACGAATCGCGAACTGCGCCAGATGAAGCCCGAGGAGCTTGATCGGCCTGAAAATCGCCGAAAAGTCGCTCAACAAGCCAGCGCGGAAACCGCGAATGCCGCGCGACTCGGCGCTCTCAATCAAAGCGGTCGCAGCCTCGTCCAACAGGCCACGCAGAATGATGAGTTTGATGCCCAACGCCTCGAAAGTTGGGCCACGATGCTCCAATCGCTCCAAGATATCGCATTGAAAAAAATGCCGAGTGTCGCGGATCTGCTCAAACAGAGCGCCGGAGCGAAAACTCAGACCAGTCAATCTGGTCAACAAAGTCAAAAAAACTCCGCTCAACAGCTCGCAAACGGCGAACAATCACCGAAAAGCGGCTCACAAAGCAAACCGAGCGATGAAGAGCAAAAGAAGGCCAACATGCCGAGCATCGCGGATCGCGAAGGTTCGATGAGCAAGCCGGTGGAGGCTAAAAACGATCCCAATGCCAAACCGGCTCCGCCGAAGCCCAGCACGCTGAAATTGCCGACGACGCAGATGGCCGCCGCGCCGCCGAAAGAAGGCAAAAAGGCCGAGGAACAGCCACAAACGCCCGCGCAGCAAAAAATGGACGAGGCCATCGAGGAGCAGGAATTGCTGCTCGCCGAGTTCGCGAAGGTCTCCGACGAGCTGGCGGCTGTTTTGGCCAGTTTGGAGGCCAGCACCTTCGTAAAGCGGCTCAAAAAGGCCTCACGCGATCAAATGATGGCGGCGAAGGATTTAAACACGAAGACACTCAGCGCCTTCGGGCTGGAAAAACAGCCGGTCAAAGAGGCGGCAAGCATTGCTGAACACGAAAAGGGGCAGAGCGAGGTGGTGCGAATCATTCAGAGCGACCTTGAGGCCTACTACGCACGCAAGCCGGAGTTGCACTTCAAGAAGGTCATCAGCCAAATGAAGGAAATGCAGGTTGTGAAAGCGCTCCAAACCCTTGGAGACAAAGCCGCACTGAATCTCAGCGGCAGCAGCATGATTGGGGCGGAGTTCTGGGCTGACACACTTGACCGCTGGGCGGAGGAAATGGTAGCAGCCAGCGAATGCAAGGCCTGCAGCTCCTGCAGCTCCGACAGCTTGCCGCCAGAAATCGTTCTGAAAGTGATGAAGGCGCTGCGAGATGAGATGAAGCTGCGAGATGAAACCCGCGAGCTCGAGAATGCGAAGCCAGCACTGAATACCGAGGTTTACTCGACAAAATCGAACGGCCTCGCCTCAAAACAATTTGGCATCCGCCAAAATGTGCTTGGTGCTTTGGATGCCATTATGCAGCTTCCTGATGGCAATCAGAAATTTGGCAAGGAACTCAAACTGCTCGATGCTGTCATGCAGGTAATGGACGAAGCCGGCACGATCCTCGATAAGCCGAACACAGGGACTCCAGCGATCGCAGCGGAGACGGAAGCCATTGAGTTGCTGCTGCAAGCCAAGCGCCCAAATCCCAAAGGAGGGGGCGGTGGTGGCGGAGGCCCGGGCGGAGGAGGCAGCGCTGCCTCCAGCAGCCTCGCCGCACTCGCGGATCTCGGGGAGGGCAATGACACCGCCAGCCAAGTCGAAACACGGCCTGTTGGCCAAGCCACTGGCAAAGCTGGCCGCGAACTGCCGGAAGAATTCAAGACCGGGTTGGATAATTACTTCAGCAAGCTGGAGGAAGCCAAATGAGAAAGATCGAACGGCAAATGACAAATCCATGCTGGCACGCGTTGGCAGGTGCTTGGGCCATTTTGCATGCTGCGTTCACTCTTCAAGCCGCACCGTTCACAACACGAGCGGATTCCAAGAAGTCCCTCGGGCCCGATTCGGAGAAAGCACTCGAAAAACTGGCGGATGATGGGCAGGCTGGAAAAAAAGAGCAGCTGACGCGGCAGTTGGAATGGGCACTCAAATTGGCAGAGAAGGAGGTGGAGATGACTGCAGAGGAAAAGGTGTCGATTCTGAAAGATGCGGAGCCTTTGATCGCGGCGTCGATCAAGGCATGGCGACCTCGCTACATCGAGTCGCTGCGGTTTTACCTCGTGAATCACCAAGATGACGCATCCGCGGCGCGGCGAATCGCCCAGTGGAAGATGGATCAGACAGAAAAACGTCTCTCCATCGAGGGCTGGACCTTGCCAGACCTTTCAATGGAGTGGCAGGAGATCGTGAAGAGGCGTCTTGGCCCTGAACGCGCAGCCGTAGCCATCGCCAAACGAGCCAAGCAAAGGGCAGAGGTCAGAAAGCAGATGGAGTCCTTTCTCGAACGCTGGGCCAGCACCGGCCGAGTGTCCATGGATGAGGAGCTGCGCCTGCTCATCGAGAGCCTCCGGAAGGAGCTGAAGCTCGCGCAGTCCAAGGTGGATGAGCTGTTCACAGCGGCAAAGAAGCTGGTAGATGAGCATGTGGCCACCGAACTGTCTGCGGGCATGGAGTTGCTCTCGTCATTACCAGAGGAGCAACGGCTCGCGGCGATGGGCCAGAGCAATAGCTTCGCCGCGCGCTTTGTCCGACCCAAGGGCACCGACCTCGAAAAGAGATGGGTGGAGACCATCTCGAGCCTGATCGGCACGGACTTGGTGAAGCAGTGGCAGCAGCTGATGGCTGAAAACAAAATCAGAGAGGAAGCGGAACTAGTCGATTCACTCAAACCCAGCGAGCAGCAGGCGCAAATGCAGATGGAGGAACTCATCGGACGAGAGCTGGACAGCTATGTGAATGGCCTGAATCTCGATCCGAAGCGCAAAAGAGAACTCGAAGACCTTGCGAAGCAGGCGGTAACAGCAAGTCTGGACACGTCGAAAAAGAAGTGGATCAAGATCATCCAAGGCTGGTCTGCAGCAGACCGGAAGTCGCGCCGAAACTACTTTTTTGGCGTCATGGAAGAAGACCAACCGCCCAAGCAGAAAGTATGGGAGGAGGGTTTGAAGAAGCTTTTCAGCGAGGGCGAGCTCCATGAAATGCAAGCAGGTGCTTCCGAGCGGAAGACGCGCATGAGCAGCGCCCTCGCCGCGGCCACTTTGGCTGAGATGGACAAGACGCTCGCTCTTAGCACGAGGCAGCGCTCAGAACTCGAACCGCTGCTGCGCCCGCTGATGGAGCCGCTGCTGCGTGACGAGATGCAGGAGTATTGGAGCTATCCAACCTACCAGCTTTTCAACACGGCTGCCAAGGTGGACGAGAATAAGCTCGCCGCGCTGCTCGACAGCGCACAGTTGAAACAGTGGAAGGCACTGGTCAGTGCATCGCCAAACCAAAATCGCAGCGATGCTGCCGCTCACCATCCGAGTGAAGTCGATCCGGAGGAGGAGAAACCAGACATGGAGGTGGAGATCTCACGCCATCTTTATCACATCGGTGTGAACGAACGCAAACGCCTGCTTGATATCATGATGGCGCAGGTGGGTGATGCCAAACGCGTGCTGAACCTTCCGGAAGAGAAGTTGAAGCGCCTCACCACTGCTGCGAAGGGTTCCGTGGAGGTCTCCATGCAGGAATGGCGCACTCAGGTAGAGAGCTGGGTGCGCAACTCGGTTGAGCGTGCCACCCCAGCCACGGTGAAGGCCACGCTCACGAACCTCGCCCGCACCAGCTACACCGTACATGGCAAAGGACCTCAAACGCAGGACCTCTGGCAAGGGACCATCACAACTCTGCTTTCCGCAAGCGAGCAGAAAGCTTGGAAGAAGGTCGTGGACGCCCGCCATTCCTACCGCACGGCCGCTATAGCCACACTGAGTGTGAACGAGTTGGACCGTCGTCGCCGACTCACGCCTGAACAGGTCAAAAAGATGCATCAACTGATCTCCGACGTGCTTGACGAATACCTGCCGGATATTGAGCGCTACATGAACCACACTTGGCATTTGCAATATTACTACGCGCTGCTGCCGCTCGCCGGTGTGAAGGAGGCCGATCTGAAGGCCACGCTCACCGAACGCCAATGGAAGCTCGTTCAGGAGCGCGATCTGCCCGATGCGCTGCAATACTGGGAAGGCATCAAGAGCTATCACAAGCAACGCCAAGAACAGGGTGGGAACACAACCGGAGGCGCGGGAATTTTTGACAAATGAAAACATGTCTGAGCAGAAATGTCGAATGGCTCATGCTGAATGGATGCATGCGCGGACTGCTGGCCGCATTTGTGATGGTGCATTTGTCAGCGCCAGTCAATGCAGCTGAGCTCCGCTTCGGTGGCGCTATCCCACATGAGGTTGAGATGATTTATGAACGCGGGCTGACCTGGCTAGCATCCAAGCAGAGTGATGAGGGTGGATGGCCGGGCGGCAATGATGGCCCCGGTGTCAACGGCATCTGCGTGATGGCGTTTCTCGCCAGTGGTGATGATCCAAACTTCGGAAAGTATGCACGCAACATCCGCCGCGGGGTGCGGTCGATTTTGAAGTCGCAGCAAGACTCTGGCTACTTCCCGCACAGCATGTATCATCATGGCTTCGCCATGCTAGCGCTGTCGGAGGCCTATGGCGCGGTGGATGAGGCGCTGCTCTGGGAAGGTGAGAAGCCTGCACGCACGATCTCGCAGGCGCTTGATCTGGCCATACGACTGAGTGGCACTTCGCAGGGCAACAACCGCTGGGGCGGCTGGCGCTATTCGCCGGAAGCCCGCGATGCCGATACGTCCGTCACTGGCGCCATGCTCATGGGCCTGCTAGCCGCACGAAATGCCGGCCTGAAGGTGAGTGACGAGGTGCTGGAGGCAGCGCTCGAATACATGCGCCGCAGTACGGGGAAGGACGGCAGCGTGGCCTACAGTGGTGGATTTGGCGGCATGGGCGACTCTATGAACCGCAGTGCCATCGCCACACTCGTGGCTGCCGTGGCCAAGAAGAAAGATACGTCCGAGTACAAGGCAACGCTGGAGCACATCCACACAAGGCTGGATCACCAGGAAGGTCACTATAAGGAATACTTTCGCTACTACATGGCCCAGGCCCTTTTCCAAGGAGACTACGAGGCTTGGCAAAAATGGAACGCCGCCACCGTGCGCACACTCAGCGAAACGCAGGCAGATGACGGTGGATTCGGCGATGCCTACCAGACCGGCATGTCACTGCTTGCCGTGGCTTTGAACTATCGCTTTCTCCCCATTTATGAAAGGTGACATCCATGCCGCCATGAGCTTGTGCCTTCTTGCTTCTGCGGCTCACGCAGCTACGCTCGAATGGAAGAATGGAGAGACCGTGGATGGCGGCATTATCAGCAGCACGGAAAAGAAGCTCATTTGGCGGGTCGAGCCGCAGCGCTTTGGTGCACCGTTGGAGCTGCGGCCCGATGTGCTCCGCTGCATCTATTTCAAAGCAGACGCTCACAAGGACTGGAGTAAGGATGAAATCACGCGTGAACCGCTCAGCATTCGCCTGGATGACGGCACGCGGCTTTTGGGTGCCCTCACGTCCTTCGACGCCACAAACGTGACGATTCAAGCGGCGCGCTTTGGCACCGTGCAGGTGGCCCGCTCGGCGATCACAAGCCTGCAACGCATGTCCGGCCAAGGATTGCTCATCGCGGGACCCGGCGGACGAAACGGATGGAAGCCGGACAACGAGACGAAAAAAGAGCTCTGGCGCCATGTGCCAACTGGTTACATCAGCCAGATTGGCTGGAACCATGCCGCACGGTTCGAGATGAAACTGCCTCAGCGTGTTGAGCTGCGCGTGCGCCTACGCTCGCAGCAACGGCCCGACTTCAAGCTAGAGCTCACCTCCGAGGACAAGCAGCGCTGCGTCATCGAGACTTGGGATGACGAGATCGTGCTACACGAAAGCGACTTCAGTGTCCTCAACACGCTCGCTGAAGACCAGCGCAGTGTGACTCTCAGCCTTTTTTGGGATCGCCCGTCAGGTTGGTGCTCGCTTTTCGATGGTAGCGGCAAAAGACTGACGGATGCAAAAATACCGCCTGTGGAGTCCAAAGAAGTGAAAATGCTGCAAGGCGGCCAAAATCCGCCGCCTCAGGGCGGCGGCATCATCGGTGCCCTTGCCGGAATCGTGCAAATGAAGATGGCCAATGCTCGACCGGCCAAAGCGAAAACAGAAAACGCCGTTTTCCCTGGTCTCACGCTCAAAAATAAAGGCCAAGACCTCACGATTCATGAACTGATGCTGCGAGAATGGAATGGCAGGTTGCCGGACGAGATCACCGAAGTTGTTCCGCGCGTTGAATTGCTGGATGGACGTGTGCTCAAAGGCAGCATTGTCAAAGCAGATGCAAAGACCTTCACCGTTCACAGTGGCGAAAGTGAGGCCGCCTTGCCTTGGAGCCAGCTGTCCACCGCACATCTTGCAAACGACAACCTCACCGGCACGTGGTTCACCAAACCGCAGATCTCACTTAGCTACACGGATGGCATGTGGGTACGTGGTGATCTGGTATCGATGACACAAGACCACGTGGAACTTCGAACCGCCTTTGCCGTGAAGCCCGTGACCTTCCAATTGAAAGGCGCCATGCGCCTCGAGATTCGCGTGGCACCACCTGAAGGCGCTCCCAAGACAGCGCCGCTGGCCGAATTCGGGAGATTGACGGTCGGGGACAAAACGCTGCATGGAACGATGGAAGCCGATGGTGCCCCCATGCCACGCTGGAAACCCATTGGAGCCTTGAACTCCGTCTCTGTGCTGCCGACGCCAGATCTGGAAATCCACCGCGTCGTCTCTAAGCCGGACAAGCTACGCGCCGAGGCGCTGTGCTATTTTAAAAACGGTGATATTTTGCCCTGTAACCTTCACGCCATGGATGAGCGGCGTCTCGACATCGAATCGCCCTTGTGCGGCACCCGATCATTCAAGCCTGAGGAAATGCATGCTGTGCATTTCTCCGGCGAGCCGCTGAACGCCTCCGGTTTTAAGGACAAAGGCTGGCGCAGCATTCGTGGCACGAAGCAGCAGGTATCCTTCGCCGATCAGCATGCTGAGATCAAGCCCGGTGGATCCATAGCGCATCCGACGTTCTCCCAAGTGAGTGAGATGAGCTTTCGCCTCGAAGGCAACGGGTTCACCGCTGTCCGCGTGCGTCTTTTCACCAATGGCACCGATCCCACAAGCAGGAGCCTGAACCTGCTTTTTGGCCAAATGAGCAATGAAACCATCTTTGGTATCGAACGACAGCCCGACCAGATGGAAGATCAAAACCGCGTTGCATCGCCGCGCAGCGTGCCAGTACGCCTCATTCTCAAGGATCGTTTGGTAGAAGTCTTCATCAATGGCGTGCCTGTTCGACAGGTCACGGTGACACCGCAGATGAAAAGTGGCGTCGGTCTCATCATCGAGCCATTCAGCCTCTGGGGCAACGGAGAGCGGGAGATCAAGCTCACGCACTTCGATGCAAAGAGTGGTCCCGGTCAGATTGCCATGCCGAGCGTCGATCCCAAGGCCCGCGAACAAGCGCTGCTCATCCCGCGCTTCCGGCGCGATTCGCCCCCCCAACATGTGCTCATCGCTGGAAACGGCGACCTGCTCCGCGGTGTGATTGAGGCTGCTACGAGCCAGCACTTTGCCGTGCGCAGCGCCCTCGAAACCATTCGAGTGCCCGCTGACCGCGTGAGTGCCGTCATCTGGCTCGAAAAGCCAGATGCGAAACCGGCAGAGGCACCACCGCTTAGCACACACACACTTCTCCTGAGCAATGGCGGGCGCGTTGCGCTCAACGTAACTCGTTTTGAGCCTGACGCCGCGATCGGAAACGCCCCGCGGCTTGGAGAAGTGAAAGTGCCGATGAATCAAATCGTCACCATGCGCACTACACCACCAGAGGAGAACGCCCTGCTGCGCAGCTTCCGTGAGTGGAGACTCGCCTACGCACCCGAGCCGGTTCTGCCGGAAACCGGCGGTGAAAAATCACCTATGGTCACGCAAGAAGCCCCCACTTTCATGCTGCCGCTACTCGCAGGCGGTGAGTTTGATCTCGCCAAGCAAAGGGGCAAGGTCGTCGTGCTGGACTTCTGGGCCACCTGGTGTGGCCCCTGCGTGAAATCTCTGCCGGACATGATCGAGAAGATGTCTGCGTTTGACCCACAGAAAGTCCGCTTCATCACCGTGAATCAGGCGGAGCCTGCGGATCAAGTGAAGAACTTCCTCGAAACTCGGGGTTGGAAAATGGAGGTGGCTCTCGATGGCTTCCAGCGGGTGGGGCAGCAATTCAAAGTCGAAGGCATTCCGCACACCGTCATTATCGATTCCTACGGCAAGGTGGCTTTTGTGAAAACTGGCTACTCTCCTGATGGCGCCGCTCATCTTGCTGACCAAGTGCGGAAACTCATCAAATAAACAGGCTCTCAAGATATATGTCTTTGAAACAAGACCGGGACCAATCCGCATCCGTGGTAAAAATCAGCGGATAGGACAGCGCCGAATCCATCTGTTCCCTGATAGAACCAATCACTGAGCAGAAATCTCAATATCCAACGACGTTTATTTCTTCATGAAGCAGCTCTTCTCAGCCTTTTTACTTGTTTCCACCCCTCTTTTTGCTGCGCTCGACTTCAATCGTGATGTGCGCCCTGTGCTCGCACAACAATGCTTCACCTGCCACGGCATGGACGACCACGGTCGCAAAGGTAAGCTGCGGCTTGATTTGAGCGAATCCGCCTACGGCAAAGGCAAATCCGGCGAGATCGCCATCGTCCCCGGCAAGCCGGATGCCAGCGAAGTCGTGAATCGTATCCTCTCCACCGACGAGGACGAGGTCATGCCGCCACCGCACACGAAGAAAGTGCTCTCCGACAAGGAGAAGAGCATTTTGAAGCAATGGATTGCCGAAGGAGCAAAGTATGAGGCACATTGGGCTTATTCGCCACCGAAACCTTCGAAGAACCCGAAGGCCAGCATCGATCATTTCATGGGTGAGCGTCTCGAAAAGGAAGGGTTGAAACCTTCCCCTGAAGCAGATCGCTACACCCTCGCACGTCGGGTGTGTCTCGATCTCACAGGGCTTCCTCCCACGCCCGCTGAAGCAGATGCCTTTGTGAATGATAAATCGCCGGAGGCTTATGAGAAGCTCGTCGATTCCCTCCTCGCCTCGAAGCAATATGGTGAACGCTGGGCACGCCGCTGGCTGGATCTCGCACGATACGCGGATACGAACGGCTTTGAAAAAGACCGCCCGCGTCCAATCTGGCCTTACCGCGATTGGGTCGTCAAAGCCCTCAATGACGACATGCCCTTCGATCAGTTCAGCATCAAGCAGCTCGCCGGAGACATGCTCCCGAATGCCACGCCGGAAGATATCATCGCGACCGGGTTTCATCGAAACACGATGCTGAACGAAGAAGGCGGCATCGATCCGAATGAATACCGCTTTTACGCCATGGTGGATCGTGTCGGCGTGACCGGCACCGCCTGGATGGGTCTCACGCTGAACTGCTGCCAGTGCCACACGCACAAATACGACCCCATCCTGCACACCGATTATTACAGCGTCATGGCGCTGTTGAACAACGCCGATGAACCCACCTACCACATCCCGACACCCGATATCGAGGTGCAGCAAAAAGCGCACTCGGCCAAAATCGCGAAGCTGAAGGCCGACTTGCCAAAAAAGTTTCCCGGAGGCGAAGCGGCGATGCAGAGCCGTTTTGCCGGCTGGATCGAAGGGGAATCAAAACGTGCCTCCAAGTGGCAGATCATCCGCCCCACAGCCATGAAGACCACCATGCCGCATCTCGAACAGCAGGCCGATGGCTTCATCCTTGGCAGCGGCGACATCTCGAAGAGCGATGTCTATGATTTGAGTTTCAAAACGCCGATCAAGGGCGTCACCGCCATCAAACTCGAGGTCGCGAGCCATCCCAGCCTGCCGAACGACGGTCCCGGCCTCACTTACTACGAAGGTCCCATCGGCGGATTCTTCCTCAGTGAGCTTCAGGCCTTCCAAAACGGCCAACGAGTGAAGATCACGAATGCGGAAGCCACCAACGAAGAAGAAGAAGACAAGATCAACGATGCCGCTACCGCGACGAAGCTGACGAAGAAAGCTGCCCGCAAAGCTACCACAAAAAAGACCAACAACGCCATGGCCACGCTCGACGCCGAGATGTCCAGCGGCTGGCAGGTGCTAGGCGGTTACGGTCAAAGCCACGCGGCGGTGTTTCATTTCGAAAAACCCATCGATCTGACCAACGGCTTCGATTTGAAGATGCTCTTCGAGAAACACTTCGCCTGCCCACTGGGCCATTTCCGACTCTCCGTGACCACCAGCGATCACGCCGAAGCCATAGGCCATCCGTTGGAAGTCGAAAACGCACTCGCCACCAATGACCCATCGAAGCGTGAAGCATTGATGCGCGAATTCCTCGTCACCGCGCCCGAGATGAAGCAAGCCGCCACGCCCTTGCTCGCTGCGCGTCGTCAGATGCCACGCGGACAGGCCACGTTGGCATTAAAGGAGCGCCCCTCGTCGAATCCACGTCCCACGAACCGTTACCATCGCGGCGAATACCTTCAGCCGAAGGAAACCGTGCCGCCCGCCGTGCCTGCGTTCCTGCCTTCGCTGCCAAAGAACGCACCCGCGAACCGCCTCACCTTCGCGAAGTGGCTTTTCAGCCCCGAAAACCCGCTCACCGCCCGTGTTACGGTCAATCGTCAGTGGCAGGCGTTCTTTGGTCGCGGTCTGGTGAAGAGTTTGGAGGATTTTGGCTATCAAAGCGAGGCTCCAAGCCATCCCGAACTGCTCGACTGGCTGGCCTTGGAGTTTGTGAAGCAAGGCTGGAGTCTGAAGAAGCTGCACAAGCTCATCGTAATGAGCGCTACCTACAAGCAGGCCAGTTCGTTAGCAGTTCGGCCATCACTCCGTTCGGACGGACAAAAGTCTGAGCCAAAAGCCGATCCTGAAAACCTGCTGCTCGCCCGTGGTTCACGCTTTCGCCTCGATGCCGAGATCATCCGCGATTCGGCGCTCAAAGCCGCAGGATTGCTCTCGCTCAAAATGGGAGGTCCGGGCGTCTATCCGCCACAGCCGGCCAGCGTCACCACCGAGGGCACTTACGGCAAAGTCGAGTGGAAAACGAGCGAAGGCGAGGATCGCTACCGCCGCAGCCTCTACACTTTCACGAAGCGAACGGCCCCCTTCGCCATGGCCACCACCTTTGACGCACCCACCGGCGAGGCATGTCTCGCCCGCCGAGATGTCTCCAACAGTCCGCTTCAAGCGCTCACGCTGCTGAATGACCAGATGTTCATGGAAGCCGCTCAAGCCATGGCCAAAGCCGTCATCGCCGAATCTACAGACGAAGATTCCCGCCTCACCAACGTCTTCCGCCGCTGTCTGACCCGGCCACCTGCAACGGATGAGCTGACCATGCTCAAAACCTTCCTCGCCAAACAACGCGCTCAAAAACTCGACGGCGAAGCGCTTTGGACTTCCTTGTGCCGAGCCATTTTGAACCTTGACGAAGCCATTACTCATCCATGAACGCCCCCAGCATCACCCGCAGACACTTTTTTCACGATTGCGCCGTCGGCACAGGCAAGATCGCACTGGCTTCGTTGCTAGCAGAATCGTCGTATGGAGCGGCGAAGAGCCCGAATGGGGTCGCGTTCTCGCATTTTCAGCCGAAGGCAAAAGCGGTCATCCACATGTTCATGGCCGGCGCGCCATCGCAGCTCGAGTTGTTCGATCACAAGCCGATGCTGACGAAGTATGAAGGCAAGCCGCTGCCTCCCTCCGTGATCGGCGGGCAGCGTTATGCCTTCATCCGGCCGGACGCCGCTGTCTTGGGGCCACGCTTCAAGTTTGCGAAGCACGGGCAGTGCGGCGCGGAGATCTCTGAGGTGCTACCGCATCTCGCGACCATCGTGGACGACATCGCCATTGTGAAGTCCTGCCGTACGACCCAGTTCAACCACGCCCCGGCGCAGATTTACATGAACACGGGCTTCTCGCAGCCAGGACGACCCAGCATGGGTTCGTGGATTGCCTACGGCCTCGGCGCGGAGACGCGAGACCTGCCGAGCTTTGTTGTGATGAGCACCGGCAGTGGCATCAGCGGCGGCGCGGCGTGCTGGAGCAGCGGTTTCCTGCCCAGCGTGTATTCCGGCACGCGCTTCCGCAACACGGGCGATCCCATTTTGAATGTAAGCACCCCCGAAGGTATTGCCTCCAGCACACAGAAGGACACCATCGAGCTCATCAACGCACTCAATCATCGCCGACTGAAGCTCGATGGCGATGGCGAGACGGCTACGCGCATTGCGAACTACGAGATGGCCTACCGTCTGCAAACCTCCGCGCCAGAACTCATGGACCTCACAAAGGAAGACGAGGCAACACTGAAAATGTACGGCTGCGATCCCAAAGTGCCGTCCTTTGCCCGCGCTTGCTTGCTCGCACGGCGCATGGTCGAGCGCGGCGTGCGCTTCATCAATATCTACAACGAAGGCTGGGATGCACACAGCAACGTCGAGGGCAACGTGCGCAACAATTGCAAAAACACTGACCAAGCCAGCGCCGCGCTCATCAAAGATCTCAAGCAGCGCGGCCTGCTCGATAGCACACTCGTCGTCTGGGGCGGCGAATTCGGTCGCACACCAATGGTCGAGGCCAGCGTGTCTCTCGGTCGCAGCATGGGCCGCGATCATCACCCGCAAGCCTTCACCATGTGGATGGCCGGCGGCGGCATTAAAGGCGGTGTCACGCTCGGCGCGACCGACGAGATGGGCTTCAACATCATCGAAGACGAAGTCCATGTGGCCGACATCCACGCCACAATCCTTCATCAGCTTGGCATGGATCACGAAAGATTGTCCTTCCGCAGCGCTGGACTCGACTTCAAACTTACCGGCGTGGAGCCTTGCAAGGTGATCAAGCAGATCGTGATGTGATGAGTGGCTGAAATGGGATTGCTGTACTTTCCTATCTGGCGCGGCAAGATTTCCTTGGTAGCAATCAGAGAGATGACACCTTTGCCTTTGCTCTGCCTCCTGATTCCTTTGGGGCTTGCTTCTTGCTCCTTGGGGCCCCGCTTTACCGTTCCAGAGCTCGCGCTGCCCACGAAATGGAAAAGCCGACAAACCACGGGCCTAAGCGACCTGCCGGTGCCCGGCGAATGGTGGCGCATGTATGGGGTTTCCGAGTTAAACCGCTTGGTCGAACAAGCGATGAGCAGCAATCAAGACCTGCGTGGTGCGCTGGCACGCGTGGAGACGGCGCGGGCCTTGATCGGAGTGCAGGCCTCCGAATGGTTTCCACAGCTTAGTTTCAAAGATGGGATGAATTACGAGCGGCTTTCCGCCACCGCTTTTGGTGCGAACCTCCCACCGGGAATTCAACTTCCTCCGATTCAGCGCCGCCGTTTTCAGAACCTCTTCGAGTTTGGCTGGGAACTCGATCTTTGGGGCCGCGTGAGACGAGGTGTGGAGGGTGCGAAGGCCAGCGAGGCTGCCGCCTCGGAAACACTTGCGGCACAGCGGCTGAGCCTTGCAGCAGAGGTGGCGCGGTTGTACTTCCTTGCACACTCGATGGACAAGCAAATCGCCGTGGTGAACGAGACCCTCAACTGGCGTTTGGAGGCCGTGAAACTCCAAGAATCGCGTTTCAAAGGAGGGCTGGCGAATGAGATGGATGTTTCACGTGTGAAAACAGAACTCGAGCTCGCACGCAACGACCTCGCTTCACTCGAACGCCAGCGTGGAAATGCGGAAAACGCGCTTGCTGTCGTTTGCGGGCAGATTCCAAGCACGTTCAAGTTGTCTCGGAATGTCGCACTACCCTCTCCCCCGCGTATGCCTGGCGGGCTGCCCTCGACTTTGTTGCAGCGCCGTCCGGACATCCGCGCAGCCGAACAACAGATGCGCGAGGCGAATGCACAGATCGGTGTGGCTCAGGCATCGTTCTTCCCGGCATTCCGGATCGGCGGCACCGGGGGGCTTGAAAGCATCGGCACAGTGGATTTTTATGATGCAAAAAGCCGCACGCTGACCATTGGCCCGAGCATGACATTGCCCGTTTTCCAAGGCGGTAGGCTCAAGGCCAATCTCGCTGCCAGCAAGGCGCGCTACGAAGAAAGCCTCGCGGCTTATCGAAAGAGCATTCTCATCGCGATCCAAGAGGTTGAAGACAGCATGCTAGATTCGCAAGGCTACTCGCAGCAGGCAGCAGCCCTGAACGAAGCCATCAAAGCGGCGCAGGAGACTCAGCGTCTCGCCGAGCTGCGTTACCAAAAAGGACTCGCGAGTTACTTTGAGGTCGTCGATGCCAACCGCACGGTTTTGAACGCTAAACTTCTGGCCGCCCAAATCGACGGCCAACGGCTCGTGGCGAGCGTGGCAATGCTCAAAGCCCTCGGAGGGGGCTGGAAGTGATTTCATGAACGTTGGTGATCGACCTTATCGCACTGTCTGGATGCCTCAAAACGGCATCGTGAGCATCATCGACCAACGAAAGCTGCCCTGGGCGTTTGAATGCATCGATTTGAAAAGCTGCGCCGAGGTAGCGGAATCGATTCGAGACATGGCGGTGCGGGGCGCAGGGTGCATTGGTGCGACGGCGGGCTATGGCATGGCTCTAGCGGCAGGCGAGGCGGATTCTTGGGAGGGGCTGGAAACACGCGCGGCACATCTCATTGCCACTCGACCGACAGCGGTCAATCTGGCGTGGGCAGTAAACCGGCAATTGAATCGGTTGAAGAAAGTTCCGCATCAAGCGTGGGTGGACGTTGCAAGAACAGAGGCGGAGAAAATGGCTCATGAAGACGCAGCAGCTTGTGAGCAGATTGGAAAACATGGTCTTGAGCTGCTTCGTGAAATCTCTCAACGCAAAGCGGATGGCGTGGTGAATGTGCTTACGCACTGCAACGCAGGCTGGCTGGCGTTTGTAGACCATGGCTCGGCCACAGCACCGATTTACGCGGCAAAAGCGGCTGGACTGAAGGTCCATGTTTGGGTGGATGAGACCCGGCCGCGTAGCCAAGGCGCACGGCTCACCGCTTGGGAGCTCTCTCAGGCAGGTGTGCCGCATACAGTGATCCCAGACAATGCGGGAGGGCATCTCATGCAGCATGGCTTGGTCGATATTGTGATCACAGGAGCGGATCGTGTGACCCGGCAGGGCGATGCAGCAAACAAGATCGGCACCTATCTCAAAGCGCTGGCGGCGCGGGACAACGGCGTGCCGTTTTATGTGGCGCTGCCTTCCTCGACCTTTGACTGGAACCTGAGCGATGGTGTGACAGAAATCGAGATCGAGCAGCGCGACGGTGCGGAAGTGGCTTGGGTGGATGGGCCGGATGCCAAAGGCGTGCTGCGAAACGTGCGCATGACGCCGGAAGGCTCGCCAGTGGCCAATTATGGCTTTGATGTCACCCCATCACGATTGCTGACGGGGCTGATCACCGAACGCGGTATATTCCCGGCAGAGGAGTCAGCGCTGGCAGCCGCTTTTAGCGATGTCGTGCCGCTTTCCGTGCAGTGACGCGGGCTTTGATCTTACGAGCACGTGAGATGACCGGAGCGGCATTCCTCACATCGGCGGCAGTTGCTTCACGAAGTTGGCGGAGTTCTTTTTCGACCTCGGCGAGACGGCGTGAGGTGGCCTCGAGTTTTCTCACCACAAGACGTGCGACAAATTCGTAAAGTGAGGCGTGAAAGTCAGGGTCTGACTCACGCGGATGGATGTCCTGAAGAAACTTTTGATCCACAGCAAGGCACACAGCCTTATTGGAGGCGATGACGGAGGCGAGGCGCTTGTCCTGATTCACGAGGGCCAGCTCGCCAAAAACCTCTCCAGCTCGGCTAATCGTTGCGACACGTTTGTCTCCGACCCGCACTTCAAGTTCGCCGCTTAGTAAGATGTAGATGCGAGAGTCGATGCTGCCCTCTTTGATGATCACATCGCCAGACTCGCATTGGAGCAGGCTGGAAGAGTTCAGGACCTCATCGAGTTGCTCCTCGTTGAAGCTGGCCAATGCCGGGACGGTCTTGACGGGCGATCCTTGCTTGGAGTCATGGATGTAGGCGAATTCTTTCATTTCCGAGATGATTCTGTCAGGGCTTTGGGAGCTGCGACAAGAAAAAACTGTTTCATTTTGTGGAGCTGCGCACGGCAGCGTCATAGGCAGTCCAGAAAGCGGCGGGAGATTGCAAATCCTTGCTGCTTTCGTCGAAACGGGTGCCGATTTCTTGCAGGGGCAATGCACGTGCCACTTCGATGCCAGTTGTGATGTTGGCCGGCGTGAAGACCAGACGCGTGAGCGGAATGCCCTTCAAAGGTGAGAGGTCTGTCACGGGTGTTTCTGCAATGTGGAGACGCTGCAAAGCTGTACCGGTGAGCGGCCCGAGATTTTTTACCTTCGTGCGATGCAGAGTGACACTCACAAGCGGCAGCGTTCTAAGAGCCGAGATATCCTCGACCGGACATCCTGTGAGCCAAAGCATCTGAATCGGGCTTTTCGCGATGCCGGAAATGTCCCCAATCGGGCACTCGACGGCATTCAACTCGACCAGCGGCATACCCTCCAAGGCGCTGAGGTCGCGGACGAGTGTGCGGGACAGGTAAAACTTCTCCAGCGGCATGCCACGGATCGGCGAGAGGTCCTGGACCTGGGTGTCTTCCAAATAGAGTTCGACAAGTTTTTTGCCCTGCAACGGCTTCAGATCGGTGATGGGTGTCTCACTGAGATCGAGGGCCAACGGTTCGATGTGTTGCAAAAACTTCACGTTAGTGATTTTTGCCCCACGGAGACTCAGCGCGATCACTTTGCCCTCCTCGATGTTGAACTCGCCATTCCCCTCGTAGCCTTGGTTGTGATACTTCACCTCGGTGTGCATCATCTCGGGGGTCCAGTAGATCTTTTTGGGCTCGTCTGGGGGAGTTGTGGGTGCGGTAGTCGGTTTTTCCACTGCAGGAGCAGAAACGGCGGTCTTCGGTTTCACGGCCTCATCTTCGCATGAGGTCAAAAGACTGGCGATGAGGGCAACAGAGAAAGCATGGTGGGTCTTCACGCTTCCGCGGATGCCGATAAATCACGTCACTTGCAAGGACGAAATCACATTCACTTCATCAAGCCATGTCTGCATTCCCGAAGCGCTGTTTTTTGATGAAACGGAACAGCAGCCACGCCGCGACATTGATCACCGCCGTGGCTGCAAGAAGCTGTGTCAGGGTCGTGGTGATACTCTCCTTGCCCAAACCGCTGCCGACGAGGCTGAAGGCGATGTTCAACGGCAGATAACCCAAGGCCGTGCCGAGCAGAAAACGCGAGTGACTTACGGGAGTCATGCCGATTAGCACATTCAGCACAATGCCTGGCACCATGAGCTGCCGCACCCAGAAGACCCGCATGACGGAGGGCTTCTTCAATATCTGCTTCAACCAAGGCCACTTCTCAGCACGAACCTCTGCCGCACGGCGAAAGCCATGACGTGACAGGATGAAAGCGGCGTAGGAACCCAGTGTAGAGCCCATGAGTGAAAGCAGAAGCCCTTCACCAAAACCAAAAATGAGCCCAGCCACCGAGCAGAAGGCCAAACGCGGCACACCCATCATCACCGCGACGGCGCTGACGAGCATGAAGACCGCGTGACCCAGCCAGCCAAATTCACGCACAAAGCTCTTCCAAGACTGAACATTGGTGATCCAAGCTTTCATCGGGGTGAAGTGCGCCAGAGCCATAAAGGCGGCGACAACGAGAACGGCGGCGAACACTTGGCGAGTCTCCTTGCCAAGCGCCCGCGATGTCTCCTGTTCAACCTTGTTGGTGATCAGGAGCTCCTCCTGCTGATCAGGCGGTTCCATCACTGCAGCTTCCAAAGCTTAGCGTCGCTGCGCACATAGATCGCGCCACCGGAGATAGCGGGCGTGGTGAGCACGGTTTCCTTCAGCTCAATCTCCTGCATCACCTTGCCCCCCGGAGCCTCTGGATTGATGGTTTGGAAGATACCCCTTTCATTCACAATGTGGATGCGCTTACCCGCCGCCACCGGTGAACCGCTGAAGGGGCCTTTGAGGCGCAGCTTCCAAGCTTCATCACCGTTTTTGACACTCGCCTTGATTAACACGCCTGCGCCGTTGACCACGTAAAGGTGATCACCAAGCACCAGTGGGCTCGCCGTGCCGGGATTGAGCTTCTCATTGCGCCAGAGCTGCGTCACCGAGCCCTTCTCAGGCGCGAGTGCGGTGATGCCCTTCGATACGGCGTAGATCAGATCACCGCTCACGACGCTCGATGGGATCGTGCTGGCGCCGTCCTCGTAATTCCACACGGTTTTGCCCGTGTCTGGATCAACACCGAGGAGCCCTTTGCTGGACTGCAAAGCAGCCACACCCTTGAGCAATGTAGCACTCGTCCAGTTCGCCGCCTTTGGGCGCTCCAGCTTCCATTTGTTCATGCCTGTCGCCACATCGAACCCAGCGGCGAAGGACTCCGCGTCGTTCTCGCTTTGTACCACCAGCGTGCTGCCGGCCACCACGGGAGATTGGGACATGCCAAGACTGTTGCTGGCATTCGGATAGTCAAAGGTCAGTCCGCGTAGCCAAAGCAGGTTGCCATCCAGATCGAAAGCAAAAAGATCGTTCGATGAGAATAGCGCAAAGACACGCTCACCATCGCTGCACGGCGTGTTCGCCGCCACGGAGGTCTTGCTGTGCGACATCGTGCGCCCCGTTGCACGCATGGCACGTTCCCAGCGCTTCGAGCCATCCTTTGCGTTGAAGCAGAACACGTGCAGCGTCTCCTGGCCGGGGCCGCTGGAACATGTCACAAAGACTTTGTCACCCACCACAATCGGCGCGGAGAGTCCACGTCCGGGCAGATCCGCCGTCCACGCGATTTTGAGTTCCTCTGCCGGCACTTGGGCTTCTGTGGAAACGGCGGCTGCATTGGGGCCCCGGAACTGGAGCCAGTCGGCGAAAGCCCCCGATGCCATTGAAAGGCTGAAGGCTAGAATGAGAGAGGTCTTCATAGGGTGAAAGCTGGAGCTGAAGTTTTATCCTTGAGTTTTGAGTTTTATTTCGATGCCACAATCGCTGTACCCGTCGCATCGCACACACGGAGCTGAAACTCCCACTCGACAGTCCACTGCTCGGTCTGCTCGTTCTGGCAGCACTTCACGAGGAGGGTGTTTTTGCCCTTCTTGAGCTGGCAGGGTAATTTGTATTGATCGAGCTTCGCACCGCGGTGGTATTCATCGCGCGCGAAAAGCAGTTCGCCATTCAGCCAAACCTTCCAGCCGTTTTTGCAACCGATGCGGATTTCAGCGGGGCGGTCCTCGGAACTCACAAAGTCAGCGGCGGCATAGCCCACAACGCTTTTCTCCATGCCGAAGGGCTTGTTGAAATCGATTTTGCCATACTCGTCCTTGCTGGTGAAATCGACCCACTTGGCTTCCTTGCCCTTGCCTTCATAGGCGGCGTCAAACTTGAGCTCTTTTTCTGGCGGATAAACGGTTTCAAAGCCACTGCGGTCCGCGTTGCTGAAGGGCGCGATCAGCTTCCAGCTCATAAGAAAGCCGAAATGCGTGGGCAGATCCACGGTCTGACCTAGGTCACGTAGCTTCTTTGCCAGCGTTTTGATCTGATCCTCATCGCGGGCACCATCGAGTCCTTTGCGGTAAGCAAGCACAGCGTCGCTCTTGTGCTGGGCGGCGAGAGCCTTGTCGCCGGTTTCAATGAGCTTCGCCACGGGATGACGACGCAGCTCGCTGCTCACGTCGTTGATGAGCGTGGGTGTCAAAGTCTCTGCGAGCTTCGCATTGGCGCGCTGGATGAGATCAAAGGCCACAACGCGAGCACCAGAGCTGTTGGTCGAGTCCTTCAAAAAAGTCACCAGAGCATCAACTGGCATCTTTTTGGCTTTCGAAGCCTCATCGGCGATCACGCCCACAGCGGCCCTCAGCCAGTTCTCGGCGAGTGGATTGGCCCCATTCATGCCTTTGAGCACCTCCGGCAGATTGGCGGGATCTGTCTTTGTGATCTGCTGCCAAGCTTTGGAGGCATCCGCATTCCCCTGCCCTTCCTTTTGCACGGCGCGCAGGATTTCGAGAGGCTTCGACAAATCTCCCACCGCATGCAGCGGCAGGCTGGTGGTGGCGATGAGGAAGGCGAGTTGGAGCTTCATGAGGGATCGATTCATGCTTTCACACAGAAAGCGCCGCGCCAAGCCCGACTTTCATGGCAAGACGACGAAAAACACATCCGTGAGCGATTCCACGGATCGCTCCTATTTCAGTAGGATAAACTTCTCAGGAAGGAGCCATCCGTTTTGTTCCTAGCCATAATGGTCACCGCTAGAACTGCTTATCGAAATACACGATGTACAGCCGTATTCAGCCACGAATCTAGGCTACTTCATCATCACGAGTCATTCAGCGCTTTCATGGAAAAACGGGCCGTCTTTAACACTGCGGATAGCTTTATTGCTCTATGGTCACATCGTTGTGTCAGCTCAAATCTAGCAAAACATAAATCTGAAAGGACCGGCGATGATTGGATCGGTAAATCAGAGTTCCTTTTTCAGGGCTAATTGACAACCCGCTGAGCGTTCCGTGGGTGGACACGATTAAGGCGTCACAAGACGGTAGAATCGCCGTAAAGGAAGCATGTTGGGCGGCAGCGTTAAAGGACTGGCGGCAGACTGCGAAGTCCATAGGACGAGATCCTCGGATTGCTCTAGTATGCCGGGTGAGAAGAGGATGCTAATACCGCCCGAGTTGGTTTCGATCGTAATTGGAGCGGTGTCGTTCAGCAGCAGGTAGTCCCACACGGGTTTGAAGACAGGTGTGATGCCATCGTTTTGCAGCGGTGTCGCGGCATCGACCACGGGGCAGCCATGGTAACTGGTGGGCTGTGTGGGAGCCGGTTCGAGATTGGTTGAGAGAAAATGACGTGCCCTATAGCTGGCAGTGGCATAGGACTCGACGCGCAGGTAGGCTCCGTAGCGTGTGACATCGAGCGCAGCGGCGGCGTTCTGCATCTGAGTGAAATCGAGGAACTGATCACGCTCGTGGGCGAACAGATACCATCGGTCCACGGGTGTCTGCGGTGCGGTGAGCATCCAGTTGTAGGGCCGATTCCCATCTTCCCACCAGTCCATGCCAGTGAAAAGGATGCAGCGATTTGCGACGCGGGTCTTGGCAAGCATGGCCGCCATGCCCGCACCCTGCGAGTGACCGCAAATGACGAGTTTATCCCAAAGGACGTTGTTGCCGCTGTAATATTGGTTCCAGCCTTGGGATGGAGAGCTGCTGTGCAGGTATTGCAGCGCCTTCAGAAGCCGGTTTTGAATGCTGTTGGTGCTGTCCACGGTGAGAAAGCCCACACGGTCGATGCCATCGATCACCTCCAGCCGGGCATTGCCTGCAGCATCGGGATCCAGTGGTGCGTTCTGAGCACAGAGCGCATTGATCGCGCTGTCGTTGGGATACATCAGCCCCAATGCATGGAAGCCATGGCTCGCAGCATTTCTCGGGAACTCACGATAAAGAAAAGGGGTGGCCCCTGTCCCAGGTAGAAACAATACCAGCTTGGCGCGGCTGGTCACGGCCGGATCGACCACGGCAAAGTGGCGATCATTGAACTGCGTGATAGCAGCGTCCGTGGCGCTGGGCCTGAATAGGGCCTCCTGCGGCGCACCTGTAGCAGTGGCGGCATCCAAGCCAATCAGAATGAAAAACACCAGAAAAGATTTCATGAAGTTCAGGTGGCTTCACTTCGACAGCACCTCGACTTTGTGAACCGCTCCTCGCAGGTAAGGTTTCAAAGAATCGACGCTCAGTTGCTTCGACGCCTTCATATTGGCTTTGAGATGCGCGTTGAAAAACTGGAGCGTGGCGGCGCGAACGATCGGCTGGACGTCTTCTCGACTTGGCGCGGGCGTCGAGCGCCGCCCCGCGCCAGTGGAGTCGGTGAAATCGAGATGCTTCGCCTTGGTAAGCCAAATGAACTTGTGGGGTCCTGATGGCCATAGCGAAAATGCCTGAAGACGATTCTCCGCCGTGAGGCCATTTTGCTGGCGATCCTCAGTGCCGGAGATGCCAAGCAAAGGCCGCTTCAACGAACCGAAGCTCTCGTGAATGAAGAATGGCTCGCCCACACCCTGAGGCGATAGCGCTACACCACATTTCACGCGAGAATCGAACAGATCGGGACCAAGCCCTTTGCCTGGCTCCACGCGTGGCGTGAGCCATTCGAGCGCGGGCCTCATGCCGCAGACGACCATCGTGGTGAAGGCTCCAAATGAATGGCCCATCACGCCGACCCGTTGCATGTCGAACTTTCCGCGGAGCTTTTCATGTGTCTGGTTCCATGTTTCAGCACAATCAATGGCAAAGCTCACATCCTTGGGCCTGGCGAGGACTTCATCGGCATCGTGGATCATCTCCTCTAGGTTTTTCATGAGCCGAAAGCCCTGTGTCATCCGCTCGCGATTGCTGCCAGTGTGCTCAAGGCAAAGCACCACATAACCATACGAAGCAAGGTGCTGTGCCTGCGCATAATGCGTATCCCAATCACCGCCTGCTCCGTGTGAAAGCACCACCACTGGAAATGGACCCGCAGTTTTTGGTAGATGCACTTTGATAGGAACTTTGCGTTCGATGCGCGTTGGGTCTGGGCGAACAAGTCGTGCAAACAAACGCAGGCGGAGTCTGCCGGAAGCCTGAGAACCGCTGCGAGTGGCATCCGTGAGATGGGGGAAATCGATTGTCTGCACTACAAGTGGTCCACGCGCAGAAAAATCGGCAGCTGACAAAGCGGCCCTCGATGCCAACAGCAGTACGAGGCAGACAGTGATGGGAAATTTCATGATCGTACACCTAGTTTCAATGCATCTCAATCATGCAGCTTCCCAAGCCGCCTCGGTAGTAGTTGAACTGAACGTTGGGATGGTCGGCGAGGAGAGACATAGGTACGGCGGAATCGGCGAGGCGTTTGGAGATCATGAGCGCGGTGAGGCGCTGACCGAGTGGGTTGTCATGCATGCCGGCCTGCCAGATGCTGACTTTTTCCGCCTGCCACGTTTCCTTGGGGCCAACGGTGATGGCGGTCTTGGGCACGAGGGTGATGTTGCCACCGCCGGAGGTGCGGGCGTTTTGACTGAGCGTGATGGGATGCAGCTCGACGATGCGGGTGCCGAGCTTGCGATACTCGGCGGGCGGTGGTGGCTCGTTCTTCCACTTGCCGGAGCGGCGCAGCGGGTCGTTGAAGGCCCAGTGCTTGATGTCTCCCTGGCCGCCCTGCATCACGGCGCAGCGGATGCCGGAATTCCACGTCTTCACATAGCTGGCGATGTCAGACTTTGGGAAATGGAGTTGGGCCTCGGGCATGACGAGTTTCTTTTGGATGCGGTCAAAGCACAGCTCGCGATCGGCGCGCTCAAACGAGAGCGGATGGCTGGATGGCACCTCTTTCTGTGTGGCTTCATCATACCACTCGTCCATGCCCCAGAAGTGCGCGTGCTTCAGGCTAAGGCCGAGTTCATTGACGAGGCGGGCGACGAGTGGGAGCTGCTCGGTGGGGCCGATGGGGCCGCAGATGCCGACAGGATTATCCGCCGTGGCCTGCCTCCAAGCGTGGATGTATTCGAGCGCTTCAGCGAGGTAGAAATCCTCCAGCGTGTCATAAAAAACGATCTTGAATCCCGGCCGCGAGAGCTGACGCAGGTCGCGCTCGGTGAGACGCGCGGCGTCGGAGATGAGGTCGGAGTCGAGCGTGGTGTAATCCCACCAGTCGGGGGCGATGTGGCTGATTTTGCGTGGCATGGATGAGGGATGGGGTGAAGCGTGAGAGGTGGATGATCAGGCGAGTTCCCAGCCGGGACGACGGGGGGCTTTGATGAGAGGATCTGCGGCATCAAGGCCGATGGCTTTCATGCCGGCCGAATCCCAGCGGACGGGTTTGTTCAGACGCTGCGAGAGCACGCCGAGCAGCACAATCTCCGTGAGCTGCGCTCCGTAGTCGAAGGGGCAAGCGGCGGGTTCACCACCTTTGCAGGCATCAATCCAGTCGCGATGATGGCCATTGGATCGCTTCAGGCGAGGCTCCGGTTTGACAAAGGTGGCACGGCGTTCGGCGGGGAAAAGCCGTGGTGCGCCGCCGTTGCCATCCGTTTGAATGACCCCTTTGTCACCAAGGTAAAGGGAGCCCCTGCTCGGATGAGTGACAGCTCCCATGGACTCCACCTGCGCGGGCTTCATGCCACCGCTATACCAAGTGAGCTTCACAGCCTGACGCTTGGCCGTGGCGGGGAAGTGATAATGCACCAGCGAGCCATAGGGGGCGATGTCACTATTGGAAAAGCCAACACCGTAACCCTCGACAAGGCTGGGCTCATACAGGTCCAGCGCCCGCACGGCGCTGTTCATGTCATGGGTGCCAAAGTCACCGAGGCCCGAGTTGCCAAAGGCCCAAAAGTCACGCCAGGAGAAGGGATGGTAAGCGGGATGGTAGGCCCGTTCGGCGACGGGTCCGAGCCAGAGATCCCAGTTCAGTCCGGCGGGTTTCGCAGGTGTGTCTGTGGGGTAGCCGCGGAGGGTGTAGTTGTAGCGCGTGGCGGGCACCCAGACGTGGACTTCGTGGACGTTACCAATGGCTCCTGCCTGGAGGTATTCGATGGTCTCACGCGTGCCGATCGAGGAATGCCCCTGGCTCCCCATCTGGGTGGCGACGCCGGTTTCTTTGGCCACCCGGGCGACCTGCCGTGCTTCCCAGATGTTGTGCGTAAGCGGCTTCTCACAATACACATGCTTCCCGGCCCGCATGGACTGGATGGAAATGAAGGCATGGGTGTGATCCGGCGTGGCGATGAGCACCGCATCGATGTCTTTTTCACGCTCCAACATGATGCGGAAGTCCTCATAAACCGCACATCGGTAGTTCGGCGTCTTTTCGGAGTAATGCTTCTCGATCATGCCCTGAGTGGGCAGCCTGCCTGCCATGTCCTTGTAATAGGAAAAGGATTCTTTGGGGTCATAGGCCTCGGCGGTGTCCGCCACGGCAATGACCTGCACATCATCGAGTTGGAAGAGATTCTTGAGATTGGAATGCCCCTGCCCACCCGCGCCGATGAGGGCAATGTTCACCTTTTCGCTAGGTGGCACAAAGCGAGGACCACCAAGCACATGACGAGGCACGATGTTGAACGAGGCCACGGTGGCCGCCGCTGTTTGGAGAAACCGACGACGAGGGAGCGGGGTGGATGCGATGCTCATGAGTTTGAATAGGCAAATGGAGTTCAGTGGATTTCGGTTACAGAAACTTTGAGCACTTCAACTGAGCTTCACCACCGCGCCGCCTGATGCCGCGCTTTGGTCGGCGGCGAAGATGACCTCGAAGGTGCGCAGGGCTTCTTTGAAGCTGGTCTGCGGCATATCCTTGCCCTCATCAAGCGCATCAAAGAAGAGCTGGAACTGCGTCTGATACGGATGGTCGTGGACATCACCGGAGTCGGCGAGTTGCACGGAGAGCTTGCTCCAGTGGGCCTTGTCGGT
Source organism: Prosthecobacter sp. (assembly GCA_017853885.1). Classification (GTDB taxonomy): domain Bacteria; phylum Verrucomicrobiota; class Verrucomicrobiia; order Verrucomicrobiales; family Verrucomicrobiaceae; genus Prosthecobacter. The sequence continues at coordinate 58,157 of JAFMIR010000012.1, forward strand.
CTTCAGCTTCATGGAGTGAAACTTGTCATCCAGAAGGCTGCCCTGACTGCCGACGAGATGGGTGTGCAGGTAGTAGGGCTGGAGGCAGTCCACGATGGCGGCGCACTTGCCCACGGCTCCGTTTTTAAAACGCACCAGTGTCACCGAGGACGTGTCGTATTCATAGGGCGCAAAGATTTCACTCTTCGATTTCGTGCTGAAACTGCTGACGCTCTCCACCTCGCCAGGCATGCACATGAGCAGGCAATCGAGCGCGTGGCAGCCTGCCGTAAGCAGCGCACTGCCGCCGTCCTTCTTGCCGGTGTTCCAGCGGAACTGCCCATACCATGGGCCGATGCCGTGGTAATAATCCACCTCGCCATAATGCAGATCACCGAGCAGGCCTTCCGCCAGCATGGCCCGCGTGGCGATCATCTGCCCGGAGAAGCGCAGTTCAAAGCACACGCAGCCCTTCACACCGTTCGCCTCCGCCGCTGAGACAATCGCACGCACTTCATGCAGAGAGTTCGCCATCGGCTTTTCCAGAATGATGTGCTTCCCGGCCTGCGCCGCCGCAATGGCCTGAGCACTATGCTGGCTGGGAAAACTCGTGATGTCCACGATGTGGATGTCCGGGTCTGCCAGCAATGCCTCGACACTTTGATAAGCCTTGATGTTGCCACCGTGCTTGGCGCTGAGTTCCGCACTGTCGAGCGGACGTGAGGAGTAGATGGCGGTGACTTGCGCCTGCTTGCTCGCATTGATGGCGTCGATGTGCGCGGTGGCCGCCCAGCCGTAGCCGATGATACCGACGTTGTATTTTGGGGTGTTCATGATGTGGGGATGATGATGGTGACAAGTTGTTTCAGGTGGGGGAGCCGAAGGCCCCAAAACCAAAGCGATCCGCGAGGTTGAGGCATTCGTGGACGGGTAGCACGGCGTTGGAGGGTGTTGGATCCGCCAGTGATGCAGCAGCAGCGCAGACAGCGAGGCGCAGACGCCGCTCCAGCGACCAATGCTCGTGCAGTCCGTAGAGCAGGCCGGCGGCGAAAGCATCCCCTGCCCCCGTGGCACCCTGGCAGTAGCCTGCGGGCAGCTTTAACGAGGGCTGGATGCGATGCTCGCCCTCCCGCGTGGCGGCGACGGCTCCACGCTCGGTGTGGATCGTCACACTGCGCAGCACACCGGCCACGAGCAACTGCCTCGCTGCGTCAAGCAGCGCGGCAGGATTGTCCGCGATAAGCGTGCCGCGCAGCACGCGAGATGCCTCCACTTCATTCAGCACGAGGTGGTCGGTAAAGGGCAGGGCGCTCAAGACAATCTCACGAAACTGCGAATGCTCCGCACTCACGAGATCCACGCAGGTTTCCAATCCTGCGGCCTTGGCGGCGGCCAGCAGATTGGCCGCTCGCGTCTGGCCGTGGGAGTCGAACGAATCCAGCCTGTCGAGCAAGAGAAGATAACCGAGGTGAAACAAACGGGCTTGGCTCTCCGCGAAGTTGCAGTGAATCACGTCGAACTGCGCATTCGCACCGCGATGATGAAAAAACGTGCGCCTGCCGCTGTCCTGCACCGTCATGGCATCTGTGTAGGAAGTCGTCCTCTCGCGCGTGCTGCGCAACTGGCTGACATCAATGCCATGCACCGTCAGATCATGCCTGATCCAGCGTCCGTTTTCGTCATCTCCTACGAGTCCACACGCGGCGAGCGGGAAGCCGGCCTTCATCGCAGCGAGATCCTTCAGCACATTGTATGGGCCACCGCCGTTGGATTGCGATTCGCTGAGGATGTTCGCCAGCATGTCCTGCTGCGGCCAGGCGTCGATCATCTTCACATGATCCACGATGAAGTTTCCGGCGGCTAGAATGCCTTTGCGTTGCGTGCTCATGGTGGGTGACGGATCAAAGGTTGACCACTGTGCCCGTTCGCTGGGACTGCAGTGCTGCGGCAAAGAGTTCGTGCGTGACGAGCGCTTCCTGCGGTGTGGCGCAGCCGAAGCGGCCCTCCAGCAGTCCTTCACGCTCCATCAGATACGCGGCCCACATTTGCTGGATTACATCCGGGAAACCGGGCTCGAAAATGCCACCCGTGACGGTCTTAAAGGGCGTGCCGAAGCCTAGATCCGTGCGTTTCCACCACTGCTCCTTGTCTCGCTCAAAGATCCACAGCGTCTTTGGCTCCGCCGTGCTGTATCGCACGCCGCCCTGGGTGCCGAGAATCTCGATGAACCAGGTGTTGGTGGCTCCTGGAGCCAGGCGCTTCATCTCCAGACGCAGCGGCGCCGCCTCGCCTGAGATGGTCGTCCAAGTATGCAGCAGTGCATTGTCCCAGGTATCGCAATCGATCTGACCGCCTTTGCCATTCGGGCGCTGGGCATAGCCTTTTTGCAGTTGGGCAAAAACCCGCTCAGGCTTCCAGCCCAAACGCAGCGGCAGATGGCAGGCGTGCATGCCGAGATCATTAAGCACGCCCCCCTCACCGCAGGTGGCATTGAGACGCTTCCAATTCGCGGGTTTCGTGGGATCGAGGTCACTGCTGTGATGGAAACCAGATATCACTTCCAAAACACGGCCAATGGCTCCCTTGCGTGCGATTTCAAAAGCCCGCTGCGCACCCGGAAAAAACGGCATCTCCGAGCTGCAACGCACAAAGCGGCCACTGGCTTCCGTGGCTTGCACGATGCGCCGTGCTGAGGCGAGGTCGATACCGAAAGGCTTCTCTGCGAAGAGGTCTTTGCCTGCAGCCAGCACATCGAGATAGAGCTTCTCATGCAGATGATGCGGCACGGCCACATACACCACGTGGATGGCCGGGTTTGCCAGCAGCTCATGGTAGTCGGTGGTCCTCTGCTCGCAGGAGGGGATGCAGTCAAACCATGCCAGTGTGGCCGGATTCAAATCCGCAACCGCCGTGAGCACCGGGCGCACCGTCACGTCGGTGAGTGCACACCAACGCGCAAACGCGCTGGCCATTTCGCGACCCATGAGGCCGCCGCCGATGATGCCGATGTGGATGTCTTTCATGATCAAATCAAGGTGAGCGCTTCATCCACACCCGCGTTTTGGTGGACCATCGCCATCAGCGCCTGGGTAATACCCTTCGGATTCGGATGCTGGATCACATTGCGGCCATACACGATGCCCGCCGCACCTTGGGCTAGCAGCCCCTGCGTGCGCTCCAAGATTTCGCGGTCACTCACCCGTCCACCTCCGCGCACCAGCACGGGAATGCCCGATGCTGCCTCGATCACCTTGTGATAACGCGAGACATCATCCGTGGGGTCAGCCTTCACAATATCGGCCCCCAGCTCCACCGCTTGACGCACCAGGTAAGTGATGGCGGTTTCATCTCCGTTCACCATGTAGCCGCCCGCTTTAGCATTCGGCTGAAACACCAGCGGCTCGATCATCATCGGCATCCCATAATAATCGGCTTGGGGCTTAAGGCGGAGAATGTTTTCCACGCACTGACCATGCACCTCCGGCGCACCTGGGATCTGGAACAGATTCACGCAGACACAGGCCGCATCATAGCGCACCGCTTGGAGCATCGTCTCCTCGATCATGAGGCTGAAGCGAGCGCTGGGGAGTTCCTTGCCGTAGATGTTCGCCACATCCGTGCGCAGCACCAGCGAGGGTTTGAAGCGGTCGGGAATCTCCTGCAAATGCCGAGCCATGCCCAGCGTAAGCTGGATGGCATCCGGTGCCGCATCCACCAGCGTCTGGATGACCTGACGCATGTCCTCGATGCCCTGAAGAAATCCGGGTTGATTGAAGAAGCCATGATCCACGGCCACATCAAAGCAGCGGCTGGACTGGGGGTTGAAGAGACGATTCAGACGGAACTGTTTCATGAGACTGAAGCCTGCGCGATGCTTTGCCTCATGTCATTCGATCCATCATCGCTAAATTCGGCGAAATAGACTCTTTTTCCGGCGTCTTGCCGTCCGCGGGGTCATTCCTGATTCCGCACCGCTTTACGGTAAGTCAGAGGAGAGCGTCGCTGGTGCCTTTGAAACTGCCTCTGGAAATGGGCCTCGTTGGGATAACCACACTCTACCGCGATTTGGCTCACTGTCTGATCGGTCTCCGCCAGCAGTCGGCAGGCACGCGCGATGCGCAGCTCATTCACATACTGTGGCACTGTGCGACTGGTGCATTTTTTGAACAAGCGGCTGAAAGCGCTCTCACTCAAGCCGGTCTTCGCGGCAAGCTCCGAGACGAAAAACGGCTCGCTCAAATTGGCCTCGATGTGCGCCGTTACCTTGCCGATGCGGTCCGAAGAGGTCGCACCAATCGCGGCATCAAAACCCGGCGAGGCGATTTCACGCAGCTCTTTGGAGCCGGAAAGATCGTGGAGCAGTTCAAGCAGGAGAATCACTCGCGGCAGCCCCTTCGTTCTAACAATCCGCTCAAGCATCCGAATCGCGCGGCGGCGGGTCGCTCCTCGAATCTCCAAACCCAAACGGGCACGTTGAAACAAACGCCGCAAACCTCTCATCGAGGGATGCAGCAGGGAATCAGGGCCGAGTATATGGGGCATGAACTGCACCACGATAGCCTCCAAGTTTTTTGAAACGCGGCCGGCACTGCGGTCGTTGCGGAAATCATGCGGCAGGTCCGATCCCAGCAGCACCAGATCACCCGGTGACAGCGGCGTGAGGCTGTCCCCTACCCAGCGCTCCGTGCCGCCACGCTTCACGAGCGTGATTTCCATCTCTGGATGATGATGCCAGACGCAGCCAAAATCCACCCCACGCACGATCTCGCAAGCCACCAGTTCTGTGGCTGCCATAGGAGATTGTTTTTCAAGAGTGAGTTTCATTCGTGGATCAGGCTGACGTTTGCAGGCGGCATGCACCCATCGTCAGAGAGCTCTGCGGCCTTGCCATAGCCTTCCGTGTTCGAATGACCGGAAAGGATGAGCACCAACGCTGGTTCTGCTGCGGGCAAAAGAGTCAGCGAGGCGAGCAGGAGACAGAGAAAGCATTTCATGAATTCAAGGGTTTGTGGAGGCATCATGGAATGTGAGCCGTAGATTGGCTGGCTCGCGGAGAGTGCTGTTGAGCCAGAAAACGCGACCGTCCCACGCGTAGTCGGTGGCGGTGAGTTCGCTTCCGTTCAGTTTCACGCTTGTGAGTGTCTTCGGGGCGTTTTGAAGCTCGAAGACGGGATACACGCAGGGCGTGGACGGGGTGATCGTGAGTGTGACGATGGGCTTTTCGACGGTGAGCAGCGTGGCGCGGCGTTCGGTGTGGTAGGATGGGCTTTGCAGGCGTGCGCCTTCGGCGGTGATCGTCGGCGGGGTGGCGAAGCTGCGGGACCATTCGAGGAGACGGGCATCGTCGGCATCGCTGAGGCCGATGAGCCAGGCCCATTTCTCGACCTGCATCTTGCGGGTGACGCCGAGGGCGTCGGGCATGTCGCCGGTGCGGCTTTCGAGCGGTTGCGGGCGTCGGTGGCCCCAGGACATCATGGCGTTGTGCGCAGGGGTCATCGCGGCGAGGTCGTCGATGTTGATGCCAGTGGGCTTGCGTCGGGCGAGCGGGAGGTGATTGCCCCAGTAGTAGGGCGTCACCATCTGGCCCTGACTGTAAAACGGGCGGTAGGCGGTGGAGGGCAGGCGCGTCCAGCCGGGGTTGAAATAGATCGCCGACAAGGGCTCGTGGGCACCGAAGCGGATGCGGAAGAGCGGTGGCAGTTCGCCCGAGAGCAGCTTCTCGTAGTCGCGCTCCTGATCGAGCAGCGGGAACTTCAACTCGCGCTTCGTGCCATCGCGGAAGAGCACGTCGATGAGGTTCTCCGGCAGCACGCGGAGCGGATAGGCGGCGGGCGGGGTGAGGATGAGCAACTCCTCGATCTCGTATTCGGCCTTCGGTTCGGTTTGCAGGGTGACGGTACGCGAGCCGAAGCCATCGGGGTAAAAGTAAAAATCCTCGGTCGCGGTCTCGCCCCAGACCTTGTAGTTCAAATCGCAGGGCTGCGCGGTCCAGCGGACGTGGACGCGGGCGGCGGTGGATTCGAGGATCTCGACGCGGCTGCGGCGCAATTCTTTGTCCGAAGCAGCGTCGATGCAGTCCAGCCCGTCCGGGCGACGGGGCGCTTCGGCGAACTCGAAGTTCAGCGCGGTGTTGTGCTTCCCAGCCCAGAAGGGCGTGTAGGCCGCGCCGCGCCAGAAGACAAAGCGAGAGCCGTTCGGCAATGCGATGACGACATCCTTCCGCTCCGATGCCCAGGCTTTGTCATAAGGCATCTCGGTGACCTCATCGGGGCCAGAATAGGAGAGCAGCGGGTGGTCGTAGCGCAGCTTGGTCTCGATGGCTCCAAACGCGGGCAGCTTCGGCGAACCACGCATGAGCATCGTGCGGATCGTCTTGCACCAAAGTTCGCGACCGCCGGCGTCGCGGAGCGCCAGCTGCAGCGTGTCGCGATCCTTGCTGGAGGCGGGAAAGGGCAAAACGAGATCCAGTTCGGTGCGGATGCCCTCGCGCAGCTTGATGGCGGCTTTCGTTGGCTTGTTAGGATCGGATTCAAACCACGCGAGCACCTCGGCACCAGAGATCGTTTCCTTCGCGGAGAATGCCGCGACCGTGACGCGGGCCTGCTGCTCCGCCCCCAGCACGAGCCAGTCCGCCGGCGGCAGGATCGCGCCGAGATCGACCGGATTCATCACGGGATCGGCCGTCGCGTTTGCATCCGCCTCCAGAGCCGGACGCTCGACCTTCCAGCGGGCCTGCTCGACCGTCTTGCCGTCTTTCGTTTTCGCCAGCAGTACCAGTTCCTCCAGCGCGGGTGAAGTGGTGAAGGTGACGCGGGCGGTGAAGGGTGAGTTCCCCGACACGTCGAGCGCTTTCCGCTCCACTTCCTTGCCTTCGCGATACGCCACAAGCCAATGCTCCGGTGCCGGGTGCGTGTCGCTGGCGAATTGTACGATCACTGGCGTCAGACCGACACGCTCCACGCCGAAGGGCGGACGCCAGGGATGACCCGGATCCAACTGGAACCGCGTCGCGAAGGTCACGGCCTCGCGTTGCTTCGTCGTGCTGCCAGGATGCTCGAAAAGAAAGCGGATGTCCTCCGTCTTCAGCGCCTCGTCGTAGAGTTGCAGTTCATCGAGCAGCCCGCGCAGATGCGAGCGCACATAGCGCCACGTATCGCCATCCGCGCGGCAGCCGAGTCGCAGAACGCTGTCCGGCGCATCGGGCTTCAGCGTGAAATCGCCGCCCCGGAACGTGCCTTTGTCAGCGGGAGTCTTGCCCTGACCGTCCACATAGAGCGTGAAGTGCGGAGCCTCCGCCGCGCGATAGGTCACGGCGATATGATGCCATCCACCATCATTCGGCACGAGGCCGTTCGAGGCGCGGAAGTTTGTGATCCACTCGCCCTGGCCCTCGCCACGCACCTGCATTCCCTCGATGCCGAAGACGCCGAAGAACTTGTCCGGCGCGGCAGTCAGTTCGGCGCGGCCTTTGAAGAGCACCGGCATCTCCGCGTAGTAGTTCCCCACATTGACCCAGGTCGCGACGGTGAAGTCGCGGCTGAAGTCGATCGCCGAAGGGTTCGCCAGTTCGATGCCCGCGTTGACCTTCTCGATCACCACCGCGTTGCCCACACGTCCGGGGGCAAAGGAAGGCGTGAGCTTGCGGTCAACAGGGCGGCCATCGTGTTGACCGGTGACGTCCTTCAGGTCGTCGTCGAAGCGGAAATGCGCGACGAGGTCGGCGCGGGCGGGGGAAAATGAGCCGAGCAGAAGGGCGGCGAAAATCGGGAGTGTGAAGCGCATGAGGTGGGGGAAATATGGTTATCAGGCGCGGCAGGAACTGGCGAAGCTTCTCCGCCATCGTTTGTCGTGTGTCGTGGGAAGCCGCTCACGCCAAGATCTCCCGCACCACCTCGCCATAGACATCGGTGAGGCGGAAATCGCGGCCGAGGTGGCGCCAGGTGAGGCGTTCGTGATCGAGGCCAAGCAGGTGCAGGATGGTGGCGTGGAGGTCGTGCAGGTGGACTTTGCCGGAGATGGGACGGAAGCCGAACTCGTCGGTCTCGCCATGCATTAGGCCGCCTCGCACACCGCCGCCGGCCATCCAGGCACAGAAGCTCTCGGGTTGGTGCTCGCGACCATGTTTTTCGATGGGCGCAGTGCGGCTGAGGTCCTGGCTCCACGGCGTTCGACCAAACTCGCCGCTCCAGACGACGAGTGTATCCTCCAGCAGGCCACGTGATTTCAAATCGCGGATCAAACCGGCGCAAGGCAGGTCGCTGGCCGCGCAGCTCTTCGGCAGAGCGCCGCGGATGTCGCCGTGGTGATCCCAGCCGTCCATGGTGACTTGCACAAAGCGCACGCCTGCCTCGCTGAGACGACGAGCAAGCAGGCAGGCGCGGCCGTTCCTGTCCGTCGTCTTTTCGCCGATGCCGTAGAGCTTCTTGGTCGCCTCAGTCTCCTTGGAGAGATCGACCAGTTCCGGCGTGGCCGTCTGCATGCGAAAGGCAGTCTCGAGGCTGTGGATCATGCCCTCCAAGCGTGCATCCTGTTCGTGTTGGGCCAACAGTCGGCGATTCATACGCTGAATGAAGTCAAAGCGACGCCGCTGGGAGTTTACATCCGCTGCTGAATCGGTCAGGAAAGCGATGGCGGGCTCGCTCGCCTTGGAAGGAAGCGTCACCGGCGTGCCCTGATGAGCAGCAGGCAGAAAAGAGGCGGCGTAGTTCCTGGTGTCGATGCCGGGATGGATGGTGAGAAAGGCAGGCAGGTTTTGGTTTTCGGTGCCAAGTCCATAGCTGATCCAAGAACCGAGCGAAGGCCTCGCCTCAGCGATGGCTCCAGTGTGAATCTGAAGTGCGGCAGGGCCGTGCTGGTTGTTGTCCGCATGCACCGCACGCAGCAAGCAGAGCTCATCGGCAATGGCGGCCGTATGCGGCAGCAAATCGGAAATCGTGACGCCGGACTGACCGCGAGGACGCACCGGGATGTCAGTGCCGAGGGCGAGGAGCCCGTCGGTGCTCTCATGACGATGCTGCTCGGGCAGCGGGGCCTTCACGGACTTACCATGCTTCTCTTGAATGAGCGGCTTCGGGTCGAACAAGTCCATCTGCGATGGGCCGCCGGACATGAAGAGGAAGATGACACGCTTCGCCCGTGGCTGGAGCATCGGCGCACGCACCGCGAGTGGATTGGTCGCCGCGTTCAGCAGATCATGCAGGGCCATCGCGCCAAAGCCCGCGCTGGTTTGGCGCAGCCAGGCGCGACGCGTGGAGGTGAAGGGTACGTCAAGGGCTCTCATGGGTGGAAGGGTTTATGATGAAGCGGGGCGGTGCCGGCTGATTCGCCAGCTGTTCACGTCCTCACGGAAAAGCTCGTCCTTCAATCGTGTGCCAAGGCCGGTGCCTACGGGCAGCTGCGCCCTGCCCCTGATGATGACAGGAAGAGTGTCGACTAGCTTGTCATAAAAGGAGCGGATGTGGGCGCGCACAGTCTCCTGAAAGACCACGTTCGCGGAGGCTACGGCGAGATGCAGGCCACTGAAGAGTGTGAGTGGGCCGGTGCAGTCATGGATGGTGGAGGGCACGTTGTAAGTCTGCGCGAGGTCGATCACGCGGCGCGTCTCGCTGATGCCACCATTCCACGTGGGATCGACCATGCAGTAGTCGCAGGCTTGGGCCTGAAGCGCGGCAAGGTATTCCTTGCGACCGAGCAGCATCTCACTCGCAGCGATGGGTAGGCCGCTGCGGTGCCGGAAATCGGCCAGCGTACCGATGTGATCGACGCGGAGCACATCCTCAAGCCATAGAGGCTTGATCTCACGCAACGCGTCCGCGATGCGGCTGGCAGCGGGCAGGTGGAAGAAGGCGTGACCTTCGATGGCAATATCCATTTTCATGCCCACACGCTCGCGGATCTCGCGCAGCGGCTGCATCGCTTCCTCGATATCGGCCCACGAGATGTGCAGTCCACCGTGACGATGCGCGGCACGGTCAAACGGCCAGAGCTTCATTGCGGTGATGCCCTCGGCCAGCAGTTCCTCGGCGAGATCGCCCGCCGCAAAGTGCGATGCCCAGTTGTCTTGCAACGAACCTTTTTGACCGATATCTCCGTAACCGGGCCAGCCCGGATGGCGCGGTGTGCCGGTCACGCCGACGCGTGCGCCATAGCTGGGCCCGCCACTGGTGTTGTAAACGGGGATCGATTCACGCACCGGCCCACCGAGCAGGCGATAGACCGGTTGCTGGCACGCTTGGCCGAGGATGTCCCATAGCGCGAGATCAAGCGCCGATAGAGCGCGCATCTCCGCGCCGGGGTGTCCAAACGGCGTGCAGCGTTCGTAAAGGAAGCGCCAGTGCGATTCGATGGCGAGCGCGTCCGCGCCGAGCAACCGCTCCGCCATCCAGTCATGGATCAGAGAGGCGATGGCATGCGGGGTGTAATAAGTCTCACCACAGCCGATAAAGCCATCCTCTGTGTGGATGCGCACGAGCAGCAGATTCGGCATGATGCCGGAAGGGATAGCGGTTTCAATAGCGGTGATGCGTGACATGGGAAATCAGCGGTGAAGCGATGTGGGGATGATGTTGGCCGAGTGCATGGAAATCATTTTTCAGGAGGCTGTGAGGCCTGGGATTGGATTTCAGCCTCGCCAAGCACGCGTTGGTGGATTTGCAAATTTCGAAGCTGGCCATTGAAGGGCCCGTTCGCACCGGTGGCGAGCCGAAGCGGTGCCTCACTGTCGAGGTTCCACCCGGAGGCATCGAAACCGATGCTCTCGGCCACTTGCCGGCCATCGACATGCAGCGTGAGGCGGTCGGCCGTCTTTACCGCGGCGATGTGATGCCAGCCGGAGGGCAGCGCGTGATCCCAGGACACCTGCCGGCCATGCCGCGCGGCCCAGATTTTGCCGGAAGGCAACGTGGAGCAGAAAACCTCTCCCGCGTGCTCAGCCATGGTCCAAGCACGGCGATACTCTACATCCGGCGTGAGATCGAGACGCTGCCAGAGTGACCACTTGCCGTTGCCATCGTAAGCATAGGTCTGGGCAAGTGGCAGGCTGCCTGCAATGAACCGGCCATTATGCACCATCATGCCCATCACCTCGAGTTCCCCACCGAGACGGCCAATGTCCGTCCAGCGACCCACGTCTTCAAAACGGAAGACCCGGCCGCTGCGCCAAGTGGCCACATGCAGCGTGCCTTCGTAGCTCGTGAAGGCATAGGTTTGCGTGTTCGAACTGTCGCCGACTTGACCGCAATCGGTCCATGTTTTGCCATCAAATCGATACACGCGCCCACCATCATAGCTCGTGGCATAGAGAAGGCCCTCATGCACGGTGAGAGCTACCACGCGTTTAGGTCCCAGTTCTCCCGTCTTGTAATCGGGACCGATGGCGTCCGACAGACGCGACCACTTCGTGCCGCCCTCGTAACGAAAAAAACCCGCGGGCTTGTAAAGCGATGAGGCAAACAACCGGCCTTGAAACACCACCAACCCACCCACGGCTTCCGTCTCCGGCAACTGGCCACAATCCACCCACTTTGTGCCGCCTTCGTAACGAAACACGCGACCTCCAAGTTGGGTATTGGGAGATTCTGGTAGGTGCGAACCCGCCACGCGATACTTGCCCGTGCCGGCATACAAAGCTCCTTCATAGGTGGCGAGAGCGGTGACCGAATTGCTGCCGTCGAGGCGGCCACAGTCGATCCATGTTTCGCCACCTGCGTAGCGATAGACCCGGCCCATCGCCCCTGCATCCGGTTCGCAAGTGCCTGCATAGAGCGCTCCCTCATGCGTCGCCATGGCAAAGGCGAACAGGGCCTTGCCCGGACGTCCGCAGTCACGCCACGCGCTGGGTTTGTCATCATCCACGCCGAACTGCAAATGCCGCCAGTTCGCCACGCTGGAGGTCACGCCTGGATTGCTCTTGAGTGTGAGATGAAAGCCGCGCCGCTTGGTGGAATCATATTGGCTCAGCAAATCGCCGGTGACGTGATCCGTGGCATCTGCCCGGGCCCACACGCTTATGGAAAAATCACCGGTGCCGAGTTTTGGCGTCTTTTCGGCTGGAACAACGAGCGGTTCTTCAATGCGCGCCCAGTTGTGAACTGCGGACTCCGCGCTGTGAGCTTCCGTGAGAGAGAGGGCCGATAGTGTGACAAGGATAAGTGCGGGTTTCATAATCGAATCAAAAGCGGAGAAGAAACTCGTTCGTGCCAAAGAGAGCGCGGGACAACTCGGTCCAGGCCTGGGTTTCGCCTGCGGCGTCGGAAGCCTGCAGAAAGACGAGCGCGTCTTCACGCTCTGCATCGGTGATGGGGCGATTCAAGACCCGCAGCCAGAGCCGTGCGAGCCGCGCTACGTCATCCTCTTGGATGGAAAGCAACGTCTTCGCGAGATCCCCCCCGCGCTCGCGAATGAGATCGGCATTCAGTAGGTAGAGAGACTGCGTGGGCACCGTGGTCTCGCCACGCTTGCTGGTGAATTGCGCAGGCTGCGGGAAGTCGAATACATCGCGCAGCCGTGCCGTGCCCGGTTGCGTGCCGGTACGCACCACCGGCAGGTAAAGCGTGCGTTCCACCGCTTGTGAATCACGCTCTTTTTTGATGCTGAATTGCGGATGAACATCCTGCTTCTCCTTGAGCGGCAAGCCGGAGATGTTCTCCGGAAACTCCAGTGGCAGTCCCGGGCCACCAGACGGCGGAGCAAGGCGTCCGCTCGCGACCAGCATCGCATCGCGGATGGACTCGGCATCGAGCCGTTGGCGGTTCATGTGAGTGAGGAGCTTGTTTTCCGGGTCCTGGGAATGCGGATCGCCGCAGGCAAGACGGTAGGTGCGGCTGAGGGCGAGCGAGCGAATAAGCTTCTTCTGGGACCAACCTTCCTTCATGAAGCGATGCGCCAGATGATCCAACAGTTCGGGGTGGCTCGGGGTGTCACCGCGCGTGCCGAAGTAATCCACGCTGCGCACCAAGCCCTCACCGAAAAGTTTCTGCCAGACGCGGTTGACCGCCACGCGAGCTGTAAGCGGATGACGTGCATCGGCGATCCATTCCGCCAGTTGCAAGCGACCGCTTTGTCCGGCGGGGATCTTTGGCTGCGGTCCCCACATCGCCACACGCACCAGACCGCGCGGGATGGTATCTCCTAGTGCATACGGATTGCCTCGGATGGTCACGCGCATGTCAGCGGGCTTTGCCGCATCTTGCACCGCGATAGCCTGCGGTTTGCCGGGATGAAAATACTCACCATGACCGATGCGGAGTTCGAGTGCAGTGATTGCTTTTTTCAACTCGTCGAGGCGCTTTTTGCCCGCCGCATCCGGTTTGTCGCCAAACGCCTTCGACTCGGCCTCCAGCTTCTGTTTTTCCTTTCGCCAGCCCGCCAGCTTTTGCTCGTGCGAGCGGGCGACTTCCCGGTCCTCTTCCAGCTCCGGCAGAGGCACGCGTTGGATGTTGCTCCAGATGCCATGGCGCGTCTTGAAGGAAGTCTTCGTGCTGCGGAACATGCCCGCCAGTGCGTAGTAGTCCTGCTGGCCGATGGCATCGAACTTGTGGTCGTGACAGCGCACGCAACCCAGCGTCATGCCAAGGAAGGCGGTGCCCACCTTGCTCACCTGGCTGTCCACAAAGTCATGCTCCATCTTCAGCTTGTCGATGGCGTTGATGTCCACATCGCCCAGCAGGATGAAACCGGTCGCGATGAGGTTCTGCCGTCGCTCTTGCGGCGACGCGGCAGACAGCAGATCGCCAGCGAGCTGCTCGCGGATGAAGCGGTCGAAGGGTTTGTCCTGATGAAAGGACTCCACGAGGTAATCGCGATACCGCCACGCATGTTCGGCGAAGACTTTGCCCTCCGTGCCGACCTGCTCCGCATAGCCCACGAGGTCCAGCCAGTGCCGCGCCCAGCGCTCACCGTAAGCTTTGGATGAGAGCAGACGATCCACAACACGCTCGTGCGCTTTGGGCGAGTTGTCCGCGACGAATTCGGCCATTTCCACTTCCGTTGGAGGCAGGCCCGTGAGGTCAAACGTCACGCGGCGCAGCCAAGTGTGTGCCTCGGCCTCCTGTCCCGGCTTGAGGTTCGCCTCCTCCTGCTTCGCGAGGATGAAGGCATCCACTTCGTTCAGCGGCCAAGCGTGATCGCGCACCGCGGGTGGCATGGCATCGCGCACCGCTTGATAGGCCCAATGCTTGCGACCTTCCTCCACATCCACACCGGTCTTTTTCACCGCTTTGGCCTCCGCCACCTTCTCGCGCGGATCGGGCGCACAGCGCTTCACCCACTCTTCCAGCACGGCGATCTCACTTTCCGGCAATTTCGCCTTCGGCGGCATCTCCATGTCCGGGTTCGTGTAGCGCACCGCCTCGATGAGGCGGCTCTTTTCTAAAGACCCTGGCACCAACGCCGGCCCACTGTCACCACCCGCCTGCCATCCCGAGCGCGAGTCCAGCACCAACCCACCTTTGATCTTGCCCGCGTGCGAATGGCATTCGTAGCAACGCTGCTTGAGCAATGGCTCCACGCGCTCGCGAAAAAAACCATCTCCCTCCGCCGCGGAAGCGACGAGCGGAAGCAGGAGCAAGATCAGGATGACTAGTTTCATTGGCGATCGGCAAGAGCTTGGCGCGAGTCAGGCTAGGAGTTTGTCCACGATTCTCGCGCCTTGATTGTCAGTCAGACTGGCAGCTAGACCGTTGCGCTGATAGGTGAGCTTGGTGTGATCGAGCCCGAAGAGCTTCAGCAGCGTGGCGTGGTAGTCGAAGTGCTTCACCTCATCCATGACAGCCTTGTGGCCGAAATCGTCCGTCTCACCGTGGACATAGCCTTTCTTAAATCCGCCGCCAGCCAACCACATGCTGAAGCCATAGGTATTGTGGTCGCGCCCCCATTTATCGGGTCCCGCATCGTTTTGCAGAACAGGCAATCGGCCCATCTCACCCCCCCAATGAACAACGGTGGTATCAAGCAAGCCACGCTGTTTCAGATCGATCAAGAGCGCTGCGCTGGGCTGGTCAGTAGCTTGACAGTTTTTTGGCAGCGCAGAGACGAGCGAACCATGCTGGTCCCAGCTCTGGCCCGCGTTGAGCACCTGCACATAACGCACACCACGCTCGATGAGACGGCGGGCGATGATGCAGCGCGTGGCGTAATCTTTGGTGATGGGATTGTCGACGCCGTAAAGCTTTTTGACATGCTCGGGTTCCTTGGAGATGTCGAGAGCTTCCTTGGCGGCGGTTTGCATCTTGGCGGCAAGCTCGTAGCTGGAAATGCGGGCTTGGAGGTCGAGTTCGCCAGGATGCAGGCCGAGATGGTCTTCATTGAAGGCTTTCAAAAGTGCAAGCTGACGCGCCTGCGCACCCCCTGCAAGAGAGGGGGGGGGATCGAGGTTCAGGATGCGTGGCTCCACAGGGCGCACGAGGGTGCCTTGGAAGAGGGCGGGCAGCCAGCCGTTGGTATAGTGCTCGGAGCTAAAAGTGGGCAGCCCGTTCGGATGGGAGAGCACCATGTAAGCAGGCAGCTCGTCCGTCTCGCTGCCAAGACCATAAGTCAGCCAGGAACCAAGAGCCGGGCGTCCAGCGGTGACACGTCCGGCATTCATCGCGTAGAGTCCTTGGGCATGATTGCTCACGCCGGAGGTCATGGAACGCACCAGCGTGATCTCATCGACGACTTTGGCAAGGTTGGGAAGCAGTTCGCTGAGCTCCATGCCGCACTGGCCGTGTTTCTGAAACTTCCAAGGTGAGCCGAAGCATTTGGAAGACGCTTGGGCAAGGTTGTCATACTTCACCTCCCCCGGAAATTTCTGGCCATGATACTTTGTGAGCATCGGCTTCGGGTCGAAAAGATCCATCTGGGACGGCCCACCCATCATGAAGAGGGAGATCATCGCTTTCGCCTGCGGCTCAAAATGCGGTTTCTTTGGTGTGAGGTCGTAGCGCGCCTCACCAAAAATCTCCGGCTTAAGCGGTGCAGCAAGCAAGCCGTCCCGTCTCAGCAACGAGGCAAGCGCCAATGTGCCTAGGCCATAGCCATTGGCATGAAGAAAATGACGACGTGAGCAGAGGGAAGAGGAGTTCATTCGATGTAAAGAAAGCGATTTGAGCTACAGAGAACTTGGCAGAGGCTGGCCATCGCCTCTTGCGACGGATGAGGAACAACGCCTTTGGGGTGTTGAATGCCGTGGTGGTATTGAGTGAGCGCTTTCGTCTGCTCGTCGAGATAGGCGAGGCATTTGGCGATGTCAGCCCCGCTGGCCTCTCGACCATAGAGAAGGCTCCAAATGCGATGGAGCTGCTTCACGCGGTCTTTCGGGGCTTCTTTTTCGACGAGTTCAGCGAGACGACGTGAGCTGTCGAGCACGAACGTGTCGTTCATGAGCAACAAGGACTGCGGCGCGACGGTGGTCTGCGCCCGCACCTCGCAGTTCGGCTGCATCACGGGCGCATCGAAGGTGTCGAGAACCGTCACCGGCTTACTGCGACGAACTTGGATATAAATCGAGCGGCGAAAATCAGCCTCACCAGCTGGGTCGACCTTGTTAAGCGTGATGGTGCCCTTATCGATACCCGTAATCACGCGGCCTTGTGGATCGCGACCGATGCCACTGGGCGGGCCATAGCTGGTCTGTGCGAGCGATCCAGTCATGGCGAGCATGGAATCACGCAAGGTCTCGGCATCGAGGCGACGCAGTTTGAAACGGGCGTAGAGCCGGTTTTCGGGATCGGCACGCAAGGAGGCCTCATTAACCGATGACTGGCGATACGCGGCGCTGAGCACGATGAGGCGATGCAAGGGCTTCAACTTCCAGCCGCTCTTTACGAATTCATCCGCAAGGTAGTCAAGCAACTGCGGATGCGAGGGTAATTCGCCTTGGCGACCAAAATCACCGGGTGTGTTAACGAGGCCGCGCCCCATGTGATGCATCCAGAAGCGATTCACGAGAACACGAGCCGTCAGCGGATGCTTGCCGCTCGTGAGCCACTGCGCATAGGCGAGGCGCCGCCCGCTCGATCCGCTGCTCACTGGCACCGCTTTGAAAGGCTCGATCATCGGGCTGGCAAGGATGCTGAGCTCGCCGGGTTTTACCTCGGCTTTCGGCTGCTCATGATCGCCGCGGTTGAAGAGCTTGGACACCGGCACCTGGCCTTTGACTTCGGTGAGCGCCATCACGAAGCCTTCTGCAGGCTTCGTGGCACGTAGCTTGGTCGCCTCAGCCATCTTGGCATCGACGAGATCCTGCTTCTTTTTGTCGTAAAGATCGAGCGAGTAGGTCGCGAGCGCCGAAGGATACTTTTTGATAAGCGCCTTCTGCTCCGGAGTCTGCTTGGCAGTCGGCGTGTCGCGAGCGACACGAAACGCAGCCTGCTCGGCCTGCGGCACCTTCTTGATCTCGACTTCGAAAATTTCGTCGAGGAACTCCTTCGACATAGCACGCGCTTCGGCCTCAATCTCCTTGGCCTTCACCTCGATCTCGGCGGCCTTGGCACGTTCCTCTGGCGAGTAGAGTGAGTAGAGGCGGCTGCTGGGGGCACGCCAGTTTTCCCAGTTGTAGGCGGGGTCAAAAATAGCGCGGAGGCGATAGTAGTCCGCCTGAGTGATCGGATCGTAGCGATGATCATGGCACTGGGCGCAGGAGAGTGTCAATCCCATGAGAGAAGAGCCAAGGATCTTGATCTGCTCAGCAATCACGTTGTTCTTCGCGAGCTTCGCATCATCCACGGTGTCTCCCGTGCCATCGGGGGCCATGCGGAGGAAAGCGGTAGCGATGAGCTGATCCGTGCGTTTCCCATCGAGCACGGCCTGCTGGTAATCCCCATGAGTTGCGCCGGCGAGCTCGTCACCCGCGAGCTGCTCTTGGATGAACTGATCCCACGGCTTATCCTCATTCAACGAGCGGATTACATAATCACGAAACCGCCACGCATGCGGACGCACACTGTCCGCCTCAGTGTAGCCATTCGAGTCCGCATAGCCGGTGACATCCAGCCAGTGCCGCGCCCAGCGCTCGCCATAGCTTTTGGAAGCCAGCAAACGCTCCACCAGATGCTCATAGGCCATGGGTGAAGGATCACCTGCAAATGCCTCCACCTCCTCTGGCTTAGGCAACACCCCCGTGAGATCCAACGTCACACGACGGATCAAGGTGCGCCGATCCGCCTCTGGAGCCATCGAAAGACCCTTCTCCGCCATTTTGGCCGAAACAAACGCATCCACGGCGGTTCGTGTGTTCGCGGCTTTCGGCACCACAGGCCGCTGCACCGGCTGAAAGGCCCAATACTCGCGATCTTCATCCAAAATAACCGCCCCGGGTGCCGGCACCAAGGGTTCGGGTTTCGCAGTCTTCGCGCCTTGGGCAATCCATTTCTCAATCACACTCATCTGCGCCTCGTTGAGCGGTTTGCCCTTCTCCGGCATCTCGCCGCTGCGGATGACCTCGATGATCCTACTCTTTTCAGGATGCCCCACGACCACGATCTCGTCCATGAAGCGCCGCAGACGCAGATCGACGCCGCCCTCCGGCTTTTCTTCTTCGCCATGGCAGTGGGTGCAATGGGCCTTCACGATCGGACGCACATCGCGTTCGAAGGTCAGCACACGATCCGCCGCAGATGCGGCGATCGGGATCAATAGCAGGGCGATGAGCTTCATGGGGGGCTTGTAAAAAAGTCGCGCGAGCGACGGGCGTGACAGCACACAAGAAAATACAGGGGTTTGACCCTTCTTTTTCATACGCTTGTGAGACTATTTTCCTAATGGCCGTTACTCTCAGAGCAATGAACTCCAAACGCAGTGCCAAGACTTCTGATGCCCGCCGCTACTTCAAGGAAGTGCGATTCCGCCAAATCCGCGCCCTCTTTGAAATCGCGAAGCACGGCACCTTCGCCGCCGCTTCACGGAGCCTTGGCATGGCCACGCCCTCCGTCTGGCGACAAGTGAGGGCGCTGGAGGACGACTACGGTGTGCAACTCGTCTTCGCCAAAGGCCATGACGTGCGACTCACCGAGGACGGCGAACGGCTGCTGGACCTCGCCGCGCCGCTGGTGGAGGGGTTCGACTCGCTGAAGAAAGTCTTTCAAGATCAACATGGCAAAGCCGAGCGGCACCTGCGCGTGGCCGCACCCGCCACCATGCTCAACAGCCCCATGCGTCATGTCATCGCCCACTACCGCGAAACCCATCCCCAGGTGCGGCTCTCACTCATTGACGCACCCTCGCGCATCGCGTGGCAGCTCCTCGAGGCCGAAAAGGCGGACCTCGCCGTCGTCGGCACTCCGCACGGTGTGGTGATACCAACCCGCTTCGAAGCGACACCGCTCGTGCGCTATCCTTTCGAGGTCGTGTGCCTCGAAAGCCATCCCTTTGCCAAGATCAAAGCACCCAAGCTACGCGACATCGTCAAGCAGCCGCTCATCCTCGCCGGAGAGGATTCCAGTTCCCGCATGCAGTTTGACCACCTCATCGCCAAAGCCGGGTTGAGCGACCAAGTGAACGTCATCATGACCGCAGGTAACGTCACCTCCATCCTCAACTACGTGGCTCTCGGTATGGGCATCGCCGTCTTGACACGACCCGCCACACAGGCCCTGCACGTGCCCACCGACTTGAACGCCCACTTCATTCACCGCGATGTGTCCAATTTTCTCGGCTATGATCATGTCGCCCTCCTCCACCCTAAAGGCCGCCACGAACTCTCCCACGTCCGCGTCTTTCGCGAGATGGTGATGCAAGGGCTACGAGCAGAGTGACCGGCCCAAAGACGCTTCAGCCTGTCCACAGGCACCAGATGACTTGCGGGTGAGAGATAGATGTCGTCCAGCGTGAGAAGATCTGGGGGGCGTGCTGTCAATTCTCGTGAAGGCGCTGCACAATGCGCTCAGGCAGATGCGGTTGTGTTTTGAGCGTGAGTTTCACGTTGTTAGCCGAGAGCTTTTCGAGCTTGGCAGGTCGAAGGTTCGGCCGGGCAGCAATCTGGATGATAGCGAAATCCGCCAGAGCGGGAATCAGACATTTTGCAGTCAGGGTGCGTTTGCCTTTAGCATCCAATCCCAGCGTCGTGACTTGGGCACTGCCACTGGCAAGGGCCTCTGGGATGCTTTGTGGCCAAGTTTGATGTAAAGATCCGGGATCACCCGAAAAAAGATAGAGCTGGCCAAAGAAAGATACGGACGGCTTCGAGTTCGGCGGGCGAGCATCGAGAAATTCAGCGCTCAGCTCGAGTAGGGAATCGCCGTCCGGGCTCAGGTTGGCTCGTAGCGGGCGCAGATCGACGAGTTGGAAGACATCGCAGGAAATCGCACGGCCTGTGGGATCACTCGAATCGCTTCCGGGGCTGATGAAGTGCAGTTGGCCATCGCGAATCGTGGCTTCATCCCCGCTCCAAAAGCCTGTCTGCCGCGGAAAACCGCGTTCCAGACGATCTTCATCGAAAGAGCCGTTGAGGAGTGAAGAAAGTCTCTCGGTGGTCGCTTGGGGAGAAGAGATAGCCCAGACAATCGAAGCGCTGAAAAGACCGATGACAAGCCCGGCTGCCATCGCAGGAATGGAACGTGTAATCCATGTTGTTTTTCTGATGGGAGCAGACTCCACTCGAAAAGCTTCCTGTCTGAAGCGATCATGCAGCGCTATCGAGCGAAGCTGCGTCTCTGCGAACATCCGACGCTTCTCAGAATCATCACGCATCGCAGCTTCAAACATCACTAGTTCATCAGCCGTTAATGCGCCGTCCTGAAAGCGCATGAGTAAATGGACAAAGTCGTTTGTGTTCATGAGGGGGATTCAGTTCGCAGGCGGCCGCGGATGCAATCGCCAAGGGTTTTGTGCAGGCGGGCGAGGGCTTGATAGATTGTCTCGATTTTGCGGCCCATGATGGCAGCCACATCGCTGCAGTTGCGACTTTCAAAATAGCGCAGTCGCAGCAGTTCGCGGTTGTTTGCCGTGATGTGTGTGATGCAGTGATCCAGCGCCTCCTGCATCACATCAGCCGTCGATAAATCCGGCCAGTCTTGGGCCAAGAGAGACAGCATTTCATCGCTGAGGCCGACGTAACGCCCGTCGCGCACCCGCAGGATGTCAATGGCACGATTTTTCCCGGCCAGCCTCGCCCAGTTCATCAGATGTGCCGTTGTGTCGAAAATCTCCGCCCGAGCAACCGCCTTCACGCAAACATCCTGAAAGACATCTTCTGCTAGATGAAAATCCCGTGTCACACTGGCAAAGAACGCCGTGAGTGACCTGCGCTCGGTAAGCAGGATGGCGGTGACTGATTCAGGGGTGAGCATGATCTTACCAGACTACGCTGACCCGCGGCCGAACTCGACATCTTCATGCGGCTAGACCACCTTCACCCTATTCTCACTCTCACGGATTCCACATCACCCGATAAAAGGCGCGCTGGCCGTTGATCCGAGCCGGCAGAGAGTCGGTATAAGTCGCATTCGTGTTCGTGTTGGTGAAGGTCACTGTTTCGATGGTCGTCCAGTTCACCAAATCCGTGCTCCATTGAATTTGGTAAGTTTTGTTGGGAATCGCATTCCAGCGTAGGCCGACTTGGCCGGGTGCGACATTGGCGATTTCCATCGGTGGATTGGGCTTGGGCGATAGAACAAAACTATGGGAGACGCTGCGATTGATGCGCGTGGGAGTTTCGTCATTGAAAACACTCGTGGCATCGGGCGGCATCGGGTCCAAGGAGGTGCGGTAACTCCTCACATAGTCGGCCAAGGCTTGGTCGGGACCCACGGTGACGCGAATATGACCACTGTTCGGCAGCAGGTAGCTTGTACTGTTGGCGCCGAGATTGACGTATTGGCCGTCTACCGCACTGCCGAGGCTGGTGTAGTTGGGGGTGCCGGGCTGCGGACATTCGAGATAGACGATGCCATCTTTGACTTGGTAGCCGTACAGGTGGTCGTGGCCGTGAAAGACGACGTTGACCTTGTTTTGCACAAGCAAGTCGTGGATGGGCATGTCCCAGCCGGGACGATTGGCCGCGAATCCAGCACTACCATCAGCGTTTTTGCCGCCCCACTCGTATTTGTCGCAAACTTCGATGCCACCGCGTGCGGCATATTGCGCAGTGGGTGTACCGTTGATGACAGCTTGGGTGCTACCGCCGACGATGTGATGCATGAAAACGAACTTGTATTTGGCGCTGCTATTTTTCAGCGTATCACGCAGCCAGTCGTACTGGACTTTGCCAAGGCTCCATTTCCACGCGTCGTTGGAGGAGTTCGGGTTCGCCAGAGTGTTCCAGAAGGGATCGAGCATGATGAAGAGCGCCTCACCCCATTCGAAGGCGTAGTAGTCTTCCAATAAGCCAAGCGTTCCGCCGGCGTAATCCTTAGGCGTTGGATTGCCGTTATAGAAAGTGTCCGGCGTGGGGGCAGGGTAGAAGGCTTTACGTGCCTTTAAATCCCAAGCTGGGACATTGTTCTGCTTGTCAGCAGCGGCGTTGAAAAGGTATCCATATTCCGCCTCGTGGTTCCCCAACCCAAAGAAAAACGGAATGCTGTGGCAGGCGCGCTCGAAGGCATTGCGGAAGATGATGGCACGGTTGTTGATGCTCGTCTGGTTGATCGTGACACCGCCTCCCCACTTCGGCGGCACCCCGAGCAGGCCATCATCAAGCTTGTCGGTCATGAAGATGTCGCCCACGTCCAAATGGATGTCCGGTTGATCTAGGCTAATATTCGCCATCGCACGCCAGAAGAGCTGCATATCGGTGTTCACATCGATGTGCGGATCTGCGGTGACGGTAAAGGTGAAGGTCGTGCCGCGAGGCCTCGCCGTGTGGAAACTGCGCTCACCACGGGCGTTGTAAAACGGTGCGCCGACATTGCGATGACGCACGCGGTAGTAATACTCGGTGTCAGGCTGCAAACCAGTAATAGGGATGCGGATGGGGTTTTTGAATTCAGGCTTGGCATTGTCAATGTTGAACGTCGCAGGCGTGGTGGTAGCTGTGTACTTGCCTGGCTGTGTGCCATACTCAACATAGGCATCCTGATTGACTGCGGTGATGAGATTCAAAGTCACACCGTCCGACTTCGGCAGGGTGAGAAATTCCGCGCCAAGGATGGTGGCATCGGTGAGCAGGTTGTTCACTGTGTAGGTGTAGTTGCCAGTGCCTGGGCTTGTGGAACTCGCGCTGTTGCTATCCGTTGCGGTAACGGTGAACTGAATTGTGGTGCCACCGATCTGCGCGGGAATGGTCGAGCCCCAGAGACCGTCGTTAGCTGCGCCATCACCGTGATTGCCATCATCAAACATGGTGAGCGTGAGAGTTGGAGGCGGAGCCGTGGTAGCAATGACGATGTCATCAATGCTGATCCGAGGAGAGCGTGTGGGCGATGTGGCGGTGTAGCCAGCGGCTTGGAAGCGGATCTTTGTCTGCGTGCCGAGTTCCGCGCCCGCTAAATCATAATGAAAGAGCTGAAAGCCATGATTCACGGTGGTGGCATAGACTGTAGCGATGGGTGTGGTGCTCGTGTTAGCATACGCTGCAGTGTTAAGCACAAAGGTAGTGGCATTCGTGATGCTGCTGACTGTCGCATTCCCGGCAAAGTAGTTCGCGGCGGCAGTGGCGGCAGCGTTCGTTGCCGTGGCGTTCACCAGTGTTGCCGTGGTGCCCGTTACGAGTGTAAAGGACACGTTCGGTGTGATGGTCCCGATACGCGTGTTGTTCGGAATGCCGGTGGCGGTGATGAACATGCCTTCCACAAGGCCCGTGGTGTTCGCACACGTAGCAGTGCTTTGACCATTGGTGATGCCGATGGTCAAATTCACAGGACTAACGAGCACGCTCTGGCCCGTAGCAAGCCCCGCAGTGCTGGCACAAGTCACTGTCGTGCTACCAGCGGTCGCGCCGGCCGAGTTCAGCACCACGTTGTTGAGCGAAACCGTTTCGCTGTTCCAATCCTCGGAAAGACGTGTGTTCCAGCTCGCGCCATTGTCAGACGAGACCTGCATGGTCCATCCGCAGTTGTTTTGGGCGAAGAGATCGCGTGTCTGAACATAGAACTCGATGTAACCGCTCGTGCCTGTGGTGTCGATGGCGTTCGTGGTGGTGAACATGGAGTCTGTGAGGTTTGCTGTGCCGCCATTAAACTCGGCCGCCGCCGAGGAGGCGCTCAAGGTAAGTGCAGTTCCCGGTGTCGTGGGCGCGGCGCTCATGATAAAAGAAGTGGCATTGGTCACGGATGAAACCGTGGCATTGTTTGCCAAACCCGTGCCACTGAGCGACATGCCGTTGACGAGGCCCGCGGTGCTGTCGCACGTCACCGTGGTGCTGGCAGAAGTGGTAGTGGCGTTGGTCAAAGTGACACCACATGCCGTGAGTGTGAGTCCGCTAGCCGTTGCATTGGCCGCTTGAGAGAGCACAAAACTCGTTGCGCTGGTGATGGACGCCACGGTGGTGTTGCCGACCTGCGCACCATTAATGCTGCCGGGAATGCCTAGACCGGTAATCAACATGCCGGGCCAAAGCGCCGCGGTGCTAGCACAAGTCACGGATGTGCTGCCGCTTGTTGTGGCCGCGCTTGTAAGACTGATGGAGGTGCGGTTGGAGCTGCTGATCGCCTGACGCACGTTGCCTGCGCCAATGGTGCTCCATGAATTAAGAGCGCCAGCACCGTTCCAGTTGTTCGACGACGTGTTGGCAAAAGACTCCTTCCATACTATCGTGCTGAGTGGCGCCCCTGTATTGTAAAAAACGCGCACTTGACTGAGTGTGGTGCCGCTTTGCGGTGTAATCTGAGCCAGAACATATGTGGGGTCGAGATACGTCGGTGCAGTGGGCCCTGTGGACACGCTGACGATAGCGGGACCATTCGCATTGTAAGTCACGTTGATGCTTGCGCTGCCGCTGTTGCCACCTTGATCCGCACTGTCGGTTGAAGTGGCTGTGATCGTGTTCACGCCCGGTGTGAGGGGCACGGTGGCAGTCCAAGTGGCATAGCCATTGGAGGTCGCGGCGGCTACTCCGTTCACCATCAGGCCGAGCAGTGGAGAAATCGTGTCTGAGGCTGTTCCGCTAACAACCATGCTGCTGGCCGTAGTGATCGTGTTGTTAGCAGGTGCGCTGATGGTAACCACCGGCATGCTCGCATCCTGTGTGGAGAAGGCCGTGCTACCGAAGGCCGAGGTGTTTGTGCCATCCGTGGCGGTGCCACGGTAGTAATACGTTGTGCTGCTGGTGAGTCCTGTGAAGGTAGCTGTGGTGCCACTCGTGGTCTTTGTTTCGAGAATCGTAGAAAAATCCGCTGTGGCGCTGCGCTGAATGGTGTAGCCGGTCGCATTGGAAACCGCAGACCAGCTTAATGTGATACTCGTGCCCTTCGTGTAAGCAGGTGGCATCAGCTGCGGCGCCGCCATTGTGACGCTCAAAGTGCCTACCTCGCTGGTGGTGGAGCCGCCAACATTTGTCACCACAACATCATAGCTTGAGGCATCTGTTGGAGATACGTTGGATATCACCAGTTTGGCCATGTAAGCACCTGTGACCAGTGCATTCGTAGAATCGGTAACCTGCGTGAAATTGGTGGCGCCACTCACAGTGGCGCTATTGGCTAGATTCACCCCGTTTTTGCGCCACTGCACCGATGGAGCTTTGTAGCTCGTGAAGGGCGCATAAAGTTCGATGGTTCCGCCTTGAGGAGCCGCGTTCGTGATAAGTGGCGGACCGATGTAGGGTCTGAAGTTCTCAGCGCTGATCGCGGTGATACTGTTCGTCAAAGTGGTGACAATGCTCGCATACGCACTGTTCGCAGAGAGATCGAGGGTTTCGTATTCATCATCGGTGAGGTTGAAGAGCTCGCTGACCGTGTTGTTGCCCACACGCGAGCGGCGCAGTTTGAAGTCCTTCGTGCCGCCATTCACCGGATCGGTGAATTTGTTGATCGCAATCGGTGCCGCTGCGTCAGTAACGAGAGTAGCATTTCCCGGACGCAAGGTGGTCGTCGTGCTGCTGGTAGCTGAGAGCAGGTTCGGCCACACATTGACGCCATCGAAGGCCTTCGTGTTCTGTGGCGTCACACCCACTGCAGAACAGATGGTGGGGAATAAATCACCCACCCACACATACTGATGGCTGATCACGCCTGTGGGCAACACACCAGGGAAGGAGATCCCCGCCACCTCACGCAGCCCCCCCTCATAGCTGTCACCCTTGTCGCCTCGCAACGGATCGTTGAGTGAGCCTTTGGTCTCATCCCCACCGTTGTCGCCAAACCATACGATGAGCGTGTTGTTGGTGATTCCGGCCACATCCAGTGCATTTAGCACACGACCCATCGCATGATCCATACCGTCCACAGCTGCGGAGATGAGCCGACGACTCGTATTGGACACACCGAGGTTTTGATATTTGGTGATCAAGCTCGCTGGAGCCGAAACGGGGCCGTGGATGGAGTTGAAAGCCAGATGCAGATACATCGGCTTCGATGGATCACGGTTCTGGATGTGATAGATGGCTTTATCGGCGAGCAAGTTTGGCGACCAACCCCCAGTTCCCTGGGAATCCGTATGTTCGCTGGGTCCATCCTGCTGAACGCCATTGAGCCACCAGTCCGGACGATCGAGGTTCTCCGTCTCGGCGCTCCAGTGCGTATAGTAGTCGATCGCACCAGAATACTGGCCGTAGTGAGAATCAAAGCCGCGATTGAAAGGCGCATATTGAAGGCCTTCTTGGATGATGCGCGTGCTCACGCCGTTCACCGTAGTGAGATTCGTGTTCTTATCGCTGCCGCCCATGTGCCACTTACCGCACATGAAGGTCTGGTACCCGGCGCTCTTTAGCGTCTGTGGCATCAAGTGCTCACTCAGATCGGTGCCGCGCGTGTTGTTCGTGGCATGGCGTATGGGATTGCGGCCCGTAAGGAAGGTCGAGCGCGTCACCGAGCACACCGTCGTCGCATAGAATCGCTCTAAACGGATCGAACCGGCACGCGTGGTACCAAAGCTGTCCATGTTCGGCGTTTGAATCGGAATCTGGCCCGCAGGCGTGTGATAACCCACGTCGCCCCAGCCTTGGTCGTCTGTGATGATCACCACGATGTTCGGCTGCGTCTGCGTCGAGATGGCGAGCGAAAAGGCCTTCGTGGCGCTTCGATTCGCTGAATCCGTCACTTCGACGGTGAAGTTGAAATTGCCTGCAGCAGTAGCCGTGCCGCTCAAAACACCCGAAGAATTCAGCGTGAGGCCCGCAGGCAGAGAACCCGAAAACAAGCTCCAAACATAACCCATGCCGCTACCACCTGTGGCCGCAAAAGTCTGCGAGTAGGCCCCGATCGTGTTTCCAGCCGGCAAAGGTGATGCCGTGGTGATCGTCGGTGCTGGAGCGACCGTATAGCTTGTCGCATTCGATATCGTCGTGCCGCTACCACCACTGCCGACCGCCGCGATAGTGAAGTTCACCGTGCTTCCATTCACCTGCGCTGGAATCGTGCCACCCCAAATGCCGTCATTGAGCGCACCATCGCCATGCAGACCGTCATCATACATCGTCACCACGGTAGGCGGCGCACCGCTCGTGGTATTCACCACGATGTCATCGACGTTGAACCGCGGGGCGCGAGTCGGCGCGGTTGCGCTGTAGCCGGTGAACTGGAAGCGAATCTTGGTGTTCGTGCCGAGTTCCGCGCCTGATAGGTTGTAGCGATAAGGCTGGGCCGTACCGTCCGCCTTTGTCGAGTAACCGTGGTTCAATGTAGTGGCGGCGAGGGCAATGGGAGCCGCGGTTGTGTTGAAGAAAGCGGCCGAGTCCAGAGTGAAGGTGGTGCCGTTGGCATTCACCGACGCGACGCTGGCCGTAGGGGAGAGATAAGTGGCAGCCACAACCGAGGTGCTGTTGGCTGTGGCATTCACCAGCGTGCCGGGACTGTTGCCCGTGATGAGCGTGAAAGACGTATTCGCCGTGATGGTGCCGATGCGTGTATTGTTCGGAATGCCGGTGCCCGTGACAAACATATTCGTCTGCAAGCCCGTGGTATTCGTGCAGGTCACAGTGGAACTGCCGCTCACGATCCCGCAAGTCACCGCCGAGTAAACAATGGGACCCGATAGCACGCGCCCAACGGTGAGGCCCGCTGTGCTGGTGCAAGTCACGGTGCTGCTACCTGCGTTGGCGTTTGCGGTATTGAGAATGCAGTTGGCGAGATTCACTGTGTTGGAGTTCCAATCCTCGGAAAGACGTGTGTTCCAAGTCACACCGCCATCGGAAGACACATCAAAAGTCCAGCCATTATTGTTCGTCGCAGCCAAGTCGCGTGTTTGAGCATAAAATTCGACATAACCGGAGGTGCCGCTGGCATTGATCGCATTCGTCGTCGTGGCGGATGCGGCTGCCGTGCCTCCATTGAACTCGAGAGCCGCGCAGGACGCGGTGATCGTGAAACTGGAGGCCGGTGTAGTCGGTGCGGCGTTCATCACAAAGGTCGTCGCATTGGTCACGGAGGCCACCGTGGCATTGTTCGCTAAGCCGGTGCCGCTCAGAGACATGCCGGCAAAAAGGCCGCCCGTATTGTCGCATGTCACCGTGGTGCTGGCTGCCGTAGTCGTGCAGTTGCTCAGGGAAGCGCCATTCACGATCAGCGTACCCACTCCAGTGGCAGTGGCATTCGCCGTAAGCACAAACTGCGTGCTGTTTGTAATTGAGGCGATTTTTGTCGCGGTCGTTCCGTTGACAGGGATGTTCGAACCGCTCACCAACATGCCCGGCCAAAGGCCTACGGTGCTGCCACAGGTCACATTCGGATTACCGCTCGTCGTGGTGGCATTCGCCAGCGTGATTGCCGGTGTTCGATTGGATTGCAGCAAGGCCTGTCGTGTGTTGCCAGCGCCTACAGTGGTCCATGCGTTAAGTGCTCCAGCGCCGTTCCAATTATTTGACGCCGCATTGGCGAAGACTTCCTTGAACACATCCGCCGACACCTGGGCGCCAAGATCATACGTCAAATTCACACCGCTGATGCCACCACCACTTCCAGGGGTGACTTGCGCAGTCACAACTGCTGAATCGGCGCTTGTGGGTGATATCGGATGGATTGTGATGTTGGAAATCGTCGGCGGCGGCACAAAGCCCACGCCAGAAAGATTGATGTCGAAACTCGGATTGCCCGCATCACTGCTGGCGATGTGCAGCACGGCGGTCTTATTGCCCTGACTGGAGGCATTGAACTGCACAGTGAAGATAGAGGTGCCGTTGTTCGCTGCAACAGGAGTGCTGGCAGAGGCTGTGACGGAAAAGTTGGCACTATTCGTGCCATCAATGGTGACACCGGTGATGTCGAGCGGCGTACCGCCGGTATTCGTGATGGTAAAGGTTTTCGAGAGTGTGTTTCCGACATTCACATTGCCATAGGTTACGGTGCTGAGGCCATCTGTAAGAGATGTCACGCCCTGGGCCACAGTGATCTGCGTCGTCAGCGTGGCTGTGCGCACCGCGAAGACCGGGAAGCTTGCCGTCTTCGCCTGATAGCTGATGATACCCTGCGAACCACGTGGAGGCCCTTCCAAGGCTGGAACGCTGTTGTTAACGCCCAACTCTAGCAGCCACGCTTCAGTCTGCGTGCCTTTGTTGGATGTAGATGACCAGTAAGCTGTTGCTCGAGGCAGAGCCCGCAGGATCAAACCGGCGCCAGTTGCAAGCGCATTGCTACTGAGTGTGAAGCTTACGCCTGGATTGATGGCGGTAATTGTCGGTGTGGTGGTGTGATTGATGTAACTTCCCGCAATGCTGAATGGATCGATCACCGTCATGCCGATGACAAGGTCTGTGGTATCTGAGGTGCTCACAATCGGGCTACCGGAGGTAACCGAGCATCCCGACATCGTTTTGGCGAACATTGTGCGGTTGATGCACGGTTTCAAATTGGTGGCCGTGCCGCCGCTCGTTGTCGCAAGTGAGTAATCCGTCAGGCTTTGCAGTTCCTTGATGTTCGGCAGACGCCAATCTGTGTAACCGCCTAGTGTAAGGCTCTCCGCCCAAGTTAGCGCGGCCTCCCATGTCATTGATGCGCCGGGCATTTGTGTCCACATGAGCGAAGTGTCGGTGTCCGTAATCGTAGCATCGAGGTTGTTGGTGTAGTTATGCGTCATGTTGTTCTGCGCCAGACGCACATAGCGGGCATGATAGCGCAGCGTTCCGCCCGCACTGATGGTCTCGCTTTTCGGTTTCGGCCCCACGCCACCTCCAGAATTAACGCACCACACATTGGTCGTGCTACTGCCAAAGACATCCCGAGACCACCAGTACTCCGCGCTTGGCGAGGCCGTGGGGAAGAAAGCGGCGTTCATGGCTGGATTGCCCGCTTCATAGTTGAAAAGACTCATCAACTCGTGCGGATTCGGCAGTCGCCAATCACTGTAGCCTGCGGTGGACTGTGCTGCAGCATTGTTCACTGCGTTCTCCCAAGTCATCTCGCCCGCATCGGCCTTCTGCCACATCAACCCTGTCACATGGTCAGTGATGGTTCCATCGCCATTGTCGGTAAAGGACTGAGGGTTGGCTGCCGGAGCCGCTGTGTAATCACTGTCCTCGCCAAAAGTGGGGGTCGTGCTTACGGTCTGGCTAGTATCCGGAAGTTTCACCTCCGACCATGCACCCATCGGATACGCGGTGAGGCGATTGGCTGGCGCGGTGCCTGCTGTGGGCGTATAAGTCTGTGTCGTGGTCAGCACCGGGCCGCTCAAAGCGCCGCTCACCAGCGCTTGGGCACGCCAGGTCATCGTCAGTGAGCGCGGATTGACTTTGCGGTTGATCGTCCAGCACTCGTCATAGTCCACACCCCCCATGTTCACACGCATGAGGAAGGCGTCGGGAGATGCTGTGGCCATTGACACGGCGCTGAAGAGTTTGCCCGTCGTTGTCGCGATCGCTGGAAGGCTCAGCACGAACTGAGTGGCATTCGTCACCGAGGTGATCCGCGCACCGTTGCTCACGCCGTAACCCACCACAGCTAGGCCTGCCGTCAGCCCCGTCGTGCTCGCACAGGTTACTGTGGTGCTGCCGTAAGTCGTGGCGCAATTCGTGAGGTTTACCCCTGCCACCAGATTGAGATGACCACTGCCATCCGTGACCAGCGGCGCAGGATTCATCTGTGCCACGATGTAAGCCCCAGCCACCGCTTTCGCATTGTAACCGCCAGTGCCATCAGCACGCAGGTTGCCAACCGCCGGTTGGCCATCAACCTGATTGCCGAAATTCACCACCGTGCCGTGGAAGGCTTTCATCAGATAGGGCGACTGCGGAGTGCCATACGGATGCGTAGCGTCCACGGTCGTCGTGCCAACCGCATGGTAGTGATACCCCCAGCCGCCACCGTGATCATGACCGCCATCTGCATCAAACGCCTGCCGTGGCGATCCGTCCGGCTCTAAAAAACCATAAATTGGATAGCCGTCGAGCGCCCAAGCCACCGGTTTGTCATCGCCCAACGGGCCACCGAATCGCGTGTTCAAGTGCGTAGGGATGATGTGGTAATGATAATCATCCGCCAAGCCGCAGTGACCACCGTAGTAGTCCAGCTCGCCGATTTCATAGGACACATTTCCCCCATTGTTTGACGGATTGAAGATCGCAATCCCATTCGATGCCAGCGCCACGGCACCCCGCAGGAAATTCGTCGGCGGAGCCGGTGGATTGTAGATCACGATCGGCGAGGCTGATGGCACCGGCACCAGCGGGATACGCCACACATTCGGCTGCTGATAGCCGAGTGAGCCCGCGTTGCTCTCATTGCTGGTCGAATGCGCGAAATAGGCCGCCGGAATCGGCACTTGCTGCTGCCACGTCGTGATACCAAACATCTTGTTTGGCATCCCCTCCGGTGTGTTGTCCGATTCGAGGAAGAAAGTCGTACTATCCCAATTGTAACGCACCTTCGGCTTGAACGGCGCAAATGAAGCCGCCATGAGAAGTCCGTTTCCTGCCGGCGGCAGCGCCGACCCACTCGCCAAGACCGACGACAAGTCGAACGCTGAAAAAGCGGCCACCTGTTGAGGCTTTTTCAAGAACTTCGGTATCGGCACCTCCTTCGGCTTGATCTTCGGCGCTTTCACCGTGCCCGACTTCTGCATGAACTCCTCCAAAATATGTGCCCGTAGGGCTTCCTTGTCCCCGGATGTCAATGTATGAGCATGGGCCAGAGCAGGAACAAACCAGAAACAAAGGATGCAGCGAATGAAACGCACGATATCTGCATGAGCAGACGAGAGCGCTGTATGACAAAAAAACTTGGCGCAGTTTCACGGGATGCCCCGTCTATTCGCCGTTTGTTGACGGCTAATACTCATAGCATGCCTTCTATTTCCGCTTTGGCTTGTGGGCATGACGTCCCGTGCCGTCACCTTGGTCAAGAATACCCCCGCCAGGATTTAGCTCGAAGAGGACGGCTTGGAGACGCTTGCGTGCAGCTTGGGATGTCTCCGTGTCGGTGATGACGAGGTTTTCGGTGAATGGCGCTTTGCTCATGTCAAAAAGCTCGCCTTTCTCGTTCAGCTTCCACTGAGCCTCGCGCACATACCACATGCGGGCGAGTTGATTGAAAACCCAAGCTCGTGGTTTGGAGGGTTGACCCTGCAATTGCGGCACGAGGCTGTGACCATCAAAAACCATGCCGACGGGCAATTTGGCTCCGGCGAGCTCAGCGAACGTCGTGACGAAATCGCTCGAGTCGATCAAATCGGCGCACACGCGGCCTGCGGGTGCTTTGGCAGGCCATGAGGCGATCATCGGCACGAGGCCGCCGCATTCGAGCATCGTGCCTTTCATGCCGGAGAGCACTTTGCCGCCGATGGTGGCGCGATCTGTCATGCCTTTGCCGGTGCCATTATCCCCCATGAAGATGACAAGCGTGTTCTCGCGCAGCTTCAGGGTTTCGAGTTCAGCGATGAGCTGGCCCACAAGCTTGTCCATGTAGGCGATGTTGTCTGCCATCAGGTCGTTACTACCCTTAGCACTGTCCGGTGTGCGCATGAGTTCGCCGTGCACGTGCGACATCGGGTAATAAACGAAGAAAGGTTCATCACGATGCTGGCGGATGAATTTCATCACACGCCCTTGGCAAAGGTCAGGCATGTATTCGTCATCACGCAGCTTTTGGTCGTCGCCGTTGAGGCTGTAGCGCTCGGGCTTGACATCCTTGGCATTGAAATAGACGCCACTGCCATTGAAGCGCAGCCAGTCGTCGAATCCATGATCGCCCGGCTC
Source organism: Prosthecobacter sp. (assembly GCA_017853885.1). Taxonomy (GTDB): domain Bacteria; phylum Verrucomicrobiota; class Verrucomicrobiia; order Verrucomicrobiales; family Verrucomicrobiaceae; genus Prosthecobacter. Next base: position 91,326 of record JAFMIR010000012.1, read on the forward strand.
GCCGGGAAGCTGGCCCCACTTGCCGATGCACGCCGTGGCATAGCCCGCGGCTTTGAACAGACTCGGCAGCACGATCTCCTTCGGATCGAGGTTTGTACACGCATCCTGATTCGTCGCGCCATTGCGGAAGGCATAGCGTCCGCTCATGATCAGCGCACGCGACGGGCCACAGAGCGCCGCCGTGAAGCACTGGGTGAAGCGCACGCCCTCCGTGGCCAACTTGTCGATGTGCGGTGTCTTGTAGCGATCCGACCCGTAGCAGCCGACGTTCCCGATGCCGAGATCGTCGGCGAGGATGAAGATGACGTTCGGCTTTGCAGCAGCGAAGAGCGAAGGGCAAAGCGCGAAGAGAAAGAGCAGCAGGTTTTTCATTGTTTGGGTTTCAGATGCTTGTCGAGGAACGCAAACACCAGCGGGCGGAAGTCGCGGGCCTTCGAGATAAGATAAAAGGTGTGCGGTGCGTCCGGCACGATCTCCAATTGATGCTCGACACCGGCTTTCTCCAAGGCGGCGGCCATGGTGCGGGCCTGGCTCACGTCCACCGTTTCATCCGCCGTGCCATGCACGATCAAAATCGGCGAGTCACCCGCGCTCGCATACGTCACCGGCGAGGCTTTGCGATAGACCTCGGGATTCTCCTCGCGGCTTTGGAGAAACATCTTCATGTCGTGGTAGTTTGGCAAATCCAGCGCCCCGTAGAAATCAATCGCGCACGCGATACTGGTGCTGGCTCCTGATGGAGCATCAGGCGGCTCGAGCCCGTCCGCGGGCGTCGTGGTGGCGAGCATGAGGGCCAGATTGCCACCTGCGGAGTTTCCAAATGCGGCGATACGCGTGGTGTCGATGCGCAAACGGTCCGCGTTGGTCTTCAGCCACAGCACCGCCGACTTCGCATCGTGCAGACTGCGCGGCCAGGTCGGCTTTTTGACGCCCTTGTTCCAAAGGCGGTAGTTGATGCTCATGCAGGCATAGCCGTGCTTCGCCACCTCCACCGCCATCTGCACCTCGCGACCACGAGCCTTGTCCCCATCGTTGAATCCACCGCCATGCATCAGCAGCACCATGGCAAATTTTCCTCCGACAGGCTCGGTGGTCGGGAAATACAGATTCGCCTTCTCCTTCCGATCCTCCGGCAGGTAGGCCACGTCACGCTCCACGCGAATGTCAGTAGGAATGACGGTCTCGTCATCGGATTTCCAGTCTTTGACCTCAAATGCGGTCAGCGTACTGAACGCGATGGGCAGCAAGGCGGCGAAAATGGCGGAGGCTTTCATGATGAAGAGCCTTCTGGAACGACGTCGGCAGACAAACCTGTCGTAAACCCTCTCGACTTGCGACGTTTGGTTCCCATCACGCTCATGCACCTCACCCGCCGCCATTTTCTCCAAACATCCAGTTTGGCTCTGCTGCCCGCCGTTTCGCCTGCCGCCGAAGCGCAGGAGTCGCTCATCGAGTCCATCGAGAAGGTCGTGGTGAAGACGCCCGCGCTGCCGAAGGGCACGTGGTTTCATCCGCGGGCCTGCATGATCGGCAAACGCGCCTTCATGACCACGCAGCCCATCCTGGGCTCCGATCACTTCGGCCATGTGCACTGGACCACGTCCGATGACCTCGGCCAGACGTGGAGGGACTTCACGCCCGTGCCGCCGCTCGGATGGGTGCCGATGGCCGACGGCAACAACGAGGCCGTGTGCGACGTCACGCCCGAGTTTCATGCGAAGACCGGCAGCGTGCTCGCGCTCGGGCACAACGTGTTTTACAAAAACAAAGGCTTCTACCGCGACCAGCCGCCGCGCTGGCCCATCTACGCCGTGTGGAAGGACGGCGCGTGGGGGCCACGGCGCAAACTCGTGTGGGATGACCCGCGCGGCAGCGAGATCTACTCGAACAACTGCGGCCAGCGGATCAATCTGCCAGATGGCGATGTGCTCATGAGCTTCACCTTCGGCGTGAAAGGCCAGCCGCGCTCCGTGTGCGGCGTGCGCTGCTCCTTTGATGGCGACGAGTTGCGCATCAAGCAAACCGGCAACGCGCTCACGAACAGCGTCGGCCGCGGCCTGCTGGAACCCTCGCTCACGCAGTTCGGCGGACGCTACTACCTCACGATCCGCGCCGAGGATCGCAAAGGCTACGTCGCCGTGAGCGATGACGGCCTAAACTACGAACCTCAACAGCCCTGGACCTGGGACGACGGCACGCCGCTCATGACGAACAGCACGCAGCAGCACTGGCTCACGCACTCCGACGGCCTATTCCTCGTCTATACGCGACGTGATGGTACGAACGAAAAAGTCATCCGCTGGCGTGCACCGCTTTGGGTCGCGCAGGTCGATCCGAAAACGCTCCGCCTCATCCGCGCCACCGAACGCGTCGTGCTCCCGCTCGTTGGCGACGGCGTCAACGCCGCCGACCTCGTCGCCTTCAACGGCAACTTCGGCATCTGCAACACCAGCTCGACCGAATCCTGGGTCACCGACGGCTCCTGGTGCCCCAAAACCAACACCGGCGAACTCAACCTCGCCCGCGTGAAGTGGCGGAAGGCGAATGCGCTGGTGAAGGAGTGAGAAAACTCACTTCTTTGGCTTGCCCTTCTTCCCTTTGCCTTTCGCTTCACCTGAGCCGGTCATCATGCGCGGATCAGGCGCGGGCTTTTCGCGGGAAGCAGGCTCGGCAGCACCGCCGCGGACGGCAAGGACGAGCAACCGCTCGGTTTTGTCGGCATAAGTGACGAGGCCGGTGGTGAAATCGACATACCAGGCGCGTTCGGCGCGGTTGCTCTGAGTGGTGGAGGACCAATACGCGGTGGATTCGGCATGCGGGAAAAGTTTCCGGTCGAGCGAGGGCTGCGTGAGGCGGTCGTCGCTCAGCGAGCGGAGTTCTTTGATGTTCGGCAGCCGCCAGCCGTTTTGACCGGCGAGCCAGAGGCTATCGCAGTGCTTCAGCGCCTCCTCCCACGTCATGCCTTCGGCGGGACCGATTTTTTGCCACGTCAAACCGGTGCGCGAGTCGGTGAGCGTGCCATTGCCATGATCCGTAAGGCTGGGGCCGTCACCAAGCTTCGACGTGCCACGCACGCAGCGCACATGCACGGGCCGCTCGCCACCAGCGCTGACCGTTTCCGCCTTTGCATGTGCGCCGATGCCGCCGCCCGTGTTCACAAGCCAGATTTTCGATGAATCATCCGCACGCGGCGAATCTGTCCACCAGTAGCGGGCCTCGGTGGCGGTGAAAATCGTCGTGTCCATCGCCGGGCCGTGCATGGCGTGGTTCATGAGGCTGAAAAGCTCCATGCTGCCCGGCAGCCGCCAGTCATCGTGACCGGCCAGCGTGAGGCTCTGCGCATGCTCGCGGGCCTTTTCATGCGTCATCTCGCCGCCGTCGGTCTTTTGCCACATCAGTCCCGTCACGAGATCGGTCACGGTGCCATCGCCGTTGTCTTTGAACGTAGGCTGCGAGCCTTTGAAGTCCGCGTCCTCGCCAAAAGTCTGCGTGTATCGCGTCGTCTGGCCGGTGTCGGACAATTGGCCGAAGCACGTCGTGCCGGCAAAAAGCCCGATGAGGCTGAAAAAGGTTCGCGCATTCATCTTTGGCTCAATTCTTCGGTTTGCCCTTTCCTTTGCCTTTGCCCTTCGGTTTGCCGCTGGAGACCTCACCGCGCTCCAGCGCCGAAACAGCGTCTGTGCCGAGCCCTGCCAAAACATGCGCTTTGAGCTCGGTGACGAGCTTTTCGGTGATGTCGGCCCGTTGACGCGACAAATCACGCGTTTCGCCGAGATCGTTCTTCAAATCGAAGAGCATCGCCTCCTTCGTGTCCCAGTAGTAGAGCACCTTGTAGTCGCCACGACGAATCGCCGACTGCGGATGATCGATCTCGACCGGTTGATGCCAGACGAAGCGATCAATCGGCCGCTTCACCGGCTCTTTGCCGCCGCTAAGCAACAATGGCAGCCAACTCCCGCCTTCCACACCTCTCGGCATCGCATAACCCGGTGCGGCAAAGTCGAGCACCGTCGCCATCAGGTCGTAGAGAATCACCGGCGTGTCACAACGCGTGCCGGGCTTGATGCCCGGGCAGCGCACGATCAACGGCTCACGCAATCCACCCTCGCCGAGGTTTCCTTTGCCACCGTTCAGGATCTCCGTGCGGCCGCCGTTGTCGGAACTGTAGATCACCACCGTGTTCTCCGCGATGCGCAGCGTGTCGAGAGTCTTCAAAACCTCGCCGATGCACGTGTCGAAGTCTTCCGTCATCGCCGCGACGACCGCGCGATCCCCTTTCCCGCTGCCACCGCTGAGTCCTTCATACTTTTTCAGCGTCGCCGCGAGCGCCTGCGGCTTTTGATGCGGCGCATAGTAGCTCAGTTGCAGGTAAAACGGCTTCTGCTCCTTCACTTTCGACTCTATGAAGGCTTTCGCACGTCGCGTGATGCCGAACGACTGCTTCGGGTCCTCCGGATCGGTCGTGTCGCCGTCCTCGTTCATCGTGATGCCATCGCTCGCGTCGTAGCCCATCGACTCCGGTGTGTGAAACCACTGCCACTTGCCGAAATGCGCCGCGCGATACGCCGGATTCGCCTTCTTTAGCGTGTTCACCAGCGAATCCAGCACTGACGCACTCCAGTTACGCGCCGACTTGTCCGGTGCATTCAACGTCGTCGTCGTGCGCCCCATCTGAATTGCCGCCCGCGAGCACTCGCACTTGCAATGCGCCGAGTAAGCCTGCGAAAACGTCATTCCCTGCGCTGCCAGCTTTTCCAGATTCGGCGTCCGAAATACCGCCGTTGCGCTCAACGGTTCATCCAACTTCATCCGCACAGAGGTGCCGCTCCATGACTGATCATCCGCGAGAATAAAAACAAAGTTAGGAAGGACAGCGAAAGCCTCGCCATTCAAGAAAAAGCCGAGAAACAAAGATAGTAGTAGCCTCATCACTGAAGAGGGGCTCCTTTCACATCCAGATCAGGCTTTGTGTTCCAGCGTGGCGTCCAACCCGGTTTTTCAATCTTGGTGCGGAAGATGACGGTGTTGTCGAGGGCGATGTCGTCAGTCCAGATGAACTTAGCTCCCTCGAAGTCATTGTCGAAGTAAGGCTGCTTGGGATCGACTTCTTCGACGCTGTATTCTTTGGCATTTTTCCAGCTGGTGTCATCGAAATCAATGGCCCACCAATTGGCGGGAAGAGGTTCTTGAATGACTTGGGGGTTGGCGGTGTCGCCATTGACCGGGCCGTGAAAAAAGTTTTTCGCCTTCCAATTCGCGTTCGTGACAGTGCCATCGGCAAATTTGATGCATAGGCCTGCGTCGCCGATGCTGCTGCCGTATTCCATGCCGGTTTTCGGATCCGCGTTATCCTTAGCGAGCACGGCGATCGTCATCGGATACTCGGGGAGAAAATCGACGCTGACAACGTTGTGAGGCGTGAACTGAATGCTGTCTACAGCGACGAGTCGACCGTTCACATAGAGCATGAACCAATTGTCGGCATAGACGTTGAGTTTGATCGTGTCCGCCATGCTGGGCTTCACAAGGCCGGGGGGACCGCCTTTTCCTTTTCCTTTGCCACCGCCTTTTTTGCCTTCGCCACCACCACCGGGGCCTTTCGGGCGATCACCAGCGGGACCTTGCGGAGAAGGCTCGGGCGGACGGACGGTGTTTTGGGCCAATTCGGTGCGGTCGGGCGGTTGGGTAGCAGGTGGATTGAAAATGTTGTCAAGGGGGCGTGTGCCGCCGGGGCCGGGAGGAGGCGCGGGTGTGACCTCGGGACGCACGAAGGACTTGTCGTTGTCATAAATGGCCACGGGACGCGAAGGGTCGCCACGACGGCCACCACCTTGACCACCACGACCGGCTTCACCGACCTGTCCCTGGCTGACATGCACGACACGCAGTGACGAACTCGCCATCACCTTGCCCTGCATCGCGGTGAGGAGTTCTACGCGGCCGGGTGTGCCGACGACTTTTAGCGGCGCTTTGAGGGCATAGATCGTGATGACGTAGGTGCGCGAACCGGCTCCTTTCGACATCGGTGGCTCGTAGCCGACTTCGCCTTTGAAGCCGGTGCCCATCTTGCCGATGCCTTGCGCGTTTTTGGGCAGTGCGGCGACGTTCGCGGGGATGTCATACATCGTCCAATACCACTTCATATTCCCCTCCTTATCGGCGTGGTCCATGATCAAGGCGTAGCTCTGTGTGTCAGCGGGTGCGCCTTTCCATGCTAGCGGCAGCGTGGCGGCCTCGCCATCGCCGGTGTAGTCGCGTGGCATCTCGGTGAGGTCTTCCATGACCGGGCTGGTGAGCAAAAACTTGCCATCGCTACTGCGTGGTTGGTCGGGACGCTCGACAAAGGTGTCCTTGCCGCCACCTTTGCCACCACCACCGCCCATGCCTTTGCCGCCAGGGCCACCGCCGCCTTTTGGACCACCTTGACGTTCTTGACCGCCCATCGAGCGATCTTGATTTTCTGGACCGGATTGACGTGGCTCAGCGGCCGCGACGGGCTGCCCCTGCCACTCGCTGGCTTCGAGCTGGCCGTTGCGATTTTTGTCCATGTCGGTGAAGACCGCTTTGGCCTTCGCCATCGCCTCAGGAATGGCAATGCCATTTTTCGCGGCATTCGACTTCGCGTTGTCGGCAAACTCCTGCGCAGTGACGACGCCATCGCCATTTACATCAAGAATGCCTTCGATGGCGGCCTGCGGACGCGGAGGACGTCCGCCATCCTCGCCAGGACGTGGCGGTGGCGGATCATCGCGGCGCATCTCGCCCTCGCGACCACCTTTGCCCTGACCCTTGCCTTTTCCTTTGCCCTTCATGCCTTCGGGGCCACCGCCACCGGGCGGACGACCGCCACCTCCGCCGCCACCTTGACGACGTGCGGTGTAAACTTCATCGGCCTGACCTTCGCGTCCGTTGTCAAAATGGAAAGGATAGGTGCCATCGGCCTTGATCGAGTAGCTGACGCTGCGCTTGTCGCCATTCACCTCGTAGCTGAGTTTGTAGCTGTCCTTGCCGGTGCTTTCGAAGGCGGTGATCTTCGCGCCACGCAGCGCGGTGAGAGCCTCGCGAACGCCTTGTGCACGTGGCTGCGGATCGACCTGCTCACCAGCCTCGACGACCTCGCCGTGGAAGCCACCGAAGACATACGGATACTTGTTCGACGCATGATAATGGTAGCCGATCTTCGCGTCGTCGTGACCGTTGCACTCGTCGAGATTCGCCACCGGCGATCCATCCGGCTCCGTGAGGCCGTAAACGGGATAACCATCGAGCGCATACGCCACCGGCATGCCTTTGCCGACCTGCGCCTGCAGATGCAGCGGCGCGATGTGGTAGTGATAATCATCCGCACGTCCGCAATGGCCGCCCCACTGATCCAACTCGCCGATTTCATAGCTGATCTCGCCGCGATTGTTCTGCGGATTGAAGATCGGGATGCCATTCACGGCCAAGGCGATCGCGCCACGCAGGAAGCGGCCTTTGATCATCGCCGGTTCCTTCGCCGCAACAGGCTTCAGCGGGATGCGCCACGCATTGTCATCGAAATACGGCTGCGGCAGCGGCACCTGCTGCTGCCACGCGGTGATGCCGACCATCATGTTGTGATCCGGCAGGCCGTTCGAGCCGACATAGAGAAACTCGCCATCTGCCCGCAGATCGAGCTTCGTGAAGGGCAGGAAGGCCTTCGCCGCCTGCGGCGCATTCACAGCATTCGCCACGGCTGCGGCCGCGAGTTGCACGATCGAGGCCGTGGAGGCGACTTCGGTCATGCCGCGTTCACGTTTCCATTCTTCAAGGATATGATCCCGCAGCACCTCACGATCGGTGGTGGTCCAATCATGCGCAGCGAGGCTCGTTGTGAACAGCAGGAGGACAGGAAGTGTTTTCATCATGGATCAAGGTTTAATGTCGGCTGACTCGTTAATGACTTCGCGGTCAGGTTCGTGATGCGCTTGGTGAGTAAAGAAGTCGCCGGGGAAGACTGTTTCGCTGGTCAGTTCGAGACTCACGGCTCTTGGGCCACCTTTTTCCTCCGGTAGGCCGTGCAGTTCCATTTTAACCACCATGCCAGTGTCTTGCCGGAATTGGAATTCCATACTCGGCAGGCCACGTTTATCACGGTTACGCTTGTGGGCACTCAGGCATCGCAACGTGGGATCGGCAGAGTCATCGCGGATCGTTAGATCATAATCCACCGCCAAGGAGAGAAAAAGGCTCCTCAGATCCATGAAGGGCAGGTTTTGGTATTCACCCGGAATGCCGCCGCGGAAACGATTCGTCTCATGGCTAACGCGAACAGGTCCTTTGCCGCGAATGTCCCAGTTGGTCTGGCCATCGGAGCCAGTGATCACCTGTCCGCCATGGTTCAATACGCGCACGAGAACAAACTCTGAAAGGCCGCGCAAATGAAGCGTGGCACCTTCATAGCTGACACTTCGCCCATCTTTGAGAGCTTGCCACGGGTCGCCAGCCAATACGCGTATCGTATAACTGCGATCTTTCGCCTGCTCCCAAGCTGCGATGATCTGGGAAACGGCTGCTGCAGCCGGGTTGGGCGAGATGAGAAAAAACGTGAACCCTATGAACAGCAAAGCGGCAGCCGCCCAGCCGGCCCACTGCCATGTTGAGCGCCACACTGTCGGCCTCACCTTAGGCATGGTCGCTGAGACAGCCCCAGCACGCCATGTCAACAAGGCATGAATCTTCATCTGCCGGGCATACTCGGCGCGAGCAGATGCGTCCCTGCGCAGCAGCTCATTCAGCACCTCGCGATCCTCCTGCGAAAGTGTGCCGTCAATCAAGGATTGGACTTTGTCATTCATGCGAAATCCTCCTGTGAGAGTTTGTTCATGATGCAACCATGCAAGGCCTTGCGAATACGATACAGCAAAGCTGCCAAGGCGTTCTCCGGCTGACCTTGGCGCTTGGCGATCGCACGCACGGTCTCGCCTCGATCATACCGCGCTGTGATCAGCTCCCGCTGACCTTGAGGCAAAGCTGCCAAACACGATTCCAGAGCCGAGAGCTCCCGATCATCCTGCGAATCTGCAAGCTCATCCGCCATGAGCTCAGCGGCTTCATTGTCCAAAACCAGTCGGGAACGATTCTGACGGGTGCGCCACGCCATGACTTCAAACCGCGCCAAGGTCAGGGCCCACGGCAGAAAAGGGCGGCTCGTATCATAGCGATGCAGCTCCCGGCAGATCTTCACATTGACCTCTTGCAAGATATCCGACGCCCCCTCCTGCCCTGCCATCAAGGTCAGGATAAAAGCATAAAGAGAACTCTGCGCCGATGTGAGATGCCGCAGAAGTTCAGGGGACAAAGTGTGGGGGTGGTCCGGCATTCACTCACTTGAACCCAAGTCGCCGGAGTATGACGCAAAAAAGTAAGCTCCTTGCGTGGTTTACATCGAATAGAAGCTGAGACTGTAGCGATCCCGCACTGAAAGACCGATCGATGTATCATCTTGTTTTGAGACCGCCGAGTGCCTCATTGTAAAAAGCCCAGTTTTCCTGACCGATGGCATTGAGCAAAAGGTTTGGATGGTGTGGGATGCCTGTCAGCTGACGATAGGTATGCGGGATCTTCAAGGCGTCGAGATGCTGCTTGAATTCGCGGTTGAAACCGAGGGTCTCATCTCGGTCACCAATCATCTGACGGATCAGGAGGCCAGAGCGAAGCTTTTCGGCGTTTTGCTGCACAATCTGCCAAGGGCTCTGGGCACGATAGTAAGCCATGTCGCCGCCATAGACTGCACCGAGCACTTGCTCGCGACCCCGTGGCCCTGCACGAGGTGCCTCATTGAAGTCAGCCTGAAGAGGTCCCGCGCCAAGCAGCGATACGGCGGCGAAGAGCTCTGGATATTTGAAGCCCAGCCGCGCTGCGCCATAGCCGCCCATGCTGAAGCCTTCGATGATACGGCCCTCACGTTTCGCCAGCGTACGGTAGTCGCGGTCGATGTGCGGCATGAGTTCATCAATGAACATGGTTTCCAACTTCACCGAGCCATCCTTCCAATCACACCACATGCCCATTGGCAGCCCATTGGGAAAGACCAGGATCATTGGTGGAATTTTACCCGTCCGCATGGCTTCGCCATAGCGCTGGGCAACTTGTGCGGCAGACCCCGACGAGCTACCACCGCTGCCATGCAGCCAGTAGAGCACGGGAAAGCGTTGTTCTTTAGACGTATCATAACTGTCAGGTTTGAAAACATAGCAGCTCACAGGTTCACTAGCCGTTTTGCTGTCAAAAATCACACGTTGCAAACTTGGCGCATCCGTCTCAGGCAGCAGCCAGACATGCTTTTGCTGGGCGCCCAGCGAGGAGGTGAAGATGAGCAGGCAGAGAATTGAGGCTTTCATGTGGCGGGTTGGAACGCAGCAAGCCGCAAAAGGTCGCGGCTCACTTCAGCTTTGCGAACAGCTCTTCGAGTCCTGCAATGATCCGGGTCGAGGCATCGACTTCTAGGTAGCTGGAACGAGCACGCCAAGTTTCATAGCCGCCCAGTGCATGATGCTCCGGTGTGGGCAAGTAACCGTGGTAGGCGTTGGCCAAGGAGATCGTAAAAGTGGGCGAATGGCGCTTTTTGAGCTCCAGACCTATTTCGACGAAGACTTCGGCCGGAATTGCGGAGACATGCAGATCACCGATCTTCATGATTTGCAGCGGTGCGGACACTCTCGCGGGAAAATCGGCCAAGAGCACGGTTTCACGTGCATAGACTTGCTCCATCGTTTCCATGCGAGGGAAGAGCTTCGAGCCCTTCATCACTTCGCGGGCTTTTTCGACCTCGTTAGGAGTCGGGATGCGCAAGCCCAACTCGATTTCCATCTGCGCAACACTCAGTGGCAGAGAGTCGGCATGCTTCACGGCCTTTACCGCAGCCGCTACCGCCTGTGCGACATCGTTCGCGACAATCTCGATGCGGCCATAGGGTGCTGCTTTGGCCAGCCCCCCACGAAAGTCGATGTTGTTGATGTCACCGCTGGTGCCGTTTGACATGATGCCGACAAACTCCGGTCCTGCGCCGAGCAATCGGCCGATCTTCACCGCGAACGCGCCAAAGTAATCCGCCGAGATGTGACCGGGACCGACCCCGCCAACATAGTGCAGCGAGTAATTCGCGAGTAACGCGATGGGTTTTCCATCCACAGCTTGCACACTGATGAAGCTCACCTCAGGATCCGTGGGGCCCGCGGGTTCGACGAGGTCAGGATGGTTGATGCCGGGGTTCGTCTTTACCTGATCGGTGGTGACACCTAACGGGGTCGCTGGGATGGTGCCGGGCTTCATTTTCCATCGTCGATTGAAGACCTGATGCGGCACCGAGGCACTACCGAAGCCAATTTTCGCTGGAGCGAGGTTGTTCATGGCGCAGCGCACGCCATCGGCGATGCGTCGTGCCACAAAACGCTGATACATCGGGTCGGGCTCACTCTGGCCCACAGCCTGCAAGGTGCCGCAGGAATGTGCGTGCGTTGCGGACATCATCATGTTCTCCAAAGGCAGGCCGTTAGCTGCGTTCACCATTTTCTTCGCTTCGTCAAAAATGCCGCGACCGATCACGCAACTATCCGCGATGACAAAGACGAGTTTCGTTTGGCCATCGTCGAGCGCCAAGCACCTCGCTTGCAATTCGTCGTGGATGAAAGCGGCTTTCCCATCTTGAAAGCCGCCGTTGATCGAGCTGCCGAGCTCCGGCGTGATATTGGTGGTGGCGGCACCCGCGCGAAATTCGGCTGCATGAGCGGCTTTGACAACCCACACGATCGCCAAAAGAAGGCTTTTCATGCCAGCGAATACGCCTAGCACGGCTACTTCTTCGCGTTCGGCACGATGTTTGCCGTCACAGCTTTTGTCTTTAAAAGGTACTTCTTCGCGAGCGGAATGAGATCCGCTTTTTTAATACCAGTGATGTCACTGACGAAGGTGCGCGACCAGTCGAGACGTTGCGGATGCTCCTGTGAGCAGCGGAGGACGGTGGAGGACCAGTAGCGGTTGTCACGGCGCTGCTGCTCGATCTGCGAGACGACGGGCTTGTGCGCCCGCTCAAACTCGTCGTCGGTGATCTCACCGGTCGCGAGTTGGGCAGCGATCTCGATGCTAAGCTTGGCGAGCTTTTCGACCTGCTCGGGCTTGCACTCAATCATGGTGACGACGTAGCCATAGCCCGTGAAGGTGTCACTGGCGAGGTGGTAGCAAGCGGGGGAGTAGGTATCGGCGAGTTCTTCGCGGATTTTGATGCGCAGGCGGTCGTCGAGGATGCTGGCGAGCAACATAAGACGGCGTGCTCGGGCGACATCGCTAGGCATGTCCTCGGTAGGCCAGTAAATGGTGGCGATGGCTTTAGGAATTTCCGTGTCAAAGGTGAAGGATTTACTCTCGCTAGGCTTCGGGAAGGCGACCGTGCGTTCCTTGGCATAGTCGGGTTTTTTAGCGGCCCGCTTCGGCAGGGCGCCGAAGGTTTTGGCGGTGGCGGCGAGGGATTTTTCGAGATCTACATCGCCGACAATGGTGACTTCGAGGAAGTCCTGCGTGAGGGCAGGTGTGAGCCAAGCCTTTACTTCATCCAGCGTGCGCTGCTTGAGCACGTCCTTGGCGGGAAAACCCCAGCGAGGATCGCCGCCATGAGTGAAGGCCATGACCTCGTTGTTCATGATGCCCTCGGCGGTGTGCTGGAGCTGGGTGTAGAGCGGGTCGATGTTCTTCTCAAACTGACGTGCAGCCTCGATGCGGTAGCCAGGGGCAGTCAGATACGCGGCAAGGAGCTGGAGCTGGGCCTCGAGATCGGCTGGCGTGGTGCGGCCGGAGAGGAGGAAGGCCTCGTCACCGATGCTGAAATCGGAGGATAGGGTCCTGCTGGCGAAAAGGCGACGCAGTTCATCGACGTCGTGTTTCACGAGGCCACCGAGCTGGAAGGTGCTGCTGGCATAGACGAGCAGGCCGGGCTTGTCCGCTGGAACGGTAAGCTTGCCACCGCCAAAATTCACGAGCACGCGAATGGTGCCTTTTTCGAACTCGGTGCGCTTGAAGTTGAAGCGCACATTGTTCTCAAACACGGCCTGCGTGATCTCGAGATCCTTCGCCTCGCTGCGGGAAGCGACTTTGCCGGCGGGGCCGAAGTCGGTGTAAGCAAAGGCGGCGGTTTCCTCCTTCGCAGGTGGCTCAACAGGCTTCGCGGCGCTGGCTTTGTAAACATCGGTGATCTTCTTCGTGGCATCGCCATCGAGCTTCAGATTGCCGCCGAGAAAAATTTGGATGTCATCGCCCTTCCAATCGGCGACGAGCGCTTGGTGGCACTCCTCTTTCTTCGTCGTGGAGAGCACCTTGGCGACACGGACTAGGTCGTCCTTGGGATGCGTGAAGACCTTCTTCGCGGCGATCTGGCTGACGAGGCCGCTGGCGAGGTCGCGGGACTTGCGGGAATCTGCCTGATCGGCACGTAGCTTGGCCCCTTTGAGGGCAGTAGCCTTCGCCTCAGCAAACTCAGCGTCGGTGAAGCCATGCTGAAGAGCGCGGCGGATTTCCGTCTCAATGAGGGTGAGCGCAGCCTGCCAGTTCTTGGGGTCGCACTGGGCTTGGATGCCGCTGGTGAAAACAAAATCGAACTGCTCGTAGCTGTAGGCCTCCGCGCCAATGATGGGAGCGCCTTCTGCCTTCGTGAGCTTTGAGAGCCGCTGGTTGATCATGCTGTCTGCAAGGATGCGGACGAGGTTCTTGCGGCGCTCGGAGATGTTGTCCGGCTTCACCTCAGCCTGGCGAAGGCGCTCGACAGAGACGGTGAGAGCCTGCGATTCCATCTCCGTGTGCAGCTTGGCTATCAAACCGTGACCGTTGGAGATTTTGCCAAGCGATGGGTCCTTCAACTCTGGCGCCGCTTTGGCGGACTCGAAGTGCTTCTTGATGGAGGTGATGACCTGCTGAGGGTCTTTGAAGTCACCGACGGCGACAACGGTGGCACGCTGAGGTGTGTACCACTTGCCGTAGAAATCCACGAAGCGCTGGCGTTTCATCGTCTTGAGCGTCTCCTCGATGCCAATGGGCAAGCGCTTCGGTAGGAGTGACTCCGGCAGGGCAAAACTGTAACCTGCGAGCATCGTGCGATACTCAATGCTGTCGCGAGAAAGCTTTTCGCTGAGAATGATGCCACGTTCCTTGTCGATCTCGCCCTCTTTCAAAAGCATGCCATCGAGGTCATCTCGGAAGAGGCGTAGGCCTTCATCCAGATATTTTTCAGTAACCTCGGGCAGTTCGAGCATGTACACTGTCTCCTTAAAAGAGGTATGGGCATTCGTGTCCGCACCGAAACCCATGCCAAGGCGCTGGAAGAACTTCACCATGTCCCCACCCTCGCCACCCTTGAAGGTGCGGGTTCCGTTGAAGGCCATGTGTTCCAAGAAATGCGCCATGCCCTGCTGGTCATCCTCTTCCATCAGAGAGCCCACATCCATGTAAAGGCGGATGCTGGCGCGTCCAGGTGGCTCAGCATGCGGAAGCACAAGGTAGCGCAAGCCATTGTCCAAGGAGCCAAAGATGGCTTTCGGGTCCGGTTTGAGGTCAGAAGCGTCTTGTGGCCAGCCGGCAAATAGAGCGCACGAGGTGCAGAGAAGGGCAAAGAGGGGGCGGAGCATGGTGGTAGAGGAAAAATGGCAAACGTTCAGCTTCTTTCTTCGACAGACGAAACGGCGTGGAGACATTTTTTCGTCATTCGACATTC
>JAFMIR010000068.1 GCA_017853885.1 Prosthecobacter sp.
TCCAGGAGGCCGAAGCGGAAAAGAAGCGGCAGGCGGATGATGCCGCCGAGAAGCATGTTCACAAACAGCACTGCCATCAGCGTGTAGCCGCCGGGCAGAATCGGCAGTGGAAAGGTCATGTTCCCGATGTCCGCATACGCATTCAAAGCCAGTGCCCGCCAGCAGGCCCCGATGTCGATGCGATCGACGAAGAAAGATTCAAAGTATCGCGCTTGGCTAGCAACAAGGCCATATTCTGCCTGTTCAAGCGTGCCAAGAAAGGTAATGAGCAGCAAAAGCGCTAGCACAGCAGTGGCTAGACCGAAGCTGGATAGAAAGGCGATGAGTTTCGCAAGGAGGTTGGGCGGGGGGGAGGACACGGGCGAAGTTGGTGCGTTACAGACAAATGCAGAATGACAAATGACGAATGAATGCCGTTGACGATGCTCTAGGTGCATTCGTCATTCGACATTCCGAATTTAACATTTTTGCGGTCATTCCTTTGGAGCATTAGGTTTGATCGACTGGCAGAAGGTGTCGAAGGCGGCGGTGTTTTGTTCAACCAAAGCCTTCGGACCAGTGAGTTTCACGAAGATGGTAGCCTGGTCCGTGCTGTGGATGAGGCCTAGCATGCGGTAGCCCGTTTTGGCGGTGTCAGCACCGAAGCCTTTGAAGTCACCATCAAAAGCCACAAAGGCCGCTTCGCGATTGAAGAAGGGCTTTTTCGGTAGCTTCGAAAGTTCATCGGCCGTGTAAGCGGGCTGTGCCATCTGCGTGCGCCAGCGATTTACATTCGCCTCGAGACCACCTGCAGAACCGGGCATCAATGAAATGTAACATTCGCCTTCGTTGTTCGGCCCAAAGCGCAGATCGACAAGACGCATACCCATGGGGTCAGGCGTGCTGTTTTCACTCCAGCCTTCGGGAACTGTCCAAGTGAGTAGGCTGCGGAAATCGGGACGTTGCTGCTGTGTCTCATCTTTGGCGTCATCGTAGAAACGAGTGGTGCTAGGAATGTCGATATTCGGTTTCGAGGCATAACCAGAGACCTCCCTTAATTCGGTGATGGCCTCGCGCTCGCTAAGACGATCGCAGGAAATTGTAAACAGGCTGCACGCGATGGCCGCGCAGCAGTGGAGAGAGAATTTCATCTTGTGAACAAACGGGTGAGAAAGTGAAAGAGTTAGCAGCATCTGCAATGAACGCCATGAAGATACGCCACAGCGGAACATGTAGAGACAAAAAGTGCCCAGTAATCTGGCCAGTGCTCTGTTCGAGCTGGGGCATCTTACTGAGCACCAAGAAAGTCGCACCCTGTCTGATGGAAGGGGTGAAAGACTTACGAAGCCTTGTGTTCGCTGTGGCAGGCTTTGCAGTTCACAGCGGCTTTGAAAGCTGGGATTCCTCCAGCATCTTTGGCCTGAATTTTTTTCACAGCTGCGATGAGTGCTTGGTTTTTTGTCACCCACGCGGCTTTGTCGCCTTTAGGCGGGGTGGAGGCACACATGTCCTGATACACTTTAAGCATGGTGGCAAGCTCGGTATCATTTGCGGTGCCGCCAGATACCTTCTTGCAGAGGGCATCGTCGGGCTTGTGATGCTGCTTCATCGCTGTTTTGATGACATCGTTGCTAGGAGCCGCTGGCTTTGCCGCAGGAGCAGCCTTCGGATCGGCTTTTTTAGGATCCGCTTTGGCCGGTGCTGTTGCAGGTGCGGGTGGTGCCGGGGGCGGAGCGGTGAGCTTGGCGATCTCCGCCTCACTGAGGCCCACATTCACCTTCAGGCCGGCAACCTTGGCTTCGAGAGCTTTCGCGCCGTTTTGAGTGACGCCAGTCTGCCAGACAAAAAGCTTCTTCAGTGCTTTCGCGGCTGCAAAAGCAGCTATGCCACCATCAGTGACCTTGTCGCCGTAGAGGTTGAGATATGCGAGGTTTGGCAGGGCAGCGAGCTTGGCGAGGCCGGCATCACTGAACTTGGTGTTTTCGAGGTGGAGACGCTCGAGCTGGGTCATCTTCGCCAAGATATCCGCGGCGGCATCGGTGATCTGGCTGCGGGCGAGATCGACCCATACGACATGCTGGGCGATGGGAGCCAGCAGAGCGAGTTCCTTGTCACCGAACTTATCGGCTGCATTGATCACGCCGAGCCGGAGCTGCTCGGTATCCTGGGCCAGCGGCATAAGTGAAGCATTCAAGGCGGTCATCTTCGCACTGACTTCGGCAATCAGCTTTTTTTCGGCCTCGGTAAGGGGCTTAGCCTTCGGCTTCTCGGCCTTGGCAGGAACGGCGACCTTGGGTAGCCCCTTGGCAAGCAGGGCGGCAAGAGCGCCTTCGACATCGGCCGTGGGCTTCGCCGCGGCAACAGTGGCGGTGTCCGAGGCTCCGGTCTCGATCCACCACTTCAGGATGGCCACTTCTTCCTTCGTGAGTTGAGGCTCATCACTTGGCGGCATGTGCTCGTCGTCGTCGCTGGGCAGATTCGCACGCACGAGCATGAGGCTGTCCTTGCTGTTCCTGGCAATGACCGTCTTGGGGCCATCGCTACCACCCTTCATGATGGCGGCGAAGTTGTGAAGCTGAAGCTTGCCCTTCTTCTTTTCCTCACCGTGACAGCTCACACACTTCGCCGCTATGATCGGGGCGATGACATCACGGTAAACGACGGCCTTCTCGGCGATGGCGGCATCCAGTTTGCCACTGGCGGTCGGCTTCGCAGCCGCAGGGGGCGGAGCGGCCGGTTTCGCGGCTACGGGGGCTGCAGCAGCAGGTGTCGCGGCGGCCACAGCGACCGGTTTGGCATCGTCCTCGGCGCTCCATCCATTGTTGATATGGGCCCCGGGCAGCTTGGCTTTCAAGGCGGCCACGCCTGCCTTTGTGACTCCGCTTTGCCAGAGATAAATGGCTTTCAACTTGCCTAGGCCGGACAATTTGCTGATGCCCGAATCGGTGACTTTGGTATTGTAAAGGTTGAGGTATTCGAGAGAAGCGAGGCCCTTAAGGTGGTCGAGGCCAGCGTCGCCAATTCCGGTGTTTTCGAGGTGCAACTCCTGAAGGTTCTTCATCGCCGCCACTTTGGCCAATCCGGCGTCGGTGACCTTGGTGCGGGCGAGATCGAGGGAGGCCACCTTGTCGGCGATGGAAGCCAAAGCATCGAGACCGCCGTCGGCAAAATCCTTCGCGACATTTAGCGCGGTGAAGCGATAGGTCTTGCCATCGGCTGCAGTGGGCATGAGTGAAGCGCCCGTGGCGTTCACCTTCTGCATCGCAGCCTCGACGGCGGGATCAGCGGCTTTTTTGTCGTCAGCGGCGTTCGCGTTGATGGCGAGCACGAGGGCGAGGAGGTAGGTGGTGGGTTTCATGAAACGGAAGTCGGTGTGGCGTAAGATTTAACAAGTAAGGGTTGATAAGGATCAGCCTTTCACAATGGCCTCCGCAGCGGCTTGGACATCGGATGGCAGGGCTTTGAGGTCGAGCGTCTGCGTGGCGCTGGCGCCTTGTTCGATCCACCACTTTAGGATTGCGATCTCTTCCTTGGTGAGTTGGTCTTTGCCCTCGGGCGGCATGTGCATGTCTTCATCTTCGGCGGAAATGACAAGTTGGTAGGTTAGGCTGTCCGCAGGCTTGCCGGGAACGATGTTGTTCTTTTTCTCTGAACTTTCCTCGCCGCCTGCCATGGCGAACTCATAGGTATCGAGGCGGAGATCACCTTTTTGTTTTTCCTCGCCATGGCATTTGTTGCACTTGGCGGCGAAAATCGGCTGGATGAGGTTGGCAAAGACGAGCTTGGCGCCAGCACTGGGAGTTGGTGATGGTGGGGTAGGGGCAGGTGTGGGTGATGGAGCAGGCTTTGGAAGAGGTGGAGCAGAGGCGGGTGATTCGACAACTTTGGGTGGCTCGGCAGCCTTAATTGCCGCAGGAAGCACATTTTCCTCGGTTTTTTCAGGTTTGGGTTTTTCGACCAAGCCGAGCATCCATTTCTCCATCGAGATCATCTGGCTCTTGATCGGCTCCGGTGCGTGCTCGGTGAGAAATTTGCTGCCGTGACTGATGTTGCCTCCAAAGTGCGCACCCAGACTCATGATGCCGAAACTAAGAAAAAACAGGGCGCGGTAGGCATGAAGCAGTTCCATGTTACTTTGGCCCATTGCCATCAGGCGTATAAGCAGCGCCAGCAGCACACCGGTGGTGCCGATGATGCCCATTGTTTGGTGCAGGCTAAAGTTGCCGCCAGTGTATCCCCCCTCGCGGGACAGCATGATGCCGGCCATCACCGCCATCACCGCACCTGCCGCCCCAACAAACAAGGCCAAGAGAGCCGTCGCGCCATATTTGGCCTCGCCCGAGCGGCTGATGCAAAGCGCCTCAAGCACTGTCAGGAAGATCAGGGAGCCAATGGGAAGATGCAGGAGAATCGGATGAAAGCGTCCGACGAAAAGGGTCATTTGCCCGGCTTCGCCCTTAGGGGCTTCGTAGAGCGGCGGGTAAATGAGCAGTCCAATGACAAAGCCGACGAGCAACAGCAAGGCGGCAATCCAAGCGGACGTGTAGGATTTGGGAGTTTCAGAATCGGTGTCGTAAGACATGGGACAGATTGGGGTATGTCAAAAACGCTATCTATCATCTGATTTGTTCACGTTTCCTTGTCTCGCAACAGCGCTTCTTTGCCGTTTGTGTTTCTGAGAGCCGATCTTAGCGGGATTCTCGAGTGAATGAGGGGGGATGTTCCATTGTTATGACACGCGACGTGGGGAGATACCTTGCTTGCCGAATCCAAAGTGCTTTCCCAAGCGCATGCTTCACTTTTGGATTCCTACTGTTATGCCTCAAGCCGTTATCCACTGGTTCCGTCGTGATTTGCGTCTTACCGACAACACCGCCCTTCACCATGCCACCAAGGCCGCAGGGCAGGTGATTCCAGTGTATGTGCTGAGTGATTGGAAAAACAGCCACGGATGGACCGGATCGAATCGCCAACAGTTCCTTTGTGAAAGCCTCGCATCGCTTGCCAAGAACCTAGAAGCGCTCGGTAGCAGGCTGATTGTCCGTTGCGGTAAGGCGGTTGCTGAGCTGGAGCGCCTCCTGCGTGAGACCCAGGCTGGGGCGATCTACTTCAACCGCGACTACGATCCCCACGGTCGCGAGGTGGAAAAACAGCTCGCCGCGCTTTGCACTCGGCTGGGAGTTGAGTGCCATGCCTTTGACGACAGCGTCATGCACGCTCCCGAAACCGTGCTTACAGGCTCTGCTCAGCCGTATCGCGTTTACACCCCCTATTCGAAGAACTGGCTTAACCTCGAAAAAGCTGCTCCATGGCCTCGCGTAAAGGCTTTGGGTCCCCCGGCAGGTGAGACCCTTTCCAGTCGGCCTTTACCGACGCTGGCACATTGGAACCTCCCAGAACCCACCGCGCAGGTGGTGGAAGCCGGTGAGCGCGCCGCCCGGGAGCGCATGAAACGCTTCATCGAAAGCGGCTTGCTGCTTCGCTACGGGTCGGATCGAAACACTCCCGCAGGCCAAACGACATCCTTGCTCAGTCAGGACCTGCGCTACGGCCTGATCGGCATTCGCGAACTCGTCCAGCGCTGCCAAGCGGCCGCAGATGCCGCGCCTGCCATTGGCAAGGCTTCCGTGCTGACCTATATCAAGGAGCTCGCCTGGCGGGAGTTCTATTTCGCCATCCTGTGGTTCTACCCGGAGGTCTTTGAGCATGAGTTCAATCCCGATTGGCGGGGCTTGCCTTGGCCGGGAACGGATGAGGCCTTCCAGCGCTGGGCCACCGGAATGACCGGCTTCCCCATGGTCGATGCAGGCATGCGGCAGCTATTGCATAGCGGCCTGATGCACAACCGCCTGCGCATGATCACCGCCATGTTTCTGACGAAGGATCTGCATTGCGATTGGCGCTTAGGCGAGGCCTTCTTCATGCAGCAACTCGTCGATGGCGAAAACGCTAGCAACAACGGGGGCTGGCAGTGGTCCGCCGGCACCGGTGCGGATGCGGCACCTTACTTCCGTATCCAGAATCCTTGGCTGCAAAGTGCCCGCTTCGATCCTGAGGGCCTCTTCATCAAAAAGTGGGTTCCCGAGCTCAAGGATGTACCTGCTCCGCTCCTCCACGAACCCCCAAAGCCGGGCCTGCCGCTCGCGAAAGGTTACCCGCTGCCGATGGTCGATCACCACACCGAGCGAGACCGCTGCTTGGCGATCTTTGCCAAGCACAAAGAGCAGCGGAGTTAAACGGGACGAACCTTAGTGTGACTCGGCCGGGATCTCATTCAGCGTGTACCAAGCCACATGGTGGAGCAGAGCAGCACCCTTTTGGTTCTTCACACCGTCAAGGTGCAGTTCGTGGATATGGCCTTGGGTCAACGGGCTGACGGTAAGGCGCACGGATTTGCCATCGGCAGCTACACGAGCGGCGGTGATCTTCGGGATGACCTCGTCAATCTCATCGCCGCCATACTGTTCACGATAGGCGTAAGTGAACTCGCGCATCGAGTAGCTTTTCACATCCCCGGCGGCAGTCGGATTCACCTGTTGGGTGAACGTGAGTTCAAAGCCATCCGATTTCGCTCGCATCTCGTGAATCTCAAAGGGCGTCTGGCCGGTCCACTCGCACTTCTCAAAGCAAAAGGGCTTGCCTCCACGCGCTCCCCAGCCGCGATCACTGCCACCCACAAAGACTCGACCTTCTTCATCCATGCGCCCACCGATGAGGCCGCTGGCGAAGCCGCTGCGGAAGGGAATTACAGCGCCTTGTTTGATGCCTTTGACCGTTTCGAGGAAGACACGACTGAGATTGCTGTGGCTCTGATCGGCGATGAAAAGCTGCTTCGCGAAGGGACCAAACTTTCCGCCACTGGTGTCGCAAATGATGGCAGAGGCGGAATTACCCACCTTGCCGTGCACGAGATAAACAGCGGGAGGCAGTAGTTGCTTGATGCGGGCGCGCTCTGCCACCATGCGGTCAGGATCCCCTCCATGGCGGGATTCCTTGCGTCCACGCTCGCCTTGAAAAGCCTCGGGAATGGGATCGATCGGACGCGGTCCCATATGCGGCGCAAGGTCATACCAGATGTTGCCGCCCGGATGACCTTGGAAGCTACCGGGAACGAGATGTTGCAACGTGCAAGAGCCATGCCACGGACCCTGATTATCGCAGTAGTAGGCCTCACCCTCCGCATCGAAACCGATGCCGCCGGGACTGCGGATCCCAGAGCAGGTCGGCACCATTTTGCCCTCTGGAGTGATGCGCAGCGCCCAGCCGCGGAAGGGCACTTGGCTGCTGAAAGAGCCGGTGAGGCAAAGGGTGACCCACAGGTCCCCCTTGCGATCAAAACGGCTGCCGATGGCATACTCGTGGTAATCACCGGAGACACCCCAGCCGTCGTTCATGTTATCAAAAACGTCCGCACGGCCATCGCCATCACTGTCCTTCAACCGGGTGATCTCGTAGCGAGTCGTGGCGTAGAGGTTTTTATCCCTTGGATTGTAGGCCAGTCCTAGAACCTCATGCAGGCCGCTGGCAAAAAGCTTGTAGCTAACCGCCGAAGGATCACTGCTACCCGCGCCGCTCACGATCCAAACCTCACCACGACGCGTGCCAATAGCTAGCTTTCCTTCTGGCAGCAGTTCGATCGAGCCAACTTCGAGCGCCGTTTGCTTCGGTGTTTCAAAGGTTGTGATCTTATAATAATCCGCCTCCACAGGCGCAGCGGCAAACAGGGCAGGGGCAAGGACAAGCGAAGAGCAGAAGACGCGAAACATGGGGCCTTACAGATCGAAATACAGGGTGACGACCTTTCACAAACCTACGCCAGCTTTACCGGGCATGCTCGTAGGCATGGGCGGCTCGCAGCAGGGTGACCTCGTCGAGAGGTTTGCCGATGAGTTGCAGGCCGACGGGGAGTTTCACGCCGTCGAGCTCGACATCACCGCAGGGCACGCTGATGCCGGGAAGGCCTGCGAGATTCACCGGGATGGTGAAGACGTCTTCTAGGTAGGCTGCCAGCGGGTTGTCTTTCAACTCGCCAAGTTTGTGCGCTGGGGCAGGGCTGGTGGGAGAGACGATCACATCGACCTTGGAGAAGGCTTCTGTGAAGTCGTTGCGGATCAACGTGCGGGCTTTCTGAGCACGGAGGTAGTAGGCATCGTAGTAACCACTGCTGAGCATGTAGGTGCCCAGCAGGATGCGGCGCTTGACCTCAGGGCCGAAACCTTCCGAACGGCTCTTCAAGTAGTGCTCCATCAGGTCGCTAGCGCTGCTGCTGCGGTGGCCGTAGCGCACGCCATCAAAACGGGCCAGATTGGCAGAGGCTTCCGCAGGTGCGAGGACGTAGTAAGTGGCGACGCCAAGCTCGGTGTGTGGTAGGGAAATCTGTTCTATGATGGCGCCGAGGCTTTCGAGCTTTTGGATGGCGGCATCCACCGCGGCGGAGACTCCAGCGTGTGTGCCGTCGATGAAATATTCCTTCGGCAGACCGATGCGCAGGCCTTTGATGTCCTTGCCAATGCCAGAGGTGAAATCGGGCACCTCGACATTGAGGGAAGTCGAATCACGGTCATCCTTGCCACAGAGATGATTGAGAAGCAGCGCGGCATCTTCGACCGTTTTGGTGATGGGGCCGACTTGATCGAGTGAGGAAGCGAAGGCCACGAGGCCAAAGCGCGAGACACGGCCGTAGGTCGGTTTCAGCCCGACGCATCCGCAGAAAGCCGCCGGCTGGCGGATCGAGCCACCGGTATCGCTGCCTAGCGCGGCGATGGCGATGTCTCCGGCTACAGCGGCAGCGCTGCCCCCGCTGGAGCCGCCGGGCACGCGGCGGGTATCACGGGGATTGCGGGTGGTGCCGAGTGCGGAGTTTTCCGTTGTCGAGCCCATCGCGAACTCATCCATGTTGAGGCGACCTAAGGGCACGGCACCGCCTTGACGCAGTTTTTGAATCGCACCGGCGTCGTAAGGTGACGTGTAGTTCTCTGCGAGGAACTTTGAGGCGCAGGTGCAGGGTTGACCCGTGACGTTCAGGTTGTCCTTGATGCCAATCGGGATGCCGCCGAGGGGCAGGGATTGATCCGCTTGATCCGCTTCTTTCAGTGCGGCTTCGGTGTCATAGCTCAAGTAGGCGCCAAGCTCACCGTTACGAGCTTCGATGGCCTTGGCGACATCCTGTACGATGTCACGCGGGGTGATTTCCCCGGCCTTCAGGCGCTGGCGAAGGTGGGCGATGGTCGAAGTGGCGAGAGACATGGTTTATTCGATGACTTTGGGGATCTGAAACTGATCACCGACACGTTTGGGAGCGTTCGAGAGGCATTGTTCCTGGCTGAAGCCAGGGCGAGATGTGTCGGCGCGCGTCACATCCCAAACGGGCATCGCATGCGCAGTCGGCTCCACATCGCCTAGATCATGCGCCGTCAGGGTATCGATGTAGGCCAACACGCCATTGAGCTGTTTTTCATAGTGTGCAGCCTCCTCCGGCGTGAGCGAAAGGCGGGAGAGTTTGGCGACGTGCTGGATGTCGATGTGGGCGGCGGGCATGACGGGCGCTGAGATGGCAGTGGGGCAGCGTTTTTGCAAAAGAAAACGCGGCTGGAAAAGCGCCGCGGAAAGGGCCACAGAGGGAGCTGCATGCTTCCTTGGCTTCAGCTCGCCCGAATTTCGAACCTTCCCACCGTGTGGACAAACGTCACCGCCGCTTGGCTGGTGGCGGGTGGCACCTGGCAGGATGCCCGTTTGCTTTGGCTCGTCCTCGCAGGCTCGCTGCTCTACACGGGAGGCATGATCCTCAATGACGCTGCCGATGTGAAGTTCGATCGCCAGCATCGCCAGGAGCGTCCGATACCGAGCGGCCAAGTCAGTGCGCGGGCTGCGTGGGGTGTGGGACTTAGCATGCTCATCCTCGGAGCCTGGCTGGCCTTCATGAAGGGCGGCGCACATCCGCTGATGATCGCCGCATTGGTGGCCTGCATTCTGTTGTACGATCTGTATCACAAGCCATGGGCAGCTTCCGTGGTGGTCATGGGGGCATGTCGGGCCTTCCTTGTGCTAATGGCCGGCTCAGCGGTCATGGTGGACCGCGCTTTCACAGCGTCGGGTGGCCTTGTGTGTCCGGGGTATCGCTTATCATGGGACTCGCTTTCCTTTCTGGCTCCGGGAAATCTTTTCCATGCCGGGGCGCTGGGTGCCTACATCGTTGGCATCACCTTGGGCGCACGGTCCGAGCATCAGGGCAGGGCACTCGGACGCGTCAAAAGGGTGATGGCCATCTTGCTGCTCATGGCGCCAATCTTCGCCGCCATGGCGTTCTATCCGCTTTTCCATCACCTCGATGCAATCGTTTACATCGCGCTCGGCTGGCTGCTATCCCTTCCCATCGGATTCATGGGCCAAGGCGGGGCGTCGATCGGGCGGGGCGTGGGTTGGTTACTCGCAGGCATCCCCATCGTCGATGCGCTCGCCGTGGCCACGGTCTCGCTGCCGCTGGCATGGGGGTTCGTCTGCCTAGCACCTGCCTTGCGTTTCTGGCAGCGTTGGGTCGCTGCCACCTGATGGTGTGCTGTGCAGGGAGTGAATAGATGCTCCATCAGAGGTTATAGAACAGCTTTGCCTTGATTCCAATTCCGGGACATCCAGACTAGCCAGCGCGGTTTTATGCCCCTTTGAGAGCTTTGCCTTGATTCCAATTCCGGGACATCCAGACTTCTGGCGAGCTTGGCGGACGTTGCGCGGTAGCTTTGCCTTGATTCCAATTCCGGGACATCCAGACTCCGAACGAGGATTTCAGCTTTTGACCAAGCGCTTTGCCTTGATTCCAATTCCGGGACATCCAGACTGCTATCTTGCAAAACAGGCCGTAGATGTTGCTTTGCCTTGATTCCAATTCCGGGACATCCAGACTCGCTCAAACACCGCGCCCCCTGCTTAGCCAGCTTTGCCTTGATTCCAATTCCGGGACATCCAGACTAAAGGCGTTTGGAACTACTACATAACCCTGCTTTGCCTTGATTCCAATTCCGGGACATCCAGACTTGTAGACAGCACTGCTGCAACTGGAGTTAAGCTTTGCCTTGATTCCAATTCCGGGACATCCAGACTCCAGGCGGATTCATAATCTTGCCTGGCTGGGCTTTGCCTTGATTCCAATTCCGGGACATCCAGACTTAAGCTGACCACAATCAATGCGGCTCCATGCTTTGCCTTGATTCCAATTCCGGGACATCCAGACTTGTCCTCGTGGTCTTGTTGCTCATGCGGGAGCTTTGCCTTGATTCCAATTCCGGGACATCCAGACTTTATTCAGTTTGGCAATGCGTTATCGTTGGCTTTGCCTTGATTCCAATTCCGGGACATCCAGACTAGGCCGTGTTTGAAAACCCTCAACAGCCATAGCGAAGCCAGTCGATGACCGAT
>JAFMIR010000103.1 GCA_017853885.1 Prosthecobacter sp.
GGCTTCCATGATGACCCATTCGGATTCGGAGATGTCAGGGGCGGCAGGCATGATTTTCTGAATTCTCGGCATTTCACTACAGATGTCGTGATTTGTAAACTACAAATGTAGTGAAAAAGAAATGTGACGTCGTGAGGCTCGCTTAAAACCGTCAGTCCAGCGAGTTCGACGGCATGATCCACAGGGGTATCAAGCCATCAGCTCTTGGATCGTGACATGCGCCAAGGACTCGACGCGCTTCCAAGCTCCTTCGAACTCGAGGTGACGGGTCATGGGTCCCGGCGCGACGACACAACGGATTCCGGCGGCGAGGGCGGCACGAAGGCCGTTGAGGGAGTCCTCGAAGATGACAGCCTCCTCTGGCTTCACGCCGAGTTTTTCGGCGGCGTGGAGGAAGAGCGAGGGATCGGGCTTCACCTTGCCGGTGTCATCGACGGTGGAGATGTGATGGAAGTGATCATGCAGGCCGAGCTGATCCATCCACGAATCGATCCATGTGCGCGGGCTACTGGAGGCAATGGCGATGCGCAGGCCGAGCGAATCCGCTTCCTGGAGACGATCGGCGACGCCGGGCAGGAGTTTCAAATGCTGCCGCAGTTCTCGCTCGCGTGTCTTGCGAGTGATTTCGATAGCCTCCCAGTCGAAGACGCGACCCGTGCGTTCTTCGAGATCGCGACGCGGGTCGTAGCTAGTGTTGAAATCGGTGCCAACGACCTGCGCATAAAGCCCCACCTGCAGCTCGTGTCCGTGTTCAGCGAAGATCTCCCTCCAAGTGTGATAACCGGTGCTTTCCGTGTCAACAATGAGACCATCAAAGTCGAAGATGACGGCATGGATAGGGGAAGGCATGGGGCGATGGATGTTCAGAGAAAATGTCAGTAGCAAACGATTCAGAATTCGTGAAACACAAAGATGCATTTTGTGCTTCCACATGAGCATCCCAAGTGAAAGGTCTCTTATGCTCACTTTACGAAAGCCCTCGACGAAACGACTTCGTGACCTTTTGGAGTCATGGAAAGACGTGCCGCTGAGCTACTCGCCTTTTTGGAGCAAAGGATTCATTGCTGATGAACATGCAGTGCGTCTCGGTGAAGGCGAGGAGGTTTGGCGAAAAGCCTGCGAGGCTCTGGATGCCTGGTGGATGTTTCCCGAGTGGGCCGAGGTGGCGCGTCAAGAGGTCAAGGGGCAAGAGCCTGGCCAGATCGTGGCCATGGTGGTGAGCATCTGCGGGCTGTGGTGGGTGAATCCATGCCGCGTCCTACGGCGCTGTGACTCGAATACGACGCATGGCTTTGTCTATGGCACGCTGCCAGAGCATGCGGAGTGCGGCGAGGAGATGTTCGCCATCGAACAACGGCCAGATGGCAGCGTGTGGTATGTGATCCGGGCTTTTTCGCATCCGCGGCACTGGATGGCGTGGCTTGGCTTCCCACTGGCGCGCTGGTGGCAGTGTCGGTTTGTAAGGGATTCGCAAAGGAGGATGAAGCCGTGACAGAGCCACCATCTTCAAAAAAAGGGTTTGTTATCGAATGGCTGAGCGGGCTGCTGTTGTGGGCTTGGATGACCTCGATGGGGGATTCAAAAATCCAAATCTCCCCGTGGGTGGTCGCGTTGCTTATGCTTTCACCACTGGTCCTCATTCGAATCGGTGAACGTTTCCAAGTGGGAAGCCCAAGCTGGAGCCAAATGCTGACTCCGCATGCCATCGCGAACGTGTTGCTGACGATCAGCTTTTTCTATCCCGCCTCCATGGTTTCGGCGGCTTGCGCAGCTCCATGGCTTATCATTCGGGGCGCTTTCGCATGCCATGTCATGCTGGGGTGGAGAAAGCGTCCGATTCAAACACCCGGACAACTTTGTTTCGACTTTGCTTACATCTTTCCTGCTGTCGGCGCCGCATGGCTGGTGGCGCATCGGGCAAACTGGACACCTTGGAACTTTGACCCACTGATCGTCCTCCTCACAGCGGCCCATTTTCATCATGCGGGTTTCACGCTGCCGTTGATGGCAGGGCTGAATGCAAATGCTTCGCCGGGATGGTGGACACGCTTTTCCTGTGTGGCGATTTTGTCCGGTGTTCCCCTCGTGGCGACTGGCATCATGTGCACCCATTTTGGCGTGCTGCATTTTGTGGAACCGTTCGGCGTGACGATTTTGGTTCTGGGAGCGCTGGGGGTGGCGGCTTCGCAGATTCGGCGTGGGTTCGAAATGAAGCACACAGGCTGGGTGCGATTGGGTTTTATTGTTTCTGGTGCCTCGCTGCTTTCGGCGATGGTTTTGGCGATGGGATTCGGTTTGCGTCATGTGGTGCCGTCTTGGTCGCTGACGATGCCGCAGATGTGGATGATCCACGGGACGCTCAATGCGTTTGGCTTTGGACTGTGCGGGCTCTTGGCGTGGCATGCACGGATCACATCTCCTTGAGTGGGTCGAAGGGTAAGATCATGCTCAGCGACCGTTTTCCCTTCATCGACGACGAGTCTGCTGGTGCTCATTGCGCATGAGCGTTTGCAAAGTGGGACAATCGGTGTGGTGACGCTGACGCA
>JAFMIR010000104.1 GCA_017853885.1 Prosthecobacter sp.
CCATGCTATCTATTCGCGAATAATCCATCCCATTCCCAAACCCGCCGCCTTCTTTCCCCTTCGATGTCATTTTGTACGCTGGCGCCCTTGTGTCTTCAGTCCCAACCCTACACCCATCCACATTCAACCCGCCCGTGCCGTATTGCAGCACGTTTTCCGCCACGGTGCCAGTCAGGGGCTTGCGTGCAACTGTGATTGGTTCGAGTGCGGGCTTTAACGCTGTGCCCCAGCCTTGCCACTGCTTCGCGGCTTCGGTTGCGGGGGCGTCTCTCAACTCTATCATTCCTCGCTGTGTTTTGTTGCTAAAGTTTCCACCCTGTATGCCGACATCAGCCATTCGTGATCCTGTCACCTCCCGCTCCGCCCCAGCCGCCTTATCAATCGCCTTGCTTACGTCCAACGATTTCGGGAACCCACTTCCGTACACCCAAGCAATCATATCCCGAATCTCAAACCCCGCATCCTCAATCCGCACCGCCATTCTGTGTTGTGTCCGCGTACCAGCAAATGCGAGCAGATGCCCGCCGGGCTTCAGTACCCGCAGGCACTCCTGCCAGACTTCGACGGCTGGAACGTCGTAGTCCCATTTCTTGCCCATGAAGGACAAGCCGTATGGCGGATCTGTGACGATGCTATCCACCGACTCCGCTGGAAGGGTGGCAAGAATGTTGAGGCAGTCACCGTTATAGAGGGTGATGCCGTTTTTGTCGTGGTAAAGCGTCATTGCTCCGGCTTAGTCTTTGCCACTGTGATTTTTCGCAGGCGCAGCATTCCATCGACCTGATTCCAGATCATAAACACCGCAGTTTCAAACCCGGCTGAAAAGTCCGCAGATCCAAGGCCGTCTTTCGCGTTGTCGCATTGGCGTTCACTGACGCGCTGGCAATACCTGCGGACTGCCTTTAGTGCCGCTTCCACTTCATCGCTTTGGCGTTTTGGCCTTGCCATTGGGTTTCCTTTTTTTACCCAAATACGCCCGCCGCAGTTTTAGGCAAGAGTCAATATAGCTCAGCGCCGCAATGATCGCAGTTTCGTGGCCATGCGCAAACTCAGCCGCGCCGGGCTTGTCGGTCGCTGACTCACATTGCTTGTCATGCAGTCGCTGCAGATATCGCTGCACCGCTCGCAGGGCGGATTCGGCTTCATCGTTTTCGTGTTTTGGGCTTGGCTCGCTCACCGCAAAAACTCCTGAATACTATCTACTGTCGCCGCGTCCGCCGTCGTCTTATCCGCACATCGCAAAATTCCAACTACACCACCCGTCGCGTCAAATACCGGACCACCGGACATTCCACTGAGGCTCTCGGGCCGCGTGCCGCATTGCAGAGGCAGAACCTTCACGCCGTTGATTCTGGCCGCTCCGTCACGCTCGGAGACTGTCAATAATTGAGGGTCACGCCCGCGAAGGTATCCCGCCAAATAAGCGGGCGCGCCCTTGCCTAACGCGGCGCCGAATGCCGCTGGTAGGGGCTCGCTTATGCGGAGTAGACATAGATCTAGGCGAGAATCTGTTTTGATGATTGAACATGGCACCGATCGCCCGTCGATGTCTGCTGTGATGCCGCTGGTTTCGCCGTGATGGGCACAGGTCAAAATCCGATCGGACGCAATGACCACACCTGACCACCGGGACGAGGGTCCAGAGAGCGCGACCACCGATTGAGGCAGAATATGCCATGCGGGCGCGGACGCCGCCTGCGGGGCCTCCAGTGGCTCCTGCGGGATTGCCTTGCGCACCTGCTCCACAGTGACGGCACCTGTCCATCTGGCAATCGGCACGCGCGTCGTTTTTCGGCATAGCCAAAACGTGGGGTAACGGTCAACCTGTTTTTTCCACTGGGGTTCTTCGTCGATGTCAACCACGGACACCGGGAAGGCCGCTTTGAGGGACTCAAGACCGTTGGCCTTAAACCTCTGGCATGGACCGCACCATTTCGCGGTAAAAAACACGACGTAGTAATCCGATGACGGCTTTGACAGCTCAAATCGCCAATCATCGCCGATGACCATTGAGGCCAGTAACAGTAGCAGACTCATCGGGCTTCCTTTACTGCGGACATAGCCACCGGGAAAACGCAATCGTTGGGGATCATCTTTGACCCGCGAAGAATGCCGAAACCGTTGGACCCCCAGCCTTCCCACTGGTTACGAATCCGAATCGCAACCTCACCGTCTAGCCATACGGGCTCCGCTGCCATTACTTCATGGTGCCACCAGTCGAGACCGATGGCTCCGGCGTATCCACGGAGTAGCATCGAGACGAGTTGATCGAGGCTCTTTGGTCTGCACTCTACCCATTCCGTGCATTTGTGCTGCCGGGCTGCCGCCTGCATTGCCGGGGACTGGTAGCCTGCTTTGATCTCTGGAGATGATCCGTACACCGATTCAGGGGCGATGCCGTTTTCGCCAATCCATCTGACACCCTCCATTCCCCAGCCACCGGCGTTGCGACCGCTTTTGATACTCGCGCCAACCTGTGCCGCTGCAAGTGGCTTGTACGGGTAGCCTGCGCGCACTCGCATGATTTCCATGGCATGGA
>JAFMIR010000069.1 GCA_017853885.1 Prosthecobacter sp.
GCGTGTCCGCCGCGCCCCTGGCCGAAAACCCCGGCTTTGACGCGAGGACGACTTCGACGCCCTCCGTGGCCGCGATGCCCTGGATGATTTTCGCTTCCGCGGGGAGCAGCGGGAGATTCAAATCGGCAGCGTGGATTCGGAAGAGGCTTCCTATGACAAACAGGACTGGCAGGATGGGTTTCATGGTGGCGGCGAGTCCAATGGATTTATTGGTTGGTGTGGCACCGAAACGGTCAAAGGACGGGGGTAATGCGCAAACAGCGTGACACGGCGATATTTGCACGATTCTTAACCATTCGAAAAAGCTGTGCGGAATTCATACATTAGCGAATCCAAACGCCTTTCCCGGTGCCGCCCTTCGGCGTGGTCTTCGGGTAGTCGGGGTTGGGTTTGAGCTCGATGACCTTCACGACTTGCTCGATGGGCAAATCGGCCTGCGAGTCGCGGGTGCGGACGCCGGTTATGCTCACGTGGCGCACGGTGCAATCGAGGTCGGGGGAGAAAATTTCTGTCCAACGCGAGGGATCGCTGTCGGGAGCACCTTTGTAGGTCATCGACTTCGGTCCCACTTCGATCAAGTGGTAGCCAGCGGGAAGCGGAAAAAGGAGCTCCGCATCGTGGACAGTGAGGCCGGCGGTGTTGGCGTGGACTTCGATCTTACCGGGGTAGTTGAAGGTGAGGTCTTCAAAGCGGAGCTTTTGGAGCGTGCCGACGCCAAGGCTGAAATCGTTGTCGCGACCGAGTTCGAGGTTCGGCTGGTCGTAGAGCTTGAATTCGCGGATGTCCGTGATGCGGCGCAGCGTGATGTCGCTGATGGGGCAGTCGAGCTTGGTGCCGTCGTCAAAACGCTTCACGCCGGGCAGAATGCGAATGGAGTTAGCCGCAGGCACGCCTTCAGGCGCTCCGGTAACGTCTTCGATGACGATGCGCTCGATGGGGCCGTAGCTGGGCGCGTAGTTTTTCCATTCCCAGGCATTCAGCGCGACATTGTCATCATGCGGATTGCCACGCACACTACGGATGAGGCCATCGCTCGCGGGGCCGTTCACATGCACGCCATCGCGTCCGTGATTTTGGAGAGTGATATTTTCGACGGTGAACTCATGCGCGTTTGCCAGATGCACGCCAAAGGGCCGGCTCTGGCGGATGGTGACGTTCTTCACCGACACGCCGCGCACGTTTTGCATCAAGATGACGCCGTGAGTGCCAAAGGCCGCATTTTGCTTCGAGGAAGCACCGCGCGCATTGCCATTCGACTCCGCACGCGTGACCGCTAGCGTGGTCCAGATGCCACCTTCGATGCAGATGTCGGTGTCGAGCGGTTGATCGCGTGGCACGGGTTTCATGTTCAAGGTGGCGACACGCTCATTGCGCACCATGCAGGTGTTGGTGCCCGGTTTGAGCCGAATCTCAGCCTTCGCGTCCGCCGTGAGCTTCTGCCCGGATTTCATCACCAACGGCCCATCAATATAATAAGGCTTCTCACGCGCCGGAATGTGCAACTGGCCATCCGCATCGAGATCGGCTTGGAAAGCCTCCGTCCACACTTCGGCCGTGACGCTGATGGTTTGAAGGTCGCCGTCCTTGTCGGGCCATTTTTCCGTCCAGACGCCGGTGCGCACGTCAGCGGCGTGCAGTGATGCCAGAAGGCAAGAAGATGTGAGGCAGAGAAATGGCGTCCAGATCTTCATGTGTGGAATCCTTTCCTGTTTTCATCGAACCGGCAAAATGAGACGCGAGAGGGTTCCAGGCCTGTGATGCACCTGCTCGGTGGCGATGGCGGTCTTTGATCCGCGGATGCCTTCGGCGGTGTTGGGATTGCGGTCGTAGAGCGGGAAGTCGGCACCGCTGATGTCCACGCGGAGTTGGTGGCCTTTGGCGATGGTGGCGGCAACGGGACCGAGATCGACGGTGATCTCATAGACTTGGCCTGGTTTCATCAGCTCGGGTTTGAGGAGTGAGTTGCGGTAGCGGCCGCGCAGAATGCCGCGTGCGATGTTTTGCGCGAAGCCATCGGGATGCACGTCGATGAGCTTTACCGCCCAATCGGCATCGGGCGTGTCGGTGGAGACGTGGAGCTTCGCCTCGGCATTTCCAGCGAAGGTGAGCGGTTCCTTAATCGCTTGGCTGGTGTAAACGAGCACATCCTCGCGATCCTCGGTGGCGCTTTGATCCACCGGACCCCATACGGCGGCTTTTTTCGGCGTGGAGGGTGTGGGGTTTGCGGGATCGGCGCGGAAGGTGTCGGCGGGTTGATCGGTAGCTGGCTTTTCAGGTAAAAGAAGGCCATTGCCTCTGCGAGTGTTCGCCTTGCCATCGGAGTGAAGATAGAACGAGGTCGCCTTGAAGCCTTCCGGCGGCCAAGTTTGAGCGTCATGCCAGATGTTGTCGCCCATGCTGAAGTAGCGCACGGGTGGGAAGGGCTTCGAAAGCGCAGCGGCGTCTTGTTTGAGGTGACGATCGAACCAGTCGAGTTGGATCGCGAAAAGGTCCAAAGCGGCCTCAGGACCGAACTCGACTTCGGCGACCTTTGTTTTGCCGATGGTGCCATGGTCCCACGGTCCGAGGATCAGCCGCTGTTGCTGGCGTGTCTTTTCATCCCGAGCCTGCTTTTGCATGATCATGAAATTGTCCACTGACTCACGGGAGAAGTAGTCATGGTAGCCGACCACGTGCAATGCGGGCAGTTGCAGATCGGGGAGCCGTGAAGTGAGGTCAAGACGGGTCCAGAATCCATTCGGCTCAGGATGAGTGAGGAAAGCATCCAGCCAAGGCATGTCCCAGCCGATGGCGGTGTCCACCTCGCTGAGTGGCAGGTGGAGGAGTGCCTCATTGAAGTTCTTCGGCTTGGCCCCTTCGGGCTTCGGTGAATTGCCTGCGATCCAACCCGCGATGAG
This sequence comes from Prosthecobacter sp., assembly GCA_017853885.1. GTDB lineage: Bacteria > Verrucomicrobiota > Verrucomicrobiia > Verrucomicrobiales > Verrucomicrobiaceae > Prosthecobacter. The sequence continues at coordinate 2,898 of JAFMIR010000069.1, forward strand.
TGAGAGACGCACCGAGCCACCGAGGTGGAGATTGCGATAAAAACTGCTCCACGTCGCCTGCGGGGCGATGACGGCGAGTCCCGGCGGCTGCTCCGCCGCAGCCTGCCACTGCACCCCGCCGACATACGAGCCGCCCATCATGCCCACGCGACCGCTGCGCCAAGGCTGCCGGGTGATCCACTCGATGGTGTCGTAGCCGTCCTGACCCTCGTTGTTATAAGGCGCGAAAGTTCCCTCCGAGCCGAATTTTCCGCGACAATCCTGCGCGATGAAAATGTAGCCAGCCTTCGCCCACTTCTCGCCCGTGCCTTTTTGCTTGGTGCGGTCATACGGTGTGCGTGTGAGGATGACGGGAGCCTTGGTGATGGCCTCATCTCGATAAAGATCCGCCGTGAGCTTCACGCCATCGCGCATGGCGATGGTGATGGTTTCCGTTTTGACCTCGGCAAAGGCAGAGGTGGCGAGGAGGAGGAAGAGCAGGTGTTTCATGGTTGGTTTCAAATGCGGACAGCAGAAGAATGAGGCGATTCTTCTGCAGGATTCTCCTGTCGATTCAGTGAGTCAGTTCACGCCAGAATCTCTTTTACCACCTCGCCATAGACATCGGTGAGGCGGAAGTCGCGACCAAGGTGGCGAGAGGTGAGCTTGAGGTGATCAATGCCGAGCAAATGCAGCATCGTGGCGTGGAGATCGTGGATGTGAACTTTGCCGTTGATGACGCGGTAGCCCATGTCGTCGGTGTCGCCGTAGGTGAGGCCGGCTTTGACGCCGCCACCGGCCATCCAGGCGCAGAAGCTCTCGGGCTGGTGCTCGCGGCCGTGCTTGTCGATGGGCGATTTGCCGCTGAGGTCCTGGCTCCAGGGCGTGCGCCCAAACTCGCCGCTCCACAGCACGAGCGTGTCCTCCAGCAAGCCGCGAGATTTGAGATCCTTCAGCAGCGCGGCCACGGGTTGATCGGTCTGCGCGCAGAGCTTGGGCAGATTGCCGCGGATGTCGCCATGATGATCCCAGCCACCGGTGCTCACCTGCACGAAGCGGACGCCGGCCTCGCTCAGTTTGCGGGCGAGCAGGCAGGCGCGGCCAAAGGTGTTCGTGTCCTTGCCATCGACGCCGTAGAGATCGAGCGTGGCTTTGCTCTCCTTTGAGAGGTCCACGATTTGCGGTGTGGTGAGCTGCATGCGGGCGGCGAGTTCCATGTTTTGGATCATGCCTTCCATCGCCGCATCGCCACCGAGGTCTCCGATGAGACGCTTGTTCATGCGGGCCATGAAATCCATGCGTTGGCGTTGGATGGCGTCGGTCTCGGAGACGTTGCGCAGGTTTTCGATTGGCAGTGATTTGCTGTCGAGCGGCACGTTCAGTTTCGTGCCCTGGTGGATCGCAGGCAGGAAAGCGGAGCCGTATTCACGCACGCCGCCGCCTTGAATGCTCACGAAGCTGGGCAGGTTGGCGTTTTCCGTGCCGAGGCCGTAGCTGACCCATGCGCCCATGGAGGGACGCACTTCGGCGAAGGTGCCAGTGTGAAATTGCAGTGTCGCACCGGCGTGCTGGGGGTTGTCGGCGTTCATCCCGCGCAACAGGCAGATGTCGTCCGCCACGGTGGCAAGGTGCGGCATCAAATCCGAGATCATCATGCCGCTCTGTCCACGCGGACGGACGGGCGCCATGGCCTTCAGCGCGAGGAATTGATCCGTGCCGATCTGTGTGACTTCTTTGCGAAGCGGCGAATCAATCTTCTGCCCGTGCTTGCGCTCGATGAAGGGCTTCGGGTCAAAAAGATCCATCTGCGAGGGACCACCGCCCATGAAGAGAAAGATGACGCGTTTTGCCTTGGGCACCATGCCGGGGATGCGTGCCGCGAGTGGATTGGCTGCCGCGCAGGCGATGTCCTGCAAAGCGAGGGCACCGAAGCCGCAGGCGGTGCGCTGGAGGATTTGGCGGCGGGTGAGAATGGAGTTCATGGAATGGTGAGATGTTGGAGAGTTGAAGTTTTGAAAAGCTCACAGGCGAAACACGAACTCATTCGAAGCCAGGAGGCTGTGGCAGAGCTCGGTCCATTGAACGGGGCCGGCGGGCTTGCCGGGCGGGGTGACGGCTTCGAGCAGGGCGAGGGCTTCGTCGCGTTCGGTGGAGGTGATGGGGCGGTTGAGCGTGCGCAGCCACAAGGTCTCCAGACGGGCAAGTTCGTTCTTCTCGGCGGCGAGCAGGGACTTCGCGAGGGCGAAGGCGCGTTTGCGGAGGAGGTCGTTGTTCAGCAGGAAGAGCGTCTGTGTCGGCACGATGGTCTGCGGCCGTTCGCCGGCGGTCATTGCAGGATTGATGAAGTCGAAGACGCCGCGCAGACGGTCCGGGCCGGCGAAGTTGTTGCGGAACACGGGCAGGTAGAGGGTGCGCTCAAACTCCTGGGCGGGGCGGGGGACTTTGTGCGTGTAGGTCGGCGGATTGACGCCTTTGAGCGCGAGCGCGCCGCAGTTCTCGGCCTTTTCCATCACGAGCGCGGGGCCGCCGCTGTCGCGGGTGAGCTCGCCGCTGATGGCGAGCAGGGAATCGCGCAATGCCTCGGCGTCGAGGCGCTGACGGTTCATGCGCCAGTAGAGCTTGTTTTCGGGGTCGAGCTTCATCGCCGCCGCTGCATTGGCACTGCTGAGGCGATAGGTGCGACTGAGCACGAGCGAGCGGAGGAAGGCCTTCTGCGACCATCCGCCCTGCATGAAGCGAGTGGCGAGATGGTCGAGCAGCTCCGGATGCGTGGGCACATCACCGCGTGCGCCGAAGTAGTCCACGCTGGGCACGATGCCGGTGCCAAAGAGCTTTTGCCAGATGCGGTTCACCGTCACCCGGGCGGTGAGCGGGTTGCGCTCGTCCGCCAGCCAGTCCGCGAGTTGCAAGCGGCCGCTTTGACCGGCGGGGATGGCGGGAAGCTTGTCCCACGACGCCACGCGAACGACTCCGCGCGGCACCACGGTGCTCGGCGCATAGGGATTGCCACGCACATAGATGGGCATGTCAGCGGGCTGTGCCCCATCGCTCATGGCAAAGGCTCGCGGGGTCTTGTCCTTGAAGAATTCAGCATGCTGAATGTCGGCGGCGATTTTCTTGAGCTGGGCGTCGAGTTCATCGCGACGTTTGGTGAGAGCGTCTTTGTCCTTCGCGGGCTTGGCGGAATCAGGCGGTGCGATTTCGCGCTGGGCGTTGTCGGTGCTGGCGATTTGCGGTGCGGTCTCGGCTGACTTGCCGAGCGCGGCGAGTTGTTTTGTCACGGTGGCCTTTTCTTCGGTGAGCTTCTTCTGCCCAGCTTTCCAATCGGCGATGCGCTTCTCGTTTTCGGCTTCGAATTTTTTCCGCGCGGCGAGCTGGGCGGGTGTCTCCGGCAGCACGGTGCTGTTGAGCCGGCTCCAGACGCCCATGTCCGGGATCTTGTGCGAGGAAGGTGAGCTGCGCAGCATCCCGGCGATGCCATAATAGTCCTCTAGGCCGATGGGATCGAACTTGTGATCGTGGCAGCGCACGCAGCCAAGCGTCAGGCCCATGAAAGTCTGGCCAATCTTGATCATTTGAGAGTCGATGTGATCGGTCTCCATCTTCGCTTTGTCAGGATTCACGATCTCGATGTCGCCCACCATGAGGAAGCCGGTGGCGGTGATCTTGGCGGCGCGATCTTCAGTGGACTTCGTTGGCATCAGATCGCCCGCGATCTGCTCGCGGATAAACTCGTCGAAGGGTTTGTCGGTGTTGAACGCGTTGATCAGGTAATCGCGATACCGCCACGCATGCTCGGCATAGACGCTGTTCGAGGTGCCCATCATGTCCGCGTAGCCGGTAAGATCGAGCCAATGCCGCGCCCAACGCTCGCCGTAGGCTTTGGAGTTGAGAAGGCGGTCCACCACCTTTTCAAATGCCTGCGGCGTAGTGTCGCTCTCAAAATCCCGCACATCGGCCTCCGATGGAGGCAGGCCGGTGAGATCGAGTGACACCCGGCGCAGCCAAATGTAGCGTCCAGCATCAGCGGTAGGCTGGATGCTTTTGGGCTCCTGTTTGGCCAGGATGAAGTGATCGAGCGGGTCGAGCGGCCACGACGTGTTTTTGATCTTGGGTGGCGAGGGATTGCGGACGGGCTGGAAGGCCCAGAACTTCTGGCCTTCGGCGAGGTCGATGCCTTTTTTTTGCTTTCCGGCTCCAGCAGTTCGTGGGTCGTGCGCACCGCTTTTCACCCATTCTTCGAGAATGGCGATCTCACTAGCTGCGAGCTTGCCCTTCGGGGGCATCTCAAACTCGGCATCGACATATCGGATGGCTTTGATGAGCAAGCTGGCCTCCACCTGCCCGGGTTTGATCGCGGGACCGTTGTCGCCGCCCTCCTCCCACCCCGAGCGTGAGTCGAGCGCGAGCCCTCCTTTGATCTTCGAGGCGTGCGAGTGGCACTCAAAACAGCGCTGCTGCAGGATGGGCAGCACTTTCGAGTCGAAGAAGGCGGTGTCGGCTGCCTGCGCGGTGACGCAGAGCCATGACAAACAGAGTGAGGATAAAAGGAGCGGCTTCATATCTCATTTCACCTTCTTGGTTTTCAGGGCGGGCAGATCCATGTCTTCACCGGCGGCGAGGATGTGACGGCGCATGGCCGCGCGGGCGGCTTCGGGGTCGCGGTTCTCGATGGCGGCGAGGATGGCTTCGTGTTGTTCGACGGCTGCGGCCTTGCCGATGCGGCCGATGGTGCGCAGACGACTGGAGACGCCGAGATCAGCGAGGGAATCGAGGATGAGACGATAGATGAGGTTGCCACTGGCATCGGCGATGGCGTGATGCGCGGCGATATCGGCCTCAATCGCGGCGGGTCCTTCGGCGGCGTTTTCCAGCTGCTTCTGGATGCGCCGCATGGTCTTGATTTGCTCCTTAGTCGCTCGCTGGGCGGCATAAGCGGCGGCATCTGGTTCAATGGAGAGACGGGTGTCGTTGAGTTGCTGCAGACGATCCGCCATGTCCGGGATGAGCAGCGTGAGCGAGTCATTCAGTGGGCGGTGAAGGCGGTCCACGATCTTGATGCCGGTGCCATGCTGGATTTCCAACATGCCCTGCTGCTCCAATCGTTTGGTGGCCTCACGCACGACGGTGCGGCTGACGCCGAGTTTTTCCGCGAGGGAGCGTTCGGCAGGCAACCAGCGCTCTTCATCGGTGCTGTCGCCACGGATGAGTTCGGCGAGTTGCTGGCAGACACGTTCGACAAGGGAAGCTGGACGTTCGAGAGCGGTGATGTTCATGAGGTGAGACAAAGTTAGTAGGTAGCGCGGCCGCCGGAGAGATCGAAGACGGCGGCGGTGGTGAAGGAGCACTCCTCGGAGCAAATCCAGGCCACGAGCGCGGCGGCTTCTTCCTTTTTGCCAAAGCGCCCCATCGGAATCTTCGAGAGCATGTAGTCGATGTGCGACTGCTTCATTTGCTGCAGGATGTCCGTGGCGATGACGGCGGGTGTGATGGCGTTGACGGTGATGTTGGAGGTGGCGAGTTCCTTGCCGAGAGACTTCGTCAATGCGATGACAGCGGCTTTGGAGGCGCTGTAGTGGGCGGCATTGGGATTGCCTTCTTTGCCTGCGATGGAGGCGATGTTGACGATGCGTCCGTAACCACCGCTGAGCATGTGAGGAACCACACTACGGCAGCAGTAAAATGGGCCGTGGAGATTGATGTCCATCACACGTCGCCAGTCGGCGGGATCGAGTTCCCAAGTCTTCGCATTGCCACCAGTGATCCCGGCGTTGTTCACGAGAATGTCGATCTTTCCAAACGCGGCCATGGTGGCTGCTGTAGCAGCCTCAACAGAGGCAAGGTTGGCCAGATCGACTCTGGCGGTATGAATGGTTTCAGGCGTGCCCATTTCCTCGGAGGCAAGGGCGAGAGCGGCGGCATCCACGTCCCAAAGCGACACCCGGGCACCGGAGGCAAGGAGACGTTCTGCGATGGCGCGGCCGATGCCGCGAGCACCTCCGGTGATGATGGCGATGCGGTTCTGGAGGTCGATTTGATTCATGGATGAAGTGTCTGGTAGGAGGTCATACCACTGACAAAACGAGTTTGTTTTTCGGGTTCTTTCGAGCATGCGCTAAATTTGGAGACACCGGAGGCTTCGAGGGTTTTCGTCGCCAACTCGCGGACGAACGCCAGTTCTTCCGGCGCCAGAATCTCCGGCGGGGCCACGCCATTGGCAATACCATCGGCAGCAGGCATAACATCGGCCAGCGGCGCGAGCAGCAGGGCGGTGAGAAGTTTAAAGGTGGGTTTCATGCGATGAGATCCTTGATCACCGTGCCGCCGAACTGGCTGAGCTGCTTGAAGCGGCCGGCGTGGTAGTAGGTGAGTTTGTTGTCGTCGAGGCCGAGGAGACGCAGCAGGGTGACGTGGAAGTCGCGGACGTGGGCTTTGCCTTCGACGGCGGTCATGCCGAGGTCGTCGGTGGCACCGATGGTGTGACCGGCGTTGCAACCGCCACCGGCGAGCCAAACGGTCATGGCGTTCGGATTGTGGTCACGACCGTAGGCGGTGCCGCCGCGCACGCCGTTGTCGGGGGTGCGGCCGAATTCGCCGCACCAGACGATGAGCGTGCTGTCCAGGAGACCGCGCTGTTTGAGGTCGGTGATGAGCGCGGCGATGGGCTGGTCCACGCCGCGCACAAGGTTGCCATGGGCACGCTCGATGTAGTCGTGGCTGTCCCAAGAGCCGTTGTAGAGCTGCACGAAGCGCACACCTTTCTCGATGAGCTTGCGGGCTAACAAGCATTTGCGGCCAAAGGAATCGGTGGCGTCGTTGCCGATGCCGTAGAGTTCCTTGGTCTTCGCGTCTTCCTTGGAGAGATCGAGCGTCTCGGGCACCTGCGTCTGCATGCGGAAGGCGAGTTCGTAGTTGTCCATGCGCGCGGCGAGCTCGTCGTGGCCGGGATGCTGCGCGGCGTGCGTGGTATTGAGTTTCGCGATGAGGTCGAGGTTCTTGCGCTGACGTGCTTCGCTGACACCGGGCGGCGGCGTGAGATCGAGAATGGGCGAGCCTTTCGCGCGCAGCGGTGTGCCTTGGAAGTTCGCAGGCAGGTAGCCGTTGCTCCAGTTCGCGGCACCTCCTTGCGGATAACTGACTTCAGGCAGCACGATGAAGCCGGGCAGGTCTTGATTCACCGTGCCGAGTCCGTAGTTCACCCACGCGCCGACCCCGGGATCACCGCCGAAGCGATTGCCGCAGTTCATCTGATACATGGCGGTCGGGTGGTTCACGCTGTCCACGGTGCAGCCGCGGAAGAAACAAATGTCGTCGGCCACCTTCGCGAGGTGCGTCCAGTTGTCCGCCATGTCCGCACCGCCCTGGCCGGCTTTGATAAACTTGAAGGGGCTCTGCACATAGTAGCGCTTGCCGCCCTGCATCGCGGAGGCTTGCTTGTCCTCGCGGACGAACTCCTTGAGGTGCAGTTTCGCCAGCGCGGGCTTGGGATCGAAGGTGTCGATGTGCGAGGGGCCGCCTTCCATCATGAGGAAGATGACATTCTTCGCCTTCGCATCCGGGAAGTGGCCTTGCTTCGGTGCCAGCGGATCTTTCTTCGCCTCCTCGGCGAGCAAGGAACTGAAGGCGACGCTGCCGAGGCTAGCGCCCAAGCTATAGATGAACTCGCGGCGTGTTGGCGCATGCAAAGCGCGGGCACCGGCGCAGGAGAAGAAGGGTAAAGTTTTCATAGGGCAGATTGACAAACAGCTCGGTAATACATAGTTTTACGCATGATCAAAACCATCTCAAAAATCGGCAACTCCCAGGGCATCATCTTCGACTCCGCGCTTCTCCAACTCGCGCATCTCAAAGTGGGCGATGAAGTGAATGTCGAAGTCCATGCGGGCGGGACCATTACCATTGCGCCTATGAATCCCGCCGTGATTGAGGCTTCTAAGGCAGCAGAGACGGCGCGGCGTCTCATCCAGAAGAATAGTGAACTCTTCCGCCGACTCTCATGAGTGCTGTTATCAAGCACCCCACAGTCGATGCTGTGATTGCCATTCACAGCGAAGTCCTGGCGGCCCATGGAGGCAGTCCGGGAATGCGTTCCCGTGAGCTGCTGGAGTCTGCCATCGCGGCTCCGCAGGCAACGATGATGGGCACGCCGTTGATCTCCGACCCCATCGAAATCGCAGCATCTTACCTCTTCTACTTGTGCAGCCATCATGCGTTTGTGGACGGAAACAAACGTGTCGCACTCGCGACGTGCCTTGTGTTTCTCAGTGAAAACGGGTTGTTGAAAGACGAAAGCCTCGACGTTGACGAATGGGAAAACCTCACCCTCGCTGTCGCCGCAGGTGTCCTCAGTCGACGA
>JAFMIR010000070.1 GCA_017853885.1 Prosthecobacter sp.
CCTCGTCTCCAACGCTTGGCTCATCAAATGTGTGGGTCCGCCCGTCTTCTGCGCCCCCAACATCGGCTCCGGCGGTTATCTCGGCTCAGCTCATGCCCCGGTCTTCATTGGTTCGTCAGAAAATCACCCAGCCATGCCCGGTTTCAAACCACCGGAAATTTATGACATGGGCGATCCCGCTCGTCTGTGGGAACGCCGCAAACTGCTGGCCGAGATGGAATCCGCCGCCCTTGCCGACAGCCCCGTCGGCAAGGACTGGAATGAACTGCGTGAGAAAGCCTATGATTCAATGACTCGTGCCGAAGGCAGGGCTGCTTTTGATCTCAACAAGGAACCGCTCTCTGTGCGGGAGCGCTATGGCATGCATCCGCTTGGGCAAAACCTGCTTCTCGCCCGGCGCATGGTCGAGGCAGGTGTGCGCTTCGTGACCGTCAACGGCTGGGTCGGTGCGGCTCCACATGAAAAAGGCGGTGGCCCTCCCAGCTCCAGCTGGGACATGCACGGGGGAAACATGGGCATGGGCAATGCTTTTGGAGCCGGTTCTTATGGCATGAATTTTTGCCTCCCTCGCCTCGATCAGGCCCTCTCTGCACTGCTTGTGGACCTCAAGCAGCGAGGCCTCCTCGATGACACGCTCGTTGTGGCCGTTGGCGAATTTGGGCGTACACCCATGATCCTGACTCAGGGACCTCCCGGACGCCAGCACTGGCCGAAATGCTTCTCCGCCATCGTGGCCGGTTGCGGTATCCACGGCGGAGCCGTCTACGGTGAGTCCGACAAGACTGCTTCCACTCCGATCAGTGATCCCGTCACCGTTCAGGACCTGCATGCCACCGTGCTCCACGCCATGGGAGTGCCCCTGAACGACATCACACTCAATACCGGCCTTTCTCGCCCACCTTTCTCCACCGGGAAGCCCGTGCTTGGCCTCTTTAGCTGAGCCAGTAAAGTCGAGGATGTCTTCTGGCATTCATGCAGCCGATAAGGCATGTATCGATGAAGCGCCGTTGCGTGATCGGTGGATGCCATGCAAATAGCAGGGTTATGAAAGCCGTTGGTTACCGTCAGTCCCTGCCCATCTCTGAGCCGGAGTCGTTGTTGGATTTCATTGCGCCACAGCCTGTGCCGGGGCCTCGTGATCTGCTAGTGGAGATTCGTGCCATTGCCGTGAATCCTGTGGATGGCAAAGTGCGTCTGCGTGCTCAGCCGCCGGCCGGTCAAACGGCGATCCTCGGCTGGGACGCGGCGGGTGTGGTGAAGGCGACAGGGTCTGAATGCACACTTTTTAAGCCCGGTGATGAGGTGTGGTATGCTGGTGATGTGACGCGCCCGGGCTGCAACTCCGAGCTGCACCTCGTGGACGAACGCATCGTGGGTCGAAAGCCTCGCTCGCTCGATTTTGCCCAGGCGGCGGCGCTGCCGCTGACGAGCCTCACGGCTTGGGAGATGCTTTTTGAGCGTCTCGGCATCGCCACCGGCAAGCAGCCCCACGGTCAAAGCCTGCTCATCATTGGCGCGGCGGGCGGTGTGGGCTCGATTTTGACCCAACTGGCTGCGCGCCTGACCGCACTAACCGTAATCGGCACGGCATCGAGGCCCGAATCGCGTGAGTGGGTGCTGCAAAACGGCGCCCATCATGTCATCGACCATTCGCTGCCGTTGTCAGAGGAGTTGAAACGCCTCGGCCTGCCTCGTGTGACCCATGTAGCCGCCCTCACGCAAACGGACAAGCACTGGGATCAGATCGTGGAGTGCCTGGAGCCGCAGAGCCACCTTTGCCTGATCGACGATCCGCCCTCGATCGATGTGAAGCTGCTGAAAAAGAAGAGCATCGCCCTGCACTGGGAGCTGATGTTTACCCGCAGCATGTTTCAGACGTCGGACATGATTGCTCAGCATCACTTCTTGAATGAGGTCTCGGCGCTGGTGGATGCCGGCATCCTACGCACGACCTTCGCGGAGCACTTCGGCCGCATCTGCGCGGGGAATCTCAAAAAAGCCCAGGCGCTCATCGAGAGCGGAAGATCTCGCGGGAAGATCGTGCTGGAAGGCTTTTGAAGATGCACTGACGGCCGCTTTTCGCGGAGAGAATGCTTGCCAAACCGGCGTGGCGGCGGCGTAATCTCCGCCCCCCCTTTTCGCCATGATCTCCCGTCTTGCCCTGATTTCTCTCGGATGGTGCGGCTTCGCAGCCGCCTCGCAGCCAACCTCTCTCGCTGATTTGCCGGATGCGAATCCGGATGCGGAGTTGAAGGCCTTTGTGGTGCCGGAGGGGTTTGAGGTGAACTTGTTTGCCTCAGAGCCCATGATCCAGAAGCCAGTGCAAATGAACTGGGACGCGCACGGGCGCCTCTGGGTCGTTTCGAGCACCACCTACCCGCACATCAAGCCGGGAGAGGAGGCCAAGGATCAGGTTGTGGTCTTGGAGGATACGGATGGCGATGGCAAGGCGGACAAATCGACGCCCTTTGCCGATGGGTTGCACATACCAACGGCGTTGGCGCCGGGTGATGGCGGTTTGTATGTGGCGAATTCCACGGAGGTTCTTTTTCTGAAGGATAAGGATGGTGATCTCAAGGCGGATGAGCGCACAATCCTGCTCAGCGGCTTTGGCACGGAGGACACGCACCACCTGTTGCACACCTTCCGCTGGGGTCCGGAGGGCATGCTGTACTTTTTGCAGTCGATCTACATCCATACGCACATGGAGACGCCTTATGGCGTGCGTCGCCTCATGGGTGGCGGCATCTGGGAATTCCGGCCGGAGACACGCCGTGCGGAGATCATCAGCAAAGGTTTGGTGAATCCCTGGGGCTTTGAGTTCGATCGCTGGGGGCAAAGTTTCGCCTGCGACGGCGCGGGCGGGGAGGGGGTCAATTTCATCTTCCCAGGCAGTGTCTTCATGACTTCCCCTGGCGCGAAGCGCATCCTGCACGGCCTTAGCCCCGGCCAGCCCAAGCAGTGCGGCATGGATGTGATTGAGGATTCGCATTTCCCAGCAGACTGGCAGGGCTCGTTCGTGCTGAACGACTTTCGCGGCAATCGCGTGAACCGATTCACCCTGACGCCGAGCGGCAGCGGTTATATCGCTAAGCAGATGCCGGATGTGCTGGCGAGCACGCACCGGGCCTTCCGCCCGATCGATGTCAAAGTGGGGCCGGATGGTGCGCTCTATATTGCCGACTGGTACAACCCGATCATCCAGCATGGTGAGGTCGATTTCCGCGATCCGCGTCGCGACCATGTCCATGGTCGCATCTGGCGATTGACAGCAAAAGGACGCCCCTTGAGTCCGCGCCCGAAAATTGCCGGATCGAGCACGTCCGAGTTATTGGAGATGCTCAAGAGCGACCGCAAGTATGTGCGGACTTTTGCGAAGCGTGAGCTGAGGGATCAAGGTGCGGTAAAAGTGACCGCTGATCTCGATGCCTGGGCCGCGCAGCAGACAGATGGACACGCCTTGCTCGAAGCGGCATGGGCTCGAGAGGGCGTGAATTCTTTCTCTCCAACGCTGTGGCGAAAAGTTTGGGAAAACAGCGATGCGCGTATCCGGGCGGCGGCTCTGCGCATCCTCAGCCATCGCTGGAAGGAACTGCCAGACGCGATGAAAGTGCTCGAAAAGGCTGTGGCGGATGAAAATGCCCAGGTGCGTCTGTGGGCCGTGGTCGTGCTGGCGGACATGCGCAAGACAAGCGCGGTCGATCTGGCGCTGCGTGTTCTAGACCTGCCCATGGATGAAAACCTTGATTTCTTGCTCGAACTGACCTGCCGCGAACAGGCGGATGAGTGGCTACCTGCCGTCGTGAGTGGCAAACTGAAGCTGGAGGACCGACCGAAGCAGTTCGTCTATGCCATGAAGAGCACCGGTCGCTCGGACGCCTTGTCACCACTGTTTGAGGCGCTGAAAGGTGCCAAATTGAACTCGGAAGATGCCGCTGCTGTATTGGCGATGGCGGGCGATGCAGCGGATGCAGCTCAGGCAAAAGTGATGGTGGACCTGATGAACGACCCGGCCATGGCCCCCTACTATATCGGTCTCCAAGATGCCCTCGTGAAAGCGGCCACGGACCGGAAAGTGATACCCGAAGGCGCAGCGGAGACGGTGATGGCTTGGTTCGCCCGCCCGGAACCGCATGTGGTGCATCGAACAGCCATCTTGGCCGGTTTGTGGAAGGTGGAGTCAGCCCGTAACAAGCTGGTAACCCTGTTGACCGACCCGAAAACCCTCTCGGCGATCCGCGAGGGAGCCACCCGTGGCCTGACGGCCCTTGGCGGCGTGAAGACGCGTGACCTTTTTGACAAGCTTTTCGTCGAGTCAGCCGATTTGGGGCTCAAATCGCTCATGATCGACGGTTTGACCGCCGTGGGGCCAAACTTGGCCGCGAAGCGTGCGGTGGAGTTTTTGGCTACTGCCGATGTCGATGCAGCGAAGCCGGTTTTGGGGGCGTTTTTGAAAAACAAGCAGCTTCCGGGCGTGCTGGCGAAGGAGCTGGCAGGCAAGACGATTCCTGACCTCGTGGCCGTCGAAGGCATCCGCATGGTGAGCACCCGCGGCATCCAGGGGCCGCTGGCTGAAGCGCTCAAAAAGGCCGGCAATGTGAAGCAGATGGACAAGCCGCTGACCCCTGCGGAAATGACCGCGATGGTCGAAAAAGTGAAGAAGAACGGCGATCCAGTCCGCGGCGAGGCGGTTTACCGCCGCCAGCAGCTTCTTTGCATGACCTGTCATGCTATTGGAGAGAGTGGCGGCGTTTTGGGCCCCAATCTGGTCAGCATTGGTGCCTCCGCTCCGGTGGATTACCTCATCGAGAGCCTGCTGGAGCCGAGCAAGAAGATCAAAGAAGGCTACCACATGGTCATTGTGAGCAAAAAGGACGGCGGCGTGGTCTCCGGCGGCCTTGTGAATGACGGCGCGGACGAGTTGACGATTCGTGACCCGGCCAACCAGATCCTGAAAGTGGCCAAATCCGCCGTGGCGAGCCGCCAGATGAGCCCGGTGAGCATGATGCCAGCCGGTTTGACCGCGAGCCTGCGGGAGGACGAATTCGTCGATCTGGTGCGCTTTTTGAGCGAATTGGGTCGGGAAGGGGCATTCAAAACCCAGCCGAATCGCTACGTCCGCACCTGGAAGGTCATGGGCAAGATGGAGCAGGCCGATGTGGACCACGTCCGCCATGTGGGCAGTTTCGCCCTCAACGATGAGAAGCATACCTACCCCTGGCAACTCGCTTTCAGCCAAGTGAATGGCAATCTTCCGCTGGCCGATCTACCCGCAGCCCAGCGCATGTATCCTTGGTTCCCGAAAATCGCCCAATTCGGGCTGAAATTGGATGCCGCCGGCGAGGTCAAATTGGGTTTCAGTACGATCAAAGGAATCGTTTTGGCAGTGGACGGAACGGAGTTGAAGGAACTGAGCGCCGAGCAGACGCTGAATTTGGGTGCCGGAACTCACCGTATCAGCGTGCTCATCACCCGCGACTCGGGCGATCTGGCGGCATTCCGGGTGGAAATTCTAGAAGGAGCCTCTGTGGTGGTGCCGTAAACCTCCGCAAAGCGGAAAATTTCGTATGGGCGATGTATTTGCATTGACGGGTTAAATCTGTTTTCGCTATTCTGAACGCTTGGGTCGGAAAGCTTGTCTAATACGGTCGAGATTTCCTACCTCGCCCCAAACCGCCCATGCCCCGTAACACATTCGCTGCCCGATTGATTCCCATTCAGACTGGGAAGTCTGATGGGCAAGCCGTGTGATGCTTTCGCCTCGGTCGATTTTGGCTCCCCCCACCTTTTTGTTTCAAGCTTTCCAATCACCCGCTTTTCAATCTTGAACTTGATGAAAATACTTCGTCGAAATCGACTTCTGCTCGGATGGCTGATGACTCTTTTGGTCGCTACCGCCCAAATCAGTCCGCCCTTGCGCGGGGCGATTGTGCTCTGGAATCCATCTGGATCATTGATTGATTCTGGGGATTGGGACACAACCACGCTGAACTGGGGAGCAGGCGGAACAGCGGCTTGGGTGAATGCAAATAACGATATCGCTAAGTTTGGCGATAACATAAATGGCCCGCCATCCTCCGTTTTCATCACGGGACCTGTCTCAACTGGAGGTCTTCTTATCGAAGCACAAAATGGATCACCAATCGATTTCTCGCTAACGGCTGGCGGAGTGACACCTGCCAACAACACTTTGAACTTTGCGGGCATCAATCCAACGATAAAGCTCAAGGGGAGTTCAAACTTAGAAACCAATCCGCTCTTGCCCGACCCAGATCATGTGGCGCGTATACACGCGAAGTTGACTGGAAACCAAGGTTTGATTGTGGAATTTGAAGATACCGCAGGCACCGCGGGTTCAGGGTACGGAGTGTTGAAGCTTGGACAAAGAAATCAAAACTACGCGAGCACCTTGACAGGAAACATCACGGTAAAGAATAAAGCGGGTCTAGCGGTGGATGTTTCGCCTTCCGACCTTTTCTCCGGCAACAATCCGTTGGGTGCCACGAATACCATCATCCTTGAGCAAGGGAGCAAGTTCGAAATCAGTGGAGCAAAGACTAGCCAAGGGTTGTCAGGCCGAGTCTTCGACACCAATGGCACGGGCAACACCAGTCGTGTGGACTTCACGGGAACGGCTGTCAGCACAAGGATCGACAATCAACTGAACAATCTGAGTATCAGCACCACGAATACGGCGGTGCAGTGGCTGGGGAAAGTAGAGATTGGTCTTGCGGGCGGTTACACCTTTTTTGCCAATGCGGATGATGGCAGCAGAATTTTTATCGATGGCCAGCTTGTCTTGAACAATGATGGTGGTAAAGGCAGCACAGATTTGTCCAGTGCACCGATTTTTCTTTCATCCGGGCTGCATGACATTCGGGTGGATTATGTGCAAGGCGGCGGCGGAGCCAATATCAATTTGGGATTTGCCGGGCCTGACACGGGTGGTTTCAATGGCCAAATTCGCAACGTGATTCCATTCAGCAAACTTTACCAAGCTGATGTCAACCAGACGACGGGAGCAAGTACCGCATTACAACTGGGAAATAATTTGGACGTTAAGGGCAATGCACTCGTGGACATGCGCAACGAGGACTTTAGCTCGGTCCAGCTGGGGCGTTTGCAGATTCACAATGGTGCAATGCTGACCGTTGCATCCACCACGCTCACTGGGGACCCCGTCCTAGGTAATGGGGCGGGTTTCGGAAAGACATTGAGATTTGGCGGCACTTCTCTTGATCCTACCCTTTTCGGAACTCCAGCATCAGTAGGCCCGCAGAATGTCACCATCGCTTCCGACGTGAATGTGGCGTTTGATGGAGTGGTTTCAGATCAAGGGCGTGCGATGACCATTCAGAAGACTGGTTCTGGGTGGTTGTATTTCAACCAGACCCTCAGCGCCAATAATTTGGGGGCTTCCAGCAGCATTCAGATGGTCGGAAATACCGCGACTCAAACCGCTACTTTTAGTAGTTATGATGATTCTTTCTACCAAAGCACGCTGACGACCGCGAGCACAGCCGGTTTGTCTGTTGGCATGACCGTCGGTGGCAGTGGCATGCCCGCCGGTACGGTTATCATGGAGATCGTGAATGGGACAACATTCAAGGTAGCCGGCAATGCATCAGCTTTGCAGCCGGGTGCCAGCCTGACTTTCTCGAAAAACCCCACGTTGGTGCTTACGGGCGCACCTAGTGGAAACAACCCAATCGGTTCTGCGGGTGTGGTGCTATCAGGAGGCAATCTGGTGCTCGACTCGAAGGGGGCGACCGCCGCAGGAATGGGTCCAGCATTGAATAACCAGATCACCGTCAATCAAAACGCCGTGATCCAATCCGTGGCGAATGCATCCACCGTCACCTTAGGGGGTAATATTGCGATCGCTGCGAACAAAACCCTTGTTTTGGATGCGATTGCGGGCGGGCAGCCTGCAGCCGATCCCGGTGCGAATCTGATTCTTGCGGGTGGTATCACTGGGGATAATACGACTACCCTAGTGATTCGCTCCACGCAAAAAAATGCCGGAACCACCGTCAATGCCCTTACGGCATTGGCAAACAGGGTGGTGCAGCAGACGGGTTTCGCAGCTCAAAGTGGCTTGGTGACGCTCACGGGTAATAATGCAGGGTTCAACGGTACGCTGAACTTTGAGCCCGGTGCTAACCTCCGGGTGGAAGGGGTTAGTGCATTATCTGGAAAGACGTTTGTGATGGCTGGAGGCACCTTGCAGTTGCTGGACGATGGTGATGGCACCGGCAGTACGCAAAACTTGGCGTTCAACCATGCCATTGGAGTGACTGGGAATGCTACCATCACAGTGGATCGTTCGGCCACATCCCAGGCTCCTCTATTTCTTCAATCTGGGAATAAGCGAGCGCAAATCACCAGCTTGAGCATCGGAAGGCAGACGTTGACCGTGGCCAATAATAACGGGTACAGCCTTCAAGTGACAGGTGCGACCACGTTGTCAGGAACCCCCACCTTCACAGTCAACAACGCCACGACCTCCAATTTGCTGCCGGGTTTACAGCTAGTCGGGCAGGTGTCGGGTTCGGCAAGCATTCTGAAAAACGGTGGGGGCACTCTTGTGCTTAGTAATGCAGCGAATTCATTTGGGGGACAGGTCAGTTTCTCTGCCTTCGGTTCGGCGGGGACCCTGACAGTCGAAAGTGTAAACAATCTTGTCGCAGGCCAGCGGCTGCAGGCCAGCGCAGGCATCAGTGCGGGGACCAGTATTACAGCTTTAAATGTCCAGAATTTTGCCGGTAGCGCAGCATCGGGTGGGACCATCATCACGCTCGGAACAGCCAGCGCTTTTGCCGTTGGAATGCCAGTAAGTGGGATTGGAATTGCTCCGGGGACGACAATCTCCGCGTTCAATGATAATGTCACCAACACCAGCTTAGGGGATACATTTTTCAATTCCGATCAAGTTACGAATGTGCAGGGTGGAACGAGCAGTTTCCGGGTGGGCATGCCAGTCAGTGGCACTGGCATCCCTGCCGGCACAGTGGTGGCAGAAATCATCGACGGTTCCACCTTGCGTCTTAGCCAGAACATCACGCAAAACAATCCCACCTTGGTGCGCCGACAGGTCACGCTGAGTCAAGCGACGACGTCGAGCGATCCAACTTTGGTGCGCTCACAGCTTACTCTCAGTCAAAACGTCGCAGCAGGCGGCACTCAGACGGTGAATGCAAACTCCATGGTGAATGTCTCCGCAGGCGTTTTGGCTTTCACCAGCGACGGTGCACTCGGAAATTCAGCCAACGAAATCCTCGTCAACACGAATTCTACAACCCTTGGGCTGATGGCGGATGGCACTTTTTCCATTCCAAACACGCGCACCATCATCTTCAACCAAGCAAATAACTCATTTGAGGTGACTGCAGGCAACACTCTGACGATGAATGGAGCCTTCACTTTTGCAAACTCGAACAACAATCTGCAAAAGAACAACCTAGGCACACTGTTGCTTACACAACCACAGGCAGGTTGGAATGGCAATCTGACTGTAGGACAGGGGGTTGTGCGCATCAATAACGCAGCGGCCTTGGGAAATGCCGGTTCGTTCAATTTGTCAAACAACACGCCCACGGCGGCCACGCTCATCGCCAACGTGGCAGCGGCGCTTGAACTGACCGGCGGAATTACCGTCTCAGAGGCTTTGGTGTTCACCCCTGGTAACAATGTAACCTCCAACGGCATCAGCGGCACCGGCGCGTTGAGAAGTGTTTCGGGCAACAATGTTTGGAATGGCACAATCACTTTTTCGGGTGCCAGCGGCACAGACAATCAGATGCGTGCGGCAACTATTGGGGTAGATGCGGGCTCGACGTTGACCATCAACGGGGTGATGACGGGTCGTGTAGGCACTGCGGGTAGCGGGCGGGGTGCTTGGTTTGGCTTGGTCGGAGCAGGTGATGGCACTATCAACACCTCCATGACCACAGACGGCAATCTGGCCAATGGCGTTTTTTCTTTGGTCAAAGCTGGTGCAGGCACTTGGTCATTAACGGCGGCCAACGCATTCCCAGGACAGAATGTCTATGTGAACCAAGGAACATTGGCTCTAAGTGGCGTAGGAACCTTGGGTGCCCCAGGAACCGGTGGCGGCACGGGCACGGTGTTTGTCACGCCTGGCGGGACGCTCAGCCTGAATAACACGATCACCAACACCAGCAACCGTCTGAGCGCGCGCGCCCTGACATTACATGGAGGATTGGTCAACCTTTTGGGAAATGGTTCTGCCACGACCAGTGAAACCATCGGGGCACTGGCATTGAATGCCGGTCACTCGATCTTTACGCTTACGCCTGGCAGCGGCCAGCAGGTAAACCTGACCACAGGCGCGGTGACGCGAGGCGGAGGCAGCACTGTTCTTTTTCGCGGCACTGGCTTGGGAACGGCAAATGCAGAGCGCGCCAACATCCAAGCCACGGGCACTGGATTCGTATTTGTGGGTCAGGCGGGCGCGGCTGGCACAACCAATAAGGGCATTCTTCCTTATGCGATCATCGACTCGTCCTCCACAGGGCTGGGAACTTCCTTTGCCACCGCTGACTCTGTGACAGGAACCCTGCGTGCTCTGGCTGCCGGTGAACTGGTGACGACCATGACCAACAATCTTGGCAACGTCGCGACACCTTTGAATGTCTCGCTCACCAGCAGCACATCTGGGGTGGCGAATGCACTCACTGGCAACACCATGACCGTGAACTCGCTGACGCTGAACAATTTGGGCGGAACTTCCATCAACTCTGCCCAGAGTCTCATTTTGGATAGCGGTGGCGTCCTCGCTTTCAGTGGCAACACGGGCATCAGCGGAGGTCGTCTTTCCACCTCAAGCAACCGTGAATTCATCTTCCAAGTCCTTGGTGATCTCACGGTATCGTCCGCCATGTTCGGCTCCACGGGGGGGCTTGCGAAATCTGGAGCTGGGGTGATGACACTTGCCAGCCAGCAGTTCTACACTGGCCTGACGTCGATCAACCAAGGGACGCTCAAGCTATCTGGGGGTGCCAATACGTTGTTCTTCAACAATGACTTTGCTTTACAGGGGGGGGCGCTTGATCTC
>JAFMIR010000071.1 GCA_017853885.1 Prosthecobacter sp.
GCGGTGCAGGGTTCGAACCTGCGACCCCTGCCGTGTGAAGGCAGTGCTCTACCGCTGAGCTAACCGCGCGAAAGTCGTAGTGCGCTGCCATTAGGCGGACTTGAGCTGGAGGGCAACCGGAAAATCAGGACCGTCGAAGACGAAATTGACGCAGGTAGCGTAGAGGTGTCATACCCATGTGCCGGTGGAAATGCTGTGTGAAGGCACTTTGATCACAAAAGCCCAGATCCCGTCCTACCTCCGCGATTTGAGAACCTTCTTTTTGTAATAACTCACAGGCGGCTTGGATGCGCAGTTTCATGATGAAAGCCTGTGGGCTGGCCCCAAAAGTCTCCACAAACTTGCGATGCAGTTGTCGTGGTGAAAGATGAACGATTTGGGCCAATTCGGTGATGGAGACACCGCTGCGGAAGTGCTCGCGGATGTAGGCGAGTGCGCGGTCGATTTGCAAGTAGGGTTGAAGCACTTGTTTTTTGCCCTCAAAACTCTGCACGGTGCCCATGAGGCCGATGACACGGCCTTTCTCGTCAAAGAGCGGGAGCTTGTTCGTCACAAACCAGTCTGGTATGCCTTGGTCGGTGAAGAACAGTTCTACGATGTTGAGCTTTGGCTTGCCGGAGGTAAGAACCTCCTCGTCATCCCGACGGAAATTTTCGGCGAGGCGGGCAGGGAAGAGGTCAAAGTCATTCCTGCCAATCATCTCAGCTTCATGGTGAAAACCGAATCGCTCGATGAAACGACGGGAAGCGCACATGAGCCTGAATTCGCGATCTTTGGCAAAGAAAGCGAGATCCGGTAGATGATCGAACATCTGGTAAAACGGAGAAGCCGCACTGACACGGCGGATGAACCGATCGCGCAGCGCGGCAGGGGAATCAGGCTGTGACGTGTGGTTAGCCACGCCTCTGATTTAGCATGGCTGCTTCAAAAGTGCAGCCGGAAACCTGCGTAAGCGCCAGTGCGCATGGCAGGGAAGCCCAGCACTTCGGCGTAACGTTCACCAAGCATGTTTTCCACACGGGCAAAGAGCTCGAGATTCCTCGTCATTTCGTAGCTCACTGTGAGGCGCAGGCGAAGATAGTCCTCCACATCACGCTGGTCGGCACCAAATCCGTCCTCACGGTCAATGACATAAAACGCGCTAAAGCCAAGGCGGAGCTTCGATATGGGTCTGACCCAGCTATCAGCCGAGATCTGATGCCGCGGACGGCGAACGAGACGTGTGCCCGCTGTGAGGTCATCAGCATCAAGGTATGTGTATTGGGCGTTGATGCCAAATGCATCGCTCGGCTGCCATCCCAGTGAGGCTTCCATACCCTCCGTGCGTGCTTGGTTGATCTGCTGCAAGGGGCCGAAGGGTGGTAGGAACACAATCAAGTTTTGGATATTGTTCCGGAAGTAGGTGAGACCGAGCGTGGCTTTGTTGTCAGCGAAAGGCTGCTCAAGGCCGATTTCCATGCCCTCACTTTGTTCTGGTTTCAGAAAGGAAGGATCCCCAAAGAGTGCCGCCTCCCGGTTTTGCGGACTCGCCGGGGCAAAGGCCGTGCCATAGCTGGCTTGTAACACCGTTTGCGTCCAAGGCATGCGCCAACTGCTGCCGGCGCGCCAGGTGGTGGCGTCGTCAAAATCGGAGTACACATCGTGACGTATGCTGCCGAGCACATTCCAACCTGGAAGAACCTCCGCTTGGGAGAGGAGAAAGACCGCCCAGTTGGTTTCGGCCTGATCGACATCGTAACCAGTGGCTGGAAACGCATTGTCGCTGCTGCGGGAATATCCCATGTCCTGCAGCCAAGCTCCGGTTGTAAAAGTCCACCAGTCCGTTGCTTGGATGACGCTTTCGTATTCCACGAAGTGATTGCGGGATGTGATGCGGTTGTTGAATCCAAAGTTGGGAGTGAAATTCGTCGCCGCCTGGCGGAAGTTACCGAACTGGTAGGTAAGCGTTTGTGTCCAGCTCTCCGTGGTTTGCCATTCGAACCGTGGTGAGAGGCTCCAGAACTCGGTCAGTACGTGATCGTTCGGATCATTGGCTGCGAGACTGCCCGGTGCACCGACGTCCGCATGATAGTAACGGAGGTTCAAGTCAAACCGTAGTGTGTCGGAAAGCTGCGCCCCGAACCGGCCTGAAGCATTGTTCAGCTGCATCTGGCTGTTGAGGCGGTAGCCTTGTGTGTCGTGCCTGCTGAATTCCAAACCCCAGTCATAGATGCCGATGGAGCCACGTGTGCCTAGGGTCTCGCGTGACGTGCCAAAACTGCCACCCTCCCACGAGAGCGTGCTATCCGGTTTGTTGAGGCCACGCCCGCTTCGGGTGAGGATGTTGATCACTCCTCCCAGGGTTTTTCCACCATAGATGCTGGCGGCAGGGCCTCTCAGCACCTCGATACGTTCCACGTTGTCGAGAGACATGGTTTCGATGTTGTAGAGGCCGGCGAGATTGGCTGGAATGGGGCGTCCATCCACGACCACAAGGGTTTGGTCGCTGTTCGTACCACGTAGGAAAAGGCCGTTCACTGAGCCGGCAGTGCCTCGATCCGCAAGCGTCAGGCCGGGAACCCGGCGCAGAGCTTCTGGCAAAAGCCGGAGCTGATCCTGCTCGATGGTTTTTCGATCAATGACCGTCACACTGCTGGCGGTTCGCCAGCGTTCGGTCTCGGTTTTGGTGGCAGTTACGACGCGTTCCGACAGTTCGACGGCTTTTTGTGGCTCGGCGGCAGAAAGAGCGCCTAGGGTGAAAAAGAGCACAGAGGCCCTTCCTCGCAATTTTTGGAGGTACATGAGTTTTTGGGATTCATTGGTTCGATGAAAGCTCCGCAGAGAGATGTTCGGACTCCGGGTTTCCGACGGCTTAGCCGCCTTCCTCGCCTCCGCCTTCACCAAGGATTGCTCCCGATTGGCTTTGCTCCGTGGTTGCCCACAAATGGAGGTCTGTGACCCGATACCGCAGCGCCACTGTGGCCGGTTCTCACGGCCTTCCCTGCATCTGCGAAGATAAAGAAAACGCGTGGAGAAGCTCCCCGCGCCATGATTCGTGTTTTACCGTTGTAAGGTGGAAAGGTCAACGAGCGCTTGTTCTGCAAGGCTCTGTTCCAGACGGCGTTTTTTGGTTCCTATGAAAATCTTCACTCTCGCCACCACCCTCCTCGTCGCAGCAGCTCTCAACGCAGCGGATGCTCCCAAGTCGGTCTATGAAGTCCCGCTGAAGGACATTGACGGAAAAGAAACTTCCCTCAAATCCTATCAGGGGAAAGTCATGCTGATCGTCAATGTGGCCTCCAAGTGCGGTAACACGCCGCAGTATACCCAGCTTGAGCAGCTCAATCAGGAGTTCTCCAAGCTCGGCCTCGCCGTCCTCGGTTTTCCTTGCAATGACTTCGGCAAGCAAGAGCCCGGATCCAATGAAGAGATCAAGGAATTCTGCTCTACGAAGTACAAGGTTAGCTTCCCGATGTTCGACAAGGTCGTGTGCAAAGGCCCAGAGAAGAGCCCGATCTATCAGGTGCTCAGCGGCCCTGACTCACCCTTCCCGGGCGATGTGAAGTGGAATTTTGGCAAGTTCCTCGTCGGCAAGGACGGCAAGATCCTCAAGCGCTTCGAGCCCAAGGTGAAGCCTGATGCCCCTGAAGTCATCGAGGCCATCAAAGAAGCCCTCGCTGCGAAGTAAGCCATTACGCTCAGTCCAAACCAAAGGGCCGGATCACCTCCGGCCCTTTTTTGTGCTCTGATTCATCACTTCTGCTTCAACCAGTCCGGCAGTTCGATTTTCTCGCTTTGGATAGGGTTTAGATTTGGGCTCCAAGTGAATCCAGCCTGTTCAAAGGACTCGCGATTCTTCAGCAAGAAGGCCAAGAGACGCTGACCCAGCATGCGATGCGGGCTGTCCTGACGCACGGCGAAGGGTTGGATGGCTTTTGCTTTGTCAGCGGGCAGCTTGATGGCTTCGAGGTGTTCTTTTTGAGGCACCATGTTGTTGAGATACACCACGGCGGCGTCGAGCGATCCGGTGCGCAGTTGATTCACAAGCAGATCGCCGGTGGGAGATTGGGCTGAGGCATTTTTACCAACTGATTCGTGGAGGTTCATCGACTTCAGGATGGCCTGTGTCAGGTAGCCAAGAGTGGACTGCTCTGCATTGCAGAGACCGACCTTGAGTCCATCGCGAGCGAGATCAGCTAGCGTGTGGATGCCTTTGGGATTTCCTTTGGGCACGGCGATGATGATTTCAGCCTCGGTCAGCAGCACAGCCTCAGGGAACTGTTTTGCCACAGGTGGCACAAAGCAGATATCACAGGCATAGTAGACGTCCGGATACTTTGGGTTGGTCGTGTCTCCCATGGTTTTCATCGCGGCGCAAAGAATGCCACAGCCGTTGAAAGTGGTCGTGACACTGATGCCTTCGCGGATCGCAAAGCTTTTCAGCAAACCCTCAATGGCAAGGCGGTTCACTCCACCAGAGTAGAGAATCAAATCGGGACGCAAAGACCACGCATCACCCTTCACCGCATGGAAATGATGCTTCGCAAAGATCGCAGCACCTTTCTCTGGAGCATTGAGGTAACGAGCAAAGCGTAGCGAAGCAGCAGAATCCTTGGCGGAGGTTAGAACAGCTACTGTGGTATATTCCTGATGAGCGGAGAGCTCAGGAACTTGGACTGATTCAAGTGCGTTGAACTGCGGTACGGTGCTATCCCAGAGAATAGCAGCATCCACGGTTCCAAGTGCGAGGTCGGCCGCCACGTCCATGACGGTCGGTTTCATCACGGCGGCCTTCGCTGCTAGGGCTTCCCATTTTGCGCCGAGGATCTTTTGGGTCACCTTTGAGATGCTGGCCGCTTCAGGATTGGCGAGAGCGACTTTCACATCGGTGGATAGCAAGCTGTCGATGCTCGTGATCTTCTTCGGGTTCCCTTTGGCGACGGCGATAACCGGTGATTGCTTCACGAGCCGAAGCTCCTCACGGGTTAAATCCTGTTTTTTGGCATCAGTGAGCGCACGATCATCTGCCGCGATGAAAAGGTCTCCTTGTTTTGCCACGCGGAGCTGTGTGAGAAGCGTGCTGGTGCCGCCAAATTGAAGCTGCACGGTCGCACCCGTGTCTTTTTGATAAGCAGCAGCAATTTCCTCGACGGGTTTCTTGAGACCCGCGGCGCAAAAAACTGTTAGCGGCAAATCGGTGTTTATCGCAGGTTTGGTGGCGAGCCATAGCATCAATGCTGCCGCGGCGAAAAGGATGAGGGAGATGATTTGACGCGTCATGAAATGATCAAAACGATGTGGGCTGCTGGTTCTTCAAAGAATGACGGGCTTGAGCTGGGTCGGTCATTCAGTGTCCCAATCTTAAACCACCTGAATGATCCTTGGTGCAACGAGGGTCCCCAAATCAGCCACGTGCGATACGCTGCTGGAGTAGGACTTCGAAGAAAAGCAGTGCAAGAAGAGCGATGAGCAGCGGTTGCCAGAGTTCGCTACCATGGCGGCGGGTGCGATCTAGAGCTTGGTAGCTCGGCAAGGAGTCGGCGAAGGCGGCCTCGTGGCGTTCGGCGATTTTTTTGATCTGATCGTTCGGCAGGGCTTTGAGGTCGCTTTCGTTGTTGTCGGTGTTGAAGGCGAGATACGAAGTTTTTTCACTGCCAACGCGTTGAAGGACGAAAATGCCTGGCTGAGCGATCGGCGGACTTTGCACAAAGACTTTGTCGCCTTCCTGCTGGCTCTTCAAAGTCTGCATTTGGCCTGTGGGGTCTTGCAGGGTGAATTCGGCACCCAGTTCAGCCTTTTCGAGCGGCAAGTGTAGCGTGGTGCCGACAAGCTGCCACGCGGGAGCACTGCCTTCGGTTGCGAGGTAAGTGGTGAGCCGCTGCATGAGCGGTACAAAAAAAGGCTGCAATGGCAGATTGGTCCACTCAGCGTTTGCGGTGGTGGCGCAGGCAATCACACGACCTTGGCCGAGTTTTTTTTCGAGAAGCAGAGGCGCATTGCGGTCGAGGCTAAGGATGCGCTGTGTGTTTTCATTCGGTGGTGGAGCGAATTCGATCCAACTCCTAAATTCGGCATCTTGCAGGCGGCCGCCCCTAGCATCATTGAAATAGAGAACGCTCGGATGGGTGAGGCGCTGCATCAGCATGCGGGCGGGCGAGTCGGCGATCTCGGCGCGAGCCATGCCTTGGATGGCGGCAGGTAGCAGCCCTTCACCTTTGCGGAAGAGATCGCGGTTGTAGTGCTCGATGTCGATGTCTGGTCCGGCAAAGATGAGTAGGCCGCCGCCAGCCTTGACGAACTTGTCGAGTTCCGTGAGCTCATTGCCCTGAATGCGCTGGCAATCGGTGAGGATGATGACTTCGGCGTCTTTGTAGTCCTCACGGCGGAGTTTACGCTGGTCGATCTTCCGCGTGCGAATGAGGTCTTTGAGCGAGTTCGCGGCGGCAGTGTGCGGGGTGAGGGCGAGTTCGAGAAAATCAGCGGCACCTTCGAGCGGCCCGGTGCCCGGCCTGCCGTCGATGAGCAATACGTTGAGTTGATTCCGCACCTGCACAACGCTGTGAAAGGCATTATCATCGCTGAAGCTGTCACCTTCGAGGCGAACGGAAAGCGAGTGGTCACCTACCTTTTCAAAAGCGTGCGTGAAACTCAAAACGGCCTCTCCTTCCGGTGCAAGGGAGACACGCGCGGTGCGCAGCCTCGCGCCATCGGCCTCTAAGTGCACCGGAATGTCCTGCCAAGGCCGTTGGCCGTGGTTTTTGAGGCGCACACGGATGCCGATGGGCTGTGTTTCGGCCGCGACGAGTGCAGACAGATCCGCGGACGCAATGCTGAGGTTTTCCGCGAGATCGCTTCCGATGCGATAAAAAGTGATTTGCGGCTTTGGCTCTTGTTTGGAGAGGTTCTCGAGGGCTGGCAATGCCGCGCCATCCGCGATGGCTTTCCAGTCGGCTTCCTGGAAATCGGAGACGACGACGATTTCGCGTGCAGCGGTTGGTGCATCCTTCAATGCGCTCGTGGCGGTCTGAAACGCGTCATTGACCGAAATGGGGCCAGACATCGACGTCACGTCGGCGAGCTTCTTTGGCACCAGATCGAGCGCGGTGGTTGGTTGATCGAGCAGCTGGCGCGGTGAGCCGCCGCTGAGCACGACTTGCGCCGCGGAGCCGCTGGGGAGGCTTTCGGTGATTTGCTGGAGATCGTGACGTGCTGTGTCGGCCACGCTGGCACCTGCCACGGCCGTTTTCTCAGCCGGAGCACGCATCGAGAAGGAGTCATCCAGCATTACGATGAGTGATGAACTGCCTAGGCCGAGTGAACGCAGTGCTGTCAGCACTGGCCGCGCGAGGCAAAGCGCCAGCACGATGGGGATCGCCACGCGGGTGATGAGCAGCAGGAGCTGCTCGATCTTCATTTTGCGCTTCTTTTGACGAATGACCTCGTGCAGCAGATGCATTGCCCCCCAACGCACAGTGACCACCTTTCGCTTATTCAGCAGATGAATGAGCAGTGGAATGAGAAAGGCGAGACCACCCGCGAGGAGAGCAATGTTGAGGAAGGTCATAGAATCGGGTGGGAATAAGGGGGCGCGAATGACACACGATGCATGAATGTTGAAGCGCTTAGACCAGCGGCCGTGCAGGCTTCGCCATACGCCCTTGGAGCTTGACTTGTCATGCGAGATTCCGATTGGGTCATTTGAGATCTATCTATTCTGTGTTCAAAAGCTGTCATTAGCCAATTGCTGCCCCGTCAAAACGCTGCCAGCCATCGGATCTTCTTCGTAAAGTGCCGCCGTTGAGCATCGTAAAATAGGCATGCTTCACACCCGTCGCTCGATCTTGAACCGTTCCGCCTATGGCATCGGTGGCATTGCCCTAGCCACGCTGCTGCAGGAGCAGGGCTTGCTTGCCACTTCGGACCGTGCAGCGTTACCACATTACGATCTCAAACCGAAGCAGCCGCATGCTTTTGGCCAGGCGAAGGCCATGATCTCCATGTTCATGCAGGGGGGGCCTAGCCATATGGACCTCTTTGACCCGAAACCGGAGCTCATGAAGCTCGATGGTAAGGAATTCCCTGGGGAGGTGAAGTATGACGATGCTGCCGGCGCTAGCCGTGAGGTCATGGGCCCTCAGTGGAAGTTTAAAAAGCATGGTCGGTGCGGCATGGATGTGAGCGAGCTCCTGCCGCACTTCTCCCGTATCGTAGATGACGTCACGCTCATCCGCTCGATGCACACCGGCGTCAACAACCATGGCCAGAGCATCTATGCTCTGATGAATGGCCAAGTTACAGGCGGACGGCCCACACTCGGCTCATGGATCACCTACGGCCTCGGCAGTGAAAACCAAGATCTGCCCGCCTACGTTGCGCTGACCGATCCGCGCGGTGTGCCGGTGCTCGGCGTGGACAATTGGAGCAACGGCTGGCTCCCCAGCCTCTACCAAGGAACAGTCATTCGCCCGAAAGAACCGCGCATCCCGAACCTTGACGCGCCTTTGAGCCTCAAAGGTGAGGCGCAGTCCCGCTACCTCAATTTCGTCCAACGCCTCAACCGTGAGCATGCAGAGGTCCGGCCCGGCGAAGCCGATCTAGAGGCGCGCATCCAGTCCTTTGAGCTTGCCGCCCGCATGCAGACCGCTGCCAAGGAAGCTCTTGATATTTCGAAGGAAAGCCTAGGCACCCAAAAGCTCTACGGCATCGACAATCCGGCCACGGCTGAGTTTGGCACTCGTTGCCTGATCGCCCGTCGGCTCGTTGAGCGTGGTGTGCGCTTTGTATCGCTCTTCACTGGGAATCAAACATGGGACCATCATTCGAGCATCCTGACCAGCCTGCCTGCTACCTGTTTGTATGTCGATCAAGGTGCGGCGGCGCTCGTTACCGATTTGAAGCAACGTGGCTTGCTTGACACCACCATCGTTCATTGGGGCGGTGAGATGGGGCGATTGCCTGTCATTCAAAACCGCGCGGGTGCCAAGGACCGCAAAACGGTGGGCCGGGATCACAACACCTATGGCTTCAGCATGTGGGTGGCTGGTGGTGGCTTCAAAGGCGGCCACACGCACGGTGAAACCGATGAGTTTGCCCACCATGCTGTGAAGGACGTCGTGAACCACTATGACTACCACGCCACTCTGCTTCATTTATTCGGGCTTGATCCGAAAAAGCTCAGTTACAAACGGAACGGTACCGATCAGATTCTGGTGGAGAATCCTCAGGCCCGCGTCATAACCGAGCTGCTTGGCTGAGAAATCCAAGTCACACTTGGCCCCTCGATCCACTTGGGTGGAATCATGATCTGGCGTGGCACTTCGGGCACGCCGTGCTCATGCTGGGATAGCTGCGTGACGACCAAATCCACTGCCGCAGCCGCCAGATGATCGCGTTGCTGGTAGATACCGGCGAATTCGGTCATCTTCGGTGTCCAGTCGTGCACGACGAAACCCATGTCCTGCGGCACGCGCAGGCCGAGTCGCTTCAGCCAGTCGGGCACATGCGTGTCGAACGTGATGAGCGCGTCCGGTTGGTGCTCGCGCATCCATTTCGAGAAGGCGTCGAAGCCCTGGCTGATGTCGTTGCTCGGAAAGAGCAGCAACGGCACGCGATCCGCCTCCGGCAGGCCGTATTGCCAGTGAAATAGGCCGCCGCTGTAGCCAAACTGCGAACGATTCACGATCCACTTCGTAACAGCCACGCCAATCCGCTTGTAACCTCTCGCCGCAAGCCGCTCGGCAGCCATCTGGATGCCGAGTGTCATGTTTCCAGCACACATGTGCAGCGCGGGAGTGCTCATCGCATTGCCAAAAGTGACCGCAGCAAAGGGGGTGTAATCCATCCTGCTACACGGAAGATCCACACTCTGCGGTGAGACGATCACACCTTCAATGCCGCGTGCATGCAGCACCTTTTGCAGCTTTTTGGGCGTAAGACCGTCCTTTCCCAGATGAAACTCCTCCACAGCATAACCATGCCCATGCGCACGCCGGCGGATGTCCTCAATCGGCACATATTGATAGGATGGACTGAGGAGGCCGTCCTGTGGCACATGCTCGCGGATCACAGCGATCACCGCGCGTAGACGCTTCTCCTTCTTCCCGCGCACCACGTGCATCAACCGCATCAAATGCGGGTCCGGCTGGTAATCGAGCCGCTTCGCTTCCTTCAAAATGAGCTCACGCTTCGCAGCCACCACTCGAGGCGCCCCGCGTAGCACCCGCGACACCGTCATGATCGAGACTCCTGTGGCGCGGGCGATGTCTTTGAGTGTGGTTTGTGCGGTGGTGGGCATGGTGTTATCATAACACTTCATGACGCCATTCAAGCTGTGAAATGGCTTTCCCCATTCCGTTTTCATTAAACGATGTCCCTTCGATCCCTTTTCTGCTTTCTCGCAATCTCGTCCAGCCTCTTACTGCATGCGGCGGACGTACCGACCTTTGCCGGGCCTAGTCCAGGCACCTCGCGCACGATTTCAATCCCGACCGTGGACATCTCGGCCGATTCGGCTAGACATGCCATCATCGCCCGTGGCACTGTAAAGGAATACCAAGGGCATTGCGACACGGTGCTCATGGCGAATGGCAGGACGATGTTCACCGCATGGTGCATGAACCACGCGGGAAACCTTGGCCCGCTCTCACGCAGCGAGGACAGCGGACTCACTTGGAGCGCGCCTTTACCAACCCCGCGTGACTGGCAGCTCGTGAAAAAAACCACGCCTGTGCTCCATCGCCTCACCGATCCGCAGGGCATCGAGCGTCTCTTCATCTTCGGTGGTTGTGATTTCCCGGGCAATCTGCGCAGCGCGTTCTCCACGGACCTTGGCAAAACGTGGTCGCCGATGAAGAAACTCGGCCTCGTGGGCGAAGTGGCTCCCAAGAGCATCCTGCCCTTCGATGGCGGCAAGCGCCTCGTCATGTGGTCTGACCGCCGTGATCCAAAAAACGCCAAGGACACGCATCCCGTCGTCTGGCAGAGCGAGTCGCTG
>JAFMIR010000036.1 GCA_017853885.1 Prosthecobacter sp.
TGCTGGCTTGGGTAGTTACCCAACTTTTGCTGTCCACGAAAACGAAGAAGGCTCAATGGCTTCAGAGTCTCCTCTTCTCCTCCACTCCTAGTCTCCCAGTCTTCCGCCGCCGTCCTCAATCCCGCCGAAGAACTTCTCCAGCGTCACGCCCAAGCCCCAGGCGAGCCGTGCCAACACATGCACACCGGGAATCGTATCACCGCCTTCCACGCGACTGATCGTATCCCGCGAGACGCCGCACTTCAGCCACAGGGCATACATGCTCAGCCCGCAGCGCTCCCGGAGTTCCTGATGCCGCCTCGGCAGCCGCTCGCGGATGCGCTCGGCATAGTCGTGGGCGTCGTGGTTGTCCGGCGCGGAGGGCATGGACTGAAATAGATAATCAATGCGGTATGATCAGGGTGATGCTTGCCATTAGTAGCATCAAGCCATCCTCGATGATGGTGACGGTGGACATGGGAAGGTTGAAGACGGTGCCGAGGCAGGCGCAGCGGATGGTTTGCCTGGAGGTGACGGCTTTGATGACGCCAAGAAGGCTGATGCCCATGATGACGGCGGTGGCGAGATTCACGCCGAAGGGCTGCCACGCGGCGAGGTAGGCGAGTCCGAGGGCCAGCTCGATGAAGGGATAAACGAAGCCGTAGCCGGGCCAGGCCTTCGCCACGAGATCATAGCTGCGGTAGGCATCGGCAAAGCCGCGCAGGTCGAGCATTTTGAAAAAGGAGAAGGCGATGAAGAAGCCGCCCATGAAGAGGCGCATGGCCTCCATGAGCTGAAAATGACCGCTGGCGATGCTGGCGGCGATGATGACGAGCAGCAGGTAGGCGAGCAGGATGAGCAGGGGCTTGTAGGTCTGCGCGGATTTCGCTGGCAGGGCGGTGGCGGGCATGGCGGGAGCCGCTTCCTCGGCCACGCGGTATTTGCCGAGCGGCTGGAGCCATTCATTGACCTCGGCACTGCTCAAGGCGGCGCGGGTCACGATGCGTGCCTGCGGCGGCGTGAGGGTGACGGTGACCTCCGTGATGTCCGGGTGCTCCTGAAGGCGGGCGGTGATCTTGGCGACGCACGAGCCGCAGCTCATGCCGGTGAGCAGAAAGGTTTGGGGGAGGTTCATGGTATGAGTGTGTGCTGGGCCTCCTGGAGGTGTCATGCTGCCAGGAGGCTTGGTTTGCCAATTTCGAGGTTACTTGGGCAGCTTGGCGAGGTATTTGGCCTGATTGGCCTCGAACTTCTTGATGCAGGGTTTGCAGCAAAATTTGATCTCCTGGCCGTTGTAAACCTTGGTGATGGGGCCGCCCATGCTATCGAGGTCGTTGCCGCTGACGAGGCATTTGGCGAGGGGGTAAGGCTTGGCTTTCTCGGCAGCAGCGGCAGTTTCAGGCGCGGTGCAGGCGGCGAGGGTGAGGCCGAGGAGGGCGGTGGTGAGGAAGGTGCGGAGGGTCGTTTTCATTTCTGTGGATGTGTTGAGGTTTGCGTTTGTTTTTTCGAGAGCGTGATCGTTCTCAAAAACGGATGAGCACGCCGACGCCGGGGCCGTAGTCGGAGTGGTAGGAGGCGGT
This sequence comes from Prosthecobacter sp., assembly GCA_017853885.1. Lineage (GTDB taxonomy): Bacteria > Verrucomicrobiota > Verrucomicrobiia > Verrucomicrobiales > Verrucomicrobiaceae > Prosthecobacter. Next base: position 1,560 of record JAFMIR010000036.1, read on the forward strand.
CAATGAGGTGTGCCGCGTGAGCGTGTAGTCGGCTCCAGCGCTCCATTCCCAGCGGCTGCCGGTGTCGTAGAAGGCGTATCCCGCGAGTCCGAGCCGCGGCGTAATCTGAAAGCGTTTCGACAACTGAAAGCGCCCATTGCCAAGGCCATCCACGGTGATGTCCGCCAGAACCATAAGCGGCAGACGGTAGTTGAACCCTGCGATGAAACGATTTCCGCCGCCGTGATTGGAGAAGCGCCAGCCAGCGTAAGCCTGGAAATTCTTGTCCAGGTAGCGTTGCCAGGTGAGATCGATCTCGTACTCCGTTTTGGGTGCTTTTTCCCAGCCGACCTCCCAGGCGAGCAGAAGATTGTTTTTGGGATTCATCCAGGAGAGCAGGCCGCTGCTCATCTGGGTTTGCAGCGAGGCCGCTCCCCAGAAGTAGGTCATATCGTGCGCGTGCTCGCCGAGGCCGGCGGCGTGAGCGAGTGTATGATCGACGGGAGGAGCTTCTCTGGCAGACGCGGGGCTGGCTTTGCCTTCGTCTTCCTCATAGCGGAAGACGCGGGCCATGCCGCTCATCATGTGATAAAGGATGTGGCAGTGGAACATCCAGTCGTGCGCTTCATTGGCCTCGAACTCGACGGTGCGGCTGCTCATCGGCGGGACATCGACGGTGTGCTTCAGCGGTGAGCGGGCACCCTTTCCCATGAGCAGGCGGAAGAAGTGGCCGTGCAGATGAATCGGGTGATGCATCATGGTGTCGTTCACGAGCTCCAGCTCGATGATCTCGCCCTTTTTGATGATGACGTAGGGCTGCTCGGCGATGGTTTTGCCGTCAAAGCTCCAGATGTAGCGATTCATGTCGCCAGTGAGGTGGAGGGTGATTTTCCGACGCGGGAGGTTCTTGGGCAACGAGGTGTCTTTGATGGCTTTCAGCAGCCGGTAGGGCGATCCGGGGCGTGGGAGGTTCAAAGAGGCACGCGGGTCGTCTTCCTGCTCTTCGAGGGCGAGATTGAGCATCTCATCCATTTGGTAAAGGTTTGGCCGTGGCGGCACGGGGGCGGCGTGTGGCTCGCCTTTGCCAAAAAGGGCGCTGCTGTGACCGCTGCCGTCCTGCGTGGTGAAGCGCAGCTCATGCTGGCCGCTTTTTGGAATGGTAATGAGCAGGTCGTAGGTCTCGGCGATGCCCATGAGGAACATCGGCACGCTCACCGGCTGCACCGGCGGGCCATCGGCGGCGATGATGGTGAGCGGTCCGGCGGAGGAGCTGAGGTGGTAGTAGCTGGCGGCGGAGGCATTGATGATGCGCAGGCGCACTTTTTCACCAGGGCGGCCCTCGATGCGGGTCTGGCGCTGTCCATTGATGAGGAAGGCATGGTAGCCCACATCGGACACATCCATCGGCAGCATGCGGTCCCACTCGCGGCGGAAGTAGTCCTTCAAGTGGCCGCGCTTCCACGCGCCAAGGATGGACTGCGAATTCCGCCGCATGAGGCCGAAGTAGTCGCTGCCGCGCATGAGCATGCGCATGACCTCCATGGGATCGGTGTCCGTCCAGTCGGAGAGGATGAGCACCTGCTCGCGGTCGGCCTTCACCGGCTCGCCGCCGCGTGGCTCGACGACGATGCCGCCATAGACGCCGCTTTGTTCCTGCAAATGCGTGTGCGAGTGAAACCAGTAGGTGCCGCTGTGCCGCAGCGTGAACTGAAAGGTGTGCGTGCTACCCGGCTGAATCGGCGGCGTGGTGACATGCGGCACGCCGTCTTCTTTGTTTGGCAGCAGCAGGCCGTGCCAATGCGTCGATGTTTCTTCGCTTTTGAGATCGTTGTGAACGCGGATGCGGGCAAAGTCGCCCTCACGGAAACGCAGCACCGGCCCAGGGACGCTGCCATTGATGGCGAGCACGCGGACGGCCTTGCCAGCGGGACTTTGAATGTGCTCGGCGATGTGCAGATCGTATTCGACGACACGCTGTCCGGGAGCGGGCTTGGCGGCTTTGCAGGCATCACAGGCCAAAGCGGCTGTGGCACTGAGAGCCAAGAAAGGGATGAGGAGACGCAGCGCGGACATGCCACGACAAACCCCGGCCCAAACAGAACCCCGCAGAGTTTCCGCCAAGTGGAAAAAACACAAACCTGCGGGATAATGCCGCGCCCGGTGTTTAAACCATCAACAACACAAACTCATGAACGACGAAGAACTCCACCGCCTGCTACGCCAGCACCCTGCGAAGCTGTCGCTGCCTACCGCCTTCGAGCGGGAGGTGTGGTCGCGGATCGAGGCGGATGACCAGCGCAGCATGGCCTCTCTTTTGGCCGAGCTGGTGCGGCGCATGCTCACCTCTCTAGGCCGCCCTGCGGTGGCTTTTGCCACCATCGCTCTCTTTGCCGCTGCTGGTGCGGGAACCGGCGTGGTGATGCTCAAAAAGGCCGAATCCGAACGCGGCGAACTCGCCTACCTCGAAACGGTCAACCCGCTGGTGCGGCCCCATTCGGAGGTAGAGCCATGAAGCGCGGCATTTTGATCCTCGTGGCCGCCGTGGCCGTCGGACTCTGCATGTTCCTCTGTGCGCGGCTGATGCTCTCCACAAACAGCGCGGAGTCCGCCAAAGCCATGCCCAAAGAAAACGGCAGCCTGCTCCCCGAGCTGCATTGGCTGCAAAACTGGCTGCGCCTTGATGCTGAGCAAACGCAGAAGGTGAAGGCACTGCATCTAGCCTACCTGCCAAAGTGCGAAGACCTCTGCCACCGCGTTTATCTCTCTAACGAAGACATCCTCGCTCTCAGCGGACGCAGCAGCAGCGTGGATGCCAAAATGCGCACTGCCATCGAAGAACGGGCGAAGCTCGCCATGGAGTGCCAGGAAGCTCTGCTGGAGCATGTGTATCAAACCGCAGCCTGCCTGCGGGCTGACCAATCGAAAAAGTATCTCGACCTCATGGTGCCCTACACGCTGGGCATCCCGGCCAAAGACGCCGCCAGCAACCGGCCCCAACCATGAGCGACGCTGCACTGCCTGAAAGTCCGCCCGATGCGGATATCGAAGCGATGAAACGCCTCGCCGATGGCGATGACCTCGCCCTCAACGGCATCATGCACCGCTGGAAAGATAAAGTGGCCGCCTTCCTCTACCGCATGTCCGGCAGCGCCGAAGCCGCTGCCGATCTTGCTCAGGAAACCTTTGTCCGGCTTTATCAAAGCCGTGCCCGCTACCAGCCCACGGCGGCGTTCCCGACCTATCTCTTTCGCATCGCCGCCAATCTCGGGCGCAATCACGCCCGCTGGCGCAACAGGCACCCCACCGTCTCTGTCGAAGACTGCACCGCCACGCTCCAGCAGCTCCCCGGTCACGACGCCAGCCCCGATGAAGCCGCCGAGCAGCGGGAAATGACTCTCCGCATCGAAAAAGCCATCGCCACCCTGCCCGCTGATCTGCGAGAGGCGCTGCACCTCTTCACCTATCAAGAAATGAGCCAGCACGAGATTTCACTGGCCCTCGGCTGCTCGATCAAAGCCGTGGAAACCCGCATCTATCGGGCGCGGCAGATGCTCAAAGAACTGCTCGCCGACCTTCGGCCCGCTTGAGTGTCGTTTGCGCGGTGATGCGCTCATTTTGCGCTGCATCAGGGATTTCATCCCGCGTGGTGTTGATCGTTCGTGAAGGGCAATTGCCCTCCGACAACAAACACAAACATCGAAAACACATCCTATGAAAACATTGCTTCTCACCACCATGTTCGGACTCGCCGCGCTGCTCACCTCCTGCCAGTCCTCCACCGGCGTCCCAGAAAGCGCCGTCACCTGCGACAAATGCCGCACTGTTTTTTTCAAAGCTCCGTCCAGCCTGACACCTGGCAATAAGGGTTTCGTCACTCTGCGCGATGCTTCACGCATGGATTGCCCCGACTGCGAAAACCAAGTCATCGCCTGGGTGAAAACTGGCAGCCTCACCAAGCATGTGTGCAAGTCTTGCGGCGGCTCGTTGAATCATTGCCGGAGGCATTGATTCTTGAGCTTATCCAACGTCGAGCATGCAGCGCCCATCTGGTTTGGGCGCTGCATTTTCGTTTTGCCTCAATGGTCGTCGCAGGTGCAGGCGTATTCGGGATTGCTGCATTCTTTGCAGGTGTAGAGCAGGAGCTTGATGCGGAAGTTCTTGGTTTTCGCATCGGGGGTGGATTTGGCCTGGACGACGACTTGGTAGCCTTCGCCTTCGGGGAGCTTGGTGGTGGAGACGAGTTTGCCGTCTTTGACCTCGAAAGCGATTTTGGCTTTGCCAGTGGGGGCTTCGGCGGTGGCGGTGATGAGTTCGGTGGTAGCTGCTTGGGCCTTCATCGCGGCGTCATAGACGGCGATGCTGATGCTGCGGTCTTTTTCGACGAAGAACTCGGCTTGCTTGCCGCCGAGGTCGAGGATGAGGCCTTTGCGGGGGCCTGCTTTGACTTTGGCATCCGCAAAGGCGGACGTGGTGGCGAGTGCGGCGATGATGAGGAGGTTTAGCAGTGTTTTCATGGTGTGTTAGTTGGCGGTTGCGGGTTTGGTTTTGCGCTCAATCCAGTCGTAGAGCACAGGCACGACGAGCAGGGTGAGGAAAGTGGAGGTGAGGATGCCGCCGATGACGACGGTGGCGATGGGGCGCTGGACTTCGGCTCCGGCTCCGGTGGCGATGGCCATGGGGACGAAGCCGAGACTGGCGACGAGGGCGGTCATGAGTTTCGGGCGCAAACGAGTGAGCGTGCCTTCGACGACGGCTTCGCGCACTTCGCGGCCTTCGGTGCGGAGTTGGTTGATGTAGCTGATGAGCATGATGCCATTCAGCACGGCGATGCCGCTCAAGGCGATGAAGCCGACGGCGGCGCTGATGGTGAAGGGCATCTCCCGCAGATGCAGGGCGAAGATGCCGCCAGTGACGGCGAGTGGCACACACATGAAGATGAGCGTGGCCTGCCGGAAGGAGCCGAAGCTGAGGAAGATAAGCACGAAGATCAACGCGAGGGCGAGCGGCACGACGATCATGAGCCGGGCCTTGGCTTCCTGGAGGTTCTTGAACTGGCCGCCGAACTCGAAGTAGTAGCCGTCGGGGAATTTTACTTTTTCATGAATGGCCTGGGTGGCCTCCTGCACGAAGCTCTCCGTATCGCGGCCTCGCACGTTGATGAGGATGCTGACGCGACGTTGCGCATCTTCGCGGGCGATCTGCACGGGTTGCGGCACGAGGACGATTTTGGCGACTTGGCCGAGGGCGAGCATTCCTCCGTCTTCTGTTCTCAAAGCGAGGCGCTTGATGCCTTCGAGATCGCTGCGGCGGTCTTCACCGAGGCGGACGACGATGGGGCTGCGTTTGTTGCCTTCGATGACGAGACCGACTTCGGTTCCGGCGAGGGCCGTTTCGATGAGGCGATTCAATTCATCGGCGTGGACGTTGAACTTGCGCATGGCCTCGCGGTCGGGCTGGATTTCGATCATGGGGTTCTTGCCGATGCTGTCGAACTCGGTCTCGCCGCCGCCGGAGATGGCCGTGATGGCGGTGCGCACCTCACCAGCGAGGCGTTCGAGTTCGTCGTAGCTGTCGCCAAAGATTTTGCACACGAGGTCGGCGCGGGCTCCGGCCATGATCTCGTTGAAGCGCATCTGGATGGGCTGGGTGACGAGGATGTTTTGGCCCGGCACCTGATCGAGCAGCGCTTTTCGCATGAATTCGCCGAGGTGCTCTTTGCTGATGGGTTTGCCATCTTCTTTGCGCCACTGGTCGCGTGGCGTGAGCATGAGGTAGGTGTCAGCCACATTCGGGTTCATGGGATCGGTGGCGATCTCGGCGGTGCCGATGCGGGAGAACATTTCTTTGACCTCGGGGAAGTCGCGGCGGATGACGGCCTCGCTTTGCTTCTGCAAATCGAGCGAGGAGGACAAACCGGCGCTGCTGCTGCGGATGAGCTGGAATGCGAAGTCGCCCTCGTCGAGCTGCGGGATGAACTCGGAGCCGAGGCGCGAGAAAACCCAGAGCGAGGAGCCAAAGAGCACGAGCATGGGCAGGACGATAAGCGGCTTGAAGCGCAGGCCAAAGCGCAGCAGCGGGGTGTAAAGGCGCTTCGTGAGGGTGACGAGCCAGTTGTCTTTCTCCTGAATCTTCCCGCCGAGAAGATACGAGCACAAAACGGGCATCAAGGTGACGGCGAGCACCAAGGAGCCGCCGAGAGCGAGCATGACGACGAGGGCCATGGGCTTGAACATCTTCCCTTCGATGCCTTGCAAGGCGAGAATGGGCACATAGACGACGGTGATGATGAGGACGCCGAAGAACATGGGATTGGCGACTTCTTTGGCCGATTTGAGCACTTCCTCCGTGCGCTCGCTGACGGTGAGCCTGCGGCCGAGCGCGTGCTGACGCTCGCCGAGATGCCGCACGATGTTTTCCACCATGACGACCGCGCCATCAATGATGAGGCCGAAGTCGATGGCTCCGAGGCTCATCAAATTCCCGCTGATGTGCCAGCGCACCATGCCGGTCATGGCAAAGAGCATGGAAAGCGGGATGACGAGCGCGACGATGAAGGCAGCGCGGAAGTTTCCCAGCAGCGCAAAGAGCACGACGACGACGAGCAAGGCTCCCTCGGCCAAGTTTTTCTCCACGGTGGCGATGGTGCGACTGACGAGATCACTGCGATCATACAAAGCGCGGATGACGACGCCCTGCGGGAGCTTCGGCTGGATCTCGGCGAGCTTGGCCCGCACAGCCTGGGCGACGAGGCGGGAGTTTTCCCCCGCTAGCATGATGGTGGCTCCGATGAGGGCTTCGCTGCCGTCATCCGTCGAGGCTCCGGTGCGGAAAGCGCTGCCGATGCTGACGGTGGCGACTTCGCTGAGCAAAATCGGCTTCACACCACCGGCGAACTTCAGCGGGATGGCGAGGATTTGCTCGATGTCGTTCACGCGGCTGGTGGCGCGGACGATGAGCTGCTCGCCGCCGATCTCGACATAGCCGCCGCCTGCATTGCGGGTGTTTTGCTCGATGATCTCGGCCAGCATGTCGAGCGACATGCCGCGTGCGGCGAGGCGTGCGGGATCAGGCTGGATGACGATCTGCCTTTGATAACCACCGCTCGTATTGACCTCTGCGACTCCGGGCGTGCCGCGCAGCAGCGGCTTCACCTGATACTCCTGAATCTGCGCGAGGGCCATGAGCTGCGCCTCTCGGGTGGCGGGCTTGTGCGGCGCATCGGCGGCGTAGTCGAGGCTGTAGTAAAAGATTTCGCCAAGGCCGGTGGCGACGGGGGCGAGCTTGGGCGTGAGGCCGGGCGGGAGTTCATCGAGCACGGTTTGCAGGCGCTCGGTGACGAGCTGGCGCGTGCGGTAGAGGTCCACATCGTCATGGAAGACCATTGTGACCTGCGAGAGGCCGAACTTCGATAGTGAACGCAGTTCCACCATCTGCGGCAGGCCCGCCATCTCGCTCTCAATCGGGAAGGAGACGAGTTTTTCGATCTCCTCGGGTGCCAGCGCATTGACGGCGGTGTTGATCTGCACCTGCGGGTTCGTGATGTCGGGCACAGCATCAATCGGCAGATGAATGGACGAGTAAGAGCCGATGCCGATCAAGATAAGCGTGGCCAGCAGCACGGCGGCCCGCTGCCGCATGGCGAAGGTGATGAGATGGGTGAGCATGGTGCGCTGTTAGTGGCCGCAGGTGCAGGCTTTGCCGCCGCGCAGGACTTGGAGTTCCGCCAGCCAAAGGGACATGACGGGCGTGGTGACGATCTCATCGCCGGTGTAGAGGCCATCGGTGATTTCGACGTGATCACCGCTGCGTGCGCCGACTTTGACGGGTGTGCGGAGAAAGAACTCGTCGTTCTTGGCATAGACAAACGTGCCTTCGGCGGTGGTGAGCAGTGCTTGGGCCGGAATCGCGGTCACGGAATCGCCAGCGGGGAAGCGGAAGGTGGCGGTGATGGCGCTGCCTGCCTCGATGGGCGTGGCGGTTTGCACGGTGACTTCAAAGTCGCCGAGTGTGGCATACGCTGCTTTTTCGATGCGGAGCACGCTGCCTTTCGCGGTGCCAAGCTCGACCTCCATGCCGGGCTGCACACGCGCGGCTTGATCGGCGGTGAGCCATCCGCTGGCCTCGGTGCCGCGCTGCATGGCCTGCAAGCTGAGGGTGAAGGCGGGGGCGATCTTTTCCTCGGCGACCTCGGCGGTTTGCAGGCGGATGGACTGCGCCATGAGCGCGGTCAGGGCCACGCCTTTGCCTTCCTTGAATTGAGCGCCATTCTCCGGTGCGGCGGCGTGCTCGGTGGAAGGACTGGCGGCGGATTCGCTGCAACTGGTGAGCGCGGCGGCGCTGACGATGAGAGACAAAATGAGCAAGAGTTTCATAAAGAGGTTGGGCTAGTTTTTGGCGGTGATGAGGCTGCCGGGAGCGCCAGTGAGTTCTTCGAGCGTGAGCGCGGCCTCCAGCGCCTCGGTCTGCGTGTTGTGAATGGCCTCGACGGCTTCGAGATACTTGTCCTGAAGCTCCACGAAGGTGCTCATCGGCACGGCACCGAGTCTGAAATGGCGGTCCGCGAGCGCGGCGGCCTCGCTGAACTTCGCGACGGCATCGCCCTTCCACACGGCGAGGCGTGCCTGCTGCGTCTGGTAGATGAGCATGCTCTCGGTGACCTGCCGCTCCACCTCGCGCTGCGCGGCGGCGAGCGTGGCCTGCGCCTGCACTTGCCGTGCCTCAGCCGTGGTGACTTCCGCTTTGCCATTCTTCCAAAACGGCAGCGGGAAGGAAATGCCAATGCCTGCGGTGGTCTGGTCATCGAGCGTGCGGGTGTTTTGCACCTGCACAAACGGGCCGATGGTGAAGGCGGGATAACGCTCGTTCTTTGCCAGCTCGACCTTGAAACCCTGCTGCTCCAGCTCCGCACGGCGCAGGCGCAACTCGTAGTGGTTCTTCATCGCGGAACCGAGCAGGGAAAGCAGCGCGGGCGCGGGCTTCGTATCCAGCGGGCCGCGCTTCACGATGAGCGGCGCATCGGCACGACGGCCCATGAGCTGGTTCAGCTCCAGCAGCGCCTTTTGAACCACCACACCGGCCTTCGCCGAGCGTGACTCCGCCACAAGTGCCGCCGCCTCGATGGTAGCGATCTCCAACTGCGGCGCGATGCCCGCTGGCTCCCGCTGCACCATCACCTCACGCAGCGAGGCATAGCGTGCGGCCACTTCGTTCGCGGCATTGGCGAGGTCTTGCTGCGCGGCCAATGTGAAGGCCAGGACGCGAACACGCGCCGCGAGATGAAAACGGAACCGCTCCAGCCCCAGCTCCGCCATGGCAATGTCGCGGTTTGCGATGGCCTTTCGCAAACCCAAACGCCCCGGCCACTCAATGGGCTGCGCCAACTCGGCGGAAAAGGCGAGGCCGTTCGACCGGCCGTCAGCATTGGAGATGCGGTTGTTGCCGACTTGCAGGCTCAGTTCGGGATTCGACTGCCTGCCCGCCGTGGTGCGGGCGGCCTTCGCCGCCGCGACCTCCGCCTCATAGAAGCGGATTTCCGGATTCCCCGCGAGCGTGCGGCCCACGAGTTCGGTGATGGATGAGGCGGCAGGTTTGGAATCCGCCGCGTGGAGCTGTGGCGCGATGGCGAGTAGCAGAGATGAAAGGATGAATGAGCGCATGATAAGAAGGGGTTCGAGTTTTCGACGGAGGCATGACAAAGCCACGATGCCGCTGTGCAAGCGGTCGCGGTGGGAAGCTCCCGCGTGGATGTCACCGCCTTCATGGGCGGCCCAACGCACGGAGCTTTAAGCCTGAATCGAAGGCGCACGCACGGGCAGCGCCGAGCGTTGCGTGAAATGCCAAGTCGCTCGCAACTCCGGCGGCGCGGTGGTCATCGGCAGCCCGGAAAACTCCGTGGCCGTGGCGAGTTCGTTTTGAAGACGGATCATCGCCTGAATCAACTCCGCCAGCTCCACCATCTGCATCGCAGGAAGCATGACCTGCGCGGGAACCTGACTGTGGGAAATCGTATCGCTCGGGCAGGTGGCGGGCGCGTGATGCTCATCGCCATCATGCTGCTCGTCATGGCATTCGGAGCAACAAGCCTCCACCACGCAAACATCCGTCCCATAACAGCACATCGAAGCCGGGACCATCAAGGCCAGCATCAAAAGTGCGAGGATTTGCCAGAAGCGTTTCATTGGAGAAGCGGCGGCAAGACTCGCCGACATCGTAGGATGGTCAAGGCGGGATGTTTATTCCGTGACCGGCACGATTTCACTTCTTCTTCGGCTTCTCAGGCTTCTTCGTGTTCGCATTCGCCGGGATCGGCGAGTCCCAACCGGCATACATTTCCGGTTTGATGCCGCGAGCGTAAGCGCCGCCCGCGAAGGTGTTCGGCTTGAAGGGGCCAACGAAGGCGATGTTGAGGTCTGCTTTGATCTGCTCCTCCAAACCGAGCGCCCAGAAGATGCCGTTCACGAGAAGACGGCGATAGCCGTCATTCGTGATGTCTTCCGATGTGCCATACAGCGACGTGAAAACGCGGCCTTCCTTGCCGGAGGCGGATTTGTAGCTGCGCGTCCACTCGCTCGGCATCGGCGGCTTTGTGGTGTCGGCGGGTGAATCGGGCGTCATGCCGTTCAGCGGCTGCGCCATCGTCAAAATCTCGCCGGAGGTCGGTTTGCCGACGTAACCGCCCGCCTGCACCCACACGTCCTTCACACCGCGAAGGATCGGATGCGAGGCCTTGTCCGGCACGATGTCGATGCGCGTGCTCTGCGTGTGATTTTTGCCGTAGTGGCCCACCCAGGTCTGCCCGAGCACCTGATGGCCGAAACCGAGTTCGTAATCGCTGCCCTTGTAGTCGAAGGAATACTTCGCATAAGGCGCGTCCTTCGGAATCTTGAAGCCATGCGTCGCCGTGCGCAGGCCGACGATCGGGCCGCCGCGCTTCAGGTAGTCATCGAAGTGCTTCATCTGCTCCGGCAGGAAGTTTTGGAAGCGCAGGAATACCACCGCGAGGTCCGCGGTATCCAACGCCTCAATGCCGGGCATGTTCGACGCATCACCCGCGACGATTTCACCCGACGCCGGATCGATCCCAAACAGCACGGTGCACTTGAAGCCCTGATGCTTCGCCAGCAGCCGCGCCAGCCCCGGCAGTGATTCCTCCGAGCGATACTCATGGTCATCCGCCATGAAGACAATGTGCTTGCCTTTGCCCGGCCCGTCGGTGCCTTCAAACACCAGCGGCGCGGCAGTCGCGAACGTGACAAACGTGAACAGGGAAAGTAGGATGCTTTTCATGAGGTTGGAAGGCTTCTAAGTCGACAGTTTGCCGCCAGATGTTGCGACAAAAAAGATAATTGGCAGGGGCACCTCCCATGAAGGACGAAAACCGGACCATTTTTTTACATGCTGCAGTCTTTGCTAATTCGGCGGCAGCGGCGAGGCCTGGAGAAGTCGAAACAAAGCCTCACAGGTTAGGCGGGTATTTGACCATTCGCTGGGTTTGTGGAGTCGAGTGCATAGAAGTGATTTTTTCGTGAATCCGCGCCTTCAGTGGCGTTTTGAATGCTACATCTTTGCATGCCCGCCGAATCTCCTTCCGCAATCCTCCGTTTTATGGTTTTTGTCATGGTCACCGCCGTCGTAGCAGCGGGTGGCTGGCTTTACTGGCAGAAGCAGCAAGTTCCTGCAGCAGTTCCCAGCAAAGCTTCTTTGCCGAAAAGTGCGTCGCTGGTCATCACGGCGAAGGTGGTGAAAGATGATTTTGCCCTCGATCTCGATGCTATTGGCACCGTGCAGGCCTTTGAGTCGGCGGACATTTCTTCCAATGTCACCGAGCGGGTCACGGAAATCACTTTTAAGGATGGTGACTTCGTCAAAAAGGGAACGCCGCTGGCAAAGCTGAGTGATTCGGAGGAACAGGCGATGCTGGCCTCCGCGAAGGCCACGTTGGCGGAGGAGGAGCGGGAGATTGCTCGCCTGCAAAAGCTCGTGAAGGACGGGGCGGCACCCGAGGCACGTCTTCAGGAACGTCTGACGCTTGCCGACATCGCCAGATCCAAAATCCGCGAGAGCGAGGCGAGGTTGGCAGACCGTCAAATCACGGCACCGTTTGACGGTTGGCTGGGCTTGCGCCGCATTAGTGCTGGAGCGCTGGTTTCACCAGGGACAGTGATAGCCTCTCTGGATAAGATTGATTTGGTGAAGATCGATTTTTCTGTCCCTGAGACCTATCTTGGTAGGGTCAAGCCGGGCACCGACATCACTGCCAGCGCGGAGACGCTGAAGGGCCGTCGCTTTGGAGGTAAGCTGGCGCATCTCGACTCGCGTCTCGATCCCGTGACTCGTTCTGTGGCAGCTCGTGCCGAGGTGCCAAATGCGGACCTTGAGCTCAAGCCTGGCATGCTCGTGATGGTAACTCTGAAGGTAGAGCCGCATCTTTCACTTGCGGTGCCGGAGCGCGCGCTCGTTCCTATTGGTGCCAAGGCTTATGTGTTTACCATCACCGATGGAAAGGCCAGGCGCCTTGAAGTCAAAACTGGCTTGCGCAAACCGGGTGTGGTGGAGATTCGCGCCGGCCTGCAAGAAGGCCAGATCATTGTCGCGGATGGTTTGGTTGGTCTGCAGGATGGCGCCTCAGTTCAAGTGACCGGCAATTATACGGGTCCAGTAAAAGCATTCGACCCTGTACAGGGAGTTGGCGCTGGCCAGGAGTAGGCTTAACCTTCTATCTCAGTCCAGCTTCAGCCAAGCGCTCCTGCAAATCAGCGGCTAGCAGAGCCTGCTGCATAGGCTCGATTTTACCCTGAACGAATTGATCAAGATTATAGAGAGTCATCTCGATGCGGTGATCAGTGACACGGTTCTGCGGGTAATTGTAGGTGCGAATTTTTTCCTCGCGACCGCCACTACCGATGAGGCTGCGACGATTGGCAGAGTACTTCGCAGCTTCTTCCTGCTGCTTTTTCTCCAAGAGACGTGCCCGCAAAATGCTTAGTGCTTTTTCTTTGTTTTTGATCTGGCTGCGGCCGTCTTGGCAGCGCACGATTGTGCCGGTGGGGATGTGCAGAACTTGCACGGCCGAGTCCGTCGTGTTCACTCCCTGGCCCCCAGCTCCTGAGGAGCGACATACTTCGATACGCACCTCATCAGGCTTGAGTTCGATGTCCACCTCTTCGGCCTCGGGAAGCACGGCAACGGTGGCGGCGGAGGTGTGGATGCGGCCCTGCGCCTCGGTCGAAGGCACACGCTGCACGCGGTGCACGCCGCTTTCATACTTCAGCACTCGATACACGTCTTCTCCACTGATCTTGATGCTAGCTTCCTTCACGCCTCCCATGTCAGAGGGGCTGCTTTCAAGTGTCTCGACTTTCCAACCTCGATTCTCGGCAAAACGGGTGTACATGCGCAAAAGATCGCCTGCGAAGATCGCGGCCTCGTCACCCCCGGTGCCTGCGCGGAACTCCATGATGACATCTCGGCCTTCCAACGGATCAGGCGGCAGAATGGACTCTTGGATGGTCTTTTCGAGATCGACGAGGCGCTGTTCCAGCGAAGGAATTTCCTCCGCAGCCATCTCGGCCAGCTCCTTATCATTGAGGGACTTCGCCAGCTCGCGACTATCAGCCAATTCGGTCTGCGCCTTCTGATACTGATCCCAGCAGGTGAGCAGTTTTTGAAGCCCACGATGTTCGCGCAGGAGCTCGCCGGCTTTTTTCGCATCTTCAAAGAAATTCGGGCGACCAATGATATCCTCGAGATCGGCGAAGCGGGTACGTTTGGCCTCGATGATAGGCACGTAATTCATGGTCGGAGAGAAGGTGAAGGCGGGCGGATAAAACAAAACGGTGCCCGGCACAAGGCACGGGCACCGTTTGGTTAAAGGGAATAGATAGAAGGCTAGGCGCTGGCTTCGGAGGTGGGCTTCGGAGCTGTGCGGCGGGCGCGGGTGCTGCCATAGCGCTGAGCGAATTTATCCACGCGGCCAGCGGTGTCGATGAAGCGCTGCTCACCCGTAAAGAAAGGATGGCATGAGGCGCAAATGCCAACGCGCAGATTTTGCACGGTGGAGATGGTATTGTAAACGGCGCCGCAAGTGCAGGTGATCGTCGTTTCGAAGGTCTTGGGATGGATTTCGGCTTGCATGGGATGTTTGTGAGGCCACGGGAGACCGGCGAGGTGGAAAGTGTTCTTTCGCCGGAGCGTGGGGGAGGGTATGTTAGAAGCGAAAGCTCTGCCGTCAAGCTCGCATCCAGTCCTGCCGACCCGACGGTTGCAGGGTAGGGCAGATGCTCCAAAATCTGTCCAGCATGCAAATCACTCTCAATGGCAAAAAACGCGCTTTCGATTCCCCTCTCACCGTACGCGAGCTACTCGCTGCCACAGGTTTGGAGGGCAAGCCTGTGGTCGTGGAGCAAAATCACGTCGCCTTGCTCCCGCGGGAGATCCATGCTGCTCAGGTGGTAGATGGAGACGTGATTGAGGTGGTGCAGATCACCGCTGGCGGCTGAGCCCTCACTCACGCGCTTTCAGCACAGCAATCATATCCAGCTTCTTGAGCATGCGACCGACTACGGCAAAAGAGGCCAGTGCTGCTCCGAGAACCACCAAAACGGCTAGCGAGTAGGTGAAGACACTAATTTTCAGCGGTAGGCGCACCGTTTCCGTCCGCAACTGAGTGATGATGAAGACAGCCAGCACGCGACCCAACAGCAGGCCAATGGGAAGCGCAGCTAGCACGAGTAGCGTGAGCTCTCCTAGCAGAACGCCCGCCACCTCCCGCTGCGTGAAGCCGACCACACGCAGTGTGGCCAGATCCCGGCCGCGTTCGCTAAGGGCAATACGAGCGCTATTGTAAACCACGCCAAAAGACACGATGATCGCAAGTGTGAGGTAGAGCTTCCGGATGATGCCGATGCTCTGGCCGGTGGTGCTGCGAAAGGCTTCAAGCTGATCTTTTTTTACCAATGTGATGGCGATGCGTGGCGTGTCTTTCACCTCGCGCATGAAGTCGCTCCAGTGCTTTTGATCCACGGAAAGGTAGGCGCCGCTCACGGTCTCTCCCTCGTGCATAAGCTGACGCAGGGCATCGATGTCCATATAGGCTGCCACACCGGCAAAGTCTTCCAAGAAGCCGCGTATCGGCACCTCACGCATCTTTCGCTGTCCCTCCAGAGCCTGCACTTGAACCACATCCCCGACGCGTGTTCCGAGGATCTCACCGAGCTGCTTCGACATGACGATGCCCTCTTCTGGCATGAGGATGCGTCGCCCCGCGTCATCCATCATGCGATTGAGATCCGCCTCGCGTGGCATGCCGGTTAGGGCCAGCTTTCTTGAATGGTGCCCATAACGCACGCGGGCCTGCACGGCGCGGATGGGTTCTGCACGTAGGATGCCCGGTAAGTGCTCCAGATCATGCAGCGCGCTACCGCCGCCAGGCTCGGCAAGAAAGACGACAGCGTCCTGCCGCTGCACGTCATTCCACTGATAGGTGAGAAGATGGTCAATGCTGTCCGCCATTGAGCCGGGCAGAACCATGAGACCGGTGGCCAGCGACAGGCCTGCCACGGTAAAAAGTGCCTGCAACGGTCGGCGTTCGATATTTCGCAAAGCCATGCGCAGCCCCACGCTGAAGAACATCGTCAATCCCGCACGTTCCAGCAGCGAGGGCTTAAAGTCGGCAGGAGGCTCCGGCCGCATTGCCTCAGCGGGTGGCAGCTTCACCGCGATCCAGACTACGCTCATTACACCCACCACACTCGCGCCGGCACTCACCATGAGAGCGATGCCCCACGCGTTGTAGTCCATCATAAAGTCTAATATAGGAAAACGGAAGAAAAGCTCATAGATACCTAGCAGCTTTCCGCCAAACCACCGACCCACCAGCCCACCCGTCGCAGTGCCAAGCACCACAATCACCAGCGCGTAGCTGAGGTAATGACGGCCCACCTGCCAAGAAGAATATCCCAACGCCTTCAGTTGCGCGATCTGCTCGCGTTGCAGACGAACCAATCTCGCCAACACCGCATTCACCATAAAAGCCGCCACGCTCAGAAACACCACGGGATAGGCATACGACAAGGCGCGGATCACCTTCAACTCATCGTTCAGACGTTTTGCGCTCGCATGATCTGCCCGCGTGTAGGCACCTAGGGCGCCATAGTTTGCCAACAGGCGATCGAGCTCCGCAATCACTGGCTCGGCCTCGGTGGCGGGCGCCAAATCGATGCAGAAATCATTGAACGCTCCCTCCATATTGTAAGGCACAGCGATCGAGCGCTCGTTCATCCAAAAGACTCCATAGCGCTTCTTGTCGGGAAGAGTCTCACCTGGTCGTGCCTCGAAAACAAACTCGGGGGAGAGGCCTATGCCACAGATCCGAATTTCATCACGGTGACCGTTGATGATCGCCACCAGCGCATCGCCTAGCTGGAGCTGGTTGGCTTCTGCGAATGCCTCGCTCACTACTGCCTCGTTTCTCACATCACTGCGTGGCATGCGGCCTCGTCGCAAAAAAAGCTGGTTCAGCAGCTGCGGGCCGTCGTCGCAAAGGGAAACCAAATGGGCCGTTGCTGGCTCCTCGATGCCTTCCAGATCCAGCGTGGCGTTCACCACGACGCGCGCTTCCACCACCGCCACACCGGGGATTGCCGACATACGGTTCGCTAGTGCCTTGGGTGCTCGTTTCAGGCTGCCAAATACATCAGCCAATCGATAGCGTTGGTAGTAGGCATCGCGGGTGTTCTCCAGCGTCTGAATGATGCTGCGAGTCATGATCATCATCGCCAGTCCGCAGGCCATCACAAGGCTCACCGCCACGATTTGTCCCTTCATGCGACTTAGGTCGCGGAAGAGCTTCAAGTCGAGTGGTGTAAGCATGGTGACATCCCACGAATCATCGCAGATCGCAGCGGATGCAAGCCACGGTGCTGTTGGGCCGTGTGCCTACACCCTTGCCCTTGCGCACCTTTTCGGCATAGGATGAATGAATCATGCGACTCCATCTGACCTTGGTCCTGTTTGCCGCCGCTTTGCAAGCGGCCTCCACCACCTACCCGCCACGGGTGTGGACGGCAGCGGATGGCACATCGAAGTTCGAAGGAAACCTGATCGAGTTCTCCGACAAAGAAGTGCGCATCCGTCGCTCTGCCGATTTCAATCAGTTCAAAGTGCCGCTCAATCGCCTCTCCGCTGAGGACCAGGCTTACATCCGCAGCTTGCTTCGCGAGCAGCGCCGCGACGCCAGCCTCAAGAAGGGATCTTATGTCGACAAGATTACTGGACAGTTTACCAAGGGCATTTCCAAACAGGGGATGAATTACCAAATCTGGGGAAACCCCAAGATTGATGCCACCCGCCGCTACCCGTTAGTCATTTGGCTGCATGGCGCTGGACAGAGCGGCGATGACAACGACGCCCAAATGGGAGGCGCACCCAAAACCTGGGTCAGTGACGCAGCGCAGGATGAAAACGCCTGCTTCATGCTTGCTCCGCAGTGCCCGTCGAGAGATATCGGTTGGAAAAACGAGGTTGCAGAAAAGCTCCTCGCCCTCATTGCCGATCTTACCGAGCAGTTACCCATTGATGATGACCGCATTTATCTAACAGGAAGTAGTATGGGCGGCAGCGGCACTTGGCACATCGCCGCCAAGTATCCACAGGTCTTCGCCGCCGCCGTCCCACTCTGCGGCGGGGGTGACACCAAGAACGCGGAGATTCTCAAAACCATTCCCATGTGGGTCTTTCATGGTGATCAGGACGATCAGGTGCCTGTTGATCGCTCCCGCAGCATGGTTGCCGCCGTGAAGGCCGCCGGAGGTGAGCTCATTCATTACTCAGAACTCGCCGGTGAGGGCCATATCATCACCAGCATCGTTTATGCCCGGCAAGATTTATATGACTGGCTTTTCAAGCAGACCCTCAAAAATCCCTCCGCTCAC
Organism: Prosthecobacter sp.; assembly: GCA_017853885.1. Taxonomy (GTDB): domain Bacteria; phylum Verrucomicrobiota; class Verrucomicrobiia; order Verrucomicrobiales; family Verrucomicrobiaceae; genus Prosthecobacter. Next base: position 19,469 of record JAFMIR010000036.1, read on the forward strand.
TCGAACTGATTTCTCCCGCGATGCTCCACCACCATCACTCCGCCACCTGCCGTCACCATGACAAGAAATCCGCCCAAAAAGTGTTGGAAGCCGCTCTGGCCAAGACACGTGAAGGCGGTTTGCGTCGGACCCGCGCTCTCGAAAATGTGCTAGAGATCCTCATCCGCTCTCACGAACCCCTTAGCTTGGCCGACATTGCTGAATCGAAGGAACTGAAAACTGGTGCCGACCGTGCCACCGTTTTCCGTCTTCTCGTGAAATTGGAGGAGCGCGGCATCATCCGCCGCCTTAGCCTTCACGACCGCAGTACCTATTACACCATGATCGAAGAGGGTCACCACGATGACTACCTCGTCTGCACCAAGTGCGGCCGCATTCAGCGCCTCGACATCTCATGCCCCGTCGAGGCTCTTGAACGTGACATCGAGAAATCCAGCGGTTTCACGAGGCTCTACCATGAACTGGAGTTCTACGGCCTCTGTCCTCAGTGTGCATGATAAAGACGTTAACTGCTACCATGTCATTGTAGTCGATAGTTTTGAGTCCCCTCTGATTAGTTTTTTGCATTTGCCTCGTTTGATGATCGTTGCAGATCTATCTGCAAAACGTGTTTGTGCGTTGATGTGTAATTCGTGGTGAAATGTTTTTCGTTAAGCCACAAGAAGATCGTGGCTTATTGGTTTTTTTGGCGTGAAAGTTGATTTCGTTTTTTCGAGTGGATAACTAGGCTCGATCCCCTTTGGCTGGCGTCCAGTTCGTGTGCAGAAATCATGATAGCTTAGCACCTCAAACCGATGGTCTGCATGCTCAATAATGGCAGTCATACTCTCGACCCAGTCTCCGGAATTAAGATAGTGGATGTCGTTGATAAGCTTATCAGCAGGCGTGTGAATGTGACCGCAGATGATGCCCCCACATTTTCTCCAACGAGCGAGATTTTGAAGTTGTTCCTCGTAACGCCCCACAAATCCAACAGCCTGCTTTACCTTGGATTTGACGAGACGACTGAGAGAAAATCCCTCTTTGCCTCGCCAGCGTCGCCATAGATTGTAGAGTCGATTGATATGAAGTAGGGTATCGTATCCCCATGAGCCCACCTTGGCAATCCAAGCATGGTTGGTTGTAATATGATCAAATCCATCGCCATGCACGACGAGGTATCGACCATTCGGAGTGTCATGCAGATGTTCTCTGACGATGCTCAGGCCAGAAAGACTGAAGGGTAAAAATCGTTCGAGCACGTCGTCATGATTCCCTCGCACGTAGATCACCCGGGTTCCCTCTTTCTCCATCTTCTTTAGCAGTGTGCGGACAAAGTGAGTATGCTCATGCCTCCAGCGTCCGGAACTTTTCAGGGCCCATCCATCAATAATGTCGCCATTTAGGATGATCTGATTGCAGATGCAGTGCCGTAGTAAGTGTGCGGCTTGAACAGCTTTTGAATCCGCCATGCCTAAATGGATGTCGGACATGATCAGTGTCTTAATATGAAGCTTATTCTTGATTCGCTGCATAGCTGCTACTATATATTGTGTAGCGCTTGCAATTATGCCTAGTAGTTGAGGGGAACGTTTTTGTCACGGTCGCGCTGAGAGGTCGTTTTGGATGACATCATGGTTTCCTTCGTGTAAGTCATTCGAGTAGGATGAGAAATTGATGTCGCACGTGAGCCAACGTTGCGTAATGATGAGTGTGACTCGTGCAACTCAGTTGATGAACCTTGAAGTCGCTGTTGGTGAAGGACATGAACCTCATATATCATCCAGCAAGCAATAACAGCAACGAAAACCGAAGTGATTGCCGGCCAGTTGATTCGCTGGCGCTTGTTTCGCATTAAGTTGGAGGATGGGTAGAACATCATAAAAGAAATCACATGGTTTAATATGGTTCCTCTTACGATGACTCAACCGGCAATCACAAACGTGCTTTTGTTACTTGATTGCCACAAGGAAACACGTTGCAGATTGAGCAATGTTTTTTGCAACGCTGCTGTCACAATTATTCATCTGTGATCCAGCCTGCACAGACTACTTCTTCGACTAAGACCCATCCATGATTCTTTGAATCTTCGTCAGACCTTACACGTAGCGTAAAAAACCCTTCGCGTGTTCTGGTAAGTGCTTTGGCTGCAATAGACTTGCTAAGCACTTTCTCACTCACATGTGCATTTACAACGCGACGTCCGGCAGGATGGGAAAGCACGAGAGAAAGTCCTGATTGTTCTGGAAAAGGTGGCTTGGCTGCAGCGGTTTGCACTTTGACTCGCACCAGATAGGCTTTTCTGCTGTCGTTGTTGGCAATATCTTCCAGACATTCCTCACACCAGCCGGTAAAACTTTCCCAATCCAAGAGTAGGCGATCGCCTTTTTTTTCAATTGCCACGGATCGATGGGTTCCGTCTTTGAGCCGAAGTGTCGTTACCACCAGTGAATCGGTGATCCCAAATTTCGGACCAACCTGTAAAGGCAGATGTGGAATAACACGCCAGCGACCATCATCAGCTCTTAGGCGAGGCATCGTTAAATATGGGTGCCGCACACTTCGCTCCCAGTCGTTATCTGTTGGAAAGAGCATCACACGATGAAGCATTTGAACGCATTGGTCAAAAGTTTCACGAGCCTTATGTGGCATTAAGGCAGGTGGTGGCTGCAATGGAGCTAGTTCTTTTTTTGGAGAGGATGTCTTTGGCTTTTCATCAATCCTCATTTCCGTCCATGGTTGCACTAAATTTGCTTTTCGGAACGAGCGTACTCGCCAGATCGATGCGCCGCCTAAGAGAACAACGATGAGTAGCAGCATGGGCTGCAAGAAAAAAAAACGGCGATGGGTGGCTGGCATTCAATCGTAACTTTGTCTTCATGCCAATTTTTTAAAAAAGCTTGGTGTTACATTGATGCCACATGTCGAAATCGTTGCGCCGTAATCTTTGATCTTACTCCTGTCTAAAGTAGAAAATTAACGTCTTTCTGATTTGATCTTTTCATATGAAAACTATCGCGCTTACTCTCCTAATTGCAGTTTCCTCAGCAAGGGCAATGACTCTGCTGAATGCTTATGTTGAAGGCAATATTACCCGTGCTGGAGGATCGGAAGTTGTATCTTACACCACACAGGATAACACACTGCTTGCCACAGTTGCTAACGCTAGCACAAGCGCGTTTGGGGTTCAGATTATGACGCTTTCTAGCAGTGCCACGCTCGGCGAGCGAGCTTACGTTGATTATTCTACCATTTTTGGTGTCCCGACGAACATGAACAGCATCAGCAGTGTTGCTGCAGATCCTTCGAATCGCGGCTTTGGTGTTGCTACGCTGATTCCAACAGCAAATACGACTACCGCTGGAAAAATTGCTTTTTTCGATCTTACCAGTGCTTTCTCTGGCGGAAACCGAACTCTCTTAACGCTCGATGTCGGCTTTCATCCGGACAGCGTTACATTCTCCGCAGATGGATCAAAGCTCATTGTAGTTAATGAAGGCGAATTTAATGCTACTGTAGCAAACGCGTCTTCTACAGGCAATGCCCCAGGTTCTATCAGCGTCATTAATCTGGGTAGTATTACAAGTTCTGCACAGATTGCAGCACTCACGAATAGCGATGTTAGCACCTTTGATTTCTCATCCACCAATCTTAGCGCTGGAGTCACTCTTGCAGGCATTCGCAATCCTAGCGTTGCTGCGTTGGGAACCAGTGGTGCATTCATCAGCAGTGTGCCGAATTTTACTGCGTTAGCAGGCTCTGATCCTGACTTTTACAAAGGTATGGAGCCCGAGTTTGCCTCGGTTCTTGGTAATAAAGTTCACGTCACCCTCCAAGAAAACAACGCCATCGCTACCTTTGACTTGACGATAAACAAATGGACTGCCGTGAACAATCTCGGCACTATCACACAAATTATTGATGCTTCAGATCAAGATGGAACGGGTAATACGGCTTCTATCTCCATCAATGATACCGTCAAAGGCTTGCCAATGCCTGATACAATGAGAGCTTTCAGTTCAGGTGGAAATAACTATCTAATCACTGTCAATGAAGGTGATGCACGAGGTGACGACCGTGATACAAGTCGTTTTGGTTCGACGAGTGGTAACTCTAGTATGAACACAATACTTGATTCGTCATTGATATCAGATCCATCACGCGCCAACAATGTTTTGGGTCGCCTTAACGTGTCTCGTATCAATGGTGACAATAACAACGACGGCAAGATCGACGAGGCTGTCATGATCGGCACGCGCTCAATAACTATTTGGAATGCCGACACCGGTGCAAAGGTCTGGGACAGTGGCCAGTCCACCAACACGAACTTTGAAACGATTCTCGCCAGCCTAGATCCCACGCGTTTCAACATGAACAACGGCCTGCCAAGCAATTTCGACACGCGCTCCGATGACAAAGGCCCCGAGCCAGAAGCGCTTACTATTGGCCAGTTTGGTAGTAGCCTGCTCGCTTTTGTTGGCATGGAGCGTCAGAACGGCCTCATGGTCTATGACATCACCAATCCTAATTCTCCCACCTTTGTCAGCTATCTCAATAGTCAAGTAGACGGTCTGATCTCACCTGAAAGCATGGTTTATATACCCATTTCCCAAAGTCCTACTGGCTCTGCTTTACTCATCACTGGCTACGAAGGAACAGGTTCTTCTGGATCTGGCATTGGTGTCTATGCGGTGCCTGAGCCCTCGCGTGCGGTGCTCGCCTTCGCGAGTTTATTCAGTCTTTTCTTCCGTCGTCGCCGCTGAGTGTCGGTTTCGTTTGTGAAAGGTATCGATGAGTCGGAGACACGCGTAATTCTGACAAGGTGACCCAGCTCCATCTCATCGACGCGGTCGGCCCGTTCTTTCGAGGCCATGAAGCGCGCACCATCAACTGGTCGAAGATTCCGTGGCACATTGTGCCGGTAAATGATGAAGCGTGGTGGGCGCGCACGCGTGACGAACTGCGGATCATCTGCTCCAAAGCCTCAGCATGGGGTTTCAATGCGGTGTCGCTCGATGATGTGGCTCATCTTGCAGATCACGAATGGCTGGAACCAGATCTGCGCGGGCAAATGAAGACGTTTCGACGCGAGTTTGAGGCCTGTTTCGCGATTTGTGCGGAGTTTGATCTTCAAGTGTTTGTAACGATGGATGTGATAAGTTTGACGCCAGCGATCAAATCTCGGCTTGAAGCCAAAAAAGCCGATAAAATGACTTTTCTCACACAACTACTTGATTCCTTTCTTGCGGATTTTCCGCAGATTATGGGCGTCATCGCCCGAATTGGCGAAGCCGATGGGGAAGGCGTTCACGACGAGTTTCGCAGTGAATTGACGATTAAGACGCCTTCACAGGCTCGTGAACTAATCCAAAAATTACTTCCGGTGTTTGAGCGGCATCACCGCAAACTCGTTTTTCGCACGTGGACGGTCGGTGCTTATCCCATCGGCGACTTGATGTGGCATCGCTCCACTTTTCAGCAGGTGTTTGGCGGTATCGAAAGCGATTCGCTCATTGTTTCGATGAAATACGGTGAAAGCGATTTTTTTCGCTACCTGCCGCTGAACAAGAATTTCTTCCGGACCAAGGTGAAGAAGATCGTCGAGCTGCAAACACGTCGCGAATACGAAGGTTGCGGCGAGTATCCGAGTTTTGTAGGCTGGGAGTATGAGAAGTATGTGCGTGAGCTTAGGCAGTCGCCGGATGTCATCGGCTGTATGGTGTGGTGCCAGACCGGCGGCTGGGTGGCGTTTCGCAGGCTCGCCTTTCTTGATGCCGAGGCGCTGTGGATCGATCTGAACACCTTCGTGACCATTCAGGTGATGCGCGGAAGCCTCGTCGAGAGCGCGGTGCGTTCTTTTGCCAAAGAACGAGGCCTGCCGGATGCCGACGCGCTGTTGGAACTGTTACGTTTGAGCGATGAAGTCGTGCGCGAGCTGCTTTACACGGAGGAGTTTTCGCGACAGAAGCTCTTTTTCCGCCGCGTGCGCATCCCTCCGCAGCTTCAAGTCTATTGGGGGAACATCTTCATCAATCACAGCATCAAGAAGCTGCTCACGTATTTCGTGAAAGAGCCGGAGGGCGCTTTGCGGGCAGCGGCGCGTTGCTTGGATCTTCTGGATCAGATGCTCGTGCTCGCTCCGCAGGCGGGTGTGCCAGTGGTAGACATTCAATTCATGCGAGACACGTTCCGGTTGCTAGCTCTCGCTCGTGAATACTATTTCACCGACTTCACACCAGAGCTAGAGGCCAAGCTGCGCGAAGCGAAACGCGATTACAAAGCGCGGTGGCCGAAACGTGGCCTGCATGCCCGCTACCGCGTAAAAATGGACTTTAACCCCTTTTGGCTGAAGCGCCGCTATCTTGGCTGGGCACTGGAGCTTGTCTTGCGCCGCCGTCGAGGCTATCGCATCATCGACCGCTTGCTGACGCTGCACCTGTTGTCGGTGATTTATCGCCTCATTGCTTGGAAAAAACCGCAGTGGATACCAAGCTTCGCCAGAGAAAGCGCGATGGGCGTGGATGTAGTCTTCCGTTGAATTATTTGTTGGCCGCTTTTTTCTTTGTCACAGCCTTCTTTTTCTTTTTGGCAGTCTTGGGATGTCGTAGCGCATGCAGTTTCGCTTCGTCAGCCTGTGCCACTTCGTCTTTTTTGGAGCGAAACTTAAAGTGATTGAAGAGTCGGGTTAGCAGTGCGGCGTATTTGTGTTTGATCTTGAGATGAGCTCCCTGTTTTCCGGTTTTAACTAATCCATGGGTGACCAGAAGATTTAAGTGAGAGGCGAGATCCTCATCTGCAATGGACATCAGAATCCGCAATTCAGTTGGGGTGGTTCTGTGTTCCTTGATGAGGTGGAGGATCCTCAGGCGAATCGGGTCAGCGACGGTGGCAAGAAATTGAAGGGCAGAGTTCATGATGGACAGCATGCTTCGCCACGGGGTAAGCCGTGCGGCAAGTGAAATGCTCAATGTGACAAAAGTGTCACCAAAAAGTTTGTCGTTTGTTATGAACGACTCCGGCCGATATACAATCCGTAATGCCAAAAACCGAAGTAAGCTGGGTGGCGTGTCTCAGATAGTGAGATGAAATGATTTTTGAGCACGGGCCAGAGATGCTTTTGCATTCGAACGTGGTTGAGCCGCATCCACTTTTCGAACCATATGCAATTCGTATGTGAGAAGTCGACAACAGCGATGATGCCGCCGGGGTTCAAATCGGCGGCGGCAGTCTCGATGGCACGCTCCCAGCCGGGATTAAACATGCTGAGGGCATACGAGCAGAGGATGAGATCGAAGCCTCCCGTCGGGGTGTCGTAAGCACGTTGCACGAGCTGCACGCCGCGGGTGCGCTTTTTCGCGATGTGGAGCATGTTCGCGCTGAGGTCGAGACCAGTGACGGAGGCCTCGGGGAAGGCGGCGCGGAGGACATTCAAGTTCCGCCCGGTGCCGCAACCGACCTCGAGGATGCTTTTTGGCCGGATGAAGCCTGCGGCGCGGTGGATGATGGCATTGCGGCCGAAAAGGAAGCTCCAGCGGGTGGCATCGTAGATGCGGGAGTGCAGTGCGTAGTAGCTCTGCAGGGCCTCGTGAGGTGCGGTAGCGGCATTCATGTCAGGATCTCGGCAAAGTGGGTGCTGCCGTAAGTGCCCACACGGTCAAGCGGGTGGAGCCGCGTGGTGATTTCCGGATAAAAACGGAGACGGGCACGGAGGTCAGCGGGGATGAAATCGACGTCGAGTCCGGCGCTGCGCATAAGGATCTTCGCGCCGGGACGGCTGTTGGCAAAGATGAGCTCCCACTCCTCCCGCAGCGCGGCGAGATCATGCGCGGCGAGCCAGTCCTGATGGTCGAGCAGCACAAAATGGGAGTATTCGCCAGGATGCTCGCGGAGGAAATTGGAGATGGTGGTGGTGCAGGGCTTCAAGCGGTGCAAACGCTCACGCAACACGGCTTGATGCTCATGGCGGAGATAATTCGGGCAGCAGGTGAAGGAGTAGCTGCCGGTGATGTACACACGCCAGAAGTAGTTGTCCGCCATGGGCAGCTCCGTGAAGACATGGCGCATCTTGTCTTTCACATAACCGCTGAGACCGCCGGGATAGCTGTCCTGAATGATCTTGATCTGCGGCCGCGGCACGCCGAGCAGCGTCATGAGCGCGGGCTGACGCACGAGCCAGTCGATGAAGCCGGTCCACACTTCACGCTCGATCATCTCCCACGCGGCGCGTTGAGCGTCGAGGCTGCGGGCATCGAGGAGGGCGAGCGCGAAGTTTTTGATGTTCGGTTTGAGGCGGAAGAGCGCCTGGCCCATGACCCACGCGGCGATGCCGGAGGTGCCATGGTAGTAAAAGGACTTCTTCAGGCTGCCAGGATGAAAGAAGCCGATGCGACGGTTCCAGAACGTTTGCGCGGAAGGGCTCAAGGTGCCGCGAACCTCGGCGTAGAGGGTTTTGTGAAAGCGATGCGAGCCGATGCCAAACATCTCAAAGAGGTCGGCAAAGTCCCCGCGGGCGATGAGGGCCATCTTCAGCTCCAGCAGCGCGTTCTGGCGGAAGTTCACATCAATGGCATGGATCTCCGCGGGATCATCGAGGAGGTAGTCGAGCGCATTGCAGCCGGCGCTGGTGATCATGACGACCTTGCTGCTGGCATCGAGGCCGAGCATTTGGCGATCGAGACGGGGATCTTCCCAAGCGCAGTTGTAGATCAGGTTGGAGCCGTGGACGTGCTTGAAGGCGATGTCATGCGCGGCTTTGACGAGCGGACGGGTGGCGTTGTAAACCATTTCTCAAGAAATCTCACTTCATGACCATGGCCAGTGATCCTCTGGAGCACTTTTGTCACCGTGCCAGTTTTAAGAAAAGGACTTCTTCATCGAGCAAAAGAGCTTCCGGAACTTTCTCGGCGATCTGAAAAGCTGCAGCTGCTTGCCCAGTCTTCGCAAGCAGGCCGCTAAGAACGGCACGTCGACCAGCAGAGAGTCCATCGGACTTGGGTTGCATACTCATGAGATTTTGCAGGGTGCTGCTATCACCAAGACGATAAGCGGCGAGAGCCTTGAAGAGGGTTTGTCCCTGGGTGGTCTGATTGTGTGCCATCTCCATTTCCTGCCCGAGGAGCAGCCGAAGGTAGGAAAGCTCTTCAGCGAGAATCTTGTTTGCAGGATTCAGTTCGTGGAGGGCGCGCGCGGCTTCGAGTAGGGCTGGTGTGTTTTTCGAATGTTCGGCTAGTTTTTTCGTATGAAGCAGGAACTCGGTGCGGCGTGGTTCCACAGAGCTGGCGAGATGCAAAAGTCCCTTCAACGCAAGGTCTGGCATGCCGAGACGCTCACTTAGCTTGGCGGCGAGTTCGAGCTCTTCAAGCTCCCGCGCCGCGATGGCCGACTCAATGGCAAAACCTAGCTGTCGACGGGATTCTTTCATGTCAGGCTGTAGATGGCTTTCAGCGTCTGCGAGCCAGATGGAGACGAGTGTGTTGGAAACGGGTGGACGTTGGCTGCTGAGCAACTGCTTCATTTCCTGCCAGCGATCTTCGCCGGCTAGTCCTTTGATAAGTGCGGTGAATAGTGGCTTGGAAGAGGACGCCAGCTGTGGCGGGATTAGCTTCAAAAGTCGCGCATGCTCTCCGTGTGAGGCGAGCCAAGCGGCCATTTCGATCAGTGTACCGCTCTTTTCGGTTTCAAAGCGCAAGACTTCTTGATCGACCCATTTGGACTTTTGGTTGGGGAAAAAACCGATGAGAGCACTGACGATGTCGAGTCGAATCGCTAGATCTCCATGAGGATGAGCTTCAACAATGGGTAAAAGTCGTTTCGCATCCTCAGCGGTGAGCCGCGCATCACGTAAGATGGCCCTTGCTGCAGCGATTCCAACTGGTGGTGGTTGCTGGCAAAGGCTCCACAGCTCAATCCATGATTGATTTCGATATTCGGGAAAAGAGCTGCGGCTTTTTTCGATGGCAAGTTGGAGCCTTGCCTCTGGAGACTGTTTATCGAGCAGTCGGGCTTTGCTTGCGGATTCGATGGCGGCAGCACTTTGGCCCTCTGCTGCTTGTAGTTGGGCAAGAAGGGTGAGCGCCTTGGGGTTGCTGTTGGCATCTGACGACAAAGCCGCATGCACTCGGCGCGCCTCGTCTATTCGCCCAAGTTCCAGCAAACAGCTTCCATAAAGCAACTGATCATCGTTGCTTAGTGGGCGTTTCGTGGCAAGAAGTCGCAGATGGTAGGCTAGCTCTCGACGATCCCCTTTGGCTAGCTTGAGATACTGGATAGTGGCGTGGAGAACCTCAGGTTCCTCCGGAGAGAGTTTTCGTGCTTCGATGAGCTCGGCGACAGCATGACCCATGTCGTCGGCTTCTAACGCCTCCACCGCCTCACGAGCATGGGAACGTGCCCATGCATCCCGAATGGAACGCTTGGCTGGATTCCACCCAATGAAACCCGCTATGATTGCCAAAATAATGCAAATGGGAATCCAGCTAAAGCGGCGTTGCAAGGGGGGGGCGGGTTGGTGAAGTGCGCCAGAGTTTTCGCTGTGAGGCTGAAAGTTGAAGGACATGAGGAAGATAAAAACGTCTGAATTCTGGGTCACTCTGCGCCACTGCTGCGACGTTTGGACTCGTCATCCTCGCTTGTGCCATCGCCGCCGCCATAGCCCAGAACTTCAATTGTGATAATGGAAGGTGATTTTGATTCCTGCGTTGTTTGCTGGCTTTGTCTGGCAGCTTGTTGGGCAGCGGGAGAGCTGCTCGTGGCTGCGGTAGCAGCTGCGGCACTGGCAAGACCGCCGAGGGAAGGAGTTGCTACGGCAGGTGTGGATGGTGCGCCGGCAATGCCGCCTCCCACAGCGATGTTTCCAGCATTCAGGACAACTGACGCAGCAATGTTGAGATTACCTGTGGCACGAATGCCGGCATCACCGGCATCGACAGCTCCGATGGGTGCGATCAGATCGACATTGCCTGGTCGCACACCGGCGACGGTAGCGAGCACGCCAATGCCGCCACCGGTGGCGAGACCCGCAAGATCCGTGGCTACGCTGGCACTTTGAGGATCAATCAGCACGCGTGTTGGAGGCGCGGACTGCACTGTTTTCGACGAGGACCCCGCAGCAATGTCTCCTACGCTTGACCATATCATGATGTCGCCTCCGCGCAGGGTGAAAATACGGGCGATGCCAATGCTGACATCATCATCAGCAAAAACAGCGATGTTGCCGCCTGACTCGGAGATGATGCCGGGTGGTGCGAGTGTCTCACCGAGCACTGTTGAGGCAAGCTGGAGGCCGCCACCTGGTGCGAGGATGCTGATGTCTCCACCACTTTTCGTGCGCACATCGCGCGCCTGAGTGTAGATGTTGCCGGTGCCTGGGGTGGGTATAAAGGAATGGATCGCTTGGTCCCCTGCCGCATAAGTTCCCACGTCTGGACTGTTTGGGTCATTGCGATCCCGCCCCGCATTACGAAGCACGATGTAGAAGAGCGCGAGAGCGAGCTGCTTCTGCTGCTCTGCCGTCAACGAAGGGTCATTGAGGTTTACGGAAGGAACACCGAGCCAATCGGCAAGGTCATTGAGGTGGCGCGCGCTACTGCCGAATTGATTCAAAAAGCTGCTGAAGTCCAATCCACTGCCTCCGAGGCCCGTTGAGATGTTGCCGAGCCCAGCGGCAAGCACAATATCAGCTCCTTCAAAGGGAAGATAGGGATTACGGCCGTTTCCGATGCTAGTGATACCGGTTCCGGTGCCATCCGTGTTGTTTGCTCCGGTGCCGAGATTCAAATCACGACCCGCGAGCACCTGCAGCGTGCCGGGGCCGTTGATCTGGATATCGCCTGCTTTCGGACGCTCTGTGGCGGAGGGTAGGTTGCCGAGAGTGACGGCTGCTGTGCGCAGTGGTGAATTGGCGTTGTAGGCAATGATGTCACGTCCAGCCGAGACTAGCGTGAGATCGCTGGAACGAACGTTTTGAACATAGAATGCTACATCCGTGATATCCCGTGAAGCTAGTATGTTGGAGGCTTTGCCGGCGAATAGCGTAAGACCAGAAATATCTCCTCCCGCGGCATAAACGCGCAGTGGTGTGTTATCTGTAGCATGTAAGACGCCTGGAGCGTGAAGCTGTTGCTTCGCCTGAGTGGTCGCAAACTTGCCTGTGGTTGAGCCAGATTCTGTGAAGACAGCGTTGAGATTGTCGAGGAAGTTTGCGTTTGTTGTGCGGGCCGCCAGATTGTTCACAGCTGTGGGTGCGTCGGGATTAAAGAAAGTCTCGTAATAGGAGTAAGGCTTGAGAACACCGGGAACCGACGCAGGATTGGCATCTGAGAGATTCAATGTAGTCGAGCTCCATACATTGGTCTGGCGGCCCACAAGGATAGTTGAAGAAACGCCAGTGGGCACCAAACCGTTCAATGCACCAGTGGCAAGAAGTTCGATAGTGCCTGTAGGTGAGGGCGATAGGTTCATGCGGCCTGCTAGAGAGATGTTCCCGCTGAAGGCGATCGTCTTCAAAGTGCCAGGCATTAGTGTATTGAGTGTCTCAAAGGGGGCGACACTCGTCTCCGCTAGACGAAGCCAAGGCTGGTAGGCAGAGGCGGAGCTGGAGGAGAGTTGCAAAAGCTCGCCATGCCAAAGTGAAAGGATTGATGAAGGTTCGGCAGTGGTGGCTAGTGTGGCGGATTGGCGAATCGTGACATTGCCACCGAGTGAGTTGATATTCACTGTGCTGTTAGCGGCATAAGTGGAGAAGTAAGTCTTATACCAGTGACGATTTGTGAGACCCTGCGGTAGAAGGGAAGGGTTTGCTGCAGGACCCAACAGCACATCGCCACGGGCGCTGACATCAAAACTGCTCTTGCCAAGGAACAAAGTGGTGGGTAGCCACGTGTCCTGCGGTTGCACTGCATTGCCAGATGCAAGGCGGCCGAGGGAGATGGAGCGCGTGGCATTCGTCGTGATGGCGCCACCGGCGGTCAGCGTGCCCGTGCCGCGCTCCACGTAATAAATGCCGCCGTCGATGTTGCGACCAGAGAGCACGGTGACATCACCGCCGCCGAGTTCGAGCAATCCGGCGGCGCTGGGCGTGCCGCGGGCAGTTCGGGCGTTTGTCGGCACATGTGCGCTGACGTTTTGCACATCACGTCCTGCTTCGAGTATCACGTTTCCACCACCAAGAGCTGCCACTCCATCGAAGAAGTTGCTGAAGTTCACCCACCACGTGGTCGAAGCTGCAACATCGTTGATGCGCTGGATACCGCTCTGGCGCACGTCGATGTTTCCATACTCACCGGCGGAGTTCACATAACCACGGCGCATCAACCAGTGGCTCGGAAGCTGACGCGAGGAATCCGCCACCAGCGTGCCTGCATCCCGCGTGAGATGCACGATATCACTGCCTGCCTGCACGCTTACATTGCCGCCCGCCATGCTGTATTGTACCGCGTAGAGTTGCTGAACTGCGCCAAGCTCGTTTTGAGGCACGTTGGCGGCCACGTTAGGTAGCACAAAGTCGTTCGCATTGAAAACCGTGGTGGCGGCAGGCACGGTCACACCGGCGGTATAGATCGTGGCAAACTGATTGAGCAATTGCACATCGCGTCCAGCATTCACCTCGATGTCGCCAGTGCCGGTGCGGATGACTTGGAATCGGTTCGTCGCTGTCGGCGTGCCGGTGGTGGCAATGTTATTTTCCGGATTGATGGCGAGGCGCGTTAAGGCATTCGTGCCAGGTGAACTGTTCGCACCGGAACTTGTTGGAATGGCCTGTCCTGCGTCTTTGCCGAGCAACAGGGAGCCTGAGTTAGGAGTGAGCGAACCCAGAGCAACGGTTTGACGGAAGTTGGCGGCATTGATATCTGCTCCGGAGGTGAGTCGGAAGTTCCATGACTGTGAATTCACAGGTGCGTTGACGTTAAGAGCGTTGAGCGTGGCCATCCACATGCGTTCGACGAGCGGTATGGTTCCGGTGCTAGCTACTGTGAAGCCATCGCTGAGCGTGTTGTAAAATTCGAGATTGCCGCTGGCTCGCATTGTTAGCGTGCCCGCAGCATTGTTAGGGCCGTAGCGGAAGGTGGCGAGGTTCCAATCGGCCAGCGCGGCAGAGGTTGGTGTGCCGAGTGAGATGGTGCCGCCGCTGTTCACGATCTCTACGCCGGGTTGGAGCACGGAGACAGATTGAATGGAGGTATTTCCACCGAGCAAACGGGTGAACACGGCGTTGTAGTTCGCCATGAAGCTCGTGTTGTTGTTGTGGATTGTGGTCGTGTTGAGGCTTTCACCTGCGATGGCACTCGTTCCGGCACGAAGGATCACGTTGGCCTGATTGAAGCTGTAAGTGCGGAAGCCTTCGATCTCGATGCTGGAAGCGTCGAGGAAGGTGCCGGCGATAGGATCGATGAGCAGATCATTGAAGGTGCCGTTCTGACGGGCTCGGAGATGCACCTTGCCGCTGAACTGGCCGTGTGTGGCACTGTCGCTCGCTTTGGAATCGACTCGCAGATCGAGCGTGGAGCCGGCGGCGATGCTGATTGTGCCTGTGCCGGTAGATTCGATCCAGATGGCACCACCTTTGCCCGCGTTGTCGAAACTCTGGCCGCGCACATTCAGCGTGGAGCCATTCGTCAATGCCACACCGCCGTTGGCGATGAGGTCGATGCGTCCGCCGGTGCTGCCGGAAGCATGGATCGTGCCGTTTACCGTTATCGCACCGCTGTCGAGTGCTAGGAGGAAGCGTTTTGAGTTCACGGTGCCGTCGATGCTGATGCTGCCGGTGCGCACACGGAGCTTGCGCGATGCAGTGAAGGCACCTGCATTGAGGCGGGTATTCAAATCCGCAAAGGAGGTCAGAGTGCCGACATCGAGCTCAAAGCTGCCGGTGGAAGCCCCCTGCCCAGAGAGCGTGCCGTTGAGCGTGAACTGGCCTGCCGCATTGACGACGAGTGTTCCGGCATCGCCACCACCTGTCTGTGCGGCGAGGTTGATGACGCCGCCGGCGCCGACGATGACGTTGCCAGCATTCGCGGTAAGCGAAACACTGCCTGCATCCGTGTAACGTGTGACATCAAAGAACTGCCTTGCGACGCCGCCAGCATTCAAAATGCCGTTCACCGTGACATCTCCGTTGCTGGCCCGCAGCGAAATGAGACCGCTGGGCAGCAGTACATCGTTTTCCGCGAGCACCGAGCTGCCTTCGAGCGTGAGCGAGGACCCTAAACCGAGCGTGGAGGGTGAAAACGATGTCGCCGGCTTGCTCAGATGAAGCAGGCCGCCGGCGGCGATGAGCTGCGAGGCCTTGCTTTCCGCCCGCAAAAAGGGCGAGACGATGCTCAAAGCATTCTGGGCACGGAAGGAGCCGGTGTCTCGCACGGTGACACCTTGCGTAGCCGTTAGCGTGACCGTGTTGAACTGGTCGATCGCGAGCGCGTTCTGACCGAGGGTGATTGTGTTGGCCGTGAGATTGAAGCTGCCCGTGGCCGCCGCCACGATGCCCGGCACAGTGGCGAGGGCGCTGTTGTCCAAAACGAGGCTTTGAGCCGTGAGATCAATGCTGCCACCGCTTTGATTAAAACCGCGGATTTCACCTGCGTGGAGTTCTAAGGCTCCAGCAGCCGCAAACGAACCCGTGCCGTAAAAATCGATGGAAGAGTAACTGAGCAGTGAAAACGAGTTCGAGGCCTGCAAAGCACTCAAAAGACCTCCGCCTAGCACCAAACCTGCGTTGGACTGCAAGGCTCCTGGGCTCGTGAGCTGAATGCTAATGCGTCCGCTATTGAGCTGGATCGTGCTAGCGGTGAGCTGCGTGCTTAGCGCGATCGATGTGGCATTTGTCGAGTCGAGCGTGACGGTGCGACCGGTGATCACCGCGTTCGTGCCGATGGTGAGCGTTGGTAGCGCGGAGGCTGTGACGCTACTGCGGGAGATTTGTGCGCCTGTGACACCACTCACACGAATCAACGCCCCATTGCCAGTGATGACGAAAGCATCCGCGGAGCTCTGCGCACCGCTTTGAAGCAAGGAGGAACCGGCTGCGAGCGTCAAATTTTGCGTCGCCGCGAGGACGACATCCGTGCCAACCAAGGGCGAGCCCGCGTTGTCGAAGGTGAGATTCGTCGTGCGCACGGTGATACTGTCTGTGCTGCTGCGTTCACCGCCAATGAGCAGGCTTTCCGCGTTCCAGGCGCTGAGCAGCGAGGCATTCAACACGAGCTTGCCAGCCTGTGCGGGTGCTCCGGGGCCGGCGATGACAATGTCAATCGGGCTGCTGACATCGACACGTCCTCCACGGGCATTGTTGGCTCCAGCGGCGCTCACGAGGCCGCTGAGTTGCATCGATTGCTGAGCGCCGAAGAGAGCGTAACCGGCGTCGAGAGGTCCTCGGGTGACGGGTAGAGTGAGACGCTGCTGGGCGGCGCTGATGAAGCTTTGCGAATAGGCATCCGCATACTCGGCACGCACTTTCACGATATTCTGCGGCGCGATTTCAAAGGACTGGTAGATCTGCGCGGAGGAGGCGGGATTGAGGCTGTTGAAGCGATAGCCGCTGGTGAGTACCGCGCCACCGGGCTTCACGTAGGAGTCCACCGGGTCGCCGGAGTCTGGCGTGAGCAGCATGGCACCGGGCAGCAAGGCGTAACGCGCCGGGAGGAGTGTGTAAGCACCAGCTGCAAGCAGCGAACTGCCGCGCAGATAGACCTGGTCACCGATTTGCAGTGAGCTGTTCGTGTAGCCTGTGTCACCGCCGAGGTTTGCGGCATTGATACCTGCGGTGGCAAACGCGGCGAAGGGCGCGAAGGAGGACGCGTAGCCGGGCAAGATGGCGAACACCGAATCGGAATCGAGGATGTCCTTCGTGCCGCCATTGCCCTGCACCCAGCGGTAGGCATAAAGCTCGCCACCGCCGCGGATGTCGAGCGTCGAACCGGCCTCGGTGGTGACGTTCTGCGCCGAAACACGCAAAGATTTCTCAGGCACCCCAGTTGCCGTGATGTCAAGCCCGGTCGGATCAATCCAGTTTGTGCCGTCTTTGAGCAGACCGTAGGGAATAACCACACCTGTATCAGTGTGTGGATCGATTCCAGAAACTGAAGTGGAAGAACCGGCGGCGAGAGTAATCTGCTGTGTGACGGGGACTGGAGAGTTGGTCACCAAGCCACGTGGTGCTGTGCCTGTACCGTCCCAGCCGAGGCGGATGCTGCCAAACGGGGCACGCAGCACGCCGGACTGCGTGATGGTCTGCGCGAAGATATTGAGGCGGCCTCCGGCGCTCAGCGGGAACTGCGGCGTGATACCCGATGAGGCAATGGTGACTGCTCCGCCATTGTAAGCGGTGATCGCGAAAGTGGA
>JAFMIR010000037.1 GCA_017853885.1 Prosthecobacter sp.
CCGCCCCAGCAATCGCCGGAGCGTAGTCAGGCACGGGCGCGAGCACGTTCACCCCGACTTGTGAAGCCTCTGCCCAATCTAGTGTGACCATGCACGTAGCGATTTTGGCAAGGCCGCCGACCTGCCGTTTGGTATTGGCGTTTCCTGCGACATGAACTTTGCGGTTGAAAGCATCCACAACAAGAACCGCGGACTGCGCCACCGCCATGAGGCTGGTCAGGCACCACATGGAGAGGCCAAGCACGAGCAGGCGCACAAAACGAAGGCGGGCGAAAGCAAACAAAGACATGGAAAGTCCTGCATTAGCGATCACTCCACGGCTCGCAACCAGCGATTTTATGTTCACTAGCAGCCGGTTCGGAACAACCGTATAGGTGTTACGTCGCGATGATTTCCTGCGCCACGGAACCGTAAACGTCCGTCAGGCGGAAATCGCGGCCGGCATAGCGGTAGGTAAGGCGCTCGTGATCGAGCCCGAGGATGGCCAACACGGTGGCATGCCAGTCGTGGATATGCATTTTATTGTGCACGGCCTCGTAGCCGTAGTCGTCTGTCATACCGTAGTTTATTCCACCCTTTACACCGCCACCGGCCATCCACATGGTAAAGCCCTTGTTGTTGTGATCGCGACCGTCATCACCCTGCGAGTGAGGGGTGCGTCCAAACTCGCCCCCCCAGATGACCAGCGTGTCTTTCAGGAGGCCACGGGCCTTCAAATCGGCCAGCAGTCCCGCAATGGGCTTATCGACCTGACTGCAGTTGCGCTGCAGGGTAGCTTTAAGGTTGAAATGCTGGTCCCAGTTGCCATGCGTCAACTCAATGAAGCGCACACCGGCCTCCACTAGCTTCCTTGCCATGAGGCACTGCTTGCCAAACGTGTCCGTTTCATTGTCGCCGATGCCATAAAGAGATCGGGTAGCTTCTGTCTCCTTCGAGACGTCAAGCACTTTCGGCACCTCCGACTGCATCCGGAAGGCCAGTTCGTAGCTCTCGATCACACCTTCGACTTCGGTGCTCACCCCTCCATTCTGCTGCATGTTGGATTGGTTCAGCGCCTGCACGAGGTCGAGCTGCGTGCGCTGTGCCTCGGGTGTGAGTCGGCTGTTTTTGATGTTGGCCACAGTTGCCTGCTCGTTGCCAGCGCCAAAGCGCCGCGCCAGCGCTGCCGGCAGACCTGGGATGCCCGAGCTACCCACCTTCGTGCCTTGGTAGATTGCGGGGAGGAAGGCGCTGCCAAAGCTGCGTGTGGCGTTACCGGGTGGATTGATCGTGACAAAACCTGGCAGGTTTTGGTTCATCGTGCCCAGCCCGTAAAGCGTCCAAGAACCCAGCGAAGGTCGCACAAACTGCGTCGTGCCAGTATGAAGCTGAGTGAATGCCTGCGGATGCGCGGGCAGATCCGTGGCCATTGAGTTCAGAAGGCACAACTGATCTGCGTATTTAGCAACATTCGGCCACAACTCGGAAATCCACAATCCACTCTTGCCATGCCGGGAAAATTTCCACTGGGGAGGCATCAGGTTCGCCCGACCGTAACGACCCGCTGCGGATGGCGCCTGCTTGCCAGCATCGCTGATCAGTTTTGGCTTGTAATCGAACGTGTCCACATGGGATGGAGCGCCCTGCATGCAAAGGAAAATCACATGCTTCGCCCGGGGTGCGAAGTGCGGTTGCTTTGGCGAAAGAGGTCCGGTAGCCGCCTTTTCTGCTCGAAGAGCCTGTTCATGAGCCAAAGCGGCAAAAGCCATGTAGCCAAAACCACTGCTGGTTGTCTTCAAAAAACTGCGTCGGGACGGAATTGGCATGCTCATGGGAATTCAGGGGTGTCTGACCTGTTTAACCCACGATTGTATGGATAGTTTCGCGATGATGAGGCTTACACACAGTGTAGAATGCCCATGCTACATACCGCTTCGCCATGATCCGGTTGATCTGCCTTCAACGCCTCTTACCCTCTTCGCATGAAGTTTGTGCGAACACGCTGGTTTCTAGCGGTGCTGTCTCTCGCAGCCAGCGTCTGGTTGATGAAGGCCGCGCTAAAGATCCCGGGCATCGGAGCCGCAGGACCGGTGATCCTGAGCATGGTGGCGTTTGTGAGCGCTGTGCTGCTGATCGCCCCGGAAACCGCGTTTTGGCTGGCCGAGCAGATCGCGAAACCATTCGCGAATCTCTTTTTTCCTTCGGAGAGCTTCAAAAGCCCCCCCGTTTCCTACTTGCTGGCCCATCGCTATCGCTCGGAGCGCCGTTTCGATGAAGCTATTGCACAATACGAGAACATCATTGAGTTCCACCCACGGGAGCGAGATGCGTATTTGGAGTTGATCGAAGTGGCACGGCAACTTGGTGATGAAGAACGAGCCGAAAAATATACCGCACTGATGCAGCGGCGTTTTCCAGAGGTTCGAGGCGAGTGGCCACAAGCACCAATCGAGTAGCATAGCTTTTCTAGACTGTGCATCGTGTAATCGCGCATGCTAGAAAGACCATGCTACTTCCTTCCCTTTTTGCCCTTCTTCGGCTCCTCGGGTGGCAGGAGACCTTTCTGCCTTGCCTCCCATTCGGCGTAGCCTTTGCCGCTGCGTTTGCCAAGGTATTGGTAGGTGTCGAAGATGGCGGCGTTGCCGGTTTCGCGGGGATCTTTCTCCTCTTTCAGCATCGCGTCGAGCTTTGTGCGCAGTTCTTGTTTTTTCGCGGCATGCTGCGGCTCTTTGGCGAGGTTTTTGAGGCACTGCGGATCGTTCACGATGTCGTAGAGTTCCTCTTCGGGACGAAAGTTGAAGGCGAGATCGTAGAAAAGGCCCTTGTGATCGATGATCCATGATTTCGTGGGGCCATCATCGCAGTTGCCGTAACCGGTCTCCGGATTGCAAGCAGGCCAGCGCTCGGGGTGATAGTTATGGCTGTAGAAGAACTCCGGCGTGCGGATGGCACGCACGGGATAGCCCCAGTCGTTCGGGCGCCCCAGATCGTGCCGTTCCTTGCCTGCGAGCATGATTTTGCGGTCTTCGATAAAACCGATCTTCTCGCTACGCAGGATGTTGATGAGGCTTTTGCCGGTCATCTGCTCATGCAATGGCACACCAGCGAGTTCGAGGTAGGTCGGTGCGAGATCGCGCACGTTGATGAAATCCTCAACGACACGGCCTGGCTGAATACCTTTACCCCAGCGCATCGCCAGCGGTAGATGGTAACCGTCTTCATAGATTTGGCCTTTCACGCGGGGAAAAGGCATACCGTGGTCGGAGGTGACCACAATGAGCGTGTCATCGAGCTGCCCACACTTTTGGAGCACGTCGAGTAATCGACCGACTTGTGCATCTGCCCACTCGACCTCGATCGCGTAGTCCGCGAGGTCGCCGCGCACAATTTCATTGTCGGGAAGGTAACCAGGCACAGAAACATCGCCAAGTTTTTTACCCAAACGCGCGCCACTACCCGGCTCATAGGCACGATGCGGCTCCTTGAAACCCACCCAGAAGCAGAATGGCTGCCCACTCTTCTGCGTGGCAAGGAAAGCGCTGAAGTTGGCCGCGTAATCGCTCGGCGTAATACCCTTGGCGGGCACCTGCATCTTATGTCCATCAAACGATGGCCCGGCAGGATTCCGTGTCCGGCCTTCCAGATCGAATTTCCCCGGCCCCCACCCCTTGCCGGTCAAACCAACGACATAGCCGCTCTTCTCCAGCAGATCTGGGTAAACCGCGAACTTCGGTGGGAAGATGCCGCCATGGCAGACGGCCTCTTCAAGCTGCCACGAGTTGCGACCTGTGAGAATCGAAGCACGACAAGGGCTGCACTTCGGATTTGACGTGAAAGCGCTCTTAAACAGCACACCCTCGCGGGCTACTCGGTCAAAATGGGGTGTTTTCACCCATTTGCAGCCATAAGCCCCCGCATGCTGCCAGCCCCAGTCATCAAAAATAATGAACAAGATGTTCGGACGTGATGCGTGGGTTGTGGCAAAGCCCGAAGAAAGAGCCAAACATCCTACGAGCAGCAAAAGACATGTTTTCATGCCCGGCGAGAACGCTCACGTTTCGCCGCCTTTTCACCCATCTTCGGTTTCACTGCTCTGATGATTTTTTGACTGGCTGATCCATCTCCCCAATCTCGATTCCAAAAATAGCGCTCAAGTCCGCTTCAGCCAGTTCACCGCCCATGGCAGACAATTCCGAGACTGCTGCGTCTTTAGCTTTTGAAAGCAAATCTGCGCCATTGACATCTCGCAGCGTAAAAATCAGCTCCGGGCTTGCATCTAGCAGAACTCCGACGCCATGTAATACGGCAGAAACATGTTTACACATGTCAGCATGATCTGGGCACGAGCAATCAAAGCGGATCTCTTTTGTTTTCGGGAATAAACCGTTTTCCAAATCGCAGAACACGCTCATCACACCATTGCCGAGTTTTCCAGCGAGCACATCCAGCATTGAGTCGACCTGTCCCTCGCACTTTTCGACAATGTCTTGCCACTTTGACACCTTGAGGGAATGAATGAATATCTGCGTATGATACAACTCCGCCCCAGCCACCATCGCTGTGATTTTGCCGGGCTCGATGTTAAGATTGTACACACTACCCTGTCGAAGGTAGCTGCGACCACGAGGCAGACGAGATTCAAACTCTTGGTAGCTCTCAAGATGGTTGCACCATGCCTTTCCCCAGAAGGTCGTGCATAGATGTTTCTTGCCCGCCACCGGCATGAGCGCCTCAAACCGCTCGCCGCGCTTCACACGCTTCTCGATTTCGCGCTGCACTCGCTCTTTGGCTTCTGCTGCTTCTTCGTATGACCACCACATGCAGGACATTCGAGCATACGAAAGCCTATTTTCCAATTCTCAGTTCCCGAAACTTATTTTTTCGGAGCCGCATCAAAACACTTCACAGGTTTCTAAGTAAAAGACAGTTCTCTTACTTTCGCTCGGATGCGCTCTTCATGCGCATATGTTAACCGACCAATGACACTCTGCTGAAAAAGCATTTTGGAACACTAGCCAGCTACCGGATCTGGGTTCGCATAAAACTCTTAACGGAACGCGCAGCACACCATGGGACGAATGTTTGACTGGCGTGAATCCTGCACAGGCGCTAATCAGGACCTCATGAAGTTGCAACAAGGCCAGCTATGGAAGAAAGATGATGACTATTTGCGAATCATTCACTGGGAACGCCTGAGCATCGA
Organism: Prosthecobacter sp.; assembly: GCA_017853885.1. Taxonomy (GTDB): domain Bacteria; phylum Verrucomicrobiota; class Verrucomicrobiia; order Verrucomicrobiales; family Verrucomicrobiaceae; genus Prosthecobacter. Next base: position 5,183 of record JAFMIR010000037.1, read on the forward strand.
ATACAAGCTCATGCACGGCTCGACCAACCGAAAGGGCACCCTTCATCGGGTCTCAAAAAAAGAATTTTGTCGATTGCTGAAAGGCGCGGAACTCATCCCGAACACTCATGCTTTTAATGAAGAGCAAGTCGGTGATGCGCAGTAAACCGGGTTACTTGCCGAAAGCCACCAGCTCTTTTCCATTTATACCGTCCCAGACACGAAGAAAGCTGTCCTCTCCTCCTCCGATCAGCATGTCTCCATTGGGCGTGCTGGCTGCAGCCTGCATGTAGTCGGGTAAATTGGCAATGCTGCGAATCTCACCGCCATCGTCAGATACAATACGAACCTTGTTGTCACCAGCGGCGGTGACAATCTGGTTCGTGGCACCAATGAATTGCAGCGAAGTCACCTCCTTTGTCCAGCCCTCGATCTTTTTCTTTCGCTCGCCGATGATCATATCCCAAGTGTTTACGACACTTTCTGCGCCTGCGGTGGCGAGCACGCGACCATCCGCTCGAAAAGCAAGGCTCATCACATGATGTGTGTGCCCTTCAAACAAGTTCACCTGCTTGCCGGTAGCGATGTCTGTAACACGAGTGATCTTGTCCGCTGCACCTGAGGCCAGCAGTTTGCCGTCCGGTGAGAAGTCGAGGCATAGGATGGTGTCGCTGTGCTTTTCCCTCCAGCTGCGCACGACTTTTCCGGTAACCACATCGAAGAAGAAGATGTCGCCTGTGCGTGATAGCTCTCCCCCACCTGTCACAAGCGTTTTGCCATCAGGACTGAAGCGCACCGCATTCACGCGGTCAGCGAACAAGCCTTTCTCATTTAGGGTGCGTTCTAGTGTCCAAGCAGGTGAACCGCCCACGCTGAGCGTGAGCGATTTCACTGCCGTAAAGGAACCGTCAGGGCCGGCGGCGATCGTCGCTACACCGGAGGCACTGCCAGCGACTTCCTCGATGACCCATCCGGTAGCGGTGGCCCAAACACGAAGCACACCGTCCTCAAACAAAGCCGCTACACGTGCCGCGTCTGCGGAGAAACCCAATGCAAGGACCTTAGCCGAAGGCTTGGAGATCTGCTGCTTCAAGGCAGCAAGCTCGGCGATGGCTTTGTCATGAGCTGTCTTGGCTGCGTTTGCGGCAGCAGTTGAATCAGCTATAGCTTTACCGTTTTTAGCCTTGGAATCAGTGATGCGTTTCACATCATCCTCAGCATCCTTGATGTTGCTTTCAGTAGCAGAAACGGCTGCCAAGGCCGAAACCTCGCCCATCCTTGCTGTGATAAGCTTCTCCTGCGCGGCCTTTAAATCACGATCCATCGTCGCATCTGCTTTGCCGTTAGGTGCGGCCTTGATCTTCATATTGACCTCATCCACAGCTTTTTGTGCATCGTTTTTGGCAGCAGTCGCCGGAGGCACGGCTTTCTGTTTCTCAGGAAGGACTTTCTTCATGGAGGTAATGGCATCGTTGGCTTTTTTGAGCAGCTCATCCAAAGCGGTATTCTGTTTGGTAAAGCGATCGCTTTCGCTTTTTTGAAAGCCCTGTTCCAGGGCGTTTCGTGCGATGGCCCATTCGAGCTCGGCGCACTTTTTGGCTGCAGGCAAATGCCCCCGCAGTTCGATCACCTGCTTGTTGGTGACTGTATCCCAAAGGCGCACTGAGCCATCCGAGCAGGCGATTGCTAACGTTTTACCATCTGCGGATGCCGCGCTGGACAATACGGCAAGCTTGGTGCTATCGAGGATTTTTTTAATCAGATTTGCTTCGGCGCGTCTAGAGACCACGGAAGATGTGGAAGTCACTGAAGATCCCATATGCCAGATTTTCACCTCGCGAAAACTGCCGCTGGCTAATCTTTTGCCATCTGGGCTGAAGGCCAGCGATTGCACAAGGGCCTGATGCGCATTCGGAATTCGTGCAGACACACGACGAGTAGCTAGATCGTAAATGAAGATGTCGTTTGAGCGACCACAGGCGGCATAGCGGCCATCCTTCGTGACCGCTACGCTGTAGATAGGATCGACACTGGCTGCGAATGCTTTTAAGGCCACTGTGCGTTCGATCTGAGTGGAACTTTTTGCCCCAAGATCGATCCATTGTTTCAAAATAGACACCTCAGCTGCCGTCAGTTTCACCGCGCCCGATTTATTATTGGGTGGCGGCATCTCCAAGTCGTCCTGGTGCAGCGATGCAGTTACGATGAGGCTCTGGGCGCTTTTGCCAGGAATGATGGAAGGACCCGAATCACCGCCTTGGATCATGAGCTGAGGTGATTCCATGTTTAGACCGGCCTTGGTAGTGGTCTTGTTGTGGCAGGAAACGCAATTCGCTTTTAGAAAAGGGAATACATCGCGGTAAAAGTCCGGCTCCGCAAAGACGGCACCGGGCAAAGCGAAAAGACCAAGAAGACTCAGGAAGAGCGATTTCATGCACCAAATCGTACGCTTCTAAATGGACACAGCATGCAAGGCTTTCCTGAGAAGGAACAAAATTCGCACAAAGGCGTGCATCCCGCGGAGTTGTCCATTATGTTTATTCTATCCACTACCCTACCCTGACATGCTTCGCCACACTTTGAACGCCTTCACGGTCCTCTTCATCGCTCTGAGTAGCCACGCCGCTGAGCCGAAGCCCGAGCCCATTCCGCAGCCCGAGCCCATTCCGCAGCCCAAGCCTGCACCCTCCAAACCTGAACCCAAGCCTGATCCAGCAAAGCCAGAACCTAAACCTGAACCCAAACCAGAGCCGCCGAAGCCTGAACCCAAGCCGCAGCCAGCACCAGCACCAGCCAATCCTCTGGCACAAACCACTCAATCCGTCCCCGCCACTGCTCCACAGAACACATCGAAGCCCACAGAAGAAAACAAGCCCAAGAAAAAGTCCGTAGCGGACTTCACCAAAGACTTCAAACGCATCGAAGGCCTCTTCCGCATGTACCTGGACATGGAAAAGGGAACCCCGTGGCTTTATATTACGAAGTCGCAGCTCGGGCCCGAGTTCATCTATTTCAATCATAGCGTTGATGGCCCTGTTGGCGTTGGTCACAACCGAGGACGCTACGGCGAAGAGGTGATCATTGTGCTGCGAAAGATCTTTGACCGTGTTGAATTCGTCGAGAGCAATACCTCAATCTATTTTGATCCCCAGAACCCTCTGGCTCGCGCCCGCAACGCAAACATCAGCCACGCCATACTTGCCAGTGAGAACATCGCAGCAGAAGACCAAGATGGCGTGCTTATTCCTGCCACCAACCTCTTCCTCCGTGAGTCACTCACAATGGTTAAGCATGGGGAACGATCCATGCTTGGCCGCCTTTCCGAGTCGAAGACCAAAGTTATGCGTATCAATGGATACCCAAAAAATACTGCGGTGGTTGCGGAATACGTATACGAAAACCCGAACCCGCCTCACGAATATGAGGCAGACATTGCCGACGCGCGTTATATCACCGTGCAGGTGCAGCACACACTGCTGGCCATGCCGGAGACCGATTTTAAACCACGTCTGGATGACCCACGCATCGGTTACTTTACCCACCAGATTACCGACATGACCAGCCTCGATGCCGCGCCGTATCGAGACGTCATCCATCGTTGGAACCTTGTGAAACAAAAACCCGGCACGTCACTCAGCGAGCCCGTGGAGCCAATCGTTTTCTGGATTGAAAACACAACACCCATTGAATTTCGCGACACAATTCGTGCTGCTGTGCTCAAATGGAACGAAGCTTTTGAAACAGCTGGATTCAAAGACGCTGTTGTCGTCAAACAACAGCCAGATGATGCGAAGTGGGACGCCGGCGATATTGAGCACAACGTTCTGCGCTGGACCAGTAGCATAAATCCCCCCTTCGGTGGCTACGGGCCTAGCTTTGCCAATCCTCGCACAGGCCAGATCCTCGGCGCTGACATCATGTTGGAGTATAGCTACATCACCAAGCGTCTGCTCACCAAAAAGCTTTATCAAGACCTCGGTCTTGCCAGCGAACCTAGCGATGCAAGAGCGCCCCATCTTGACCCTCAAGCCTGCCTCGCCTGCAATTGTGCTCGTCATGGCATTCAGTTTGGTCAGACCATGCTGCGTCTCCAAAAGAGCGACCGCATCGAGATTGATCGCCTCGTCAAAGAGTCGCTCTACTACCTTGCTCTACATGAGGTGGGCCATACGCTTGGATTGAACCACAACTTCCGATCCAGCCACCTCCACAACCCTGATGCTATCCATAAATCTGAGATTACGGAGAAGATCGGCCTAACCGGTTCGGTGATGGACTATCCGCCGGTAAACTTGGCCCCGAAAGGCATCAAGCAAGGCCAGTATTTCACCACAAAACCAGGCCCGTACGACCATTGGGCGATCAATTTCGGCTACAGCGAAGCCTTGGAAGATCCAGTCGAGGAAGCGAAGCGTCTAGAGGGCATCGCAAGCCTGTCTCACAAACCGGAGTTAGCCTTTGCAAATGACGCAGATGACATGCGCTCCACCGGAAAAGCCATCGACCCGCGCGCCATGCTCTTTGACATGAGCAGTGACCCCATTCTCTATGGTGAACAGCGCTGCGAATTGGCCAAAGGCGAAATCAAAAATGTGCTCAAAGACCTCGCCGAGCCAGGCAAGAGCTGGCAAGAGATCGCGCAGGGCTACATGTCGATCACCAAGGAGATCGGCAATGCCCTCACTGCGATCTCGCGCTATATCGGTGGCGTGTATGTCGAACGTGCCGTGCAGGGCCAAGCGGAAGGCGTGAAGCCCTTCAAGCCTGTTGAAGCTGAAAAACAGCGTCGCGCACTCGTGGTGCTCGGGAAACATGCCTTTGCCCCAGATGCCCTTGCCGCCCCGGCGGAGCTCTACGCGCACCTGCAGCAGCAGCGACGCGGCTTTGACCATGGCGACGAAACAGAAGACCCGAAGCTCCACGACATTGTTTTCCGTCTTCAAACCTCCCTTCTCGCTCACCTCATGCATCCCGCCACGCTCCAGCGCCTCCAAGACAGTGCGCTTTATGGTAACGAGGTGACCGTCGATGAGGTCCTGACTACCCTCACTGCTACCATTTGCTCTGGCGATGATCCCTTGAAGCCGATCAGCGTCATGCGGCAAAACCTTCAGCTCGACTATATCAATCGCCTGCTAAGCCTGGCTCACTCAGGTAACTATTCCCACGCCAGCCAGAGCAGCGCTCTGCTCCAAATCGAAAGCATCAAAGCCATCAACTTCGCCAATACCCCAGCCCATCAGCTCGCCATCAAATACCGCATTCGCCGGGCGTTGGATGAGAACTAAGTACAACAGATCAATCAACGCGCTGAGACCTGAAGAAATTTGAAAGAGTCGTCCCGTGTCTGTGCTTTTTGGGTCTATGTTCCGGCATTCTCTCCAGGTATTGTTCTTCAGCTGCTGCGGTTCAGCCCTCGCTCTGCAAGAGACGTGGGAAACCGGTTATAGTGGCGAAGACAGTTCCGGGAAGCATGTGCTCGGCTATTGGAACTTTGACAAAGAAGACGGGTTCAAGCTGCATGGAGCCGTGCTAAATGCGAAAGGCCGATTTGGGGGTGGTTTGGAGTCGTTTCCGGGGTTTCCTGCGCAGGACAAACGGCATGCAGCCCTGGTGAACGTTCTTCCAGTGACAAGCGCCTTCACGTTGGAGATGTGGATCAAGCCAAAGACGGACTTCAAACCGGAGCTGCGCTGTTTCCTTCTCGACAAGAAGTATGTCGATCACACAGACTATCAATGGCAGATTGGTGAGGCGGATAAAGGCGGTCTGCGGCGTATGTGGGTGAACCTTGGCTTTGGCGCGCAATCGAAGATGATCTACTCGGATCCCGTCAAGCTCACAGCAGGTGAATGGCAGCATGTTGCTTTCACTTACGACGGCACTGGCAGAGGAAACTTTTATCATAACGGAACTGCGGCCGGTGGCGCAAAGCTCGATGGCTTTCGTGCTGTAGTTTCCGGAAAAAAAGAATTGAGTCTTGGTGACCGACTCGGAAGTAACTATGCAGGCTTTCCCGGCTTGATCGACGAAGTTCGCATCTGCGAAGGCGTGCTGAATTTTGAACGCGTTTCGTTACAAATTTTAGCCTCACGCACGGTATGGAAACGAATGGAGAACACGCGCCCGATCGATATCGTTGTCACGAATCTGAAGCGCGAGACGATGAAGGGCGCGCAACTCAAAGCCTTGCTCGGCGGCAAGACAGAGCACTTCATCCTTCCGGATCTAGCGACAGGAAAAAGCTTCACAGCGAAGTTTTCCCTCAATACAGCACTCAAACCTACCGGGTATGAACTGCTGGCTCGTTTTGAGAGCGACGACTACACCACGGAGCAGAGCACGAAGCTCCAAATCGTTGGCCGCCCGCCCCCGCGAATGCCAGTGATTATGTGGGGTGCTGGTGGCGATGAGATTCCGCGACTTAAAGAACTTGGCTTCACGCATTTTATTGGTTTCAGCGATCAGGGGGCTGGTGACATGTGGAAAGAGAAAAAAATGCTACCACCGGGATCTCCGGAATATATCGCCAGAAACCGCACCTACCTCGATGGCGCACTGGCGAACGGATTGGAGGTTGTCGCAAGTCTTTCGCCCCATGATACATTAGCCGCAGATGCCAAAAATCTGCGCGTCGATCGACAAGGCGCATCTTACACGAGAAAAGACATCATCGCTTCAAAGCCGGAGTTTGCGCCGTTCTTTCAAACGCTTGGGGTAAGCATTGGGAAGACCTATGGCGATCATCCGGCCTTCAGCATGGCTTTGATCAACACGGAGGTCCGTGATGCATCGCAGCCTTCATTTAGCTCTCTAGAATTGGAAGCTTACAAGAATTTCTCTGGCATGGATATTCCTGTTGAGGTTGTGAATCGGGGCGGTGTTGACTGGACAAGGTTGAAGAACTTTCCGGTAGACCGGGTGATTACAGATGATCATCCGATTTTGAAATACTACCGCTGGTTTTGGACAGTCGGCGATGGGTGGAATGCACTTCATACGTCACTTCACAAAGGGCTGAAGAGCAGCGCAAACCGCGTGTTGACCTTTTTTGATCCAGCAGTGCGTCAGCCAAGCATCAGCGGTGCAGGCGGCAGTGTGGATGTGCTTTCACACTGGACCTACACCTACCCTGACCCTCAACGTATCGGACTATGTGCTGACCAGCTTTTTGCGATGAGTGCAGCGAGCAACAGAAATCAGAGTGTCATGAAAATGACACAGCTTATCTGGTATCGATCGCAAACAGCACCGATCGGAAGTGGGACTCCAAGCGAGCCAGTCGCGTGGGAAGATCACGATCCGGAGGCAGCTTACATCACCATCGCGCCAATGCATCTAAAGGAGGCTTTTTGGACAAAGATTTCGCGCCCGATTCAAGGCATCATGTATCACGGTTGGCAGTCGCTGGTGTCGACCGATAGTCCCGGCGCGTATCGATTCACGAATCCCCACACAGCGCCTGTTTTGAAACAACTGCTCAAGGAAGTGATCGAACCACTGGGTCCTATGTTGATGAACCTTCCCGACGAGCGCAGCGAGGTTGCATTTCTGGAGAGCTTCACCTCACAAATGTTCGCACGAAGAGGTGGCTATGGATCCAACATGGGCTGGGAGGCGGATGTCTGGCTGGCATTGCAGCATGCCCATGTGCAGACGGACATATTGTTTGAAGAAACATTACTCAAAAACGGTCTCAGTGGTCGCAAAGTGCTCGTTATGCCATTTTGCGATGTGTTGACGAAGAGTGTCGTGGCCCGTATTGCAGAATGGCAGAAAAAGGGTGGTAAGATTGTGGCAGATGCCTTTTTGTGCCCCGCACTCAAGGCTGATTTTACGGTCCAAAGCTTCCAACGCGAAAAGAAGGCACTAGAAGACAAAAACAAGGTTCTTAACCTCGCGAAGACTCTTGGTAGCTTTTCGTTGCCGCAGAAAGCACACTGTGACAATCCTGAGATCATTCTCCGCACGCGAAAGTTTGGTGATGCCACCTATCTTTTCGCCATCAATGATCATCGCGAGTACGGAAGCTATGTAGGACAACATCGCTTGGTCATGGAAAATGGCCTTCCTTCAAAAGGCATCGTTAGCTTAAAAGCTGACTCCGCAAATGTATATGAACTCACCAGCATGCGATTTATTGTCCCGAATCGAGGCGATGATGGCGTCTTGAGTTGGCCTCTTGAGTTAGGCCCCTGTGATGGGAGAATCTACCTCATCATGCCCAAGCCCCTACTTGGCATCGAACTTTCGGTTCCTGAGATCGCTAAACTGAACAACACCGCGAAGGTGTTCGCCCGCATTACCACTACACAAGATGGCCCAACCAAGGCGATCATTCCTGTTCGCCTCGACATTCACGACGCCAACGGGAACCTCGTGGAAGGCAGCGGTTACTATGCTGCGGAAAACGGCATCCTCGAAACGGCGCTCAATCTCGCTCCCAACGACGATCCTGGCACCTGGGAAGTGCGGATCAAGGAGCTCGCGAGTGGCATGGAAGCCGTGCGGTGGATGAAGGTCATGAAATGAAATGGGCCATGGTGATTTGAGAAAGGCAGGCCGTGGGGATTGAGACAGCGAGGAGATCGTGATGACAATTTAACTGCAACTAAGTGTTAACCTGTGGGTTAAAAGCCCTAACCTGCTTCAATCGACTATGAAGGCCATCTCTCTCTTGCTTGCCCTGATTGCCGTCAACCGTCTGCTTGCTACCAACGAGGTTGTAAACGCACACGCGGGCCTCTCAGCTGAACAGTTAAACTTCTTCGAAAAATACATCCGCCCTGTGCTTGTCGAGCATTGCTACAAGTGTCACAGCAGCGAGTCTGAAAAGATCAAAGGTGGTCTCACGCTTGACACGAAACAGGCGACGTTGCTCGGAGGGGATAGCGGCCATCCCGGCGTGACGCCCGGGAACATCACCGATAGCGCCATTTATCAGGCGATGACTTGGCAAAACGACGACATGCAAATGCCCCCCAAGCAGAAACTGCCAGATGATGTGATTTCCAACTTCAAAAAATGGATCGAGATGGGTGCACCCGATCCACGGTTCCAAAAAGTGGCGAATGCCACTGGTGGCAAGCGGGTGATCGACATGGATGTTGGCCGAAAGCACTGGGCTTTTCAAAAGCCCGTGAAGCAAATGACTCCCAAGGTTCAAACCGAAGGCTGGGCGAAAACAGAGATCGATCACTACATTCTTGCCAGTATGGAGCAAGCCGGACTGCATCCCGTTCGCGATGCGGACCGCCCCACACTCATCCGACGCATCGCCTTCGATTTAACCGGCCTGCCACCAACACCTGATGAGGTGAAGGCTTTCGTCGCCGACACCTCGCCTGATGCTGTGAAACGTGTAATTGAGATGTACCTCGACTCGACGCACTACGGCGAGAAGTGGGCACGTCATTGGCTCGATGTGGCTCGTTATGCCGAGAGTAGCGGTAAAGAAACTAACGTGCTGTACCCACATGCGTGGCGTTACCGTGACTACGTCATCGAAAGTTTCCGGAAGGACAAGCCTTACGACCAGTTTCTCAAGGAGCAGATTGCCGGTGATCTTATGAAATGCTTGAGCAAGTATGAACAGGCCGAAAAAATCGTGGCCACCGGTTTTCTTGCCGTGGGTTCCAAGGGACACAATCAGCGCGACCGCCGCCAGTTCCAAATGGACCTTGTGGATGAACAAATCGACACGCTTTCCCAAGCCATGCTTGGCGTGACAATCGCCTGTGCCCGCTGTCATGACCACAAGTTTGATCCATTCACCCAGCGTGATTACTACGCTTTGGCTGGGATTTTTCTCAGCAGCGAAACACTCTACGGTACTTACAGTCAGCTTCAAAATGCTAATCCCAGCACTCTGATCGAACTCGATCGTGAAGCTGACCAGGTGGCCGCGTTGGCCAAAATTTCTCCACTGGAGGTTCGACAGCTCAAACAGCGCTATACAGAAGCGGCACAGACTAGTGAGGACATCCGCAAGCAGGTGATGACCATGAGTTCCTCCGAACGCCAAAGTCAGTCTGCACGAAACTTCCTTCGAATCCGCAGCTCGTTTGACCGGGCCGATGGCATGAAGGCCGATCTCGATCTCTTCTACGACGATGGCACACCACGGTCGCTTGCCATGGGTGTGCTCGACCGCATTACCCCCGTGAACAGTTCCATCTTGGTTCGTGGAGACATTAAGCAACCTTCCGATATCGTGCCGCGCGGCCTTGTGGAGGTGCTCTGTGCCAAAGCTGAGCCACTGAACATCTCGCAAGGTAGCGGTCGCCTAGATCTCGCCTTCTGGATCGCTTCGGAACAGAACCCGCTCACCGCACGCGTGATGGCCAACCGGATCTGGCTGAAGCTCATGGGCTCTGGCATTGTCACCACACCAGACAACTTTGGAGCCATGGGCGAGAAGCCCACACATCCCGAGTTGCTTGATCATCTTGCCGTTAGCTTCATGGAGAATGGCTGGTCGGTCAAAAAGCTCATCCGAGAGATTATGCTGAGCCGAGTTTACCAGATGAGTAGCATACACGACGCTGCGAACTTCGCTATCGATCCCGACAACAAGCATCGATGGCGCATGACCCAACGACGCCTAGATGCCGAGGAAATCCGCGATGCCATGCTCAGCGTTGCCGGTGTGATCAACCACTACCCCGTCGATGGATCGCCTGTAGCTCGGGCTGCCGAGGGACGCGAGGGCATGATCAACCTACTTCGCGAGGTAAACTCGAAACCGCAGCTTTGCCGAAGCGTGTATTTACCCATCATTCGGGATCAGATTCCCGAGTTTCTTAGTATCTTCGACTTTCCTGATGCCAGCCTCGTCAATGGCACTCGAGACACAACGAACGTGCCGTCACAAAGTCTTTTCCTGATGAATGACACTGAAACGCAAGGCCTCGCAGACGCCTTTGCCCAGCGCATCGGCAAGATCGATGGCACGCCCGAACAAAAGCTTTCCCAAGCCTACCAGTTGGCTTTTGGACGTGAGCCGAATCAAAAGGAGCGAGACGCTCTTTTTTCCTTTTGGACTCGCTTCCCTCAGCAGTTAGGAAAAAACAAAGCTATTCCAAAAGACAGCATCAAAGGATTGACGCTTGCATCCTTCTGCCAAGCCCTGTTTGCCAGTGCAGAGTTTCGTTATCTGAACTGATTTTGAACTTTGTGATTGTCGTCACCGACAACACAAGATGGATGGATTCAGTCTTCGAGCATATTCAGTTGATACTATGTGCATCCAGTGGGCGCCAAAGACTTTTGGGAATCAATACTCTTGTGTGACATCCAATCACATTTTTCTCCAAAGCAGGGCAAGAAATAGAGGAAACTCTTTTCTCGCACGGTTCTCTGCTCGGGCACGAGGACCTGGCTGACTTTCTTTATGACTGTACCATTCCTCAATGCCACGGATGACAAGTCCATTGGCAAATCCAGACTTTGTAAGGTTCCCAAGACTACGATGGAAGGAAACGGTGCTCTCGCTGTCGTGCTTTCCGGGATGCATGACAATGGGAATGCTGAGCTCGCTGCTGTAGGCATCGAGACGGCGGTATTGTAGCTTTCGCTCGTCTTCAAACCCCCAGGAACTCTGGCGTGGAATTCGGAAGGCAGGATGATTCATCACCCAGAGCATGCGTCCGCCGGGTTTCAGTGCCCGGGAGGCAGCAGCAGTCACGTCATCGAGCTTTTCCATGTTCTGCACACACAGAATAGCAGATAGAACATCGAAATCGCCGAGGTCCCCGATATGTGCGGCATCACGGGCGAGGTAACGAACTGGAGGGCGTGAAGGATAGGTTTTGGCCTTCTGAATGAGCGTGGGTGAGGCATCGACCCCGGTGACATCGGCGCCTTTTTGCGCCATCGCGCGGCAAAAAACACCCTGACCGCAACCTAGATCGAGCACGCGGTCGCCACGCTTCACATCGAGTAATTTGAGGGCGCTGGGAATGACAACGGCCTGGTAAAGCTCGGAGCCGCGCTCGCCGATGATGCGGTCATACCAGTCGGCCGATTTCTCCCAAGAGGTGCGGTGTTCGCGAAGCTCGGAGGAAACGTTCTGCGGCGGGCCTTTGGGCGGACGCGGAGGACGTGGTGGACCGCCGAGCGGCTTGGGGGAAAAAGGGCGACGTTTGGGAAACATGGTTCAATCCTCGATTTCAAGACGGTAACGCGGAAGGCTGGCATCGACCTGCGTGCTGTAGGCATCGATGCCACCATCGAGGCATTTCGTTTCGCCAAAACCATGCCCGATGAAGTAGGCGGCAGCATCTAGTGAGCGGCTGCCGGTGTGGTCGTAGAGGACGATGGGCTTGGTTTTATCCCCGCTGGTGAAGATCTCCTGCACGAGCTGCTGCGTGAGCAATCGGGCGTTTGGCAGTTTCACCGCTTCATGCTCCTCGCGGGTCCGCACATCGAGGATGAGCAGGTCTGGCTGGGCCCGACGCAGGGCCTCAAAGTCCGGCGGGGAGATCCGCAGGCTGGAATCGGCTTCGTGACTGCTCTGAATATGCGCGATAGCTTCCTCGACAGGGATGTTTTCATTTCGCTCGCAGACCTGGCCAAGCGTTTCGCCCGGCTGAAAGCCACAACTGCGGCAGCCACCGATGTGATACCGGGCAAATAAAGCCCGCTGTGCACCCGGATAAGCCATGAGCACCTGAGACATGGTCATATCACCGGATAGAGGGGGAAGGAATTCTGACATCCACTGCGTTTAGCGGGGAATGACCGAGCGTGCAAGCGAGCGCAAAAAATGTCGAATGATCAAGTCATCTTCATTTTCGCTTTCGCCATTGCCGCCATTTCCAACAACTGCTCCCCAGCTGGTGACAAACCGCCGCCTCTCTTCCAAACCGCCGCGATTTGCCGCTGCAAGCCAGGATGCTTAAGTGGCAGAACACGCACTTCCACTGGCAGAGCCGTGGCCGCGAGCTGAGGAACGATGGCGATGCCCACGTGGGCTGCCACAAGTGCACGAACCGTTTCCAGCTCGCCACTCTCACAGGCGATACGGGGCTCAAAACCTGCCTTGCGACAGGCTTCCAACGCGGAGTCACGCGCGCGACCTTTGTAAAAGAGGAATGATTCACCGGCAAGCTGCTTCAGCGAGACTTCTTTCTCACTCGCGAGGGCATGCGAACTCGCGAGCAGCAGCACAAAAGGCTCCGTGATGAGCACGCGACTCTCAAACGCCGACTTGTTCGCCGGCAGTTGGAGAAAGCCGAGATCCGCATGACCGCTCTCGATACTTTCCGCGACGCGTTCGGAGCTGTCTTCGATCAATTGCAGTTCCACCCGCGGATGCTCGCGGCCAAAGGCATGTAGCAGCTCCGGCAGCAGACAGGCGCAGACGCTCGGGATAGCTGCTACGACCAACCTGCCGCCACGCACATGCCGCACATCTGAAACGGCGGCTTTCGCTGCCTCTGCCTGAGCAAGAAGCGCTTCAGCACGCGGCAGCAGTGCCTTTCCTGCGGCAGTGAGCTGCGTTTCTTTTTTACCACGAATGAAAAGAGTGGCTCCCAACTCGGCTTCCAAATTCTTCATTTGCTGGCTGAGCGCAGGCTGAGCCATGCGCAGACGCTGCGCCGCCCTCGTGAAGTGCCTCTGATGTGCAATTTCAATGAAGTAGCCGAGCTGGTAGAGTTCCATGGGAGTGATTGTATTTGATCAGGTAACAAAAAACTTCTGGATGCCTTGAACTCGATTAAGCGGGATGGGGCTGGGCTAATGAAACGCATGGAGAAGCCAACAAAGCCTTTTCTATTTGGGTTATCACATGGCGGAGAGCCCACAAGCTATTCGTAAGATGCGATTTAAGTTTGCGCATCCACGAATGCGGATTGAATGGCCTCCCCTACCCCTTTTCACCCAAGCCCATGCACGAAACTGCCACTCTACTCATACACTGCCCGGACCGCGCCGGACTGGTCCATGATGTTACCGGCTTCATCTCCTCCCATCAAGGGAACATCATCGACCTGCAGCAGCACATCGACGAGGAACAGAATGCCTTCTTTATGCGTCTGGAATGGAGCATGGAAAAGTTCACACTGGAAAAAGACGAGATTGAGGCACGCCTCCAGCCCATGGCGCGCCGCCATGAAATGCAGCTCAAGCTGGCTTTCTCCAGCCAGAAGAAGCGCCTAGCCCTTTTCGTCACGAAGGAAAACCACTGCATCTACGATCTCCTCGCCCGCCACGAGGCTGGCGAACTCCCCGTGGAGATCCCGCTTATCGTCGCCAATCACGACACGCTCAAGCCAGCGGCGGATCGCTTCGGTATTCCCTTCCATCTTTTCCCCATCACAAAGGACAATAAGCTCGCGCAGGAGCAGGCTATGATCGCCCTACTCAAAAAGGAACGCATCCACACCGTCGTGCTAGCCAAGTACATGCAGATCATTGGCTCTGCCATGATCGCCGAGTTTCCAAACCGAATCTTGAACATTCATCACAGTTTCCTTCCGGCTTTCGTTGGAGCAAAGCCTTACCATCAAGCTTTTGAACGCGGCGTGAAGATCATTGGTGCCACCAGCCACTATGTCACCACAGAGCTCGACCAAGGTCCGATCATTCATCAGGATGTGATGCGCGTCAGCCACGAAGACACCGTGCCCGACCTCGTGCGCCTCGGACGTGACCTCGAAAAAAACGTGCTCGCCAAGGCCCTTTGGTGGCATGTGCGAGACCGCGTGCTCGTCTTCAAAAACAAGACCATCGTCTTTGACTGATGAACGAGGCTGAACTGCTCGAAAAGCTGCGCAAGATCGAACGCCTCTATGCGGGTGCGGCTACGCTCGGCGAGAAAGAGGCCGCCGCCGATGCCATGCGCCGCATCCAGCAACGCCTGAAGAAGACCGAGAAGGCAGAGCGGCCTATCGAATATAAATTCACCCTTCTCGATAGCTGGTCGAAAAAGCTCTTCATCGCCCTGCTGCGCCGCTACGACCTACGTCCGTACCGTTACGCTCGCCAGAGGCGGAACACTGTCATGGTCCGCGTGCCAAAAAGCTTTGTCGATGACACCTTGTGGCCAGAGTTCCTCGAGCTCAGCGAGGTGCTGCAGCAGTATCTTGAGGACATCACTCGTCGCGTGATCAGCGAAGGCATTCATGCGGACGCCAGCGAAGAGGAGATCATCTCTGGCGAATACCTCGAGTAGCTCAAGTACCCAGAAACGCTCTCGCGTTCACAGCCGTCATCGAGGTCATTTGAGTCTCCGAGAGGTCGGATTCGACCAATTTGAGCAATGAGGACTCTGGGTAGAAAAACGGGGCATGTGTGCCGAGACAGAGTTTCTCGATCGGCCAGATCTTCAGCGTGTTTTCGAGCCCGCCGACACCTTCAATCATCGCACAATCGATCCAAAGACTCACACAACCACGCAGCGCGGTGGTGATCATGGTCGCGTTCGTATTCAAAACCATCACGCGAGCCTTCGGACGTGCCTGAAGCAGATCATGAAGCGGCTTCAAGTCCACTGGTGCCACCTGCACAAGCGGATGCTGGGTGCGCTGATCCTCCATCTGCGCCACGATTTGCACCGCCATGCCGAATTCGAGGATTGCATCGAGCATTTCAGCAAACAGCGGCTCATCGAGCTGGTAGCCGTGGTAGTTGGGATGGAGGCGGATGACTTTCATGCCATGCTCTTCGCGACAGCGGCGCAGATCCTCACGCCAAGCGGGCAACCGGGGATGCAGCGTACCCGCAGCCAGCATCACACCACCACTCGCTTTGCACACAGCAACAAGACGTGCATTCACTGCTGCGACGTCACGCGTGAGCAAGGCCTCCAGCGACCCCGTGATGGCCCGCATGATACCACGCTGCTTCAAAGCCTCGCTGTTGAGCTTGGGAAGCTCACGGAAAGGCCACTTGCCGGTAGCAAAATTCACATCCACAAGCTCCGGGGAATGGGGCTGATTAAGAGCCAGGAGAGGCGTTGTCGCCGCTGCGGTGCTGGTTTGAATGAAAAATCGACGGTTCATGCTTGGATGCCTTTCGCTTTGAGGATCGGATTCATGAGGTTGTATAGCGTTCCATGGAAGATCTGCTGCCTCTGTGCATCGCTGATAGCTGCCCCATGCACCTTGGCCAGTTGACTGGCGAAACTGCGTCCTCCGCAGTCGCTGCCATAAATGACACGTTCCGCACCGAGTTCTCGCACAGCCATCTCGGTGAATCCTGCGGTGGGGTCTGAGCCCGCAAGGTCGGCGAAAAGATTTTTTTGATCGCGAATCGCGCGAATACCGAGCTCCCACGTGCCGCCGGTGTGGCCGCAGATGATTGGCACCTCGGGAAAACGCTTCGCTAGTTTCACCAGATCATCCGGGGTGGACTCGCCAGGGTAGTTCGTGGTCGTTTTGAACCAAGTGTGCTGGAAAATGACGGCTTTCAACTCGGCTGCTCGAGCGATCAGCGGATCGATTTCGGCTCCATCGCATTTTTTGGCGACCCACAACTTCATCCCGACCATCGGTCCGTCTGCCACGCATCGTTCCAACTCAGCAAGCGACTCAGGCACATGATTCGGATTGAGCGTGACGAAGCCAAACGCGCGGTTTGAATGTTTAGAGAGAGCTCGGAGCACTTCGTCGTTCTGCCTACGAAAATCGTCCGGCTTGGGGTCCTGAGACCACTTCATACCCATGTAAACACACAGCCTCTCGATGCCCACGCGGTCAGCGTAACGCAATAGCTGCCCAAGTCGCTCTTCAGGCGTGAGACCCGGCACACCGGAGAGATGGCAATGCAGGTCCCAGATTCGGAATTTGGCATTCATTCAAGCAAGGATACGCCACATCCAAACCAACTCGCGCACCGAAAACATCGCTCAAACTCACTTCACCGACAGCCACTGCGCCGCGTCGACGATGACGTGACCACTGGTGCCTTCGTTGCGAATTTCGAGCCAGCCGTTTTTGCCTGCTTCGAAGCGGAAGGTGCCCAGCGGGAGCAGATTGTGCTTCTCCGTGGGCTTTTCTTTTTGGTTCACAATCAGGGTCTTCTCGCCGTCCGCATGATTGACAATTACAGGCACCTTTGCGGCGCGATTGCCGAGCGCGGTGTAGGCGATGGAAACGCGATACTGGCCTGCGGCGGGTAGATTCGGCGTGTAGCGGGCCTTTTGCTCGCCTTTGAGGCTGTCGCCGTCGTGACGGTAGCCTTGGCCGACGAAACCGGGGGTGGTGTGACCTTCGGAGCTGAAGCCGGTCAAATCGGCCTCGCTATCATCAACAACGATGCCGCCGAGTTGCTGCTTGGTGAACGCAAGATGCTCTGGCATAGGCGGCGACTCGAAATCGAGCACCTGACCATCAGCGAGGAGCTTCGCTTTGAGCTTGGCGTAGTCGAGTTTTTGCAGATCGACGCCATTTTCGATGGCGAGAACGGCTGCAGTGGCGGCACTTTGGCCCATGACCATAAAGACGGGCTCCATGCGGATGCTGCCATATGAGATATGGCTGGCACTGAGGCATACCGGCACAAGCAGGTTGGTGCATTGCTCTGTCTTCGGTGTGATACTACGGTAACTGATCGGATACGGACGCACGCCAATCTGAATGTCGCCTTCGTTGCGGGCAAAGCCTTCCTTCGTGACGTAACGCTGCGTGTGGTGGCTATCCATGTTGTAGGCGCCCATGCCGACGCTGTCTTCAACAATGACGCGGCGTTTGCAGTTCTGCTCGCTCATGACATAGCCGCCGATCATTCGGCGAGCCTCGCGCACATACATCTGGCGAGGCCAGTTGCCGTTGTCGGTGAACTCATCCTTCGCGAGGCCCCACTGCGAGTAGAAGGCACGGATTTTCTCCGACACACGAGGATGATTGGCGAGCGTCCACATGAGTCCTTTTTGATAATCCTCGTGCGCTTTCCAGATCTTCGCCCGTGTGGCGTAATCGGCGTCCGGGTAGTCATAATTCATCCCGATCATGTCGGTGCTGAAAGCGAAGTTGTTGTTCGTATCCGTCTTGCGGTTAGGCATCGGCGTCGGTGCCCAAGGATGACGCGGGTCACCAGCCTCAAAGTTGCGCAGCAGCAATTCGAACTGCTTTTCGTCATAGTTTTCCGGCTTCGGGAAAGGCACTCGGTTGGAATCGTCGTCCGTGTTGCACATGCGGAAGTTGTAGGCCTGGATGCGGTGGTCGCCATCGCCGTCTTTACCCTCCGGCATGGGGGTGACGCCCCAAACGAGGCCGCTGCTCGGATCGCCCAGTTTCACATACGGATCGACGTTCTTGATGAACTGATGGTGCTTCGCGCCAGCCAACTGAAGGCCGTTGATGGTCTCGCCGTAGAGCGAATTGGCCTCGCGACCGACATGGTAGCTGACGTCCGCCTTCGCCATGAGATCGCCTTCATAAGTGGCGTCAATGAACATCGCGCCCTCGAACTCTTTGCCGCTCTCCATGCGGATTTTCGTGATGCGTGATCCGCGACGAGTGACTCCGTTTTGAAGATCGAGTCTCTCGCCGAACACGACGGTCACTTTGTCCTTCACTTTGGCGAGCATGGCATCGTAAATCTCCGTCGCGGCATGCGGTTCGAAGGTCCACATGGTCGTTTCGGTGCTGGCGTTGCCATGCGGGCGTTTGGCGAAGTATTGCTCGCGGGTCTGCTGCTTCCACTTCGTGGGATCGGCATAGTATTGGAAGACATTCGCGTAAAACTCACGTGAGATGCCGCCGATGGCCTTTTTGTTGCCGATATCCGTCGCGCCTAGGCCCCCGGTAGTCAGTCCGCCAAGAAACTTCGTCGGTTCGATCAAAACAGCCGTTTTGCCCATGCGTGCTGTCTGAATGGCAGCTGTAACCCCACTGGAGGTGCCTCCATAAATGATGACGTCTGGCGCGGCGAAGATTTGGGCGGCCAAAAGAGTGAAAAGCGTAGTCAGGGCAGGTTTCATGCAGGGTGCTTTTCAACGCCTGCGAATGCCCGCTGCAATCATCAAACCCTCACCCGGGCCTCGATTTGCCTGCTCCGGGGAGGGCGCTGAGAAAAAAGTAACGTGGCGAACGTAGCACGTCGCCCACCTCGCGAATGGCCATACAGAAGAGGAGCTCGTTCAGGCGCTGATGGGCCTGTGGGTGGCGTTCGAGGTGGTTTTCGAGAAAAGACCGCAGGCGACGGTTGGCAGCGAATTCGATCATCACGGTGCCGAGATTGAGGAAGGCGAGGAGACCAAACACCCCAGCGAAGGCGAGGATAGCCACTCGTGGGGCGAAGATTCGTGCGATCATGAACCCGACGATCACGAGAAAAGCTGCGACAGGAATGTAGCGGCACATGCGAATCACGCTTTGCCGCCATTTGAGCTCGCCGAGACCTTCCGCGCCGGTTTGTAGGGCATGGGCCGCCTCGTGCAAGGCGGTCGCCCAAGTGCTCAAAGTGGTGCCTTGGGCCGTGCTGCGATGCAGAAAAAGACGGCGGCGCACCGGATCGAAGTAGTCGGTGACGATGCCATTGTGCTCAACCACCTGCACATCCATGACACCTTCACTTTCGAGGAATTTAAGGGCGATTTCCGCCCCGGTGTAAGCAGTGGGGCTGGTGACGCGGGAACCTTTTGCCATCATAGAGGCATACCTTCCCGCCGCCCACTGACTGATGCCAAAGGCGAGCGCCGCGAGGATGATAAGAACAATGAATACCATACGCCTATCAGTGATAGCGGACAGGCATTGATGCAAACGCGCATCCGAGACCGACCACACCCGCGTAAACGGGGAATAAACCCCTTGCCCTGCCGCTTCGCTTTTTCATACTCCGTTCAGACCCATGTCCTCCATCTCGTATCTCCCCGGCAAACAACCCCATTCCCGCGAATATCGGCTCATCTTCAAGAACATTGATCGCGTCGGCTGGAATTCTTCCATTGAGTGCGCCATGGCGGACGGAGGTTACGAGATGCTCAAAAAGGCCCTAGGCATGGAACGCAGCGCCATCACGAACGAAGTCAAAGCCAGCGGACTTCGAGGCCGAGGTGGTGCTGGCTTCCCCACCGGGGTCAAATGGGGCTTCATCCCACCCACCAACACCAAGCCTGTTTATCTCATCTGCAACGCCGACGAATCCGAGCCCGGCACCTTCAAAGATCGCTACATCATCCATCAGGACCCGCATCAGCTCATCGAAGGCATGGCCATCGCTTGCTATGCTGTCGGGGCCAAGCTCGCCTACATCTACATCCGCGAGGAATTCCCCGAAGGTGCCAAAATCCTCGAAAAAGCCATCGCGGAGGCTCACGCGAAGGGTTTCCTAGGCAAAAACATCCTCGGCAGCGGCTTTGACTGCGAGATTTACGTCCATCGTGGTGCCGGAGCTTACATCTGCGGCGAGGAAACCGGCCTCATCGAGTCCTTAGAAGGTAAACGCCCCTACCCGCGCATCAAGCCACCCTATTTCCCTGCCGCGCTTGGTCTCTACATGAGCCCCACCATTGTCAACAACGTCGAATCTCTCTGCCATGTGAAACACATCCTGCAGATGGGTGGCGCAGAATACGCTAAGCTCGGCACGCCGAACAACACCGGCACCCGCATCCTGTGCGTCTCCGGTGATGTGCAAAAACCCGGTTACTATGAGATCCAAGTCGGTAAGCTCACCATGGGCGAGGTGATCAACGACCTTTGCGGTGGATTGAAGCCGGGACGCAAACTGAAGGCCATCATCCCCGGTGGTTCCTCCGCCAAGGTGTTACGTGCCGATGAACAGTTTAAACTCAAAGACGGCCGTGAGCTTACCATCTGGGACATTCCCATGGACTTCGACACCATGGCTGCCTGCGGCACGATGGCAGGGTCCGGTGGCGTCATCATCATGGACGACAGCCGTAGCATGAGTTGGGTCATCAACAACCTGAACAACTTCTATGCCCACGAGAGTTGCGGCCAGTGCACTCCCTGCCGCGAAGGCAGCCTGTGGATGAAAAAGATCAGCGACCGCATTGTTTCCGGCAATGCCAGCCCCGATGATGTGGACACGCTGGAGCAGGTCGCTGTGCAAATCGACGGACGCACCATCTGCGCTTTCGGCGAAGCCTCTGCTTGGCCCACCCAGTCCTTCGTTCGGAAATTTCGTGACGAACTCAAAGCGGACTGCAGGGCTGACCTCACGGGAAAAATCGTGAACAACGAAGGCAAAGAGGCCGCGGCCAGCCTCAGCGCCTGATCAGGAAGAGCTGCTCACACCACGTCGCCGATTGAAATCGGCTGTAGTTTTTCGGTTTCTGCATGCATCGAAAGGCACTGTGGCTGCACCTGTGCGACGAGATCGTAACAGAGAGGCCTTTGGCATAACGAGTAATGTGACGTTGATGTGCCTTAATCGCATGAGCCGCATCCTGATCGTCGATGACGAAAAAGACATCACCGACCTCGTTACCCTTCACTTATCCCAAGAAGGATGCGAAGTTATCGCGGTTCACAACGGACTCGAAGTTCTGGAGACAGCCGCCAAGGAGAGGCCACAGCTGATCGTGCTCGATATCATGTTGCCTGGCATGGATGGCTGGCAGGTATTCCGCAACTTACGCACAGATGCCCGCACGCGCTCGATCCCTGTGCTCATGCTCAGCGCCCGCTCGCAGCCACGCGACCGTATCAACGGCCTTGAAATGGGTGCCGATGACTACCTAACGAAGCCCTTCAGTCCGCGCGAGCTTGTCTTGCGCATCCGGGCCATTCTGCGCCGTTCACAAAAAGTCTCCATTAGTGACGAACTGCGGGTTGGAGACTTTGTCGTAGACCGTCAGAACATGGTCCTGCTCGTGGACGGCAAGGTAGCTGACCTGACTTCCACCGAAATGAAGCTGATTTGCTTTATGATGGCGAATCCCGATGTCATTCACTCTCGAGGTGAACTGCTGAACGCCGTGTGGGGTTATGCGGACGACACGCACTCTCGAACTCTCGACACACATGTAAAGCGCCTGCGGGACAAATTGGGAGATCATGGAAGTCACATCGGCACGGTAAGAAAGCAGGGCTATCTTTTTGTCTCTAACCCGCGAAAAGACGCCGCGAAATGAACTCTTCAAGTGAGACCTACGATGGAGAGACCATGCAAATGTTCCTCTCACGGGCAGAGCTGGAGCTACGCACGCCCTTGGCATTGATTCTTGGCTATATCGAAACTCTTAAGACCGGTTCGATCAAAAGCGGCGAATCGCTTGGACGCTGCCTTGACATCATGGACAAACACTCGCGCAGACTGATGCACGTGATCGACGACATCAATGCCTTAGCTCGTCTGCAAGCCTCCGATACCCTCATGCCCTGTGATGATGCCTTCATTCGTCGCAGTCTAGAGACCGCTTGTGAAAGCCTCATGCCACTGGTCGAAATGACAGGCTGCCGTGTTTCCAGTCACATTCCCGTGGGCAGTTGTCAGCTGAAGGGAGATCGCAGCGTTTGGCATCTGGTTTTTTCCAAGCTTCTAGAAGAAGTCATCCGAAATCTGCCAGCACGATCATCCATTGATCTCATGGTTTTTTGGGATCCCGCAGGCTGCCGAATGGAGTTACGTGCAAATGCGCCGATGATCTCACGCGGCCCAGTGGCCGAAGGGTTGGGCGATTGGAGTCATGCCGCTCTTGGTCTGATTGTGGTGAAAAGAGCCATGGAGCTCCATCATGGCTCGCTGGAATGGCTCACACCTTCTGAAGGCGGCACCTTGTTACGCCTTTACCTGCCATGCTTGGATAGCTGCGCTGATAACCAGCCCTCTTCTTCTACAAGAACCGCCATATCATCATGTCAGTGAGATCCTTGCTCGCCATCGTTGGACTGCTTGGAATGCAGTCCACCTCTTTGGCTATCGAAAACCCATCTTTGGACGCGGAGATTCAGACAAGCACACTCATTCATCAGGGGGAACCGCCTCCTGATTTTTCGTGCCAAACCACAGATGGAATTACCTTCACGCTTTCCCAGCAAAAAGGAAAAGTAGTATTGTTGTATTTTTTCGCCTCAAGCGTGCCTTTTTGCTATGCTGAGATGCGCTACATCGAAAAAGAAATCGTAAAGAAACTCGAAAAGCGCACCGACTTCGTCGTGCTTTGCCTAGCTCGTGGACACACGCGTGAAGAAGTTGTGCGAATCGCAGGGGAGAATCACTTGCGACTGCCAATGGCGGCAGATGAATCGAGGGAAATCTACGCAAGCATGTTCACCAAGTTTGTGCCACGCACCGTGCTCGTCAGTCAAGATGGCCGTGTGATTTACACCTCAGCGGGATCAAGAGAATTTGAGGGTATTGTGAAGCTCCAGCAAGTCATTGCCCGCCATCTGCGGGATTAAAGTGACAGAAAGGTCACCGCATAATCAGTAAGAGCATTTCAGGATACGTGAAGCCGTGACCAAAACGTAACGCTCACAGAGTGGAATACCCTTTTTTAAAGCCTAATTCACGAGCGCGAGTTCACGGCTGAATGCTTGGTGACTCATCACTCCAGACGCTTCTCCATCTTCAACCGACAACCCATATCCAACACATGCTCATCCAAACCAAACATCTTCTCACCATGCTCGCCGTGGCTGGGATGACCTTGTTCGCCTCTAGGGCGAGCGCCACAACCTATGTTGCCGGGGATCTGCTCCTTGGCTTCCGAGCCTCAGGTGGCACAGGTTCCAGCACGAACCTGATCGTTAACCTCGGGCAAGCCGATACGGTCTATCGCGATGCCGTTGCCAATATCTCGAGCGTCATTGACATTGGCACCCTCCTCACCAGCACTTACGGAGCAAGCTGGGACACCCGTTCTGATCTCTACTGGGGCGTGGTTGGCGTGCGTTCTGCCTCCAGCATCGGTTCCGCAGTGGATGGTGATCCTGTGCGCACGAATTATCTGTCTATTGCGCAAACAACCGTAAATCCGGGAACCCAATCTTCCGCAGCTTGGGAGATTCCTGGCTCCACCTCACGGGCGGATGTGGCAAATGCCATCAACGGGCTCGCCGCCAACTACGATGCCTTCTCCACCGCGGTGACGAATACAGCACTGCTTCCTTCTTCAACTGGAAGCACGTGGTCCACCAACAACACTGGTTCCAGTTCTTTTACGCTTGCTGGCACAGTTGAGGGCAACTTCGGATCGGGAGCCTCTGGCACGGCTTTGGATCTCTATCGCGTGTTGAATTCCACGTCGGGCGCAAATCCCACCGGCACAGTAGGTATCGGCTCCTTCGAGGGCACCTTCACCATCAGCAATACGGGTGTCGTCGGTTTTGCCGTCACCGCTGTTCCTGAGCCAAGTCGCGCTCTGCTCGCTGCTGTGGGTCTAATGACCATTGCTTTCCGTCGTCGCCGCAAAGTTCAAAAAACCGCCTGATTCACTCCTCATCTTTATCCTACATTTTTTTAAAATGAAATCTTCCATTCAACTCTTCACCGCTTTGCTGGCCTTGTCCTTAGTCCAGCACGCCTCCGCAGACCTCACCATACGCCTCACAGGGTCGACCGCCTTCCGTGCTGGCACACACAAGGCCATCGTCGCTATGATGGGCGGTGAAACAAACTGCAAATTCGCCACGGCGATGATCAGTGGCAACTCAGCAGCCACACAAGCAGGCTATGAAGGTGCCGACTACTCTGTCATTCAAGGCAACGCTACTGGCATTACCGGAGTTACCACCGTGCAGTGCACGTGGACGGGATCTGCCACGGGGATTGCTGATGTCGCTCAGGGCAACAATCTTCTCTTCATTCCCGTTTCCGCACTACCAATAAGCAATGGCTACACCAATGCTACTGTGGGCAATGGCGCCTCACGCGCTACCCAATCCACAACAGCGCGCATGGCCTTCTCGGATGTCTACCAATCCTCCACGCCCACTCCGACACCTGCTTTGGTCAACAACAATTTGGCTATCATACCATTCTGCTTTGTGGCGAACAGAGGCACCACAGGAATCACCAATATGACTCAGCAGCTGAGTCGCGCTCTCTGGACCAATGGTTCACAGCCCAAGAAGCTGTTTACAGGTAATTCTGCCGCTGCAGATGCCAATGATTTGGTCCTCGCTGTTGGACGTGACAACGGCTCAGGAACCCGGATCACCCAATTGGCTGAGACCAAATATGGTGTGTTCACTCCAGTGCAACAGTGGAAAATAAGCAGCACAGGCACCACGATTACAACAGCTCAAGTCTGGCCTATCAATGATGGTGTTGGTTCTTTTGCTGCAGGTAATGGTGGATACAGTTCTGGTAGTACGATTCGCAATTTCATGCCCTACACTTCTACCTCAGTGACTCTCAAGGATGACTTAGGAAACGATGTTGCCACCGGCATTCCAGTCAACTTGATTACTTGGCTTGGCATTAGCGATGCCAACACGGCTGTTACAAACCTCGCCGTGCGGTTATCTTATGAGGGAGTGACGTATGATGGAAGCAACGCTTCACTGATCTATGAAGGTCTCTACACGGCATGGGGCTACCTCCACCTCTATCACCCATCCGGTTTGAGCACAGACGAAACCCAATTCAGAACCAACCTTGCTACACAGCTCGACAATGCTACCACCCTCGGCGCCGCCGGACTGCGTATCTCCCAAATGCAAGTCAGCCGTTCGAATGACGGTGCGACCGTTGGACCATGATGACTTTTTGATGCTCCGAAATCCGTTTGCTGGTGCTGACCCATAGGTCAGCACCAGTTTTTGCATCTGTCGCATATCTCATGATACGACCTCTTCATTTGCTGCTCACATGCTCTCTAGTCACCAATGCGGCGCTTGGGTGGCTGACGTTAAGATTGCAATCAAGTCATTTAAACAAATCGAGCGTGCTTAACGCAGCAGATACAAACCAGCCTGCGATACCTCCTCACCCGCTGATGAGCCAGGCCGTGCCACCAGCGGATTCAAAAACTTCTCCGGTAGTGAACTGGCACACTCTGGAGGCGCCCGACTTTGCCACCTACATTGCGAATCTGCGCCGAGCCGGCTGTCCGGAGCCCACGATTCGTCGCCTCATCGAGCCCGAGTTGCATGCCGTGTTTGAGGCACGGCGTCAAAACCCCTTAACAAACCTTTCGGAACCCTGTTCTCCCGAAGATGAGGCAGCAACTCTAGCCGCGCTGCTTGACTCTGATGAATCTGAGGAGCTTTCGAAAAGCCTCGAAACAGCCCAAGCCAACCTTGTGCTACCTTTTGCCCCTGCCGCCTTTCTCGTAGGCAA
The DNA here is from genome assembly GCA_017853885.1 of Prosthecobacter sp. GTDB lineage: Bacteria > Verrucomicrobiota > Verrucomicrobiia > Verrucomicrobiales > Verrucomicrobiaceae > Prosthecobacter. The sequence continues at coordinate 31,367 of JAFMIR010000037.1, forward strand.
TGCTGCAACCGATCTCGCGTTTCAGGACAACGCACTCTCGATCACACCAACGGACACTTCACTGGCACCGGAAACGGTTCAAACACTCACCGACATGCGCCGCCAGTTCGGTGATCAAGTCAGCGTTTCCAACAGCTCCCCTTCTAGTCACGAATACTATCTTCAGTGGCTCAAAGCTCAGCGGACGAGTGATGACTACTTTGCCTCACTCTATGGTGGCGATCACTTCATTCGGGTCCAGCAACAGGCGAATGTCCAACGCGTGCAACACAACCAAGTCAACGCGGCTCAAGTGACAAAGCCGTCAAATTAAACCAACAAAGCATCTTCCAGGCTGAACCGGTGACGCATTCGTAACCTTGGCTTTGTTGAGGTGGGACACGGTGCTGCCAAAAGCAGGTTGGCAAAAATGATCGCTACCATCTTATCCGCCTTAAAGCGCTCCATTCACAGAGCATCACGCTTGCTGGCGTTAACTGCCCCTTGTGGGCTGCTGGTAGATCAGTCGCAAGGACAGGATCGCCCACCTCTTGCACCACAAGTGACCGAGATAGCAGGCGCCACGCCCACAGCGCTTTCACAGATGGGCCCACTTTATATCCAAGAGTACCGAGTGCGTGGAAACACCAGGCTTAAGGCCATCGATATCGAAAAAGCCGTTTATCCTTATTTAGGGCCCGGACGCTCGGAGAATGACATCGAGCAGGCACGTCAAGGTTTGGAGAAGGCCTATCGCCATCTCGGCTATCAAACTGTCTATGTGGAGGTGCCGCGTCAGACCGGCGCACGTGGTGTGATCTACCTCAATGTCGTGGAAGCACCTGTCGGCAGGCTCCGCGTGAAGGGTGCTAAATATTTTCTACCGAGTAAAATCAAGCAGCAGGCGAAATCCATGGCCGAAGGAACCGTGCCGGACTTCAACGAGGTGCAGAAAGAAATCATTGCGTTGAACCGCTGGCGGGATCGCAAAATCACTCCGGAACTACGTCAAGGCGTGGCACCTGGTACGGTAGACATTGACCTCATTGTCGAGGATAAAAATCCATTTCACGGCAGTCTTGAGCTCAACAACATTTACAACGCAAACACCGTCCCGCTGCGTTTGAATGGCTCATTGAGCTACTCCAACCTCTGGCAGCTCGGCCATACCCTCGGCACCAGCTTTCAGGTCGCCCCTGAGAAGGCGTCGGACGGCACCGTGCTCTCCGCCTTCTACCAGATGCCGTTGGAAAACGATTGGAGCCTCATGGTCACCGGCGCTTGGCAAGACAGCAATATTTCCACCCTGGGTGGCGGCACCGTCGTGGGTAAGGGGCAGATCTACGGCATCCGCTTGATGAAGACGCTGCCTGCTGAGAAAGGCTGGTTTCACAGCCTCAGCGCTGGGTTAGATTACAAAGACTTTATCCAAGATGTGAATGCAGGCGGCACGGTAGTTGCCTCCCCCATCGTCTATTACCCCTTCACACTGTCTTACTCGTTGAGCCGGGTTCGCGATCACAGCTTCACAGAGTTCAACACGGCATTTGTATTTCATTTGCGTGGCATGGGTGACTCACAAAGCGAATTCAGCAACCGCCGATTTGCTGCGAAGGACAACTTCTTCTACCTCCGTGGCGATCTTTCCCATACGCATGATCTCCCCGGCAGCCTCCAGCTTTACACGCGTATTCAGGGACAAGCTTCTGGCTCTCCGTTGATTAATACCGAACAGATCGCCGCTGGGGGTATTAACACCGTGCGGGGTTACTTGATTGCCACGCAGTTGGGGGACTCCGGCATCATGGGTTCAATGGAACTGCGCAGCCCTTCCTTGATCGGTAACGGCAGAGACAAGGGCAATGAATGGCGAGGCTACGCTTTTGCTGAAGCCGCTCAACTTTACGTCAACAACACGCTGCCAGGTGAAAAACGCACTCATAGCCTCGCCAGCATCGGCATTGGGACTCGGATTCGCTGGCAAGACCGCCTCTACGGCTCCTTCGACCTCGGCATGCCTCTTGTGACTCAGCCTAATGCCATCGCGCAGCACCTTTACATGACTTTCCGTTTAGGCGCTGACTTCTGATCCAACGGTTTCACAGATTCCGACGATTCAACTTCTGACTTCTCCCATGCCCAAGAAACTCCTCTTCCTCTTACTCCTCGCCACCACGCTCCACGCAGAAGAAAAGCTCTGGCTCGATCCGAGCTTCTCGATCCGAAAAAAAATCGATATCGACACCAAGGCCACGGCCATTGCTGACCCGATTGGCACCAGCGCTGTTCTCGTTCGTCTTCATGAAGGCGTGATGAGCTTTATGTCAGCCAAGGAGGATGGCAGTGACCTTCGATTCACCGCAGATGATCATAAAACGGTGCTCAAGCACCATGTTGAGAAGTGGGACTCTTTGCTCAACGAAGCCTATGTCTGGGTTCAAGTGCCTGAATTGAAGCCTGAGGCAGCCAAAACCATTTGGCTTTATTACGGCAATTCAACTGCTCCGGCTCCTGAAGCTTCTAAAGAGACTTACACTGCCGACAGCGTGCTCGTTTACCATTTCGCTGATGCCGCAAGGGTCGGCACGGACTCTTCCGCAACAGGGGCAAATGCTGAGGGCGCACCGCCGCCTGCCGCGGGCGCCCTTATTGGAAGTGGTCTGCGTGTCTTTGGGCAGACACCGGTGAAAGTGAACACACTCCCCGAGTGGGCTCCCGGTGCACCTTTGACAATCTCCGTATGGGTGAAGCCATCTGCACTCGCGGCTGATGCTGTGATACTCAGCCGACGCGATGGCACGAGTGCTCTCGTTCTTGGCTTGAATAACGGCGTGCCGTTTGTTGAGATCAATAAACAGCGCAGCAGTCCCGGTGCACCTATCGCTGCGAATGCTTGGACCCACCTTGCCGCTGTGCACGATGCAGGAACGACCACCGTGTATGTGAATGGCAAGTCGTATGGCCAACTCTCTGCCGCGATGCCTTCGCTGAAAACACCACTAGAAATCAGCAAGGATAGTGCTGGCGCTGGACTTTCCGGTTACACAGGAGAGTTGGATGAACTTCAAATCGCCAAAACAGCTTGGCCGGCGGGATTCATCGCTTTCGCTGCTTTGAATCAAGGCACCACGGCGGATGCACAGAAGCTCCTAGTGGTCGGAGCCGATGAATCGAGTGATCACGAGGAGGAGAGTGAGATCGCCAAACACCTTACGCTCATCAAAGACATCTCCAAAGACCTCACTTTTGACGGCTGGGTCGTGATTTTCCTCTGCACGCTGCTCGCCATCGTTGGATGGGCCATCGCACTCGGGAAATTTTTCTATCTCAATACCATTGAAAAGGCCTCAAAGGAGTTCCTGAAGCGATGGGAAAAGATCTCATCTGACCTGACTGCGATTGATTCGGACGACTCTGAAAGCGTGAAGACACTTGGTGGCACCGTTAGCACCAAGCAGCAAAAATTGATGCGCAAATCTCCTTTGTATCAAATTTATCATCTTGGCGCAGAGGAGATTAGCAAACGTCTTAAGCCCGCGCGTCAGGTCACATCCGAAATCACAGAGAAAAAAAACTCGGGCGGACTCAGCGGCCGCAGTATTCAAGCCATCAAGGCCACACTGCATGGCGGCATGGTTCGTGAGGTTCAGAAACTCAATGGTAAGCTCGTCTTTCTCACCATCGGCATTGCGGGTGGCCCTTACCTCGGCCTGCTCGGCACCGTCATCGGCGTGATGATCACCTTCGCCGTCATCGCGAAAAGCGGTGAGGTGGAGGTGAACAGCATCGCACCGGGTATCGCGGGCGCTTTGCTCGCCACCGTCGCCGGCCTCGCCGTCGCCATTCCGGCTCTCTTCATCTACTCCTACCTCAGTTCCCGTATCAAGGATGTGGTGACGAATATGGAGACCTTCATCGATGAATTCATCACCCGGATGGCCGAACACCACAAAGAAGCCTAAACCGCCATGCAAACAGACAACAAGAGCTATGACGACATTAATGTCACACCGATGGTGGATCTCTACCTCGTGCTGCTGCTGATCTTCATCATCATGACGACAGCAGGTGTTCAGGGTATCAAAGTGAATCTGCCGCGTGGTGGCCCTGCGTCATCAAAACCTATTGAAGGGCCGAAAATGCAGGCCATCACCGTGAACAACGAGGGCAAGGTCTTCCTTAACACCATCCCCGTCACGCTCGACGAGCTCTCTTCGAAGCTCGAAGCACTCAAATCTTCCACGCCCGAGTTCCCCGTCGTCATCCGAGGCGATAGCGCCACTCAGTATCAAACCATCATGGATGTACTGAACGTCGTGGGGCGTCTTGGACTGAGTCAGATTGGTCTCGCCACACAAGCCAAAAAATAGCGCTTATGAATCCTCACGATTTACCAGACGAAGACGAGCCCGGTTTCCTGCGCCGCAATCTCGTCATGATCATCCTCGGCCTCATCGTTCTGGGCGGAGGCGGTTACTACTTTGCCACGGCAAAACCTTCCAAGGAGAGCAAAAGCAAGAAGAAGATGGACATGGTCATGATCATGCCGGTGATGCCCCCGCCGCCTCCACCTCCACCACCACCACCGCCAAAGCCTGAGGAGCCTCCACCTGAGGAAGAAAAAGAAGAAGAGATGGCCGCTGAAGAAGAGCCTCCACCCGATGCGCAGGACAAACCGTCAGACAAACCTGCCGATGAACCCATTGGCACAGCCCTGACCGGTGGTGATGGAACAAGTGGCCTCGGATCTGGAGGGGGCATCGGAGGCATGGGCATCGGAGGAAACGGTAATGGTCGTAGCTACTCCGAGCGTGGCCGCTGGCAGGGCAAGTTTGGCCGGGGCGTGCAGGAAATCCTCTCACGCCATGCCGGGCTAAAGTTTGCGAAGGGCAGCGTACCCTTCCGCGTATGGCTGGATGACTCCGGCCGTATCACTCGTGTCGTCCTCAACGGCTCTACCGGCAATCCCGAGCATGATGACATGCTCAAGAACCGCGCCCTCGTCGGCCAAGTGCTCGAACCCGCCCCACCCGGCACCCCGATGCCCGTCATCATGCGCTTCAACGGCCGCTGAAACTTGCCGCTCTCTTTTTTCTCATGCTCATTCTTCGTTGCCCCCCCCTTCTCGTCCTCTTCGCGCTGCCCTTAGCCGCCCAAGTGCCTGAACTGAGGGAGCCTGATCTCCCACTCCCCCTCCTCGCCGAGGTTACCCAGCCGAAAACGGCTGCCCCTCAAATGAAGGAGAGCTCTGCAAACCTGCCGCCGCCTGCTCCTGCTCCCTCAGCGGCCGATCTGCCTCCACCGATTGCTCTTCTTCCTGAGCCGGATGCTATCAAGACACGCCCGCAGGCCACCGCGACGGAAAGCGTCGTCATCAATCTCATCAACAAGCTCGTCGAACGCGG
>JAFMIR010000072.1 GCA_017853885.1 Prosthecobacter sp.
CCGCTGGGCGTGGTGGGATCGGTGAGCACGCGCTTGTCGCGGTCGCCGTTGTTGGCGTAGATGACGCGGCCTTGGGAGGTGTAGAGGCCTTTGCCGTGGTAGCCGGGCAGTTGGGAGTCGAGCATGGAGAGCGGTGTCTCGACCTTGAAGTCTTTTTTGATGCCATTGCCATCGCGGATGAAGTTTTTCACGGCGAGCGACTTCACATCGACCTCGTAGAGGCCCTCCTCCATCGTGGCGTAGTAGATCTTGCTTGCGGGGTGAGTGAGGTGGCGTGCATTGCCCGTGAGACGACCCGGCATGATGCTCGGCGGGATGATGCGCACTTTACGCTCTGCGTCGATGACATACGGTCCGATGAAAAGCTGCTGCGATTCGTCATGGATCATCCGGTTCGCCGGCGTGCCGCCGACGCTTTCCTGTCGCACGATTTGCCTCAGCTCCGGCGTGATCTCGTAGAGCTTGTCGCTCGATCCGAACGGCAGATGCGGCCCATACGTGATGACCCAGAGTCGATCCGCCCAAGGCACCACCGCGCCCGTGCCGCACTCGCCCTCGTTGTTGAACATGGCGAGGGAAGGATAGATGCCGCTGATGTTGCGCGGCTCCTGGGCTAAAGCATTGACTACGCAACACACGAAATACACGGAAAGCAGAAGGTTGGGCTTCATCCGGGCAGCAAAGCAGATGCAGTGAGGCGGGCAACTGCGCTGTGTTATGCTGGATGGAAATCGGCGCGGGAGCGAGTGCTCGCGGGAAATGGCACGCTGAAGGAAATCGCGTTCGAGCTGGGTTTTCGCCATGCGGCGCACTTCACGGCGTGGTTTCGGCGGCAGGTGGACGTTTCGCCATCGGCTTATCGTGCGGGTGGCACCGAGGCGGCGTAATTGTCACTTGCTCTTTTGCCTTATTTGGTGAAATGGCCAAATAAATGCCCACCACCAAGAAAAAGCTCGAAGACCGTGCCGCCGTGATCAAGGCGCTGGGGCATCCGTCGCGCCTGCTCATCGCGCAGTCGCTGATGAAGGGCGAAAGGTGCGTGTGCGATCTTAAGGACCTCGTCGGCGTGGACATGTCCACGGTTTCGAAGCATCTAACCCTCATGCGCGAAGCTGGCGTGCTAAACTGTGAAAAGCGCGGCCTGAACATCTACTACTCGCTCGCCTGCGACTGCCTCGGCGACTTCCTCCGCTGCGTGGACCGGTTGGCCTGCGGCGGCAAAAAAACCACCTGCTGCTGATTTCCCATGACCATTGCTGAATTCCTCACCCAACTCCGCTCCCACGCCGACAAACCACTCGCCATCGTCCTTCCCGACGGCGGCCTGATTCCCGCGCACTTCCACATCACCGAGGTCGGCCACGTCACGAAGCGCTTCATCGACTGCGGCGGCACGCGTCGCACGCTGGAGACTTGTTTGCTGCAAACCTGGGTGCACGACGACGTCGATCATCGCCTCGTCGCTGGCAAACTGGCCGCCATCTTCGACAAAGCGGGCGATGTGCTGCCGCATCACGAGCTGCCCGTCGAAATCGAATACGAAGACGGCGTCGTGGCCCAATTCCCCATCGAAAACGCCGAGATCATCGACGGCTCGCTCGCCTTCCGCTGCGGCTGGAAACACACCGATTGCCTCGCCCGTGGCATCTGTTTGCCAGGCGAGTGCGCTCCCGCTCCACAACCCGTTTCATGCTGCACGCCGGGCTCAAAGTGCTGCTAACGCTGCAAATGACGAAACCAGAATGATGAATGCCGAATGAATGCCCAAGCCCCAATTGACCCCACAGCCCGCTAACTTCGCCATTCTAAATTCTTCATTCGACATTCCAGATCCATTCTCCCCATGACTCCGCCGAAACCGCTCGTCCTCATCCTCTGCACCGGCAACTCCTGTCGCTCCCACCTTGCCGAAGGCCTGCTGCGCCATGTCGCTGGCGACATCCTCGAAGTCGCCAGCGCCGGATCGAAGCCTGCGGGCTACGTGCATCCGCTCGGCATCAAAGCGATGGCCGAAATCGGCATCGACATCTCCGCGCACACGAGCAAGCACATGAATGACTTCCTCGTGCGCGACGTGGAAACTGTCATCACCGTCTGCGGCAACGCGGATCAGGCCTGCCCGATGTATCCCGGCCAGCTCAACCGCCACCACTGGCCCTTCGACGATCCTGCCCACGCCAACGGCAGCGAGGAAGAAATCATGAATGTCTTCCGCCGCGTGCGCGATGAGATTAAAGCCGTCTTCACCGCGTATGCGGATGGCCGTCGTGATCAAATGAAGGCCTCCCAAGCATGAAATCCCTCCGCACCGCATTCCTCGGCGAACTTGTCGGCACCTTCATCCTCACCTTCTTCGGTTGTGGCGTCGTCGCGGCCTCGGTGACGACCGGGGCGCAGTCGGGTGTGTTTCAAGTGGCCATCGTGTGGGGCCTTGGCGTGGCGCTGGCCATTTACAGCACCGCCGCTCTCAGCGGAGCCCATTTGAACCCCGCAGTGACCGTCTCGCTCGCGGTGCATCAGCGTTTCCCTGTCTCTCGCTTGCTTCCGTATCTCGCGGCCCAGCTCGTCGGCGCGTTTTTGGCCGCCGCGACGGTGTTCGTCTTCTTCGCGGATGCGCTGAGCGTCCACGAAGCCGCGAATGGCCTCACTCGCGGCCTTCCCGGCAGCGAAGGCTCCGCGATGGTGTTTGGCGAGTTCTTCCCCAATCCCGGCGGCAAACCGCTCGCCGAGGCCAAGGCCATCGTCACGCATCTGCGGGCCTTTGGCATCGAAGTCATCGCCACGGCCGTGCTGATGCTCGTCATCCTCGCCGTGACCGACGAGCGAAACAAAGAACGCCCCACGCATCACGCGCCCGTGCTCATCGGCCTCACGGTGACGCTGCTCATCTCCATCTGCGGCCCGCTCACGATGGCCTGCTTCAATCCGGCCCGTGATATCGGCCCGCGCCTCTTTTCCGCCATCGCCGGCTGGGGCAGCGTACCCTTCACCGCGAACGGCATTGGGTGGTTGACGGTGTATATCCTCGCTCCCGTGCTCGGCGCGGTGGTGGGCGGCTTTGCGCATCGCCTTCTGCTGAAGCCCGGCTACGCCGAGGGCTCATAATTGAATCGCCGCCCTGCTCACACCCGCACCATGTCCTTCAGAATCTGCCAGTAGAGGAAAAAGCAGCCGCGCCACGAATAGCGGAACTCGCTGCTGTTGGCTTTGACGATGAGACCTTCGAGGAGGTTGTGATCCACTTGCATGCTCATGTCCCGCTGGATGTAGGCGTGGAGAAATTCGGTGTCCTGCTCAGTGAGTTCGTCGATGGTCACAGCAAGTGCTTGCAGGTAGTCCTCGTGATCGGCGAGCAGATCCTCAAAGGATTCCGCGTCCTCGTAGCGGTTCACGAGGTGCTTCGGCGGATGCTTCATCGTCGAGGGGAAGGGATAGTTCGTGGAGGTGTATACCACGCCGTTCTTTCCGCGGGAGGTAAGGCTCACATACGCGAAGCCCAGCCCACCCTGCCGTGCTAGCGCCACGGATGCCTGCACCCTTTTTTCCTCATGATAAAACAACCGCATGAAGTGCTCGGTTTCGCTCCACATCCAGCCGGCATCACCCACTTGAGTAAATCCGACTTTCTCCGCTTCCCGAGTGAGCTCGTTTAAATCCGGGAAAACGTCCCGAGAGGGTGGGAAGCGGCTCACCACCTCACTCTTCAATGGGAAACGCAGCCGCCGCACACGGAAGATGATCTCCATCCAAGGCACCAAGAACCAGCCGCCGACAAACAAGCCACCCCCAATATGGCTGTGGTTCGTGATATAGTAGCCTGCGAGATAGAGCGCGCCCAGTAGCGAGAGGACACCCAGCTTGGCAATGTAGCGATTCCGTGAAGTGCGGCAGGCAAAGGCAAACACCACGGCGGCGGCCACAAAGAGAATGTGCTGGATTGTGGAGTCTTCCATGAATGGGCGGTTTGGCGCTGAATTGAGGGAGTGTGACGTTATAAGATGCCTCCCGGCGAATCAATGCTCATTTCCAATGCCATGCCCGTCGCTTTTTTGCGTGTTCTTTTCGTCGCCCTCGTCGCCTTCGCGGGATGGTTTGGCGTGTCGCGGCTCGATTTCGATGTCGATCCGCTTTCGCTGCTGCCGCAGCATCTTCCTGGGTTGGAAGGCACGCGATTGCTGCGGGATCTGAAGCGTGACCAGCTCATCGTGACGCTGCAAAGCGAGGACGTTGAACTGCTGGAGGTGGCCGCGGACTCGCTCGCGCAGCACTTGGAGGGCAAAAAAAATCTCGTCGTTTCGGTGCGTCACAAGTCGTTGCTACAATCCGATTCCGATTTCATTGCTGAGGTCATCGCATGGCTGTGGCGAAACGCGCCGCCGGACAAGGTGGCCGCATTGAAAGCCTCCCTCGCGCCCGACCAACTGCCCACGCTGCTCGAAAAATCTCGCCAGCTCACCGCGAACTCGCTCGACCTGTCCAAGGCTACGCTGACGGGTTATGACCCCTTTGGCATCGCCCGCGGGGCTCTTGCGATGCTTTCGCCGAATGGTGCTGACGCGGCGATGTCGGGCGATGAGTTTGCTTCCACCGATGGCACATTGCGCCTGCTTTTCATCCAACCGCCCACTGAGGCACTCGCCGACTACCGCACGGTCAACGAGTGGCTCATGATGCTGAAGCAGGACCTCCGCGACACTTGGCAAAAGAGCGATGCAGCACTCGCAAAGGTGCAGATCGGCTTTACAGGCGATCCAGCGTTTCAGGCGGAAATCGCCACCGGCATGGAGTCGGATATGCGGCAGTCGATTTCGGCAGTGACGTTTATTGTGGGCTTTCTTTTTTGGCTGTTGCATCGCCGCATCGTGCCGCTGTTTTGGCTCCTATTGGCCATCTTATGTGCGAACCTGCTCACGCTCGGTGCTGCCGGTGCCATCTATGGTTCGCTCAATGTCATGAGCATGGGCTTCGCCGCGATTTTGACTGGCCTTATCGAGGATTTCGGTGTCATCGGCCTTCACGTAGCCTCGGTGTATCCAAATGAATCGTATGCAGAGATTCGTCGTCGTGTGCTGCCGGGCGTTGCATGGTCCGCCGTGACGATTGCGGCCATTTTTACCGCGCTCGGCTTCAGTCAACTCCCCGGCGTGGCTCAGCTCGGGATGCTCGCAGCGGTCGGCGTGCTGATGGGTGCTGCCGTTATGCTTCTAGGTTTCCTACCGCTAGGAATGCGAAGCAATCACATCACCGACGAAACACCGCCAGCTCGTCTCGCACTCATTTTGCAGAAAGCCTTCACATGGTTGATCGGCGGTCTGTTGATCGTCAGCACCCTCATCATTGGCTTCAAAGGCATGCCGAAGACCGATTTTGGTTCCTCTGTGCTGCGACCGAAGCAAAGTGAGGCTTTTGACATCTCCGAGCGAATCGAGATCCAAATGGTTGCCAGCGATCAAACCGTGCCGCTGCTCATCCACGCTGCGAACACCGAGCAACTCCACCAAAGCCTCGCCGAAACCTCCAAGCTGCTCGCCTCCATCCCCCACAACCTTCCCACCGCTCTCGTACCCGATTCCAACAACCCACACGCCAACACCCCCATACTCCAACAACTCTCCGCATCCGAGAAATCCCTCCAAACCGCCCTCGACACCGCCGGCTTCACCGACACCGCCTTCTCGCTCACGCAAAAGGTCCTCGCGAAGTGGTCATCACCTCTCACGTCTGACGTCTCTCCTCTCACCGGTCTGATCTCCACATCCTCCGACGGCTCCCTCACCGCCCTCGGCTCCTTCTCGCCCGCGAAAGGCATCCACGATCCGCTGCTCGCAAAACTCGAAGCGATCCCTGGCGTGCATCCTGCCGGCTGGAACTACCTTCGTGCTTCGCTTGAACCTTTGCTGGACCGCGAGATCACTCGTGTGTGCCTGCCCACAGCCGGCATCGCGCTCGTATTGTTCTTCTTCGTCTTCCGTGGCGCTCGTGAGCGGCTGCATGCGGTGGGCGTGCTGCTGGCGAGCGCGTGGGTGCTGCTCGGCAGCATGGCGGCGTTTGGATGGACGTGGAATCTCATGAGCCTAGGCGCAGTGCCTTTGTGCCTCGGCCTCGGGCTGGATTTCACGATTCACATGATGCACACGCTGCGTGAGAAAGGCTCAACCGCCGCGCATGCCGCATCCCTTGGTCGCTCGCTTGCGTATTGCGGTCTGAGCACTGGCCTGGCGTTTGGCTCGCTCGCACTAGGAAGCAATCGTGGGCTGATTTCGCTCGGCTGCATCACGATGGTGGGCGTGCTCACGGTGTTGATCACATCGAGCTTCGCGTTGCCGTATGTGTGGTTCAGGAGGCAGTGATTTTCTCCTTCCCACCCCTTGACCATTCTTCGCCGCTCTTGACCTCTTGACGCTTCCCATGTCCGAAGCCGCCGCCACCACTCCCATGATGAAGCAATACCTGGCCATGCGGCGGGAGCTTCCAGAGGACGTGTTGCTCTTCTTCCGCCTAGGGGACTTTTATGAGCTATTCTTCGAGGACGCGAAAACCGCCTCGCCCATCCTCAATGTGGCGCTCACCAAGCGGAACGGCATCCCTATGTGTGGCGTGCCGTATCACTCCGCGCAGGGCTACATCGCGAAGTTGATCAAAGGCGGCAAACGTGTCGCCATCGCCGAGCAGACGACCGATCCGGTGCCGGGAAAGCTTGTCGAGCGTGCCATCTCACAGATCCTCAGCGCAGGGACCATCAACGACACGAACTTGCTCGATTCCAACCGGCCAAACTACCTCGCGGCGGTTTTTCGGGATGCAAAAAGCAAAAAGCTCGGCCTCGCGTATGTCGATCACACGACCGGCGAGTTTGAGGTGGGGGAATACAGGGATGCCACCGAGCTCGCCGATGAGTTGGAGCGTCTCCAAGCCAGCGAACTGCTCTTCAGCGAGGATCAGGAGGATCTGATCGCGCAGCTTGGGCGTCCCGCCGCAGCGTTGAGCGTGGAAAGCTACCTGTTCTTACTCGATCAGGCGCAGCATAGTCTCACGCAGCATTTCAAGGTGCAGTCACTCGATGGCTTCGGTTGTCAGGATCTCAGCGCCGCGCTTTGTGCGGCAGGCTGCATCCTCCAATACCTGCAATTCCAGCTCCGCCGCAGTGTCGATCACATCCAACGCCTGCGTGTCGCGCAAACCCACGACGTCGTGCTCATCGACGCTGCGAGTCAGAGTCATCTTGAACTCGTCAGCGCCCGCGGTGGCAATGCTCACACGCTTTTGAGCGCCCTCGACCGCACTTGCACGCCGATGGGTGGCCGCAAGCTCCGCCACTGGGTGCTGCATCCATTGCGTGATCTTGATACACTCACGCAACGCCAGGACATGATCGCCGCCTTCCTCGATGAGCCCATGCTCCTCAGCCAGGTGCGCACCCTGCTCAAAGAAGTGCGGGATTTGGAACGCACGAGCAGTCGCTTGAGTCAGGGCAGCGGCAATGGCCGGGATTTGCAGGCTTTGGCGGTGTCTTTGGACGTGGTTCCTTCACTCAAAGACCTGCTCACGTCACTTGAGTCGCTTCAGTCTCTTTCGTCCCTTCTCCCGCGGCTCCACGACCTCACCGCGCTCTCTTCCGAAATTCAACGCGCCATCGTCGATGAACCGCCGATGCAGATCAAAGAAGGCGGCGTCTTTCGCGAAGGCTGGCTACCGGAGCTTGACGAACTCCGCAATGCCTCCACGCTCGGCCGCCAGTGGATCGCGGATTTGCAGGCGCGTGAGATCGAGCGCACCGGCATCAAGAGCCTCAAGATCAAATACAACGCCGTCTTCGGCTACTTCATCGAGATCACGAAGGCAAACGTCGGCAGCGTGCCCACCGACTACCACCGCAAGCAGACCACCGTCAATGGCGAGCGCTACATCACCGACGAGTTGAAGCGCATGGAGGACAAGATCCTCGGCAGCGAGGAGCGCAGCAAGGCGCTCGAATACGAGCAGTTCATCGAGCTGCGCGGCCGCGTGCTGCAGCACCTCGCGCAGATCCAGGAGACTGCCGAGACCATCGCCGTGCTCGATTCACTCGCCTCGCTCGCCGAAACGGCGCGTTTATTTCATTACACACGCCCCGTGCTCAATGAGACGCGGAATCTCTTCATCCGCGACGGCCGCCATCCCGTGCTTGATCAAAATCTCACGAGCGGCGAGCGCTTCGTGCCGAATGACATCACGCTGGAGCCCGAGGAGAGCCGCCTCATCCTCATCACCGGCCCGAACATGGCCGGTAAGAGCACGTATTTGCGCATGACCGCATTGCTCACGCTCATGGCGCAGATCGGCAGCTTCCTGCCCGTCGCCAGCGCGGAGATCGGCCTCGTCGATCGCATCTTCACCCGCATCGGTGCCAGCGACGACATCGCACGCGGCCAGAGCACCTTCATGGTCGAGATGAACGAGACCGCGCTCATCCTCAACAACGCCACCGAGCGCAGCCTCGTCATCCTCGACGAGATCGGCCGCGGCACGAGCACCTTCGACGGCCTCAGCATCGCGTGGAGCGTCGCCGAGCATCTGCATGACAAGGTCGGAGCGCGCACCTTGTTCGCCACGCACTACCACGAGATCACCGCGCTCGCGCATAGCCGCACGGCCGTGAAAAACTACAACGTCGCCGTGAAGGAGTGGAACCATCAGATCATCTTCCTCCACAAGATCCTCCCCGGCTCCGCCGAAAAAAGCTACGGCATCCAGGTCGCGAGACTCGCCGGTCTCCCCGAAAACGTCATCGACCGCGCCAAGGAAGTCCTCCAGCAACTCGAATCCGGCCACCAGCCCGCCGAAAGCGTCAAAGAAGTCCCCGTGGCCACGAGCGTCCCCGCGAAGACGCGGAAGAAGCCGCGGAGTGATGAGGACGCGGGGCAGATGTCCCTCTTCCAATAGGCGTTCCGCGTCTGCCGCCGCTCCTGCTTTCTCACTGCGGTGAAGGCGATCGTGAGGCTCCGCAGGCGGGCCTCGATGCCTGGCTCCTGCTATGGGGAAAGCGCGGCGATAGACCGAGCTGGGCCAGGGTGGGTAGCAGGGAGAGGAGCATCAGGGATCGCATGGCGGAAAAGAGAGCCGCTAAAAACACGACTGCCCGTCCCCATCCTTCACAACCACGCCGAAAGGGACGTTCACTCCTTCTTCTTGCCGGAGGCCAGCGGCATGATGCCCAGCTGGCGGGCTTCCTCGATGGAGATCATCTGCACCTCGGGATCATCACCCTCATCGAAAGCCTCCACGTGCTCTTCGAGGCTTTCATTGGCGGAATTGACCGCCGCCTCAAAGGTCTTGAAGGAGGCATTGTGCTCCTTGTGCTTAATCTTGGCAGGCAGCTTTGGCAGGTCCTTCAGCGGCTTGAGGTTGTCCTGCCCGAGCATCGTGGTCTCCAAGCCGATCAGCTCGGCATCATCCCCTTCTCCGTTCATGAAGGCGATGAAGCAATGGCCGGGTACCATCACCAGATACACATCGATGCCAATCTTGCGCAGGATGGAGGCCATCAGCACGGAGCCGTCCACGCAGTTCGCCTGGCTGTGCTGCACGCTCTCGTCGAGGAAGCGCACGCTCTGGCTGGAGGCATATTTACTCGGCGTCGTGGTGGTGATGCTGCTGTATTTGATGCCGCGTCGCTGTAGGGCATTCCAGATGGCGAAGACCTGCGCCACCACCACATCGGGGTCACCGGACTGGTAGCCGTCAAAGCTTTCGATGATCCCTGTGTCCTTGCCGACATCCAGCGCCTCCTTGAGCAAGCCGTTGATCCATGGATGATTTTCGTTCACATAGGCAGCG
The DNA here is from genome assembly GCA_017853885.1 of Prosthecobacter sp. Lineage (GTDB taxonomy): Bacteria > Verrucomicrobiota > Verrucomicrobiia > Verrucomicrobiales > Verrucomicrobiaceae > Prosthecobacter. The sequence goes on from JAFMIR010000072.1 coordinate 9,817, forward strand.
AACATGAAGGAGATATCGTCGAAATCTTCGCCTGCCTCGTCAAACAGGATGTAGAAGGGGCAGTCGTTGATGGACCGCAGCACCACGGTCTCGTTCACCTCCGGCAGTTCCTTGCCGTCGATGTTCACCTTGATGGTCACATTCGCCGGGCGCTGCTCAATCACTTGGCGCAGCACCTCATAATCCCACACCGCCTTGGGGAAGATGTGCATGACGTCATGCGCGCGCCGGGTGGTCCCGCTCCATTTTGAGGGTTTCAGAAACCCTTCACCGCTCATCTCGACAGTGATCTTCGCGCCTTTTGGCACCTGAGTGAGCTCTGCGGCGATGAGGCCGTTCTCGTCCCCATAAATGGCGATCTCGTCTTTTTTGAGCTTGGGATCTCCCGGTCCTTTTTTGTCCTCCGCGATCTGCTCTTCGCCATTCCAATCCATCGTGGCCGTGGCGATGATCATGCTGGTAAAGAGATCCGGCCCTGTATAGCTCCACACGCTGACTTCAGGCGCCTCCTGAGCAAGGCTGATCGAGACGGCAGAAAACAGGGAGAGAAGCGCTTTTTTCATCGGAGGACTGTCTCGCACCCTAGCAGTTGATGACCACACCTCCAGTGCCAAGATCACTTCAGCTTCTTTGCGGGCGCATCGCCCAGCTTCAGGCTGGGGACCTTGGCTCTATCGTTCACATGGAAGGCCAGCCAGTGGCCGTTGGCAGCATGAGCGGGAAAGTCGCAGGCCAG
>JAFMIR010000073.1 GCA_017853885.1 Prosthecobacter sp.
GTCGCCACCGGCTTCAGCGAGGGCTTTTTTGCAATCCATCATGCCTGCGTTGGTCTTTTCACGCAGGGCCATGACGACTTTAGCGGAGATTTCTTCTGCCATGATCGGTTAGGGTAAGGGGAGAGGGTTTAGTTCTTCTTCGCTTCAGCATTGGCGACGATGACGGGATCGATCAGCTTCTGCAGGATGATGCGGATGGAGCGGATGGCATCGTCGTTGGCGGCGATGGGATACGTGATGAGGGAGGGATCCGCATTCGTGTCCACGAGGGCCACGATGGGGATGCGGAGACGACGAGCTTCGGCGACGGCGATGTGCTCGCGAGCAGCGTCCACGATGACGACGGCGTCCGGCAGACGGTCCATGTGGCGGATGCCACGGAGATTGCGCTCGAGCTTGATGCGCTCGCGGTTGAGGGAGGCGAGTTCCTTCTTGGACATCTGCTTGAACTCAGGCTTCTTCTCGATGTCCTCGAGGTAGTTCAAGCGGGCGATGGATTTACGGAGGGTCTCGTTGTTGGTGAGGGTGCCACCGAGCCAGCGGTGATTCACATAGTATTGCTGGCAGGCTTCTGCGGCCTGCTTGACGGCTTCCTGGGCTTGGCGCTTGCAGCCGACAAAGAGGACCTTCTTGTGCTTGCGGGCCAGTTCGCTGAGGAAGTCAGCAGCTTTGTCGATTTGATTGACGGTCTCCTCGATGTTGAGGATGTGGATGTTGTTTTTGGAGCCCATGATGAATTTCTTCATCTTGGGGTTCCAGCGTTTGGTCTGATGTCCAAAGTGGACGCCAGCTTCGACGAGTTCGGCAAGTACGGGGGATGACATGAGGTATCTGAGGCGCCTTTTCTTCCGCACACACTCACAAGGAGCATGCTCTGGCCCGCGAAGGGGCTGATTCGGTGGATCGGGCTTGAGTTCAATCTTTGGCCCAACCAACGTGGCCGGGCGAAAGGGGCCGCGATGGTAGCGGCGAGCACCCCTGCGGCAAGCGGTTTTTCAGGCTCAACCGAGCGCCCGAACTCGTCACAGCAGGGAAACGGGGTCCACATCCCACACCACGGTGACATCCTCCGGCAGGGTGACGGAGCACAGTACGCGGTTTATGTGCGCTGTTAGAGCCCGGATGCGGGGTGTGCGGAGCAGCAGGTGGAAGCGGAACTGCCCATGGGCCTTGGCCAAGGGGCTGGGAACCGGCTCACCCAAGACGACCTCGGAGGGCAGGGCCTCAGCGAGGCGCCGATGAAGGGTCTGGAGGGCAAACTCCGCCCGGGCTTGATGCTTTCCGCGGCTGCTGATGAGCACGACATGGCTGAATGGCGGATAACGAAAGGCTTGGCGGTGCTCGAGCTCCTGCTGAGCAAAGCCTTCGAAGTCGTTGTGCCGGGCAAACTGCACCGCCGGGGTATGCGGCGCGTAGGTCTGCACCATGACTTCCCCTTTGAGTTCGCCGCGACCTGCACGTCCGGCGACCTGCACGAGGAGCTGAAAGGTGCGCTCCGCCGCCCGGAAGTCGGGCAAATTCAGGGCCGTATCCGCATTCAAGACGCCGACGAGGGTGACATTCGGGAAATCGAGCCCTTTGGCGATCATCTGAGTGCCGATGAGGAGATCAAGCTTTTGGGCGCGGAAGTCGCGCAGCATATCACGAAGCTGGTTTTTGCGCTGAATGGTATCGGTATCCACGCGTGCGATGCGAGCTTGGGGGAACAAGGCTCGAACGACTTCCTCGACACGCTCGGTGCCGAATCCGGCGAACTTGATCGCCGGGTTGGCACAGGAGGGGCATTTCGATGGCGGAAGGCGGCGGGCACCACAAACGTGGCAAACGAGACGCTGGTCATGCTTGTGCAGCGTCATGGGCACGCTGCAGTCCTGGCACTGGACGGTCTCACCGCAAGCCGTGCAGGTGAGGGAGGTGTTGAAGCCGCGACGGTTGAGGAAAAGGATGGTCTGCTCCCGCTTCTCGAGGCGACTGGTGATGGCCGCATGCAGCTTGGCCGAGATCATACCGGCGTGCTGCGGTGCCACCGCTGTGCCTTTCCGCCGCTCGAGGCGCATGTCCACGATGCGGATGTAAGGCAGGGTTTTACCGTCTGTGCGACGGGTCAGACGCAGAAGCTCATACTTGCCCCGCGAGGCATTTTCGAAGGATTCGAGGCTGGGCGTGGCGCTGCCGAGCAGTACGACACAGCCTTCCATTTTCGCTCGAACGACGGCGAGGTCACGGGCGTGGTAGCGTGGTGTCTCGTCCTGTTTGTAGGAGGGCTCGTGCTCCTCATCCACAATGATGATGCCTAGCCTCTCCAGTGGGGCAAAAATGGCGCTGCGGGCTCCGATGACGATATCCGCACGGCCTTCTTGGACTTTGAACCACTCATCATGGCGCTCCCCATCACTGAGGTGGCTGTGCAGCACCGCGATGCGCTCTTTGCGATCCGAAAAGCGGGACTTGAAGCGCTCGATGGTCTGCGGCGTGAGGCTGATCTCCGGCACCAAAACGAGCGCGGTCAGCCCCTTCTCGATCACACACGCAATGGTCTGGAGGTAGACCTCCGTCTTTCCGCTACCGGTGACACCATGAAGCAGCAGCGGCCGCGCCTCCACAGGCGCGGCGAGGGCTTTCCCGGTCGCGTCGACAGCCTCCTGCTGCTCAGCGGTGAGGGTGAGGGCCTCTGAGGGCATGAAGGTCTCGTCTTGGAACGGATCACGTTCCACCCGTGCCTCGGTGCGGGACAGCCAGCCGGCTTTCAGCAGGGGCTTGATGAGGCTGGTGGCACGAGGCAGTTCACGGCGCAGCCCGCTCAAAGCGAGCTGCCCACCTGCCGCCTTCAACGCCTCCAGAACGCGGGCCTGCATGGGGGCTGTTTTGAGCATCTTTGCCCAGATGTCTGGGGGTGGCATCGAAACCAGACTCAGAAGGCTTTCCTTGAGAAAGGTCTCCGGCCTATCACGCACGACCTGTGGCAGCATCGTTCGAAGCACTTGATGCCTTGGAATGATGTAGTAATCGCTCATCCATTTCGCTAGAGAGAGCAGGCCGGCTGTGAACAGGGGCTTGGATCCAACCAGGGATAAGGCAGCTTTGAGCTTACCACGATGCGGAGAGTCTCGCATGACCTCCATCACCACGGCCGGGACCTGTTGTCGCTGCAAGGGCACCAACACCCGCGAACCGATGGTGAGCCGCCCCTCCAATCGGGGTGGCACCAAGTAGTCGAGTTCGAGAGCGGCCGAACCCTCCAATTGCACCCGAATGATGGATTCAGCCGCAGGACTTATGATCCTGCCCACTTCTTGCATGGCCTCAGAGCATGGCGACTCCCCGAACAAATCACGCTCGATGCCATCGGGCTTAGGGGGTGTCGTAGGAGCTTTCATGCCAAAAAAAACCTCCCGGCTCAAGCCGGGAGGTTCAACCGAAAAGGTTGTGAATCGCGCGAGGCGATTAGAAGCGAACATTGAGGCTAACGCCACCCACGAGCACGCTCTTGAAGGCCGTGTCGAGAGTGCCACCGACCGACTGATTGGACGTAGTGCCCATCGGCAGATTGCCAGCGATGTAAGGAGTCAGAGTCGCGCGGCTGTTCAGCTTGATCGGGAAGCGAAGACCCGTGTTGATCGCGGTCCAGCCAGTAAGGTCATCACGGTCACCGGTCAGACCGGCGAAAGCCGCAGGAGTAAACTGCCAGTTGATGTTCTTACCATAACCCACGTTGAAGAAGGGAACAACGCTGATGGAATCGGTGACCGCAATGTTGGTGTTGAGGTCAAGATCGAAGTACCAGCTGTCATTCACCCAATCATAGTTAGCAGAAGTGGCAGCGTTGATCGGACCAAGAGCGGTAGCAAGCCCAAGGCTGATTTCCTGACCATCGTTCATGTCGCTAAGCACACCAGCAGGAACGCCAAAGTTGGCATTATTCGCGAGGTCACCCATGTTCTTGAAATAGCGATAACCGAGGCTCAGAGTGGCTGGGCCAACATCTTTTTGGAGAGCAGCTCCGAGTTGAAGGCGCTGATAGTCGAGTTTACCAGCACCCGCGCCGCCTGCATTGAAATGATCGTCTCCAAACATGGAACCCACGTTCATGTCCCAAGCAAGACGTGTGCCTTCAGCGACAGTCAAAGCTCCGGAAACCGAGCTATCAATCCAGCTCTGTCCATAATTCACTCCACGCCAGATGTAGTTGGTGTGGTAGCCGAGTCCGACGTTGACGCCGAGGTCATCGTTGGCGGGTTGCACAGCAGCAGGTTGTTTCGGGGCGGGGGCGGTTCCGGCCACAACGGGAGTAGCGGCAAGTGCCAAGAACCCCAGCGTTTTCAGCAATGTGTTCAATTTCATAGTCTGATCAGGTTGGTTTGGTTGGTTGGGTTGAGGTCGGACACTCGCATGGTTCAAAACTCAAGCGTGAGGCTTAAATTGAGAATTACGTGCGCCGTTGAAGGATCAGGTTAGCAGGGCAGCCATCCCTGAAAAGCACAATTTTCACTTTTTTGTGGCTTTCGGCCCGCAGACTGCTCTTGACATTTACTTTTTTCTTTTACGCCAAACTAAATAATTAAGCATTCTAATGCAATGGTGGGGGCGGGGCTTACTTGGCGGTATAGCCACCATCCACAGGCAGGTTGACACCCGTGATGTAGCGGGATGCATCGCTGAGCATGAAGATCACCGCCCCTCCCAGATCGGTCTCATCGGCCATTCGTCCCAGCATGGTGTGCTCGTTGTAACGCTTCAAAAAAGACTCGGGCTGCTGGTTGAAAAAACCTCCGGGAGCCAAGCAGTTCACTCGGACGCCCTGCGGCCCAAAGAGGGCCGCGTAGAAGCGAGTGAGGTTGAGCATGCCTCCTTTGTGGAAAAAGTAATCGGGCGGCATGTCTCCCATGCTGGTGCCCTCATAAAGCTCATAACTGGGACCAATCATGCCCTGGATGCTGCCAATGTTCACAATGCTGCCCCGCCCCGCCCCAGCCATGCTGGTCCCAAACACTTGATGCATCAGCATCACCCCAGTGGCATTGACACGCATCGATTCGGCAAACTGGGCCGCCCCCCCTCTGGCGCCTTCCATCGGTCGAAGCACCGCGTTGTTCACCAGTCCATCGAGCGGGCCATGCTGGGCGAGTATCCGGTCGTGCAGCGCCTGAATCGAGGCCTCCTGCCCTTGATCGAGCGATTCCGCCAACACCCGATTTCCCTTGGCGATTTCCTGTTCGGCCAAGGTTTGGAGCTTGGCGACGTCCCGTGCTGCAAGGATCAGGGTCGCGCCGGCATCGGCCAACATCGCGGCGAGGCCACGGCCATACAATCCGGCTCCGCCGGTCAGAAGAATGGTCTTTCCACGAAGCGAAAATAGATCGGCGGACATGGTTGGAACTATTTGGAACGGTAAATGGAGTCGCTGAGGGAAGAGCTGGAGATTCCACCAAAGTCACTGACCAGCTTCTTGAAAGCGCTACCGAGTTCCAAGACATCTGCGCCGAGGGTAAAGACCCGCGTGCCCTCCGCCACGACTTCCTCTTTCTGGCCATACAAAGAGGCTACGGCCGGATACTTGCCATGCCGGAGGGCCGCAGCGGCCACTTTTTTCCGGGCAGCCACCACCTCGGGATGCGTGGCCTGGCCGAGCTTTCCGATTCGATGACTGAAATCACCCGCTCCGAAAAGCAGCATGTCGTAGCCCGGCACCGCCGCGATCTCGTCCACCACCTCCAAGGCCTCCGGGCTTTCGATTTGCAGAATGACAAACTTCTCTGTGTTGCAGTGGTGCGCATACTCTGCCAGCGGCACTTGGCAAAAAAGGCCGTCCATGTTGCCGGCATCCAGTGCTTTGCTACCCATCGGGTGGCAGCGGACCATGTCCACCACGTGGCGAGCCTCCTCCGCACAGGTCACATGCGGCACCATGATACCTGTGGCATCGCATTCGAAGGGCTTCACGTATTCACTGTATCCCCCTTTGTTGACCCGGACGATGGTGTCGAGGTCATGCAGCTTAGCCGCACGTACCTGATGCTCGAGGTTCAGCCAGTCATTAGGCACATGTTCGTTGCAAAGCCATACGCCGCTTGCTCCAGCAAGACCGGCCAGTTCCACGATCCGGGGATCGCCTAGGTTGAGCTTCAAAACGGTGCTATTCTGGTGTGAGCGAAGCTCGCGGAGGATGCGGGAGGGGCGGAGTCTCATGAGGTGGAAAGCTAGATGGCAAGTTCGGCACGCTATACGGTCGGCAGGCACCGGATGCAGACTTTTTCATGAGGTCACTCGGGAATACCACCAAAAAGCAATCCATGCCGTTTGCACAACGCCAAAACAAACGCATTCTGGCGGCCCCTCTCCCCCCTCTGTAAAGCCTACAATGAGTGCCACGCTCCCCTACCGCGCCAACGCGGACTTCCTTGAGTCGAAATACACCGACTGGAAAAAAGACCCTGCCTCCGTCGAGCCTCTATGGTCATCGTTCTTTGAAGGTTTTGAGCTCGGCATGGCCAAACTGGCGGCTCAGCCTGCGAAAGGTGGCGAGGGCACACTGTCTGAAAAGACGCTGAGCTTCCGCATGCGCGTGACGAACGCGATCCATCATTTCCGTGCGCTCGGCCATACCGCGGCACATCTTGATCCGCTGAGCACGCAGGGGCCTGAGATCGCTACGCTCTCGCTTGCAGGGCTGGGCTTCACGGATGAGGAACTGGAAGAAGACGTGCAGACGCACATGTTCCGCAGCGGCCAGTCGATGAAGCTCAAGACGATGCTCAGCGAGTTGCGCCGGATCTACTGTGGCAAGACTGGCTTTGAGTTCTGGCACATCAACCATCCCGAGATCCGCGCGTGGCTGCTGGACCGAATCGAGGTCAGCGAGGCGCCCAAACCGGCCGCAAAGGAGCAGATCGATGCGCTGCGCTGGCTACTGGAGGCGGAAACCTTCGAGCGCTTCCTCCATCGCCGCTTTGTCGGGCAGAAACGCTTCTCCGTGGAAGGCGGTGAGAGCATGCTTGTGGCGCTCGAGACCATCCTCGAAGCTCTGCCAGCCTACGGCGGGCGCGAAATCATCATGGGCATGGCCCACCGCGGCCGTTTGAGCGTGCTGGCAAACTTCCTGCGCAAACCGCTGGAATATCTCTTCTACGAGTTCAGCGAGAACTATGTTCCCAACATGGTCGCCGGCGATGGCGATGTGAAATACCACCTCGGCTTTGAAACCGTGCGCCAGACATCAAGCGGTGATTCGATCGGCGTGATGCTCGCACCCAATCCGAGCCATCTGGAAGCCGTTGATCCCGTCGTGGAAGGCATGACACGCGCACGTCAGCGAGCGCTCGGCGACACCGCGGAGCGTCGTAAGGTCATCCCAGTACTCATCCACGGTGATGCCGCTTTCGCCGGCCAAGGCCTCGTCGCGGAGGTGCTGAATCTCTCACAGCTCCCCGGTTATCGCACCGGCGGCACGATCCACGTCATCGTGAACAACCAGATCGGCTTCACCACACAGCCTGCGGACGCACGAAGCTCGCACTACTGCACCGACGTGGCGAAGATGATCGAGGCCCCTGTCTTCCATGTGAATGGGGACCACCCGATGGAAGTCGTGCGCGCTGCAAAGCTCGCGCTCGACTTCCGCCAGACCTTTGGGCGCGATGTCATCATCGACATCGTTTGCTACCGCCGCCACGGACACAATGAGACCGATGAACCCGGCTTTACACAGCCGAACATGGCACGTGCCATCGGCCAGCATCCATCCACCGCCACGCTCTTCCGCCTCGACCTTGCCTCGCAGGGCATCCTTGACGAAGCGGGAGCCGCCGCGCTGCAAAAAGAGCTCGAGGATGAACTCGAACAGGGTGTGACCACGCTCGCCGAGAAGGACAAATCCGCCAACGGCGGCAATCCCTTCGAAGGCAGCACGGCCGAGCTCCAACCCGCCTACGACTACAACCCTGTTAAAACCGGTATCGAACTCGTGAAGCTCAAAAAAGTCGGCGAACGCCTGCTGGAGACCCCGGAGGGCTTCAACCTGCATCCAACGATTGCAAAGCGCTTCCTCGCCGCGCGGAAAAAGGCCATCGAGGCAGGTGAAGGCATCGATTGGGCCTACGCCGAATCGCTGGCCTTTGGCACGCTCCTTACCGAGGGCCATGGCGTGCGCCTGAGCGGCCAGGACGTGCGTCGTGGCACCTTCAGCCACCGCCACAGTGTCTTTTACGATTCCCAAAACCGCGAGCGTTACATCCCACTGAACAACCTGCAGGCAGAGCAAGGGCGCTACTGCGTTTACAATTCCCTACTCTCCGAGGCCGCCGTGCTTGGCTTTGACTACGGCTACTCGCTGCTCGCCAGCAACCTGCTCGTCTGCTGGGAGGCGCAGTTTGGCGACTTCGTGAACGGTGCGCAGGTGATCCTCGATCAATTCATCGCCTCCGCCGAGAGCAAATGGCAGCGGCCCTCCCATGTCACGCTGCTCCTCCCGCACGGCTACGAAGGCCAAGGCCCGGAGCACTCCAGTGCCCGCCTCGAGCGCTTCCTACAACTCAGCGCCGGTGGCAACTGGCAGGTATGCAATTTCACCACGCCCGCGCAGTATTTCCACGCCCTGCGCCGCCAGATCAAGCGCAGCACCCGCAAGCCTCTTGTCGTCATGACGCCGAAGAGCCTTCTGCGTCATCCGAAGTGTGTTAGCAAGCTGAGTGACATGGCCGAAGGCACCACCTTCAGGGAGGTGCTCGACGACGAACATCTGATAGCGCCGCCGGAGCGAATCACCCGCCTCATCCTCTGCTCGGGCAAGGTTTACTACGATCTCCTCGAGTTCCGCGAAGAGCACAAAATCAAGAACGCCGCCATCATCCGCATCGAGCAGCTCTACCCGCTGAACTACGAGATGCTCAAGCAGATCGTCGCTAAGTATCCGCGGGCGCAGAAAAAGTGGATCTGGTGCCAAGAAGAGCCCCGCAACATGGGTGCCTTCTACTACATCCGCCCGCGCCTCGAAGAATTGAGCAACCACAAGCTGCGCTACGCTGGCCGCGAGCGCTCCTCCAGCCCCGCCGCAGGCTCCAAAGCCATCCATAGCCTTGAACAGGACAAACTAGTCGAGGCTGCTTTCAGCGCGTAATGCATCATTTCGACTTTCGATTCCTTAAAACTCCCCAAGACAATGGCTGACATCAAAATCCCCGCACTCGGCGAATCCGTCACCGGAGGCCAAATCGCCAAATGGCACTTCAAAAATGGCGACTTCGTCAAAGTCGGTGACATCCTTCTCACGCTTGAAACCGACAAAGTAGCCGCTGAAGTCACCGCCGAGGCCTCCGGCACCCTCAGCATCACCAAGCAGCCCGGAGATGATGTCGTCATCGGCGATGTGGTCGGTCAAATCGCCGAAGGAGCTGCTCCCGCTGCCACGATCGCAGCGCCGCCTCCCCCTGCCCCTGTGACCAGTCCCGCCCCCAAGATCGAGGAAAAGCCCGCCAACATCACGAAATTCGAAGTCGTCCCGAAGTCCGAACCGGTTCCTGAACCCGCCTCGAAGCCAGCGCCTTCACCTTCCTCTGAAGGCCGCATCACGCGGAAGAAGATGACCCCGCTGCGCAAAAAGATTGCCGACCAACTCGTCAGCGCTCAAAAGACCGCCGCGATCCTCACCACCTTCAACGAGTGTGACATGTCCAACGTCATGGCTCTGCGCAGCAAGCTCCAGGATGCCTTCGTCGCCAAAAACGGCGTCAAACTCGGTTTCATGAGCTTCTTCATTAAAGCCGTCGTCGAAGCCCTCAAAGCCGTCCCGCAGATCAACGTCCGCGTCGAAGGCGATGAAATCGTCCACCAACACTACTACGATATCGGCGTCGCCGTCGGCACCGAACGTGGCCTCATCGTCCCCGTCCTGCGCGATGCCGACCAGAAGTCCTTCGCCGAACTCGAGCAGGATATCCTCGGCTACGCCAAAAAAGCCAAGGACGGCAAACTCCAGGTCTCTGACCTCACCGGCGGCGTCTTCACCATCTCAAATGGAGGCGTTTACGGCTCTCTCCTGAGCACACCGATCATCAATCCGCCCCAGAGTGGTATCCTTGGCATGCACAGCATCCAGCAACGTCCGGTTGCTGTCGATGGTCAGGTCGTCATCCGCCCGATGATGAACCTTGCCCTCAGCTACGATCACCGTGTCGTTGATGGCAAGGAAGCTGTCACCTTCCTGATCCGTGTGAAGGACTGCATTGAAAACCCCGCCCGCATGCTCGTCGGGGCTTAATGGCCTTCCCAAGGTTGGGTCATCATTGATCGAGCGGGTCGATTTCGAACCCATCTTCTTCGTTCGGCAGAGCGATGTCGGCTTGCACTTCGATGGTCTAATCTCGGAGGCGCCTCACGGATGGGTTAGGTGATTCTGAATCGATCCTCGAATAGGCAAGGCTTGTGCCAAAGTGGCAGCAGGCCGTTCAGCGTTGAAGATCATGGCGCCATTTGAGGCATCCATAAGCACGCAGAAGAC